>NZ_RXOZ01000032.1 GCF_003991205.1 Georgenia sp. SYP-B2076 | reverse complement strand
TCACCGCGGGGAACGCGTCCCCGATCTCCGACGGCGCCGCCGCCGTGGTCCTGACCACCCGCGCCCACGCCCAGACCCAGGGCTGGGCGGTCCTGGCCACCCTCCGCGCGGCCGGGCAGGTCGCCGGGCCGGACACCTCCCTGCACGCCCAGCCCGCCCGCGCCCTCGGACAGGCCCTGACCCGGCAGGGCTGGCACCCGAACGACCTCGACCACGTCGAGATCAACGAGGCCTTCGGCGCCGTCGTCGCCCAGTCCACCACCGAGCTCGGCCTGGACCCCGCCAAGGTCAACCCGCACGGCGGCGGCATCGCCATCGGCCACCCCATCGGCGCCTCCGGCGCCCGCCTCGTCGTCCACGCCGCCCACCAGCTCGCCACCAACGGCATCCACCGCGCCGCCGTCGCCCTCTGCGGCGGCGGCGGACAAGGCGAAGCCCTCCTCCTCGAAACCTGACACCACCACGCACACCCACGGCCCCACAACGGTGAGCATTCGCCCGCACATGACCACCAAACCCTCACCACAGACACCCCCACCCACACGGCCCAGCACACGCACCCGCGGAACGCGGAGCACGCCGTCGAATGGAGATTCGCATGACCCCGCCAACGACCGCAGGTCACGCCGTGGCCGCCCCCACCGCTCTGGACTCCCTGTTCGCGCCGCGCGGCGTGATGGTCGTCGGTGCCTCCGCGACGCCCGGCAAGCTGGGAGCGGTCATGGCCCAGTCCCTCGCCGCGTACGACGCGCCGCTGTACCTGGTGAACAGCCGGGGTGAGGGCATGCACGCTAGCGTCGGTGACGCGCTGGCGGTTGCCCGCGGCGCCGTGGACCTTGCCGTGCTCTGCGTCCCGGCCACCGCGACGGCCCAGGCGCTGCGCGACTGCGCCGACGGCGGCGTGCGCGCCGCCCTGGTGTGCGCGGGTGGCTTCGGCGAGGCCGGAGCCGCGGGGGAGGAGCACCAGCGCGCGGTCACGGCGGCGGTACAGGAGACCGGCATCCGGTTGCTCGGCCCGAACACCTCGGGATTCTTCCTTCCCGCCCGTCGGCTGCTGGCCAGCTTCGTGCCCGGGGTCGCCCAGCTCGCCGCCGGACCGGTGGCCGTCGTGGCCGCCAGCGGCGGGGTCAACCACGCGCTGGCCTTCCGGCTGCAGCGGGCCGGCGTCGGCGTCAGCCTCTGCGTGGGGTTGGGCGCCGGCGTCGACATCACCACCTCGGACGTGCTCGAGCACCTCGTCGGCGACGATCAGACGCACGTGGTGGCGCTGCACCTCGAGACGGTGCAGGACGGGCCGGCGCTGCTGCGGGCGGTACGACGGCTGTCGGCCGTCAAGCCGGTCGTCGCCCTCGTCGTCGGCCGCAGCGACGTCGCAGAGTTCGCCCGGTCGCACACGGGGGCGCTGGCGACGTCCTGGCGCACCACCCGTGCCGTGCTGCGGCAGGCCGGTGCCGTGCTCGTCGACGACGAGGACGCGCTGGTCGACGCCGTCACTGCGCTCTCCGGTCGGCGTCTGGCGCCGTCACCCGCGCCCGGCGTCGCGGTGATCACCGGCCAGGCGGGCCCTGGTCTGCTGGTCGCGGACGCCTTGCAGACCGCCGGGGTCAACCTGCCGCGGCTCTCCGGCGCCACCCAGGCGGCGATCGCCGAGGTGCTGCCGCCGCTCACCTTCCAGGCCAACCCCGTCGACACCGGGCGCCCCGGGCCCGGCTTCGACCGCGTCGTGGCCGCCGTGGCCGCCGACCCGGCCGTGGACGCGGTGGCGATCTACGGGCTGACGGAGCCGGTGGTGGACCTGCCCGCGACGGTCGTAGCGTCCGGCGCGGCCGACGAGCTGCCGGTGCTGCTCGGCGTGGACGGCCCGGCCCACGACGTCGACGCCCAGCGTGCTGCCGCGCGCGAGGCCGGGATCCCGCTCATCTCGGGCCCGACCGCGCTTGCTCGGGGCGTGGCGGCCCTGGTCGACGACGCGAAGGGGCGCTTCGCGCTCTCCCACGACGTGACCCCTGCCCAGCCGTGGCCCGGGCTGGCGGGACCGTGGGACGAGGTGGGCGCCAAGGAGCTCCTCGACGCCCTCGGCGTGCGGACGCCGCCGCGGCGCCGGTGCCGCGATCGCGGCGAGGCGCTGGACGCCCTGGAGGCGCTCGGCGGACCGGTGGCGGTGAAGCTGCTCGACGCGGCCGTCCTGCACAAGACGGAGGTCGGGGGCGTGCATCTCGGGGTCCGCACGCGTGACGACATGGAGCGCGCGGTCGACTCGCTCGTGGCGGCCGGCGCGCGGGAGGTCCTGGTCGAGACCATGGCAGCCCCGGGGGTCGACCTCATCGTCGGGGCCCGCAGGGACCCGGTCTTCGGCCCGGTCCTGCTCCTCGGCCTGGGCGGCACGGCGGCGGAGGTCCTTGCCGACGTCGCCATCCGCACCGTGCCGCTGAGCGACAGTGCGGCCGCGGCCATGGTGGACGACCTCCAGGCCCGCCGCCTCCTGTTCGGTCATCGCGGCGGCCCGACGCTCGACCCGACTGAGCTCGCGCGGGTGCTCACCGCGGTGGGCAACGCTCTGCTCGTCAACCCGGACGTCGCCGAGATCGAGGTGAACCCCCTGCGGCTCACCGCGGCGGGTCTGGTGGCGCTCGACGCCGTCGTCGTCACCGACGAGCACCCGCACTGACCGGTCCTCCACGCGGCTTCGGCGCGGTCGGAGGAAGGGACGGGCAAGCCCGTCTGATGCGCTTCGTAGGCCAGAGGGGCCCTCAGTGGACGAGCTTGAGACCGACCACACCGGCGACGATCATCACCAGGAACACCACCTTCAGCGCCGACAGCGGCTCCTCGCCGCTGGCCATCGCGTAGGCCACGGTCAGCACCGCGCCGATGCCCACCCACACCGCGTAGGCGGTGCCCACCGGCAGATCCCTCATGGCATAGGCCAGTCCCGCCATGCTGGCGGCCAGGGCGGAGAGGAACACCACGGTAGGTCCCAGCCGGCTGAAGCCGTCGGACTTGCCCAGTGCGGTGGCCCACACGGCTTCCAGCACACCGGAGATCACGAGAACGAGCCATGACATGACAGCCTCCACGGGCCGTCTTGTCGCACACCGGGTACGGCACCCATCGTCCGGAGGCCCGTGTTTGGGGCTCGTTTCCACGGTGTCACACGCCGTGGCCTGCGGCAATCTCAGTCCCGTCACCACCGGCGAGACCGGTGGCTCACCGGGCAGGACGTGATGTCCCCCCGCGCCGGCGGCCATCCTCGGCAAGCGGCTGTCCCGCCCGCTATCCCGACCAGCGGTACTCAAGCTCCGGTCGCCCGGCCTGCCCGTGCCGCGGCGTCCGGGTCACCCGGTCCACCCGCGCGAGGTGCTCGAGATAGCGCCGGGCGGTGACCCTCGAGAGGCCGAGCCGTTCGCCCACCTCGCTCGCCGAGAACGCCCGGTCGCCGTCGCGGAGCAGTGCCGTGATCTGGTCGAGGGTCTCGGGCGCCAGGCCCTTGGGCAGCCCGGCGGGGGCGTCGTCGTGCAGGGCGGCCAGCGCCCGGTCCACCTCATCTTGCGCGACGGCACCCGGCCGGCCGGCGGACAACGCCCGGCGGTAGGTGCGGTACCCGCGCATCTTCGCGGCGAAGTCGGCGAAGGCGAACGGCTTGATGAGGTAGCCGACGATCCCCGTGGTCGCGGCGGCCCGCACGGTGGGGACGTCGTTGGCCGCGCTGATCACCATGATGTCGACGTCCGTGCCGGAGCCGCGGATGAGCCGGGCGACGTCCAGCCCGTGCCGGTCGGGCAGGTGCATGTCGAGGAGCACGAGGTCGACGCGCCGGCCGGCGTCGCGGGACCGGGCGACGGCCTCGAGGGCGGCGTGGGCGGTGCGCGCGGTGGCGACGACCTCGAAGCCCTCCAGGCGGGCGACGTACTGGGCGTGCGCGGCCGCCGTCAGCTGCTCGTCCTCGACGACGAGGACCCGGATGACCGCCGGCCCTCCCGTCGCCCCGGCCCTGCCGCCGGTCACGCCGCCGGTCACGCCGCCACCCCGGTTCCGGTCACGCCGCACCGCCGCCGGACGCCCCGGACTGCGCGACCCGTCCACCCGAGGGGTCGCCGGCGCGCCGGGGCAGCTCGACGACGAACACGGCACCGCCGTCGTTGTAGGCGGTGACGCTGCCGCCGAGCCGGGCGACGGTCTGCCGGACGAGCGCCAGCCCGACGCCCCGGCCCTCGGGCCCGGCCGCCTTGGACGTGGTCCCCAGGGCGAAGGCGTCGCCGTCGCCCGGCAGCCCCGGTCCGGTGTCGGCCACACGGATCCGCAGGCCGGCCGGGATCTCGCTGAGGTCGACCTCGACGGTCGCGTCGACGCTCCCGGCCGCGGCGTCGATCGCGTTGTCCACCAGGTTTCCGATCAGCGTGATGAGGTCGGCCGGCGGGATGTCGAGGCCGCCCACCTCCCCGGTCACGACGACGTCGAGGCGCACGCCCCGCTCGTGCGCGGCGGCGGTCTTGCCGAGGAGCAGGGCGCTGACGAACGGCTCGTCCACCGAGGTGATCACCTCGTCGGTGAGCCGCTGGGTGCCACCGAGGTCGGCGACGGCGAAGTCCAGGGCCTCCCGCGTCCGCCCGAGCTCGAGGAGGGAGACGATGGTGTGTAGCCGGTTGGCGTGCTCGTGGGTCTGGGCCCGCAGCGCCGTCGACAGGCTCCGCGCCGTGCCCAGCTGGCCGCTGAGCCGGCTGATCTCCGTGTGGTCGCCCAGCACGAGCACCCGCCCGCCCGGCTTCTCCTCCGCCGGTGCACGGCGCAGCCGGCGCGGGCTGGTCCGGCCGGCGGTGACCGGCCGCTGGGTCACGTGGAGCACCCGCGTGCCGGTGACGTGCAGCTCGTCCTCGACCGTCGCGCCGGAGACCAGCAGGTCGCGGATGGTCGGCGGCAGGTCGATGTCGCTGAGGGCCAGGGGCAGGTCGTCGGCGCTGAGGGTCGCGGGCAGGTCGAGGAGCTCGGCGGCGCGGTCGTTGAAGAGCTGCACCGTGCCGTCGCCGTCGACGAGGAGGAGCCCCTCCCGGGCGGTGTGCAGGGTGGCGTCGGCGAGGACGTGCATGCGCGCGAGCTGCGCCGGGCCACGGCCGAGGGTGGTCCGCCAGAGGTACCGGGCCAGCAGCGCCGACCCGGCGGCGCCGAGGAGGAGGACGACGGCGCCGAGGGCGAGGACGCCGGGCACGTCCCGCGCCGTCGCGAGATCCACCCGCTGGACCGTGATGCCGGCCGCCGCCAGCGCGACGATGCCGCCGTCGTCGTCCCGCACGGGGGCGATGGCCCGGACCGACGGGCCGAGGGTGCCGGTGAAGGTCTCGGTGTAGGTCTTCCCGGCCAGCGCTGGCGTGCGGGTACCCCGGTAGATCCCGCCCACCTGCTCCGGGTCGGGATGGGTGAACCGGGTGCCGTCGGGCGCCATGACCGTGATGAAGTCGGCTCCCGCGTCCCGCCGGAGCCGCTCGATCGGCCCGGCCAGGGTGGCGGCCGGGTCCGGGGAGGTCACCGAGTCCCGCACGAACGGGTCGTCCGCGACGGCGGTGGCGAGCGTCCGGCTGCGGGCGACCGCCTCGTCGTGGTTGGCGCGCGCGTCGTTCTGCCAGAGCAGGTAGCCCACCCCGGCCGTCGCCACGAGCACGGCGACCAGCTGGAGGACGAAGACCCTCAGCGCGACGCTCCAACCCTTCACGGCCCGCTTCTTCCTCCCCGACGCGCCGAGCCTCGCGAACTCTATGACCGCAAGGGGAGGGCCCGGGGGCCTCGATGTGACAGTGGTCACGGTAACGCCGCCGGCGCACCGCTCGCCCCGTTGTCAAGGAGGACCCCATGGCTGTGAAGAGCACCGAACGCCAGGCCGGGCGTTCGCCGAAGAAGGACAAGACGCACTGGCTGTACATGTCGGTCATCGGCGCGGTGGTCGCGGGCGCGGTCCTCGGCCTCGTCGCACCGCACGCCGCCGTCGCCCTCAAGCCCCTGGGCACGGCGTTCATCGCGCTCATCAAGATGATGATCGCCCCGATCATCTTCTGCACGATCGTGCTCGGCGTCGGGTCGATCGCCAAGGCCGCGACCGTCGGCAAGGTCGGCGGCATCGCGCTGGTGTACTTCCTCACCATGTCGACGTTCGCCCTCGCCATCGGGCTCGTCGTCGGCAACCTCATCCATCCCGGCTCCGGCCTGCACCTGAGCGGCACCACCTACGAGGCGCCCACCGACACCGAGCACGCCGGGGGCACCGCCGGGTTCATCCTCGGCATCATCCCGACGACGCTGCTCAGCTCGCTGACCTCCGGCAACATCCTGCAGACCCTGCTCGTCGCCCTGCTGTGCGGGTTTGCCCTGCAGCGGATGGGCGCGGCGGGCAAGCCGGTCCTGAAGGCCATCACCTACGCCCAGTCGCTGGTGTTCCGCCTGCTCATGATGATCATGTGGGTCGCGCCCATCGGGGCGTTCGGCGCCATCGCCGCGGTGGTCGGCGAGACCGGCGTGCAGGCCATCGTGTCGATGGCCACGCTCATGCTCGCCTTCTACATCACCTGCGCGCTGTTCATCGTCGTCGTGCTCGGCAGCCTGCTCCGCGCCGTCACCGGGGTGAGCATCTTCAAGCTCATGAGGTACCTCGGCCGGGAGTACCTGCTGATCTTCTCGACCTCCTCCTCCGAGGCGGCCCTGCCGCGGCTCATCGCGAAGATGGAGCACCTGGGGGTCTCGAAGCCGGTGGTCGGCGTGACGGTCCCGACGGGTTACTCCTTCAACCTCGACGGCACCGCCATCTACCTGACGATGGCCGCGCTGTTCGTCGCCGAGGCGATGGGCAAGCCGCTGGCGCTGGGCGAGCAGATCTCGCTGCTGGTCTTCATGATCATCGCGTCCAAGGGCGCGGCGGGCGTCTCCGGTGCCGGCATCGCGACCCTGGCCGCCGGCCTGCAGTCGCACCGCCCCGACCTGGTCGACGGCGTCGGCCTCATCGTCGGCGTCGACCGGTTCATGTCCGAGGCCCGCGCGCTGACGAACTTCACCGGCAACGCGGTGGCCACGCTGGTGCTCGGCAAGTGGGTGCACGAGATCGACCTCGGGCAGGTCCACCGCGTGCTGGACGGGCAGGACCCCTTCGACGAGGCCACCATCGCCGCCGACGCGCACGCCGCCCCGCACGCCGTTGACGAGACGGACGCCGCCCGTCGGGCGGACGAGCCGAACCTCGTCGGGACGCACTGACCCTTCGGCTCGACCCCTGGAGGATCCGGCGCGGACGTCCCGCGCCGGATCTTCCGCGTGCGCGGGCGATCGTCGCCGCGCGCCGACGGGTTCCACGCCGTCGTGGCGCCATGGCCTAAGCCAGTGCCGTGAGGCGCGGGCGGAGCACGTCGCGGAGGCCGTCGGCGTCCGCGAGGAGGTCCTCGCTGACCAGGAGCCCGGCGGGGGAGAGGTCCCAATAGCGCCTCCCCGCCGTGGGTATCGATTCGACGACGTACCTGAATGGCGCGGCCCTCCGCCCGAGTGCTCGCTCGATGTCCTGGACCAGGCGGGTCACGAGCAGCGGCGGCGGCACGTTGGCGTTCGTCCTCCGGGGAGGGGAGGGATGCTCGGCGCGCCACCTCCGCGCCGGGTGGAACAGTTCCCTCTGCACGTCGCGCAGCTCGGTGCCGCGGGTCGACCCGAAGTCGGGGCCGCCGGGACGCGTCTCCGGGCGGTTCGCGATAAGCGCCGCCCACCATCCGTGCCACTGGTCCGCGAGGGCTGCTCGCTGTGCGCCGGACCATCCGGCCGGCTTCCACAGAGGAACCACGGGAGCGAGCGGCGGAAAGTCGTCTCCGTCGACGATCGTCAGCGCGTCGCGCACGTAGAGCGCGAAGAACAGGTCGTGAGGTTCCCCCAGGCTCACCATCCAGCTGGGGCCGGGTCCGTACCGCATGCTGCCTCCTCGTCATTCAGCGGCGGCCCGTATATGAGCGGTCCCCGGGCGCTGCTGCCGGTGAGCTGTGCGCCGCGGATCAGTGGTTGACGGCGTCGGCGTCGGACCGGAGGGAGTCGCGGCTCCCGATGCGCCAGGCCTCGAGAGCGGGCGAGGCGAGCACGGCCTCGACCGCCTCGGGCGCGCCGCCGACGAGGGTGGAGTCGAAGTCGATCTCCGTGGCGACGCACCACGCCCGGTCGGCCGGCCAGAACAGGTTCGGGGACTGGGCCCACCCGAACTCGGGCCCGTCGTAACGGGCAAGGTCGAGCACGGCCGAGAGAGGGCCCCGGAACAGGAAGTAGTCACGTCCGGGGAGGTGCACCCGGGGAGCCGACCGTTCCTGTGGCGTGAGGAGCGGCGGCGGCTCGGAGCCGCCACTGCCGTCCGAGGCGAGCCGCACCCATGCTCGGCCGCCGGAGAGCTGGCCCCATCCCTCCCAGAGCGCGAAGTAGCAGTGCTGCGGTGTGGTGGTGTGGGCAGCCAGGACGTCACAGAGCGCCTGAAGCGGCGCCACGGACAGGTTCCCCCATTCGGGCCGGCCGTCCGGCCAGACGTCGGATCCACGGTCGTAGGGGTCGTCGGAGCCGATGAGCGCGTGCCACTGCACGGTCGGGTGCACCTGCCGGCCGGTCACCTCGGAGACCTGCGCCCACGTCACGGGCTGCGTGCCGTCGTGGCGGTCCACGGGGTGCAGGACCCGTGCGTATGCGGCGTACCCGTCGGGCACCGTCCCGACGACCGTGCCGATGGGCCCGGTCAGCCGTCCCGCCAGCCAGCTGGCGGGGGAGGCGTCCTCCACGATCCGCACCGTCTGCGTCCACATGCGCCCATCCTGCCCCCCGCCGTCGCCGCCGAGCAGGCCGCCCCCGCCGCCGAGGCGCCCTCAGCTGCGGACGAGCTCCAGCTCCGCGGCCTCGTGTGCGGGGCGCAGCAGGAACTCGAGGCGCGCGAGCTCGTCGAGCATCGCGGCGGCCGAGGCGTCGACGATGTCGGTGGGCCGGAACGCGCCGTCCTGCATGAGGGTGGCGACGAAGGGGATGTTGACCGCCTCGACGGCGACCGCCATGCGCAGCGCGTCGAGCACGGGCTTGAGCTGCTGGGTGGCGCGGGTGCCGGCGGCGATCCCGCCGTAGCTGACGAGCCCCACGGGCTTGTCCTGCCACTCCTGGTGGAGGAAGTCCAGCGCGTTCTTCAGCACGGCGTTGTAGCCGTGGTTGTACTCCGGGGTGACGAACACGAAGGCGTGGGCGCCCGCCACGAGCGCGGACCAGTCCTTCGTGTGCTGGTGCTCGTACCGGCGCAGCTTCGGGTGGTGGGGCTCGTCCATGAACGGCAGCGCCAGCTCCGCGAGGTCGACGAACCGCACGTCGAACTGCCCATGGGCCTCCGCGCGCTCCCGGAACCATTCACCCACGTGGATGCCCACCCGACCGGGGCGGGTGCTGGCGACGACGACGAGCAGCGTGGGCAGCGAGTCGGTGGGAACGGTCATGGGGGTCCTTTCGATGGGTGGTGCTGCGGGCGGGCGTCCAGCAGCCTGGCACGGATCTCGACCGGGCCGCCCTGGACGCCGCGGCGTGGTCGCCGCCAGGCGGCTACGACCCCTCGGTGAGCAGGGTGCACCAGGAGTCGGTCATGACGTCCAGCGACGTGTCGCGGTCCACGTACCAGCCGTGCCGCATCCACCGGCGTGAGAGGAACTCCAGCTCGCCGAACGCGAGGACGCAGCGGACGCGGCGGGCCGAGGGGTCGAACCGGCCGGCGCGGTCGAGGCCGAGGCGCATGTCCTCGATGGTCTGGTCGAACCACAGGTCCATGGCGGCCTGGACGTCCGGGTCCACGGCAGCCGCCTGGTTCCCCGAGACGATGTACGCACGGATCTCCGGCCACTGGTCGAACTTCCGCGCCAGGTAGACCCTGATCTGTGCGCGGTCGCCCGCCTGCACGACGGACGGCAGCGGCGGGTCGTCCGGGGCAGTGAGGATCTCGTTCACCTCGCCGACGAGGGAGAGCATCAGGTCCGCCTTCGAGGCGAAGTGCATGTAGAACGTGGTCCTCGTCGTCCCGGCGGCGGCGGCGATGTCCTCGATGGTGGTGGGCGCGTATCCCTTCGCCTCGAAGAGCTCCAGCGCCCTCTCGAGCAGGAGCCGTCGCGTCATCTGCTTCTGGGCCTCGCGCAGGCTGGTCACGGGATTCTCCTCTGCCGAGCGGGCCCGAGGTCAGGGGCACCGCTCGAGGTGGTGGTGGGGATGGAGTGAAGCGTAGGGGGCGCGCACCAGCCCTGGCGAAGCGGCGTCGTCGGGCGGTCGGTCGGCGCCGGACCGGCAACTGCGGACCCTTGCGTCCCCAGCCAGGACCCGAGCATGGCGCCCGGGCGGCCGCGCTCGACGCCGCTGCGTGACGTGGCGGACACTGTCCTACAGTGCGTATGCGGTTATGGCAAGAGGTCAGGTCGATTGGCGTGCTGTCAAGGCGTATCCCGGCCGGCATCCCATGGCGCGGGGCCCGGCCGCGCGGCGGGCGTCTTCGTCGAGGGCGACGTCCAGCGGAAACTCGCGGCTTGGCGACCAATCCCGGCGGGGCAGGTCTCGGTTCAGAGACAGACTGCAATCTCACTAGACGCACAGTCAACCGACTGATACAACTGTCTCCTCTGTGAAGCAGGGCACACAACGACGCGTCCACGCTTCCGCCGGTCCCACCCGCCCGACCGGCCCGCCCGCCTCCCGTCCCCTTCCGTCCCCCCTGCCAGTTCGGTCCCAATGGAGGTCCCGTGCGTTACCAGTCCTTCCGAGCACCGGGGCGCGCCGTCCGTGGCCGGCGTCCTGCCCTGGCGCCTCCGGGCGGTGCCCGATGACCACGCCCCGCCTCGAGGTGCGCGACCTGTCCAAGACGTTCGCGGGTGTGACGGTGCTGGACCGGGCGCACATGAGCATCCAGCCCGGCGAGATCCACGCGCTGGTCGGCCAGAACGGATCGGGCAAGTCCACGCTGATCAAGCTCATCAGCGGCGTGTACCGGGCCGACGCCGGCGGCGAGATCCTCGTGGACGGCACCCGGGTGGGACCGCCGGTCCACCCCGGTCGGCTCCACCAGGAGGGTCTCGCCTTCGTCCACCAGGACCTCGGCCTCGTGGCGGACCTCAGCGTCCGCGAGAACGTCCGGGTCGGCCGGCACGCGACGCGCCGGTTCATCCGGTGGATCGACAAGGCCCGGGACCGCGACGCCGTCCGGAAGACCTTCGAGTTCCTCGGCGTGCCGATCGACCCCGACGCCCGCGTCTCCTCGCTCACGCCGAGCGAACGCGTCGCGGTCGCCGTCGCGCGGGCGCTGCAGGACCGTGAGGCCGGCAGCGGCGTCGTCGTCTTCGACGAGTCCTCCCGGGCGATCCCGCGGGAGGCCCTGCCGGCCTTCTACGAGATGATCCGGTTCCTCGCGGACCAGGGCACCTCCGTCCTCCTCGTGAGCCACAACCTCAAGGAGGTTCTCGCCGTCACCGACCGCGTCACCGCGCTGCGCAACGGCACGGTGGTGGACACGGGTGTCCCGACCGACGCGCTCGACGAGGCCGGCCTCACCCGGCTCGTGCTCGGGCGCGACGGCGCGCTGGACAACCTCGTCGAGGTCTTCCCCGCCACGCTCGTGCCCGGCGAGATCGAGATCCGGGGTGTCGCGGGCGGCCGCGTCACGGACTTCACCGCCAGCATCTCCCGCGGCGAGGTCGTCGGCGTCACGGGCGCGGTGGACTCCGGCCTACTCGACCTCTCCGCGCTCCTCGGCGGGGCCCGGGCGGGCGCGGGCCACATCGCCGTCGACGGCGCCACGGTCGACCTCGCCCGGGCGCGCGTGGCGGACGTCCTGGACGCCGGCGTCGCCCTCATCCCCCAGGACCGGCCCGGCCAGGGCCTGGCCCTGTCGCTGACCGTGGAGGAGAACGTCACCGCCCCCCACCTCACCACCCGGGGGTCGGCCTGGTGGACGGGCCGCGGGTGGCGCCACGCGGAGACCGACCACGTCCTCGACACGTTCGAGGTCTCGCCGCGCAAGCGGGACGCCGTCGTCGCCACGCTCAGCGGCGGCAACCAGCAGAAGGTCCTCATGGGCAAGTGGCTCCTCGGCAAGCCGAAGCTCCTGATCCTGGACGACCCCACCCAGGCCGTGGACGTGGGCGCGCGCGCCGCGATCCTCCAGGCCACCCGGCAGGCCGCCCAGCAAGGCACGGCGATCCTGCTGTGCTCCGCCGAGGTGGAGGACCTGGCCGCCGTGTGCGACCGGGTGCTCGTCCTCGAGGACGGCGTCGTCGCACGCGAGCTGACCGGCCCGCTCACCCCCGAGGCAGTCCTCAACGCCATCTTCACCCCCGTCGCAGGAGGCGCGGCATGACCACGACATCGACTTCCCCCAGCAAGACGAAGGCCCGCGTCCCCCAGTCCGGCTCCCGTGCGGGCGGCGCGCCGGGGCTGCTGCGGCGGTCGGGGCGCCTGGTGCTCCAGCGCTACGGACTCGTCCTCATCTGGCTGCTCATGATCGGCCTCTTCACCGTGCTGCTGCCCGGCGACGTCAGCGGCCCGGACGCGCTCCGCGCCGTGTTCGGCTCGCAGACGCCCCTGGTGTTCCTCTCGCTCGCCCTGGTGTGCACGATGGCGGTCGGCGAGTTCGACCTGTCCTTCGCGTCGATCTTCGGGCTCGCGGCGACGGCGGTCCCGTCCCTCGTCGTGCTGTACGGCTGGTCCTTCCCCGCCGCCGCGGTGGCGGCGATCGTGCTCGCCGGGCTGATCGGGGCGATCAACGCGCTCCTCGTGGTGGTCGTGGGCATCAACTCCGTCATCGTCACGCTCGGCGTCGGCAGCGTGGCGGGCGGTGCCGCCTACTGGATCTCCCGCGAGACCTCCGTCAGCGGCATGGACTCCGCGCTCTCGGCCATCGCGCTGCACCGGTTCATCGGCCTGCCGATGATCTTCTGGTACGGGGCGATCCTCGTCGCGGCATTCGCCTACATGATGGGCGCGACCCCGCTCGGCCGGCACATCCTCTTCGTCGGCTCCAACCGTGAGGTCGCCCGCCTCGCCGGCATCCCGGTCACCAAGGTCCGCTTCGGCGCCTACATGACGTCGGCGCTGATCTGCGGCCTCGGTGGGGTCGTCATCGCGGCCGGGCTCGGCGGCTTCGACCCGGCGACGGCGGAGACCAACCTCATGCCGACGTTCGCCAGCGTGTTCCTCGGGACGGTCGCCGTCGTGCCCGGCCGGTTCAACCCGGTGGGCATGTTCATCGCCGTCTACTTCCTCCTGACGGGGGTCTTCGGTCTCCAGCTCCTCGGGCTGGCCGGCTGGGTCACCAACGTCTTCTACGGCATCGCCCTCGTCCTTGCCGTCACCGTGTCCTTCCTCCTCCAGCGCCGGGTACGTGGCTGACCGCCACGCGCGCGGCCCGTCAACACACTCCAACGAGATCGGAACCAGCATGAAGAGATCCGTCAACGTCGTCCTGAGCGGCATGGTGGCCGCCGCCGCGCTGGTCCTCGCCGGGTGCAGCAGCGGCGAGACCAGCGACGCCACGACCCCGAGCGCGGCCGAGACCAGCAGCGCCGCCGCCGACCCGGCCGCCGTGGCCGCCCAGGAGAAGGTCGACCAGGCCGCCAAGGCGGTGGAGGCGTTCACGCCCCCCGGCCCCGAGCTGGGTGACCTCTCCGGGCTCAAGGGCAAGACGGTCTACTACGTCCCGGCCAACTACAAGATCCCGCTGTTCCACGTCGTGGGCGACGCCATGACCGAGGCGCTCGCCACGGCCGGCGTCGACGTCCAGGTGTGCGACGGCCAGGCCAGCCCGTCCTCCATGGCGGGCTGCCTCACCCAGGCGATCGACGCCAAGGCCGATGCCGTGGTCTCCGGCTCGATCCCCGACGACCTCGCCTCCGTCGCCTTCCAGCAGGTCCGCGACGCGGGCATCCCGCTGCTCTACATGCAGGTCGCACCGGCCGGCCCGGGCGAGCCGACCAAGGTCGGCTACCTGACGCCGGACAACATCGCGATCCAGGCGGTCAACGCGGACTGGGTCATCGCCGACTCGAACGGCAAGGCCAACGTCCTCGTCGTCAAGGTCACCGACACCCCGGCCACGACCCTGTGGATGGACCAGGGCCCGATCGCCGAGTACGAGAAGAACTGCCCGGACTGCAAGGTCACCGTGATCGAGACCAACACGGGCCAGCTGCAGAAGCTCCCGAGCCTCGTCAGCTCCGCGATGGTCCGCGACCCGGACATCTCCTACGTCCAGACCGAGTTCGACGTCACCGTCCAGCCCACGCTCCAGGGCCTGCAGTCCGCCGGGAAGGCGGACAAGGTCAAGCTCATCAGCCAGGACGGCACCCTCGCCGTGCTGCAGATGCTCGCCGAGGGCCGCGTGGCCGGCAACTCCGGCATCAACCAGAACGCGGTCGGCTGGTACGGCGCGGACCAGGTGCTCCGGATGATGTCCGGGGCCCCGAGCAACCAGAACGTCGCCTTCCCCTACCAGCGGCTCTTCACGCCGGAGAACGTCAAGGACCTCGACCTCACCCCCGAGGGCGAGGCGTCCGGGTCCTGGTACGGCGCCACCGACTACCAGGACGGCTTCAAGAAGCTGTGGGGCGTCAGCTGAGCGGCCCGCTGGGCAGAGTCCGGTGAGTCACCGGACGCGCTGAACGCCCGGTGTCCGGGAGCGGCCTGACCGGCGGCTCCCGGACATCGTGCGTGTGGGTGGCGTCACACCGGGCGGGCGCGCGCCGTCGCACGCCCGCCCGGTGTGACGACATGTCACCGCGTGACGCGGATCACACCGAGGACATGTGTCGGCCGAATGGGACAATGGAGGGGCCGGCTCGCGGGGGTGGGCGCACCCATCCGAATGGGTGCGTATGCCTCCGCGCTCCCACCAGGGTGCCGCTGGGCGGTCTTCTTGCGAGAGGTCCGCCCGGGGTGGTGGGACGAGCGCCCGCGGCAGGCCGATCGGCCTGTCCGGGCGTCCGAGTGCGGCGAACGCGCACGCCGGAGGTTCACATCATGGAGTTCGTCAAGGGGCAGACCGTCGTCCACCCGCACCACGGTCCCGCGACCATCACGGATGTCACGACCCGATCGATCAGGAATGTCCCCAAGCGATACCTGACGCTCGACGTCCACCGCACCACGCTCACGATCAGTGTCCCGGTCGCCGGCGCCGAGGAGATCGGGCTGCGGCCGGTCCTCGACACCGCCGGGCTCAGGGAGCTCTTCGACGTCCTGCGCGCCCCCACCACCCACGAGGAGCAGGGCTGGTCACGCCGGCTCAAGGACAACCAGGAGCGGCTGCGGACCGGCGACCTGCTCGTCACCTCCGGCGTCGTCCGGGACATGACGCGCAGGCTCGACGAGCGGGGGCTCTCGTTCGGTGAGAAGGACCTGCTGAAGGAGGCCCGCCGGCACCTCGTCGCGGAGCTCGCGGTGTCCCTGGGTGTCACCGACGAGCGCGCCGGGGACATGGTGGACGCGGCGGTGCTGCGCGGCGAGGAGCCCGCGCTCGGCGTCGAGCTGGCCAGGGCCGGCTGACGCGGGCCGGCGCACGTCCGTGGGCGCGGAGGTCAGCCGAGAGTGGCCTTGAGCACGAGCTCGAAGACCGGGCGCGGGTCGGTGTCGTCGTGCCTGGCGATGCGGTGGAGGAGCAAGCCCTCGAAGCAGGCGCTGATCGCGGAGGCGGTCGTCACCGGGTCGCGCACGCCCAGCCTCGCAAGGGTGAGGACGACCGCCGCGATCATGGTGTCGTGGGCGCGCGAGAGCGTGTCCCGGAGCGCGGCGTCGTGGCTGGCCTCCATGAAGAGGACCAGGCGGGCGGTCGTCTGGGTCCGGTTGGCCTGCGTGAGGTGGTCGAGGAGCCCGCAGAGGCCGTCGAGGAGCTCCGCCGCCGACGCGGGCGGTGTGAACGTGGACCCCAGCTCGGGCCGCTCTAGCTCCGCCACGCGCTCGACGACGCCGGAGACCAGGGCCTGTCGGGTTCGGAAGTAGTTCGAGGCCGATCCCTTCGGCAGCCCGGCCCGCTCATCGACGCGGGCGTGAGTGAGCGCGCGGAGTCCCTTCGTCCCGAGGAGCTCGATGGCGGCGTCCAGGACACGCGCTTTCGTCGGCGTCATGTCCCCAACTATAACTGTAGTGACTCGTCACAATGAACGTAGTAGCGTGAGGGGATGGAGCGTAGCGAGCGCCCGACGGGCGCACATCCAGTCCCGGACGCAGACCCGGAGACGCAGGCCCTTCCCGACGTCGACGGGGTGACGCACCGCTTCGTCGCCCTGCCAGGGTTGCGGATGCACGTGGCGGAGGCGGGCAGCGGCGAGCCGGTCCTGCTGCTCCACGGCTCGCCGCAGCACTGGTGGGCGTGGCACGGGGTCATCCCACACCTGGTCGGGCACTACCGCGTGATCTGCCCGGACCTGCGCGGATCGGGCTGGACCGACGCCCCACCGGGGGGCTACACCCGGGACCAGATGCTCGCCGACGTCGTCGCCCTGCTGGATACACTCGGGCTCGGCCGCGTGCGGCTGGCCAGCCATGACATGGGGGCGATCACCGGGTACGTGCTGTGCCGCGACCATCCCGAACGCGTCGAGCGTCACGTCGTCATGGGCGTCCCGCCGCCGTTTGTCAAGGTCCGCGCACGCCTCCTCCCACGGTTCCGGCACCTGTGGCACCAGGAGGTGCTCGCGATCCCCGGCGTCGGTGCCGCGCTGGTCGGGCGAGGCCGGCAACGCGTCCCGCGCCACATGCTCGACGACTTCGTCGCCGACCCGGCCGCGTTGTCGCCGGCGGACATGGACATCTTCCTCGCCCGCCTCCGCGAACCCGACCGGGCTCGCGCCCAGTCCGCGATGTATCGCCACCTGGTCCTGCCCGAGGCGGTGTGCATCCTCCGCGGGCGCTACGGGGGCACCAGGCTCCGGACGCCCACCATGGTGATGGTCGGTACCGAGGACCAGGTCTTCCCGCCCGCGGTGGTGCGGGCACTCCTGCGGGGCGGCGGGGCGCATGCCGACCACGTGGAGCTCGCGGCAGTCAAGGGCGCCGCGCACTACCTCGCCACCGAGGCGCCCGAGCAGGTGGCCGACCTGATGCTGAGGTTCTTCGCCGAGGTGGCCTGAACAGCGACGGGGTACAGCTTCGCCGTCGGGCGGGCCGCGTTCCTGGGGATGTCAGACGGCGGCCGCTGTTCGACGGACGTCGGCCGAGAATCCGCAAGAACGGAACGGAACGGGCTACGCCGAGGGCGCCCGCGAGATCCGCACTGTGTTGCCGGACGGGTCACGGAACGCGCAGTCGCGGGGTCCCCAGGGCTGGTCCATGGGCTCCTGCAGCACCTCGGCGCCCGAGGCCCGCAGCGTCTCGAAGAGCGCGTCGAGGTCGTCGGTGCGGAACACGAGGATCGGCAACGATCCCTTGACCAGCAGCTCCTGGAGGGCGTCGCCGTCGTCCTGGGACCGGCCGGCGTGCGGCTCCGACAGGACGATCTCGAGGCCCGGCTGCGTGGCGCTGCCCAGGGTGACCCAGCGGAACCCGCCCGAGGCGACGTCGTTGCGCACCTCGAGGCCGAGGCCGTCGCGATAGAACGCGAGCGACTCGTCCAGGTCGTTGACGGTCACGTTGCAGTACTGCAGTGCGATGCTCATGCCGCCCACTCTAGGAAGCGGCCGCGCCGACGGCTTCTCCGTTCCTGCTCGATGAGAGGCGTCCCGGCCGTGTGCGCGCCTTCGCCACGCACGCCGGCATCGCCGCGACCGCGCCGTGCTCGCGGCGGCGGTAGGAGCTGGGTGTCTCTCCCACGAGCTCGGTGAAGCGGGAGCTGAACGAGCCCAGCGAGGTGCAGCCCACCGCCATGCACGCGTCGGTCACGCTCATGCCCCCACGCAGCAAGGCCATCGCCCGCTCGACCCGGCGGGTCATGAGATAGCCGTACGGGGTCTCGCCGTAGGCCGCGCGGAACTGACGCGAGAAGTGCGCCGGCGACATGAGCGCGCGGCGCGCCATCGTCGGCACGTCGAGCGGGCGCGCGTACTCCCGGTCGACCAGGTCCCGCGCCCGGCGCAGGTGCGCGAGGTTGGCGAGGCCCTCCGGGGTCATGGACCAAAGCGTAGCAATCAGGCGTCGCCCTCGTCCGTGGGCCCCGCCACCGGCGCTTGTGCGGTGACGGCGGGCATGGCGAGGGCCGCGACGGCGGTCAGTCCGGCCGCGACGAAGGCCGCGGTGAACACCGCGGTGGAGGCGGAGCCGATCGCCGCGGCGTCGTGGGCGCCGGCCGAGGAGTAGACGCCGTTCGCCACCGCGCCGAAGACGGCGACGCCGATCGCGCTGCCGATCGAGCGGGCGAACATGGTGGTGCCCGTGACGACGCCGCGCTCGTGCCACGGCACGCTGGACTGGGCGGCGATCAGGCTCGGCGCCGCGACCAGGCCGAGGCCGAGCCCGACGACGAAGCAGCTGGCGGCCACCAGGAGCACGGCCGGCCTGGGGGCCACCATGAAGGCGAGGAGCGCGGCCCCGGCGAGCACCAACAGCATGCCGATGAGGACGGTGCGGCGGAAGCCGATGCGGAGGTAGAGGCGCCCGGACTGCGAGGCGGAGATGGGCCACCCGAGCGTGAGCGCGGCGAGGGCGAGGCCGGCGAAGATCGGCGGGGTGCCGAGCACGCCCTCCAGGAAGGTGGGTACGTAGGAGGTGAGGCCGAGCATGACGGCGCCGACGCCGAAGGCGATCAGCGAGGTGGTCAGGACGAGCCGACGGGAGAAGAGCCAGCCCGGGAGGACGGGTTCGGCGGCACGGCGCTCGACCACGACGAAGATGAGCAGCAGCGCGGCCCCGGTCGCGAAGGCGCCGACGCTCACGGGGGAGTCCCACGCCCAGGCCTGGCCGCCCTCGAGGATGGCGAGCATGAGCAGGCTCAGTGCGCCGGTGAGCAGGCCCGCGCCGAGGTAGTCGACCTTGTGCGCGGTGCGTGCGACGTTCTCGTGGAAGGACCGCCCGAGCATCCACACGGCGAGCAGGCACAGCGGCACGTTGATGAAGAAGATGCCGCGCCAGAGACCGAGCGAGGAGAACACCCCGCCCAGCGTCGGCCCGACGACCGAGGAGACGGCCCACACGCTCGCCAGGTAGCCCTGGGCCTTCGCGCGTTCGCGGACGGTGTAGATGTCCCCCGCGATGGTCATCGCCATCGGCTGCACCGCGCCGGCGCCGAGGCCCTGCAGCAGCCGGAACGCGATGAGCGCGGGCATGCTCCACGCCAGGCCGCACAGCACCGAGCCCAGCAGGAACAGCCCGATGCCGATGAGGATGATGGGCTTGCGGCCCACCATGTCCGAGACCTTCGCGTAGACGGGGACCGAGACGGCCTGCGCGAGCAGATAGCTCGAGAACAGCCACGGGAAGGCGGAGAAGCCGCCGATGTCCCGCACGATCGAGGGGACCGCGGTCGCGACGATGGTCGCGTCGATCGCGATCAGGCCGGTGGTCAGCATGAGCGCGATGAGGATGGGGCCGCGTTCGGACCGGAAGCCGACCCCGGCCTGGGTTGCTGCAGTCATCGGTCGTCCAGCTCTCATGATGTCTCGGGTGCGCGAGGGGCGCGGGGCCCGGCGCCGCCCGGTGAACCGGGTCGCAGGACGGGTCGCGTCGTTCCACGGGCCGCGCGAAACGGTCCGGACCGATGGAAGAGTAGTCGGCGCCGGCGCCCCTCGCCCGCCGATCGCCGGGCGGCGCCGACGGGTGAGACGGGCCGTGCGCCGGTAGCCGGGATCTGAGAAGCCTCCGGCCGTGTCGGTGGGAGGTGAGAGTGTCCCCTCATGACGACGACGAACCCGACACGGGCGCCCCGCGTGCGTGCCTCCGAGCTCGCCGGCCGCGGCTGGCTCAACACCGGCGGCAAGGACCTCGGGCTGGCCGACCTGCGCGGCAAGATCGTGATCCTCGACTTCTGGACGTTCTGCTGCATCAACTGCCTGCACGTCCTGGACGAGCTGCGCGAGCTGGAGGAGCGTTACCGCGACGTCCTGGTCATCGTGGGCGTGCACTCGCCCAAGTTCGTGCATGAGGCCGACCCGGCGGCCCTCGCCGCGGCGGTCCAGCGCTACGGCGTCGCCCACCCGGTGCTCGACGACCCCGAGCTGGTCACCTGGTCCGCCTACACCGCGCGCGCCTGGCCGACCCTCGTCGTCCTCGACCCGCAGGGCTACATCGTCGCGACGATGGCCGGCGAGGGGCACGCCACCAACCTGGAGATCCTCGTCCGCGAGCTCGTCGCCGAGCACGAGGCGGCCGGCACGCTCCACCGCGGCGACGGCCCCTACGTGGCTCCCGAGCCGCCCGCCACGACGCTCCGGTTCCCCGCGAAGGCCACCCTCCTGCCAGGCGGCAACCTCCTCGTCGCCGACGCCGGCCACCACCGCCTCACCGAGCTCGCTCCCGACGGCGAGACGCTCGTGCGGACCATCGGTGACGGCGAGCGTGGCCGGGCCGACGGCGGGCCCGACGTCGCCCGGTTCAACGAGCCCAACGGCCTGTGCCTCGTGCCCGAGGACCTCCGCGGGACGCTCGGCTACGACGTCGTCGTCGCCGACACCGTCAACCACCTCCTGCGCGGGGTCCGCCTGGCCGACGGGCACGTCACCACCCTGGCGGGCACGGGCGCGCAGTACATGGTCGGCGGCGCCGAGAACGGCGCGGGGACCGACGCGCTCGGCCTGCGGCTGAGCTCGCCGTGGGACGTCCTCTGGTCGCCGGCCGCCGGCGCGTTCGTCGTGGCGATGGCCGGCAACCACACGCTCTGGGTGTTCGACCCGGTCGCGGGGACGGTGCGCCACCTCGCCGGCACCATGCACGAGGGCCTCGTCGACGGCGCGCTCGACCAGGCGTGGTTCGCGCAGCCGTCCGGCCTCGCCGTCGACGCCGACGAGGGGATCTGGCTCGCCGACGCCGAGACCTCCGCGCTGCGCCGCGTCGAGCTCGGCCCGTCGGGCGGGCGGGTGCGCACCGTCGTCGGCGAGGGCCTCTTCGAGTTCGGGCACCGCGACGGCCCGGCCGCCGAGGCGCTCCTCCAGCACCCGCTCGCGGTCTGCGCGCTGCCCGACGGCACGGTCGCCGTGGCGGACACCTACAACGGCGCCGTGCGCGTCTACGACCCGCGCGCCGGTGAGGTCTCCACCCTCGCCACCGGTCTGGCCGAGCCGTCCGGGCTCCTCGTCGTCGACGGCGGCACCCACCTGCTCGTGGTGGAGTCCGCCGCCCACCGGCTCACCCGGCTCGCCCTGGGCGAGAAGGGGCGCCACCACGACGGCGAGGCGCACCGCACCCGCCGCCCGGTCACCGAGGTCGCCCCCACCTTCACGCTGCGGGTGGTCTTCACCCCGGCCACGGGCCAGAAGTACGACGACCGTTTCGGCCCCTCCACCCAGCTGGATGTCGCCGTCTCCCGGCCGGGCGCCCTCGCGGCCGGCGCCGGCTCGGGCACCGAGCTGGAGCGGGTGATCACGCTGACGCCGTCGACGGCGGGGGCCGCGTCGGCTGACGGCGGCGCGGACACGGTCCTCTCGATCACCGCCAAGGCCGCCTCCTGCGACGCGGACCCCGCGGTGGAGTTCCCCGCCTGCCACCTCGCGTCCCAGGACTGGGGCATCCCGGTGCGGGTGGTCGAGGGCGGCCCCGCGGAGCTCGTGCTCCCGCTCCACGGCTGAGGAGCCGCCTCCCGCTGCACGCCTGAGGAGCACGAGCGGCCGAGGAGTCGCCGGCCGCGTAGCCGCAGCGCCGAGCGGCGGCTACGCGCTGGTGGTCGCGAAGCGGCGCCGGCTCCGCTCCTTCGCCTTCTCCGCCTCGACCTCACGGTTCTTGGGCGGCGCGGAGGTGACGAGGTGCGCGAGCAGGTGCTCGGTCTCGTGCGCGATCGCCTCGACGGCGGCGTCGAAAGCTGCCGCGTTCGCGGCGGACGGCTTCGTCATGCCGCTGATCTTGCGGACGTACTGCAGCGCGGCGTCGTGGGCCTCCGCGCTCGTCGCCGTGGGCTCGAAGTTGTGGAGCGTCCGGATGTTGCGGCACATGCGTCGAGCCTGGCACGGGCGGTCTGGCCTGCCAAGGCCCCCGGTCTGGGGCATCCCGGGCGAGGCGTGGGGCCCTAGTGTGGTCGGTGGCACCCCGATCTCATGACGTCAGCGAGGACCGCGATGAGAAGGATCGTCCTGTCCATCTCCATCTCCGTCGACGGCTTCATCGAGGGACCGGACCGCCAGATCGACTGGCACCGGATCGACGAGGAGCTGCACCGGCACTTCAACGAGCAGCTCCGGCCGATGGGCGCGTTCCTGGAGGGGCGCGTCACCTACGAGCTCATGGAAGGGTTCTGGCCGACCGCCGACGCGGACCCGTCGGTCCCGGGCCCGATGGCCGAGTTCGCCGCCATCTGGCGGGAGATGCCCAAGATCGTCTACTCCCGGACCCTGCAAGAGGCCGGCCCGAACGCCACCATCGTGCGGGACGTCGTCGTGGAGGACGTCCTGGCGCTCAAGGCCCAGCCGGGCGGGGACCTGGCGGTCGGTGGTGCCGACCTCGCGGCCACCTTCCGGGAGCACGACCTGATCGACGAGTACCGCCTCTACGTCCACCCCGTCCTGATCGGGCGTGGCAAGCCTCTCTTCGCGGCCTCGGACACCTGGAGCGACCTCCGCCTCGTCGAGACCCGGACCTTCGGCAACGGGGTCGTCCTCCTCCGGTACGAGAAGGCCGCCTCGCCGGCCTGACATCGGCGGCCTCCCGCCCGGGCGGCACCCAAAATCAGGCGCGACGGCGCCTCACCAGGGTCCTGATCCCCAGGTACGCGGCGCCGCCGGCCGCCACCCACGGGCCGGCGACGATGAGCGGGTCGATCCACTGGTGGCTCAGGTCGGCGCGCTTCTGCCCGAGGCGGGACGCGACGGGGTGGTGCGAGAGCTCGCTGAGCACCCCGGTCTCGGTGACGGGGTTGTCCAGGTGCAGCGTCACGAACGACCGGAGATGGCTCTCCCAGGCGTCCACCCGGTCGGCGGCCAGGAGGAGGAGCCAGTGCGCGGCGCGTGCCTCGCTGTACGCGCGGTAGGCGTGCTTGCGCATCGCCCCGGAGACGCCCCGTGGCGGGCTGGAGGTGCCGAAGACGGGCGTGAGGAACTTGTGCTCGATCGAGCGTTCCCGCGGCCACGTCTCGGGCTGGCGCTCGGGGAAGTCCCAGTGCGCGCCGGTGGGCAGGTTCTGCTCCCGGGGCACCGCGGGACGGTCCTTGGGGTCCAGGTCCACGCCCCAGCCCGGGATCCGCGCGCGCAGCTCGTCCGCGGAGGGCGCCTGCTGGGGCTTGTCGGCCGTGTACGCCATGGTGTTCCTCTCCCTCAGCCGGCGCTTGGGACGATGAGCGGCTTGATGATGCCGTCGAGCTTGGCCGAGAACAGGTGATAGCCCTCGGCGATGTGCTCGAGCGGGATCCGGTGCGTGACGATGTCGCTCGGCTTGAGGTAGCCGCTGCGAATGTGCTCGAACAGCCGCGGCCACTGGCGCTTGACGGGGCACTGGTTCATCCGCAGCGTCAGCCCCTTGTTCAGGGCGTCGCCGAACTTCACGGCGCTGAACATCGGGCCGTACGCGCCCATCACGGAGACGGTCCCACCCTTGCGCACCGAGTCGATGGCCCAGTTCAGCGCCACGGGGGAGCCGCCCTGCAGCTTGAGCTTGGCCGCGGTCACGTGCTGGAGGAAGTTGCCGTCGGCCTCGGCGCCCACGGCATCGATGGCGACGTCGGCCCCCAGGTGGTCGGTGATCCGCTTCATGTGCACGACGATGTCGTCGTACTCGGCGAAGTTGTACGTCTCCGCGTGGGCGAACGTGCGGGCCTTCTCGAGCCGGTACTCGAGGTGGTCGATGACGATGACCCGCCCGGCTCCCATGAGCCAGGACGACTTGGCGGCGAACAGCCCCACCGGACCCGCCCCGAACACCACCACCGTGTCACCCTCGACGATGTCACCGAGCTGGGCGCCGAAGTATCCCGTGGCCAGGGCGTCGGTGAGCAGCACCGAGTCCTCGTCGTCCATCCAGTCCGGGATGATGCTGGGCCCGACGTCGGCGAAGGGCACCCGAACGTACTCGGACTGTCCGCCGTCGTAGCCGCCACAGGTGTGCGAGTAGCCGTAGATGCCGCCGACGGCCGTGGCGTTGGGGTTGACGTTGTGGCAGTTGGAGTAGAGCCCTCGGGCGCAGAAGTAGCAGGAGCCGCAGTAGACGTTGAACGGCACCATGACCCGGTCGCCGACCTTGAGGTGCTGCACCGACGGGCCCACCTGGTCGACCACCCCGATGAACTCGTGGCCGAAGGTCATCCCCACCCGGGTGTCGGGCATCATGCCGTGGTACAGGTGGAGGTCCGAACCGCAGATCGCCGCGAGGCCCACGCGCACGATCGCGTCGTTCGGGTGCTCGATCCGTGGGACGTCCTTCTCCTCGACCCTGACCTTGTACGGCCCGCGGTACACCATCGCTCGCATCATCGCCGCCTCGGGGTAGCTCCTGCGTGAGGATCCCCAGCGTCACACGGCCCGGCGCGTCCCGCCGCCCGGGAGGTCCGGTGGCGCGGCCCGACGGCCGGCTCGACGTGCGGGCGGGGGGCTAGACCTCGGCGCGCACCTGCGCAGCGGCATCAAGTGCGGCGACCAGGCGGGCGGTCAGCTCTGGCTTGCTGCCCTCCGTCGACACCCCGACCTGCTGGGCGAGGGACACCAGCTCGCCCTTCCGCCAGGACCAGCACCGCAGCTCCGATCCGGTCAGTGCGGCGCTGAGCGGGGGGCGCGTCTCGGTCTCTTCGTCCACCTCCACATTCTCGCGTACGCACGCGCCTGCCCCGCACGCGGGCGATCTCCCGCGGAGTGCCGCGCAGGAACGGGGCCGGGCCGCCGTCGATGGCTAGGGTGCGCACATGACCTACGGGCTCATCGGGAAGCTCACCGCCCAGGCCGGCAGGCGCGAGGAGCTGGTCGACCTTCTCCTGCAGGCCGCCGAGGCCCTGACGCGGGACCCCGGCTGCCTCCACTACGTCGTGAGCACGTCGGACGAGCCTGAGGCGGTGTGGGTCTGGGAGGTCTGGGCCGACAAGGCCGCGCATGACGCCTCGCTGGAGCCGGCGGACGTCCGGGCGCTCATCCGGGCGGCGCGGCCGCTCATCGCGGGGATGTCCGACCAGGCCGGGCTGGCCGTCCTCGGCGGCAAGGGCCTGCCCCGCTGAGACGGCCGTCCTCCGCGGCCTGTCCCGCCGAGCCCGCGTGATGGACGTCGTGGAATGCCCGCGGGCCCCGCCCGGTTCTCTTTCGCGAGGGCCCGCCGCGGTGGCCCTCGGTGATGTCGGCCCCGGTGAGAGACTGGACGCCGCACCCTGACCCGGAGGAACGCTCAGATGGCTCTGCCCTACGACGACGACCCGAAGTTCGCCCCCTACGCCCACCCCGAGCGGCTCGTGAGCACCACGTGGCTGGCCGAGCACCTCGGCGAGCCCGGCCTCGCCGTCGTGGAGAGCGACGAGGACGTGCTCCTGTACGAGGTCGGGCACATCCCGGGCGCGCTGAAGGTCGACTGGCACCTGGACCTCAACGACCCCGTGACACGGGACTACGTCGACGGCGAGGCGTTCGCGGCCCTCATGTCCCGTAAGGGCATCGGGCGGGACACCACCGTGGTGATCTACGGCGACAAGAGCAACTGGTGGGCCTCCTACGCGATGTGGGTGTTCACGCTCTTCGGCCACCCCGACGTGCGCCTGCTCGACGGCGGCCGCGCCAAGTGGCAGGCCGAGGGGCGCGAGATGACCACGGTGGTGCCCGACGTCGCGCCCGCCGAGTACCCGGTCGTCGCCCGCGACGACGCCCCGGTCCGGGCGTACAAGGACGACGTCCTCGACTTCCTCGGCGGCCAGCTCGTCGACGTCCGCTCCCTGCCCGAGTACACCGGGGAGCGCACGCACATGGTGGACTACCCGCAGGAGGGCGCCATGCGCGGCGGCCACATCCCCGGCGCGCTGTCCGTGCCGTGGAGCCGCGCCGCCAACGAGGACGGCACGTTCAAGGCCCGCGACGACCTCGCGGTCATCTACGAGCAGGAGCAGGGCCTCGACCCGGCGCAGCCGGTGATCGCCTACTGCCGGATCGGCGAGCGGTCCAGCCACTCGTGGTTCGTGCTCGCGCACCTGCTGGGCTTCAGCGACGTCCGCAACTACGACGGGTCCTGGACGGAGTGGGGCAACGCCGTGCGCGTCCCGATCGCGCGCGGGGAGGAGCCGGGGGAGGTGCCCGCCCGATGAGCGAGCGCCTGCCGCAGGCCTTCGACGCCATCGCCCGGGACTTCAACGCCGTGACCGTGCCCGACCGGCTCCAGATGCTGCTGGAGTTCAGCCAGGCGCTGCCCGGCCTGCCCGAGCGCTACGCCGACCACCCCGAGCTGCTCGAGCCCGTCCCGGAGTGCCAGTCCCCGATCTTCCTCGTCACCGAGGTCGACGGCCCGGCCGACGACGCGACGGTGCACCTGTTCTTCTCGGCCCCGCCGGAGGCGCCCACCACGCGCGGCTTCGCGGGGATCCTCCACGAGGGCCTGGACGGGCTCAGCGCCCGCGAGGTGCTGGACGTGCCCGGTGACGTCTACAACCGCCTCGGTCTGGGGGAGGCCGTCAGCCCGCTGCGGCTGCGCGGCATGGCGGGGATGCTCGGGCGGATCAAGCGGCAGGTCCGGGAGAAGACGGGGGGCTGAGCCCGCTCGGCCCACGGACCGCTCGGCCCACGGCGGCGCCAACACCCGCTCAGTCCGCGCCGCCGCCCTGGACCGCCCCGGCACGCGCGTCGCGCGCCAGGCGTTCCCGCTGCGGCACGACCGTGTACTTCGGGTCCCGCGCCGACTCCTGACCCGCCTCGAAGATCGCGAACCTCGTGCACGCCGAGCCCGCGAGAAGCGCCACCCCGGAGACGGCGGCCACCGCGCGGCTGCGACCCGCGAGCAGCGAGCCCGCCGCCCCCGTGACGGTGAGCAGCTTGGCCGCCCGCAGGAGCGACCCGCCCCTGCCCTGGTGGAGCGGCTCGGCCGCGAGGCCCATGGAGTGTTCCATCCGCCGCTCGGCAAGCAGCTCCACCACCGCGCCGCCGAGCGCGAACCGCCGGGCCGGGCCCGCCTGGCTCACCGGGGCGGCGAGCATCCCGAGGCCACCCGACGCCGCGGCCGCCGAGGCCGTGAAGACGAACGGGAGCTCCCGGTACGCCTCGTGCCAGGAGGGGGTGGCGGTGTCGGCCAGCAGGACCGCGGTGTAGGCGGCCACCGGCGGGGCCGTGATCCCGGCGACGACGCCCGCAGCCCGGCCCAGCCGGGGCAGGACCGCCAGCGGCCCGCGCCTCAGCCCGGGCGGCAGCAGCAGGGCGCCCTCCGCGGCCGCGGCAAGCCCGGCGAACGGCCCGTACAGGGACAGGATCCAGGTCCCCACCGACATCGGGGACGTGAGCTTCGCGGTGCGCAGCATGTTCAGGAACCGCTCCGGCCTGCCCAGGTCGTGGACCAGCGCGGCGAAGCTGAACGTCAGCGCGCCGATCGCGCCGAGGCGGCCCGCCCGGCGCAGCGCCGGCCGGCCGGTGAGGTCCGCCCCCGCGGCCAGCAGCGACGACCCGGCCGCGAGGCCCCCGGCGAAGATGTACGCCGGGATGTCCGCCTCCCACGGGGACGGGCGGACCACCGGCCGGCCGTAGTAGGAGGTGAACTCCGCCTCGGGCACCATCGACCGGTCGCCACCGCCACGGCGACCGCCCCGCGGCCCGGTGCCGCGCCCCGGCCCGGTGCCGCGCCGGCCCGCCGGCCCGTGGTTGGGCCGATCGGGTCTCGCCGGTCCGTGGTCTGGGCCGCCGGGTGACCCGGGTGACCCGGCATCCCGTCGGCCCGCCGGCCCGTGGTCGTGCCGGCCGGGCCCCGCCGGCCCGCGGCCGCCGTCCGGCGCGGTCACTTCTTCCCCAGGAAGGCCAGGGCCGCGCCGGCCAGGAGCACCCCGGCGGCCGTCGTCGCGCGGTTGAACATCCGGGGCAGGTCCCTGGTGGTGACCACCGGGTCGGGCGGCAGGCCGTAGACCTCCGGCTCGTCGAGGAGCAGGAAGAACGCGCCGGCGCCGCCGACGCCGTCGGCCGGGTCGTCGCCGTAGAGCCGGGCGTCCGCCACGCCGTCCGCGCGGAGCGTCGCGGCCCGCGCGCGGGCCCGCTCACGGAGCTCGTCGAGGTCCCCGAACTGGATGGAGTCGGTGGGGCAGGCCTTCGCGCACGCGGGCTCCATGCCCGCGCCGAGGCGGTCGTAGCAGAGGGTGCACTTCTGGGCGATGCCGACGTTCTTGGCGCCCTCCGGGCCGTTGCGCCGCTCGATGACGCCGTACGGGCAGGCCGGCACGCAGTAGCCGCACCCGTTGCAGATGTCCGGCTGGACGACGACGGTGCCGAACTCCGTGCGGAACAGCGACCCGGTGGGGCAGACGTCCAGGCAGGCGGCATGGGTGCAGTGCTTGCAGACGTCGGAGGACATCAGCCAGCGGAAGTCCGGCTGCCCCTCGGTGTCGCCGGACGGGGCCGCCGCGGGCGCCGTCGGGCTCCCCGTGGCGCCAGCGACGGCGGGCAGCCCCACCGTCGGCATGCCCAGGTCCACCCTGGCGCGCCCGACGCCCGACTGCTGGCGGCCGAGCGGCTTCGGCTGCTCGATGAAGGCGACGTGCCGCCACGTGTTGGCGCTCAGCGCCCCGGTGTTGTCGAAGGACATCCCGAGCAGGTCGAACCCGTCACCCGGGACCTCGTTCCACTCCTTGCAGGCGACCTCGCACGCCTTGCAGCCGATGCAGACGCTGGTGTCCGTGAAGAACCCCTTGCGGGGCGGCGGGTCCCGGTAGCCGCTCTCCGCCGCCGGATCCACCGGCCCGAACAGGCTGTTCCTACCGACCATCGTCGGCTCCGTCCTCGTCGGTGGTCCGGTCTGCGTCGGCGCCCGGTTCCTGGCCGGCGTCCTGCGCCGTGACGTCCCGCCGGGCGGCCCCGCCACTGGCCGCGCCGCCCGCCCCGCCGCCGCCCGGCCCGCCACCGGCCGGCCCGGTCGGTGCGGCCGTGACCACGGGCCCCGGGCGGGCGCCGTCGATCCTGGCGCGGTGCCGGTAGCCGGCCACGTACTCGAGCAGCGCCGGCCCGCTGGGGCGGCGGCCGGGCCGGACGTCGCAGGTGCCGACCTTGCTCTCCTGGATCAGGACGTTGGGGTCCAGGGAGATGCCGAGCAGGTCGTTGGCGGAGTCGCCGCGCACCAGCCCGCCGCTGCCGAAGTGGTACGGCAGCCACACCTGGTGCACGGTGCGGCCCTCGACGCGCAGCGGGGCGAGCCGCTCGGTGACCAGGACCTGGCCCTCCACGGCCGCCCGGGCCGTGACCACGTGGCACCAGCCCATGTGCTCGAGGCCGCGCTCCTCGGCCAGCTCGGGGGAGACCTCGACGAACATCGCGGGCTGGAGCTCGGAGAGGTACTCCAGGTACCGGCTCATCCCGCCCGCCGTGTGGTGCTCGGTGAGCCGGCTCGTGGTGAACACGTACGGGAAGACGTCGCTGCGCTCCTCGGGCGGGCTCGGGTTCATCGGGTTGTCGTCGCGGCGGTACTCCACCCGCGTGGGGTTGGCCTGCTGGCCGTAGAGCGGGTTGCGGAACGGGGACTCCACCGGCTCGTAGTGGGTGGGCATCGGCCCGTCGATGAGCCCGCCGGGGACGTACAGGGCGCCCTTGCCGTCGCCCTGCATGATGAACGCGTCGTCGCCGGCGATGGCCTCGACCCCGCTGGCGCCCTCCGGCGGGGTGTACGAGGGCGGCTTGTTCAGCTCGAAGTCCGCGACGTCGTGCCCGGTCCACTGCCCGGCGTCCTCGTCCCACCACACGTAGGCCTTGCGCTCGCTCCACGGCCGCCCCTCACGGTCGGCCGAGGCCCGGTTGTAGAGCATCCGGCGGTTCGCCGGCCACGCCCAGCCCCACTCCGGGGCGACCCAGGACTGCTCCGACCCGGGCTTGCGGCGGGCCGCCTGGTTGACGCCGTCCTTGAACACGCCGGTGTAGATCCAGCAGCCGCCGAGCGTCGAGCCGTCGTCCTTCATCTCCGTGTAGGAGGACAGCGGGCGGCCGGTCGCGATCTCGTAGCCGTTGATCTCCATCAGCACGGCCCCGGCGCTGGGCTCGGTGTGCTCGCCGTGCGTGGGGTAGTCCCAGGCCAGGTCGAGGACGGGCCGGTCCCGCTCCGCCGTCGAGCCCGCCAGCCGCTCCCTGATGAGACGGCCGAGGTGGTAGAAGAACCACAGCTCCGAGCGGCAGTCGCCCGGCGGCTCCACGGCCTTCTCCCGCCACTGCAGCATCCGCTGGGTCTGGGTGAACGTGCCCTCCTTCTCCACGTAGGACGCGGCCGGGAGGAGGAAGACCTCCGTGCGGCACTCCTCGGGGACGATCTCGCCGGTCTCGACCTCGGGTGAGTTCTTCCAGAAGGTGGCGCTCTCGATCTCGAAGAGGTCGCGGACCACCAGCCAGTCGAGGTTGGCCATGCCGAGGCGCTGGGCGCGGCCGTGGGCCGAGCCGACGGCGGGGTTCTGCCCGAGCAGGAAGTAGCCCTTGACCTTGCCGTCGATCATGTCGAGCGTGGTGCGGTAGGTGCCGTGGTCGCCGGTCATCCGGGGCAGGTAGTCGTAGCAGTAGTCGTTCTCCGCCCTCGCGGCGTCGCCCCAGTACGCCTTGAGGAGGTTGACGCCGTACGCGCCGGCGTTCGCCCAGAAGCCCTTCGCGCCGGGGTGGCGGACGGTGTCGACCCAGGCCTGAAGCGAGGTGTGCTCCTCGGCGTTGGGCATCGGCAGGTAGCCCGGCAGCAGGTTGAACAGGGTCGGGATGTCGGTCGAGCCCTGGATGGATGCGTGCCCGCGCAGCGCCATGATGCCGCCGCCGGGCCGGCCCATGTTGCCAAGCAGCAGCTGGAGGATCGCGCCGGTGCGGATGTACTGGACGCCCACGCTGTGCTGGGTCCAGCCGACGCTGTAGACCAGCGCCGTGGTGCGCTCCCGCCCGGAGTTGGACACCCACGCGTCGCACACCTGCGCGAAGACCTCCCGGGAGACGCCGCACGCCTCCTCCACCATCTCGGGGGTGTAGCGCGCGAAGTGCCGCCTCAGGATCTGGTAGACGCACCGCGGGTGCTGCAGGGTCTCGTCGCGCTGCGGCTCTCCCTCCACCTGGATGCCGTGCGTCTCGTGCTGCAGCGGCCCGGCGGTCGCCCGCCTCATCGCCTGCGTCTCCTCCTCCTCGCCGCCCGCCTCCTGCCCGGCGTACTGCCAGCTGGAGACGTCGTAGGTCCGGTGGTCCCGGTCGAAGCCGGAGAACAGCCCGTCCAGGTCCTCGGTGTCGCGGTAGTCCTCGCTGACGATCGTCGCGGCGTTCGTGTAGGCCGTGACGTACTCGCGGAAGTCCAGGCCGTTGCTCAGCACGTGGTTGATGATCGCGCCGAGGAACACGATGTCGGTGCCCACGCGCAGCGGGACGAACATGTCGGCCACCGCGCTGGTGCGGGTGAAGCGGGGGTCGACGTGGATGACCTTGGCGCCGCGCGCCTTCGCCTCCATCACCCACTGGAACCCGACGGGATGGGCCTCCGCCATGTTCGAGCCCTGGATGATGATGCAGTCAGCGTTGGCGAGATCCTGCTGGAAGCCGGTGGCGCCGCCGCGACCGAAGCTGGTCCCCAGACCGGGGACCGTGGAGGAGTGTCAAATGCGCGCCTGGTTCTCGATCTGCAGCGCCCCGAGGGCGGTGAAGAGCTTCTTGATGAGGTAGTTCTCCTCGTTGTCCAGCGTCGCGCCGCCCAGGCTCGCGATGCCCATGGTGCGCCGGACGATGCGGCCCTTCTCGTCGAGGTCCTGCCAGGTGTCGTTGCGGGCGCGCACGACCCGGTCCGCGATCATGTCCATCGCGACGTCGAGGTCGAGGTCCTCCCAGTCGGTGCCGTAGGGCCGGCGGTAGCGGACCTTGGTCTGGCGCATGGAGCTGGTGACGAGGTTCTTGCTCGCCGAGCCCTTGGGGCACAGCCGCCCGCGGGAGATCGGGCTGTCCGGGTCGCCCTCGATCTGGATGACCTTCTCGTCCTTGACGTAGACCCGCTGCCCGCAGCCGACGGCGCAGTAGGGGCAGACGCTGCGGGCCACGCGGTCCGCCGTCTCCGTGCGCGCGGTGAGCTGCTCGGTGCGCTCGGACCGGACCGCCGGGCCGCGCCCGAGGGGGTCGGGGCCCGTGAGCTGGCGCACGACGGGCCAGGACAGGAACGTCTTCCGCGACACCATGGCGGCCTCCTCACCTACGCGAGCACCGTAGCGAACGCCCCGGCGGGGCGCACCCGGTCACGCCACCCGGATGGCGGCGTCGCCGGCGGGGACCAGCTCCCCGATCACGGGATACCCGGGGACCTCCCCGGCCACCAGCAGCCCGCCCGAGGTCTGGGCGTCCGCGAGCAGCACCAGCTCGTCCTCGCCGACGCCGGCGGCGACGTGGGGGCGCACCCAGTCGAGGTTGCGGCGGCTGCCGCCGGGGACGAAGCCGGCCGCCAGCGCCTCGCGGGCGCCGTCGAGATAGGGCACCGCCGCCGGGTCGAGGACGGCGGAGACGCCGCTGGCGCGGCACATCTTGAACAGGTGCCCGAGCAGCCCGAAGCCGGTGACGTCGGTGGCGCACACCGCGCCCGCCGCCAGCGCCGCCCGGGACGCGTCCCGGTTCAGGGTCGTCATCAGGGCGACGGCCTCCTCGAAGACCTCCCCGGTGGCCTTGTGCCGGTTGTTGAGCATCCCCAGGCCCAGGGGCTTCGTCAGGGTGAGGGGCACACCGGCGGCCCCGGCGTCGTTGCGCAGCAGCCGCGACGGGTCCGCCAGGCCCGTGACGGCCATCCCGTACTTCGGCTCGGGGTCGTCCACGCTGTGCCCGCCGGCGAGGAACGTCTCCGCCTGGGCGCACACGTCCGCGCCGCCGCGCAGCACCTCCGCGGCGACGTCGAACGGGATCTTCTGCCGCGGCCACGAGAGCAGGTTGACGGCGACGAGGGGCGTGCCGCCCATGGCGTAGACGTCGGAGAGCGCGTTGGCGGCCGCGATCCGGCCCCAGTCGTACGGGTCGTCGACGACGGGGGTGAAGAAGTCGGCGGTGACGACGACGGCGCGCGAGCCGTCGATCCGCACCGCGGCGGCGTCGTCGCCGTTCTCGAGGCCGACGAGCAGCTCCTCGCCGGCGCGACCGGCCGGCAGGCCGGCGAGCACCCGTTCCAGCTCCCCGGGGGGCACCTTGCACGCGCAGCCGCCACCGGCGGCGTACTGGGTCAGTCGCAGCTGCGTCGCCGGTGCGCTCATGCGCGTCACTGTACGAAGGCATCCGGCCACGGTCCAGGGCATCGGCGTCTAGGGTGGCGGCGGAGGCGTTCCTCGTCTGGTGACGGGCGCGGTCTTCAAAACCGTAGTGGCCGAGCATCTCGGCCAGGCGGGTTCGATTCCCGTCCGCCTCCGCCAGGTGCCTGGGAGGGCATGTGCAGGACCACCGCAGGTCCACGCCGCGGACCGACCACGTGCTCGCCGACCCGCGCCTGCGCGCGGCCGCGGCACGGCTGGGCGACCCGCTCGTCAAGGGCGTCGTGGTCGCCGTCCTCGACCGGTGCCGCGCGGGCGAGATCGCGCCCGCGGACGTCACCGCGGCGGCGCTGGCCGCCCTGCCCCCGGTGGCGACCGGGATGCGCCGGGTGGTCAACGCGACCGGCGTCGTCGTCCACACCAACCTCGGGCGCGCGCCGCTCTCCGACGCCGCGGTGGGCGCGCTCGCCGTCGCGGCCGGGGCCACCGACGTCGAGCTGGACCTGACCACCGGCCGGCGGGGCGCCCGCGGGCGGACGGCGCTGGCCGCGCTCGCGGCGGCCGTGCCGGACGCCGGCGGCGTGCACGTGGTCAATAACGGCGCCGCCGCCCTCGCCCTGGTCACCTGCGCGCTCGCGATGGGCCGGAACGTCGTCATCGCGCGCGGCGAGATGGTCGAGATCGGCGACGGCTTCCGCATCCCCGAGCTCATCGGGTCGCTCGGCGCCACGCTCCGCGAGGTCGGCACCACGAACCGGGTGCGCCTCGCCGACTACGAGCGGGCCGTCGACGCCGAGACGGCGTTCGTCCTCAAGGTGCACCCGTCCAACTTCGTCGTCTCCGGTTTCACCTCCACCGTCGAGGTCGCCGCCCTGGCGTCGCTGCCGGTGCCCGTGGTGGTCGACATCGGCTCCGGCCTCCTCGCGCCCCACCCGCGGCTGCCGGGCGAGCCGAGCGCCGCGGCGGCCCTGCGAGCGGGGGCCGACCTGGTGACGGCCTCCGGCGACAAGCTGCTCGGCGGACCCCAGTGCGGGCTCCTGCTGGGCCGGGCGGAGCTGGTCCACCGGCTGCGCCGGCACCCGTTCGCCCGGGCCCTGCGGGTGGACAAGCTCACCCTCGCCGCGCTCGAGGCCACCCTGACGGGACCCCCCACGCCGGTCGCGCGGGCGCTGGCGTCCACCCCGGAGGAGCTCATGGCCCGGGCGGTGCGCCTGGCCGCGAGCCTGTCCCCGGCCGTGGCGGCCACCGCCGTGGCGTCCACAGCCGCGGTCGGCGGGGGAGGGGCGCCCGGCGTCGAGCTCCCCAGCGCCGCCGTCGTGGTGCCGGCCGCACTGGCCGGGCCGCTGCGCCGCGGCGAGCCGCCCGTGGTCGGCCACACCCGCCGCGGCGGCCTCCTGCTCGACCTCATCGCCGTGCCACCCGGCGAGGACGACGCCCTGGCGGACGCGGTGCGCCGGGCCGCCGGGGGGAGCTGACATGCACGTCGTGGCCACCGCCGGCCACGTCGACCACGGCAAGTCCACCCTCGTGAAGGCCCTGACCGGCGCCGACCCCGACCGCCTGGCGGAGGAGCACCGGCGGGGCCTGTCGATCGAGCTCGGCTACTGCTGGACCGCGCTGCCGCCGGCCGGTGACGTCGCGTTCGTCGACGTCCCCGGTCACGAGCGCTTCCTGGCTACCATGCTGTCCGGGATCGGCCCGGTCCCGGCGGTCCTCTTCGTCGTCGCCGCCGACGACCCCTGGATGCCGCAGGCGGCCGAGCACCTGGCCGCGCTGGACGCCCTGGGCGTCACCCACGGCGTCCTCGCCGTGACCCGCTCCGACCTCGCGGACCCCGCCCCGGCGCGCGAGCGGGCGCTCGCGGAGCTGGGCCGGACGTCGCTGCGGGGCGCGGCCGCGGTCACGGTGAGCGGCCGGACCGGCCAGGGGCTGGACGAGCTGCGCTCCCGCCTGCTCGAGATGCTCGGGTCCCTGCCGGTGCCGGGTGCCGACGCGGACGTGCGCCTGTGGGTCGACCGGCGCTTCAGCGTCCGGGGGGCGGGGACCGTCGTCACCGGCACGCTGCCTGCCGGCCGGGTCGCGGTGGGCGACACGCTCGCCCTCGGCGACCGGGCGGTCCGGGTCCGCGGCGTCCAGTCGCTCGGGCGGCCCGTCGCGGAGGCCCGCGGCGTGGCGCGCGTGGCGCTGAACGTCGCGGGCGAGGACCTGGCGGGGCTGGACCGGGGGTCGGTGCTGGTCACCCCGGGCGCCTGGCACCTCACCGACGTCGTGGACGTGCGGGTCGGCGCGCCGGCTGACCTCGGACCCTGCCGCCGGCCCGTTCCGCCGGAGAGCCCGCTGCTGCACATCGGCGCGACCGCGGTGGCCACCCACCACCGCCCGCTCGGCGGCGACCTGGCCCGGCTGACCCTCGACGCGCGCCTGCCGCTGCGCGTGGGGGACCGCGCGGTCCTCCGCGACCCCGGGAGCCGCGCGCTCTGGGGCGTCACCGTCCTGGACCCCGCGCCGCCGCCCCTGCGGCGGCGCGGCGCCGCGGCCCAGCGCGCCGAGGTCCTCGCCGGTGAGGGCGGCGGGGACCGTGCCGGCGACGGCGGGGACCTGGCCGCGGAGGTGCGCCGGCGCGAGGTCGTCCCGCTGGCGCTGCTGCGGCGCATCGGCGTGCCGACGGGGGACGCCCAGGCGGCGGGCGTGGTGGCGGGGGGATGGGTGATGAGCCACGACCGGGCGCGCCGCGCCGGCGAGGAGGCCGCGCGCGTGGTCGACGCCCACGACCGCGGCGCGCCGCTCGACCGCGGGGTGCCGGTGGCGGTCCTGGCCGCCGCGCTGGGCCTGCCGTCCGCCGATCTCGTCCGGGCCGTCCTCCGCCCGCCGCTGCGCCTGAGCGAGGGCCGGGTCACGGCGGGTGTGCCGCACGCCGACCTGCCGCCCGGGGTGGAGCGGGCCGTCGCCACCCTCGAGCGCGACCTGCGCGCGAGCCCGTTCGCGGCGCCGACGGCCGACCGGCTGCGCGAGCTGGGGCTGGACGAGCGGGCGCTGGCGGCGGCGGCCAGGTCGGGGCGGCTGCTCCGGGTGGCGCCGGGCATCGTGCTGCGCGCCGGCGCGGACGCGGTCGCCGCGGCGTGGCTGGCCGAGCTGCCCCAGCCCTTCACGACCAGCGAGGCACGCCGGCGCCTCGGGACCACCCGGCGGGTCGTCCTGCCCCTCCTGGAACGCCTCGACCGCCTGGGGCTGACGCGCCGGCTGCCCGACGACCGCCGTCAGGTCGGGTCCGCGCCGGGCGGCGGGTGAGCGCCCAGGTCGCGCGTGCCGTCGCGGGTCTTCCGTAACGCGCGGGACTCGGTTAGCGTCAGGTGTGGATCAGATCCGCCCGCACAAGCGGGGCCGGAAGGTCGACACCCGGGGACATCGGCGTCCTCCGGGCATGGAGGAAGCCATGTGGTCCGACGAGGACGAGTCCTGGGCCCGATACGCGGCCTGCGCGGACGCGGAGCCCGACGCCCTGTTCGTGCGGGGGGCGGCGCAGCGCTCCGCGCGGGCGCTGTGCCTGGGCTGCGCGGTGCGGATGCAGTGCCTGGCTGAGGCCCTGGACTCCCAGATCTCCTTCGGCGTGTGGGGCGGCCTGACGGAGCGCGAGCGGCGCGCGCTGCTGCGCCGCTTCCCCGACGTCGACGACTGGCGGGTGCGCCTCGCCGGCGCGGACCCGGAGGGCAACGCGCTCATCGCCGAGCTGCGGAGCCAGCGCCCGCCCCGGGCCGCCGGCCGTCCGACCGGCAGGGGCGGGACGCTGGAGTCCGTGGCCGGCTGAGCGGCCCGCGCCCGGCAGGTCACGCCTTTCGCTGCGGGCTGCCCGCCGGTCGCCGGCCGGCCGGTCGCCGGCCCGCGGTCACCCGTCCGAGGTCACCCGCCCGCGGTGACCTCCAGGACCACCTGACGGGCCGGGGGCGCGGACGGTTCCGCGCCGCAGCTGGCCGGGCGCGGGGCGCCCTCGTCAGCCACGGTCTCGACGACCACCCGCCAGGCCGTCCGCCCCACGCGCCACCGCGTCAGCGTCCGGGCACCCTGCACCTCGGCGGAGAGCAGGGCGGCGCCGTCGGCGGCCTCTGCCCCGGCGGCGCGGCGCACCGCGATCTCCGCCGCCTGCACCGGCTGCGGCAGCGCCGCCCGGCCCCGCAACGCGCCCAGGAGCAGCCGCCCCTCGTCGTGGCAGCGCACGAGGGCAGGGGCGTCCGCCGCGCCCAGCCGCCCGTAGACGACGCCGTCGGGGACGACGAGGACGTTGGCCGCCAGCCGGTGGCCCCCGAGGTGGCTGACCTCCCACGTGCGCGCGGGCTCCACGTCGCCCAGCGCCCTCGCCACCGGACGGCCGAGCTCCCCGCAGCACGCGTCGCGCCGCGCGTGGGTGCATGCCAAGTACTGCGTGCCGAGCGGCCGCCAGCCGGCCGGCGTCCGGCCGGTGCGCAGCTCGCCGAGCAGCCCCGGCACGTCCCAGCCCAGGATCTCGGACACGCCCTCGACGCTGGTCCGCGCCCCCCGCCCGCCGGCCTGGTCCACGGCGACGAGCATGACGGTCGCGGGGGAGGGGATGCCGTGGCGGGCCCCCGGGCGCCGGACGAGCAGCGCGGTCACGCCGAGCGGCTCGAGGACCCGGCCGAGGTTCCCGCCCAGGTCGACGTGGGCGCCACCCGGGCCGCGGAACACGGCATCCCGGAGCGGCTTCTTGCCCCACGGGCCGCCGTGCTCGACGAGGAGGAACCCGCGTGCGGTGGAGGCCGTGCCGGCGAGCGGGTCGCCGTTCTCGACGCTGAGACGGCTGCAGGCCTGCGGTCGGGTGCTGATCATCGGGCGACGCTACCGCGCCGGCGCGGTCCCGCGGCCGCCGTCGCGCACCCGCGGTCCCGCGGCGGGTATGCGCGGTGCGGGGGTGCGACCTACGCTTCATTCCGCATGGTCCACAAGGTCAGCGCCCTTCGGGAGCGGTGCCACGGCCGCACCGGAGCGCGGGGCTTCTCGGCAGAGAAGGCGGGCGTCATGGGTGAGCACGGTTCTTTCACCGACGAGGAATCCATCTACGACGAGTCCCCCGGCGGCGGCGGGGGAGGCAAGATCAGCGTCGTCCGGATCTCGTCGGTCGCGGCGCTCGGCGGTTTCCTGTTCGGCTACGACAGCGCGGTCATCAACGGCGCGGTCGCCGCGGTGCAGGACCGGTACGACGTCAGCAGCGGGCCGTTGGGCTTCGCCGTGGCCTCCGCGCTCCTGGGCGCCGCCGTCGGCGCCCTCTCGGCCGGGCGCATCGCCGACCGCGTCGGCCGCCTCGCCGTCATGCGGATCGCCGCGGTGCTGTTCCTCGTCAGCGCGGTGGGCACCGGCCTCGCACCCAACCTGTGGGTCTTCATCGTCGGGCGCATCGTCGGCGGCCTGGGTGTCGGCGTCGCCTCCGTGATCGCCCCCGCCTACATCGCCGAGATCGCGCCGGCCCGCATCCGGGGGCGACTCGGCTCGCTCCAGCAGCTCGCGATCGTCACCGGCATCTTCCTGGCCCTCCTCGTCGACTTCGTGCTGGCCACCATCGCCGGGGGCTCGCGGCTGAGCCTGTGGCTCGGGCTCGAGGCCTGGCGCTGGATGTTCCTCGCGATGGTCGTGCCGGCGCTCGCCTACGGCATCCTGTCGCTCACGATCCCCGAGTCCCCGCGCTACCTCGTCGGGACGGGCCGGATGGCCGAGGCGCGCCGGGTCCTCGCGGGTGTGCTCGGCCCCAAGAACCTGGACTACACGATCGGCCGGATCCAGGAGACGCTGAAGGACAAGACCCGCCCGAAGTGGCGCGACCTCAGGGCCCCCGGCGGGGGCCTGTACCCCATCGTGTGGGTGGGCCTGTTCCTGTCGATCTTCCAGCAGTTCGTCGGCATCAACGTGATCTTCTACTACTCGAACATCCTGTGGGAGGCCGTCGGCTTCAGCGAGCAGAACTCCTTCATCATCACGGTCATCACCGCCGTGGTGAACGTCGGCACCACGCTGATCGCCATCGCGAGCGTCGACCGCTTCGGCCGCAAGCCGCTGCTGCTCATCGGCTCGGTCGGCATGGCGGTGACGCTGGCCACCATGGCCGTCATCTTCGGCACCGCCCCGATCAACGCGGAGGGCGCGCCGGTGCTCGCCGGCGCCACCGGCCCGATCGCGCTGGTGGCCGCCAACCTCTTCGTCGTCTCGTTCGGCATGTCGTGGGGCCCGATCGTGTGGGTGCTGCTCGGGGAGTCCTTCCCCAACCGCATCCGGGCGGCGGCCCTGTCCCTGGCCGCCGGCGCCCAGTGGGTGGCGAACTGGCTGATCACCGTGAGCTTCCCCGCCATGAAGGACCTCTCCCTCGGCATCGCCTACGGGTTCTACGCCCTGTGCGCGATCCTGTCGTTCATCTTCGTGTGGAAGTTCGTGCGCGAGACCAAGGGCATGGAGCTCGAGGACATGCAGCACCGCACCTAGGGCGCGCCGCGCAACCGCACGAGCACGCCCCGCAACCCCACATCCGCCGCACCATTCCCCGTTCCACGGGGCCGAACAGGAGGACACTGGGGGCAGGTCGTGACGGTGGGCAGCTGCGACGCTCCACCGGAACGGGTATCGGTCCTCGCGCCGACGGCGCGGGCCGCAGCCCAGGAGGTGCCCCGTGACCCAGCCGCTCCCGCTCGCCGACGAGCTCGCGGTGGTGTTCGCCCGCATGTCCGGCCTCCTGCTCTCGCAGGAGACCGTCGGCAGCGCCCTGCGCCTCGTGACGTCGCTCGCGGCGGACACCATCCCCGGCACGGTCGGCGCGGGCATCTCTCTCATGGACCAGCACGGGCGCCGCACCACGACGGCGGCCTCCGACGCCGTCGTCGAGCGCGCCGACGACCTCCAGTACGAGCTCGGGGAAGGTCCGTGCCTGCAGACCTGGGCCGACCGCGCCACGTGCCGGGTCGACGAGCTGGCCACCGAGAGCCGCTGGCCGCGGTGGTGCCGCGCCGCCGCCGCGCTCGGCCTCCACTCCGTGCTCAGCGCCCCCATGGTCGCCGGGGACGTCGCGCTCGGGGCGATCAAGGTCTACTCCTTCCATCCCGGGGCCTACGACCCGCGCAGCGAGCACCTGCTGGCGATGTTCGGCGCGCAGGCCGCCGTGCTCGTCGCGAACGTGCAGTCCTACGAGAACGCCCGGCGCCTCACCGACGACCTCAAGGACGCCTTGCGCAGCCGGGACACCATCTCGGTGGCCATGGGGATCGTGATGGCCCGCGACGGCATCGACGAGGACGCCGCGTTCGCGACCCTCATCGGGATGTCGCAGCGCGAGCGGAAGAGCGTGCGAGACGTCGCCCAGTCCCTGGCCCGCGGCACCGCCCGGCGCCGGCGGTAGGGCGATGGCCAGGGACGGCGGCGAGCTCGAGCAGCGGCGCCTGCTCGGCCTCGCCCGCGAGCGGGCGGACCTCAGCCTCGAGCAGCTGTGGCGCCGCTACTTCGCGCTCGGGGGCAGTGCCGGGCTCGTCGAGGTCGAGGCGTACCTGAGCGGCCTCCTCCCGCTGCCCGCCCAGGAGCGGGACCGCCTCGCGCTGGCCGTGAACGAGCGGATCGACGAGATGACCTGGCGGCGGGGCGTGCCCTACAGCCACACCATCCGCCTGCCGCAGCCGGAGGACGGCTTCACGGGCGCCGCCATCCGGGTCGTGGACGGCATGCACCTGGCACCCCCCGACCGGCTCGCGGCGGTGGCCGCCGCCGCCGGGGCGGCCCTGGGGGTCCGGATCGTCCTCTACCTCGTCGACTACGACCAGAAGCGTCTGTACCCGGTGCCCGGGCCGGGCGCCGAGGACCGCCCGCCGCTGGGCGTGGACACCTCGGTCGCCGGGCGCGCGTTCCGGCTCCTGGAGACGATCGGCGTCGAGACGGGCGGGCGGGCGCGCGTGTGGGTCCCGCTGGTCGACGGCGCCGAACGCCTCGGCGTGATGGAGGCGGTCCTGACCGAGCCGGGGGACCCGCACGATCTCGCGCTCAGGCGCCAGCTCGCCTGGCTGTCCATGCTCATCGGCCATCTCGTCGTCGCCACCACGCACTACGGCGACGCCCTGGACAACGTGCAGCGCCGGCGCCCGCGCGACGCGGCCGCGGAGCTGGTCTGGCAGCTGCTCCCCCCGATGACCGCGGGCACGGACAAGCTGGTCCTCGCCGGCGCCGTCGAGCCCTGCTACAACGTCGGCGGAGACGCCTTCGACTACGCCCTCTCCGAGACGACGGCGCAGCTGGCCATCTTCGACGCGACCGGGCACTCGCTGGACTCCGGCGTCGTCACGGCCATGGCGCTGTCCGCATACCGCAGCGCCCGCCGCAACGGCGGCACGCTCTTCGACCAGGCGATGGCCATCGACGAGATCATCACGGGCCAGGTGGACAGCACGGGCCGGTTCGTCACCGCGGTGCTCGCCGAGCTCGACCTGGGCTCCGGCCGGCTCCGCTACATCGCCGCCGGGCACCCCTACCCGCTGCTCATGCGCCGGAAGAAGGTCGTCAAGTCGCTGACCGGGGGGCGCCGGCCGGTGTTCGGGATGCCCGCGCGCGGGGTCAGCGTCGCCGAGGAGATCCTCGAGCCGGGCGATGTGCTGGTGCTCTACACGGACGGCATCACGGAGGCGCGCGACCGGGAGGGACGGTTCTTCGGCGTGGACCGGCTCGTCGACTTCCTCGAGCGGGAGATGTCGACGGCCCAGCCGCCGCCGGAGACGGTGCGCCGGCTCGTCCGCAACGTGCTGGGGTACCAGAACGACGTCCTGCAGGACGACGCGACCATCCTGGTCGCCCGGTGGGCGGACCTCAGCGACCAGTTCAGCCTGCAGCCGCGCCGGTGACCCTCAGCCGCGCAGCGCGATCCAGATCAGCAGCTGGGTGATCAGGAAGCCGCTGACGAGGTTCAGCCACAGGAACCGCCGCCACCCGCGGTTGGCCTCCTCGCTCCGCGCGTCGGTGAGCCGGCGGAAAGGCGCGACGCTGAGCACGTAGGCCAGCGGCACGAGCCCGGCGAGGGCCCCGGGCCAGCCCGCCCCGAGCATCACCGCCGCGGCGAGACCGTAGCCCGCCATGGCCAGGCGCACCGTGGTCCGCGCCCCGAGCCACGTGGCGACGGAGGCGATGCCCGCGGCGCGGTCGCTGAGGATGTCCTGCACGGCCCCGAAGGCCTGGGACGCCATGCCCCAGAGGAAGAACGCGACGAGGGTGGCCAGCACCGGCGCGCTGAGGCCGCCGCCCGCGAGGGCCAGCCCGAAGACGGCCGGGCTGACGAAGTGCGTGGCGGAGGTGACGGAGTCCAGCACCGGCCGTTCCTTGAACCGCAGGCCCGGCGCGGAGTACGCAATCACCGCGAAGACGCTGACGGCGAGCACGGCCGTGGAGGCGGCGCCCCCCAGCGCCACGAGGGCGACGAGGAACGGCACGTTCGCGGCCGCCGCCGCCCCCAGCGTCAGGCGGTGCCAGCGCCGCCCCAGCACGACGCCCTCGATGCCGCCCTTGCGCGGGTTGCGCAGGTCGGACTCGTAGTCGAAGACGTCGTTGATGCCGTACATCGCCAGGTTGTAGGGGACGAGGAAGTACACCGTCCCCAGCACGAAGGGCAGGTCGACCCGCCCCGCGGTGAGCAGGTAGGCCGCGGCGAACGGGTAGGCGGTGTTGATCCAGCTGACCGGCCGGGAGGCGCCGAGCAGCTGACGCAGCGCCGCCCGCACGCCACCCGCGCGGGTGACGTCAGTGCTCATCCCGGGCCCCCTCGCGGTCGGCGAGCCGTGCGGCGGGGTGCGGCTCGCCGGGGTGCGGCTCGCCGGCGTACGGCCGTCCGGGGTGCCGCGCCCCGGCCCGCGCGGCCCGGCGTTTCTCGCGCGCCCCCAGCAGCTCCCACAGCGCGGGCAGGGCCGCCGCGGCGGCGAGGGGCCACGCGAGGTCCTCGACCGGCGCCAGCCCCACCCGCAGGCCGGTGAGCGCGGCGGCCTCGTACCGGAACAGGTCCGCCGCGACCATGAGGCTGTCGAACACCACGGTCAGCACCAGCAGGCCCGCGGCGACGACGGCGCTCGCGACCCACCAGCGCCGCCCCGGCCGGGCCACGCGGCCCCCGGCCAGGGCCACGGCGCCGGCCCCCACCAGGAAGGCCAGGCTGAGCACCAGGTAGCTCATGCCGCCTCCTGGTCCGCGGGCCGCACCACGAACCGGCGCACCAGCGGGTGCGCCACCATCGTCAGGTAGCACAGGAACGTCACGAAGAAGACCTCCTCGAGCGGCAGGTGGGGGGCGAGCTCGATCCCTGTCATCGCCGCGCTGCCGCCGCGGCCGTAGATGCCGAGGCCGATCGCGCTGAGGTCCCAGACGAGGAAGAACACCACGCCCACCGCCAGCACGAGCGCCGCGCGGCGGGGCCGGTCCCACAGGAACAGCCGCAACCGCCGGTCCATCGCCGCCAGGCACGCGAGGGCGAGGAGCAGCACGCCGAGGTACTCCCACCCGGTCACAGCGGCTCCGCCAGGGGCGCCGTCGAGCGGTCCGAGCGCAGCCGCTTGAGCAGGATCTCCGCGCTGATCAGGCACATGGGCAGCCCGATCCCCGGGATGGTGCTGCTGCCCGCGTAGTAGAGCCCGTCGACCTTGCGCGAGGCGTTGCGCCCGCGCAGGAACGCGCTCTGCCGCCAGGTGTGCGCCGGCCCCAGCGCCCCGGCGGACCACGCGTGGAACTCGTCGGCGAAGTCGGCGGGCCCGACGGTGCGCCGCAGGACGATCCGTTCGCGCAGGTCTGGGACGCCCGCCCACGCGGCGAGCTGGTCGATGGCGGCGTCGGCAACCCGCTCCACCGCGGGGTCGCCGGCGCCGTCCCGGCCGCCGCGGCCCAGCGTGGCGTCGGGAGGCACCGGGACGAGGATGAAGAGGTTCTCCGACCCGGCCGGCGCCACGGCCACGTCGCTCCGGGACGGGGCGCACACGTAGATCGACGCCGGGTCCGGGACGCGCGCCCGGGGGCCGAAGATGTCCGCGAAGTTCTGCCGCCAGTCGGCGGTGAAGAACAGGGAGTGGTGCGCGAGCTGCGGCACGGCGCCCCGGACGCCGAGGTAGACCAGGACGGCGCCCGGCCCGGACTGGCGCCGGTCCCACCACGCCTGCGGGTATGTCTGGAGGTCGGGGGGCAGCAGGGTCGTCTCGACGTGGTGGAGGTCGGCCGCGCCGACGACGACGTCCGCGTCCAGCGTCCGCTCCGCCCCCGCGGCGTCGCGGTAGCGCACCCCGGTGACCCGGGCGCGCCGGCCCGAGCGTGCCGTCGTGATGGCGGTGGCGGCGGCCCCGGTGTGCAGGCGGGCGCCCTCGCGGCGGGCGAGGCCCGCGACGGCGCCCACGACCGCCGCGATCCCACCCTGCGGATAGAGCACGCCGTCAGCGAGGTCGAGGTGGCTCATGAGGTGGTACATGCTCGGCGCGCGGTCGGGGGAGGAGCCGAGGAACACGGCGGGGTACCCGAGGATCTGCGTGAGCCGGCGGTCGTGGAAGCGCCGGGCGACGAAGGACTCCAGGGACCGGGTGAGCAGGGAGAGCAGCCGCCCGCCGCGGACCAGGACCTCCGGGCGCGCGAGGGCCCAGAGGGACTGGAAGCTCGTGTAGAGGAACCGGCGCTTGGCGACGGCGTACGTGTCGCGCGCGGAGGCGAGGTAGCTCTCGAGGCGCGCCCCCGCGCCGGGCTCGATCTCCTCGAAGGTCGCCATGTTGGCGGCCAGGTCCGGGCGGATGTCCACCGGGGCGTCGTGGCCCTCGAAGAACACCCGGTAACCGGGGTCGAGGACGCCGAGGTCGAGCTGCTGGGCGGCGGAGGTGCCCAGCAGCCGGAAGAAGTGGTCGAAGACCTCGGGCATGAGGTACCAGGAGGGCCCGGTGTCGAAGCGGAACCCGCCGCTCTCCCACAGCCCGGCCCGGCCGCCCAGCTCGCCGCGCCGCTCGAGGACGTCGACGTCGTACCCGTCGCGCGCCAGCAGCGCGGCCGACGCGAGGCCCGCGATCCCGCCGCCGATGACGACGGCGCGCCGGCCCCCGCCGCCGGTCCCGGGCCGGCGGGGACGCGCCACGGCCGCCGACGTCGTCATGCCCGGCCCCCGGTCAGCACGGCCGCGGCGACGATCCCGGCCTTCACCGGTCCCGGCACGCGCACGCGCGTGCGCCGGATCTGCGCGGCCGGGGTGCGGCGCAGGCGGCGCGAGAGCGCGGCGAAGAGGTCGTGCGCGGCGCGCACGGCCGCCCGGCTGCTCGCCGGCAGCCGGGGGATCCCCGCGGCCGCGGCCGCGAGGTCGGCGTCGACGTCGTCCAGGAGCGCGTCCCGCTCCGCGTCGCGGAGCTCCTCGACGTCGATCCCGGGGAAGTACGTCCGCCCCAGCTCGTCGTGGTCCGCGGCGAGGTCGCGCAGGAAGTTGACCTTCTGGAACGCCGCGCCGAGGCGCCGGGCCGCGGGCGCGAGCGCGTCGTACGCCGCCGGGGCCGGCTCGTCGGCGAGGAAGGCGCGCAGGCACATCAGCCCGACGACCTCCGCGGAGCCGAAGACGTAGGTGCTCAGGCTGCCCGCGGTGTGCGTGGCCGTGGTGAGGTCGGTGGCCATGGAGGCGAAGAAGGGGGCGACGAGGTCGCGGCCGATCCCGCACTCCCGGGCGGTGCCGGCGAAGGCGTGCACGAGGAGGTTGGTGCTGTACCCGCCGTCCAGCGCCGCGTACGTCTCCTCCTCGAGGGCGGTGAGCAGGCGCCCGGCGCGGCGGGGGTCGGCCACGCCGGCGGGGCCGTCGACGATCTCGTCGGCCAGCCGGACCAGGGCGTAGATGGTGCGCACCCGGGTGCGCACGGGCTCGCGCAGGAGCCGGCAGGCCCAGGTGAAGGACGTGGAGTAGCCGCGGATGACGACGGCGGCGCTCGCGCGGGCGACGTCGTCGTAGAGGTCACCGGATCGTGGCTTGGCGAGGCGGTCGTCGACGCTCATGCGGCCCTCCGGGCAAGGTCGTCGGTCATCGAGGTCACCCAGTCCAGGAGGTCGGCGGGCAGCTCGAGTCGTTCGGCCACGCCGAGCGCCGCCGTCACGTAGCTGCCCGCCAGGTCCTCGATGAACCGGCGTGACCCGCAGCGGGTGAGCAGGTCCCGCGCCACCGCCGCGCCCGACGGCGTGAGCCCGCGGTCGCCGACGAACGGCGCGATCTCGGGCCAGGCGGCCGTGCTGCGCGCATGCGCGACGAGCGGGGTCACCTTGCCCTCGCGCAGGTCCGACAGGGCGCTCTTGCCGGTGACCGCCTCGTCGCCGAAGACCCCCTGGAGGTCGTCGAGCAGCTGGAACCCGATGCCCACCAGGCGCCCGAAGTCGCCCAGGCCGCGCACGAGCGGGGCGTCCGCGCCGGCCAGCACGGCGCCGGCCTGAAGGGGCAGCTCGAAGGAGTACACCGCGGTCTTGTGCTCCTCCATGGTGAGGATCTCGCCCAGCGAGACGGGCGCGAGGTCGAGGCTGAGGCGGACGTCGGCCAGCTCGCCGGCGGCGGTGACGTGCACGGCCCGGTCGACCAGCTCGAGGAGGCGCTCGGTGGTCCGCGGCGGCGCTCCGGCCAGCGCCGTCGCGCGGATCGCGGCGACGAGCGCGAGGTCGCCGGCGAGGATGCCGGCGGTGAGCCCGAAGGTGGCCGCGCGGTCCAGGGGGGCGCCCGAGGAGCGGGCGCGCTCGGTGAACGTGCCGGTGACGTTGGGCCGGCCGCGACGGGTCTCGTCGCCGTCGATGATGTCGTCGTGGATGACGAACGCGGTGTGCAGCAGCTCGATCGCGGCGCCGACGCGAGCGGCGAGGGGGAGGTCGCGGCCGCCCAGCGCGCCGTAGGTGGCGGTGACCAGGGCGGGCCGGAGTCGCTTGCCGCCCTCTCCGGCGCGGCCGAGGGCGAGCCAGAGCTGGTGGTAGTCGCCGTCGATGGCCTCCGCGTGCGCCGCGCCCTCGTCGAAGAGCTGCCTGAGCCGCGCGTCGACGGTGCTCATCCGGCCAGCTCCGTGACGCCCGCCGCGAGGCCCGCGGGGTCGACCTCGGCGAGCTCGCCGACCTGCGTGACCAGCCACGGGCTCAGCGCCCAGGGCGCCGCGGCCACCGCGCGGCCGAGCTCCTCCGGTTCGACCCAGCGCATCTCCATGACCTCCCGGGGGTGCGGGTGCGGTTCGGCCGTGGTCCACGCCAGGTAGACCGGGCAGAGCACATTCTCGACACGCCCCGACGGGTCTGTCGCGCGGTAGCGGAAGTGGGGCAGCGCGCAGACGAGGTCCGTCACGCCCACCCCGAGCTCGCGACGGGCCCGGCGGGCGATCGCCGCGGGGACGGGCTCCCCGGCGCGTGGGTGCCCGCCCAGGGCGTTCGTCCACACCCCGGGCCAGGTCGGCCTGGCCAGGGCGCGGCGGGCGAGCAGCACCTTCCCGTCCCCGCGGAAGAGGTAGCACGAGAAGGCGAGGTGGAGCGGGGCGTCCGGGCCGTGCACGGCAGAGCGTGGCGCGGCCCCGACCGGTGTGCCCCGCTCGTCGACCAGCACCACGTGGTCGGGGGGGCGACGGCGGGACGTGTGCATCTCGCTGCTCCTGGTAGGTGGGTGTGAGCGTGGCCGCCGCTGTCCGGACGGCGGGCGGCTATTTGCTAGCCGGGCTAGTAATAAGAGAAGGTAACATAGTCGTGTGGACAGGGACACCCCGGCGCCGGAGGCGCACTACTGGTACGACGGCGACGCGTCCGTCGTCGCCGTCCTGCACGCCGTGCGGCGGTTCCGGCGGGCCGACCAGGAGATGCGCCGCCGCATGAGCGAGGGCATGGACATGAACGTCACGGACCTTCAGGCGCTGCAGTTCGTCATCGCCGGCGAGGGGCGCGGCGAGGCCGTCACCCCCCGGCAGCTGAGCGCGCACCTGCGGATCTCGACCGCGTCGACGACCAAGCTCCTCGACCGGCTCACCGCGTCCGGGCACCTGGCGCGCTCCCCGCACCCGCGCGACCGCCGCTCGCTCGTCCTGACGGCCACCGCGCACGCCCACGACCAGATCCGTGAACGACTCGCGCACATGCACGAGCGGATGGCCGACGTCGCCCGCTCCGTGCCGCCGGAGGCGCGGGAGGCGGTGGTCGCGTTCCTCGCGGGCATGGCGGCGCTGCTGGACGAGGAGGGGGGCGCGGCGCCCCTCACGCCGCGGTGACGGCGGGCCCTGCGGGTGCGGGCCGCGCGCCGCGCGCCGGGACGGGCCGCTAGGCCAAGACGAGCACGGCCCGCCCCCTTGAGGGACGGGCCGCTATGCGGAGGCGAGAGAGGCCGCCGCCCGCAGGGGCGGGCCACTGTGCGGAGACGAGAGAGGCCCGCCACTCAAGGGACGGGCCTCTCTCGGCAGCGGGCGGTGCTCAGCCGATGCGGATGAACGTCGGGCTGGTGTGGGTGATCGGGCCCTCGGCCAGCGCGGTGCCGGGCTGGCGGGCCGCGATGTGGTTGCCGCCCCCGGTGTAGATGCCGACGTGGCCGGGCCACCAGACGAGGTCGCCGGGCCGGGCCTCGGCGGCCGAGACGGCGGTGCCGGCCGCCGCCTGCGCGCCCGAGCTGCGCGGGAGGTTGATGCCGAGCTCGGCGAAGACGAACTTGGTGAACCCGGAGCAGTCGAAGCCGCCCGGGGTGGAACCGCCGTAGACGTACGGGGTGCCCACGAACTGGCGGGCGAAGCTGATGAGGGCGCTGGCCGAGCCGAGCGGCGCGGGGGCGGCCACCTGGTCGGTGGCCGTCTCGGCGGCGGCGGAGCCGGTGGCTTCCGCGGTGACCGTGGCGAGGTCGGCGCGCTCGCCGGTGCGGGACGCGACCGGGGTGGCCCGCTCTGCCAGGATGGCGCGCTCGGGCGCCGGGGTGGCGCGGGCGGCGAGGGGCTCGACGCTCCAGACGACGCTCGCGGGCACGGTGACCGACGGCGTGGTCACCATGGCGGTCAGCGCCTCGGCGGTGACGGAGGAGATGTCAACCTTCGGCATCGCCGTCGTGGAGCCGGTGCTGGCGCCGGCCGACGTGGCGGCCATGGTCAGGACGAGGCCGGAGGAGGCGGCGGCGGCGAGGCCGCGCCGGGCGGCCGGGCCGGTGAGGCTCTGGCCGAGGGAGGACAGCGGGGTGGAGGGGCGACGCGCTGCCCGGTGGCGTGCGCCGCTGACGACGGTGGTGGTCACGAAGTGCCTCTCCTGCTGAGGGCCAGGTAGGCCCCACTCACTTCTGGAGGGGAATTTCCGGAAGCAAGGTGGACGTTATCGAACGTGGCGACAGATGTCACTTTTGGGTAACGCCGTCGCGCCGTCTGCCGCAGAACTGTGCGGCAAAGTCGCCCTCGGTACGGCGCGTCGTCGGCGGCCGGCACTCGGCGGTCCCGCCAGTTACCAGCATCAACGCTCCGTTACCCCGCAGGGACCTTCGCCCCCCTCTTGGGCGCGAGCGGTCAAGTACTAGCAGCCCACCTGAGCCGCCACCGGCGTCGACCGGTTGCTAACCAGCTCACCTGGGCCGGACCGGCGTCGACCGGTCGTACTCCGCCGGACGTGGTCGTAGATCGCGCGGAGTACGACTTCGTCCAGCCGGGCACGACCAGTGGTCAGGCGGCGCGAGTACTTGACCGGTCGGCGGGGGTGGGGCGCGAGTACTTGACCGGTCGGCGGGGGTGGGGCGCGTGTGCGTGCGCGGCGGGGCGGCGCGTGGGCGGGAGCGGGGGTAGTGGGCCGCTCAGGCCGACGGCGCGACGACCGCGTCGTAGAGGGCCTGGAAGCGGGCCTTGCGCCCGGCGTAGTGCTCCGCGTGAGCCGGGACGGGCTCGTACGACCCGCCGATCTCCACGGCCGCCCGAGGCACGTCCGGGGCGAGGACCTCCAGGGCGACGAGGGCGGTGCCGTGCAGCGTCGTGCGCTTCATGGTGACGTGGTCCACCGGTGCGCCGATGGCGTCGGCGAGCACCTGGAGCCACGTGGGCACGTCCTGGGTCACCCGGCCGCTGGCCACGATCCGCTGCGGCCGCCCGGCGGCCGACGCGAGCTGGTCGGCCACCCGGGCGTAGGCGAGCGCCACGCCCTCCATCGCGCCGCGCACCATCATGGCCGGCGTCGTCGCCACCGAGACGTCCGCCATGACCGCGCGGGCGTTCGCCGCCCACCCGGTGCTGCGCTCCCCGGTCAGGAACGGGAGCACCGCCGGCGTGGAGGGCTCGGGGGCCGCGGCCAGGACCGCGCCGAGGTCGGCGTCCTCGGGCACCTTCACCGTGGTCTCGAGCCAGGCGAGCACCCGCCCGACGTCGTTCAGGGCCCCGCCGAGCAGTGAGCGGGAGGAGTCCACGCGGTAGCACCACAGGCCGGCGGGGATCTCGTCGGGGATGCCGGGGGCGAGCACGCGCATCGCCCCGCTCGTGGCCGCGGCGGCCGCGATGGTGGACGCGTCGGCGGCGCCCGCGCCGACGTTGCTGGCGAAGCCGTCGGTGATGACCGGGAACCATGCCGCGCCGGCCAGCGCCGGCCAGCGCCGCCCGGCGGCGTCGCTCGCGGACAGCGGCCGGTCGGGGTCGCGGATCTCGGAGAGCTGCTCGGGACGCACGCCGCAGGCCGCGAGGAGCTCGGCGTCCCAGGCGCCGGTGCGCCGGTCGAGCATCCCGGTCCATGCCGCCGTCGACGTGCCCACCGCCGTCCGGCCGAGGATCTGCAGGTGGACGTACTCACCGAGCGAGAGCCACCGGTCCACGCGGGCGAAGGTCTCCGGCGCGCTCTCGCGCAGCCAGCGCAGCCGCGCGGGCAGGTAGCTGGTGTGCAGGCGGGTGCCGGTGCGCTGCTGGACTTCGCGCTCGTCGAGCTCCCGGCGCAGCGCGCCCACCTGGGGGGCGCACCGGGAGTCGGCATAGGTGAAGCAGGGGGTCAGCGGCCGGCCCTCGGCGTCCACGCCGACGAGCGAGGAGGCGAAGGTGTCCATCGCGACGCCGGCGATGCGTCCCGTCAGCGGTTCGACGGCGAGGGCGGTGAGGATCTCCTCGATCTCACGGACCACCTGGTCCGGGTCGATCTCGGACCTGCCGTCGGTCGCGGTGGTGAACTGGTGCGCCACCTTGTGCCTGCGGCCGCGCACCGGCCGGCCGGCGGCGTCGTACAGGCCGCCGCGGCTCGCGGTGGAGCCGACGTCGAGGGCAAGGACCAGCGGGTCGAGGGCGTCACCGAGGTCAACACGGATATCGGTCGTCGGCATGAGGCTCCTCGCGGGCGGACGGGACAGGGCGGCCTCATCCTAGGGCCGCCGAGGCCGGCACCCGGATCCTAGGGCCGCCGAGGCCGTGCCCGGCTCGGTGCCCGGCTCGGTGCCCGGCTCGGTGCCCGGCTCGGTGCCCGGCCCGGCGCCGTCAGACGGCGGCGGCGATCCTCTCGACGAAGTCGACCATCGCCTCCGCGACGGCGCCGAGGGTGCCGATGGAGCGCTGGGGGTCGCCGGCGAACTCGAGGCTGTGGTTCGCGCCGTCGATCTCGAGCACCTGGTGCCCGGTCGCGCGCGCGGCGTCGCCGTCCCACAGCTCGTCGTCCGTGCCGCCGATCAGCAGGGTGGGGGCCTCCATGCGGGCGAGGCCGTCGAGCACCTTGGGGTTGTGGAGCAGGGGCGTGAGCCAGATGCCGGGCAGCGCCATCTCCGCGGCGACGGGGATCGCGAGGCTGCCGAGGGACTTGCCGATGACCAGCCGCTTGGTCGCGACCTCCGCGTGGAGCTCGCGCCAGGCGATGTCGCTGACCATCGTGTTCAGGGAGTCGCCGTCGTCGGGCAGCTCGGGCCACCAGACGTTGCGCACGGCCCATCCGCTGTCGCGCAGGATCGTCCCGGCGTAGTGCAGCAGCGGCCGGTCGGGCGTGTAGCCGATGCCCGGGAAGAGCGTGGCCACCCGGCGCGCATCACCATCGAAGATCCTCACTGTGCTGACGATATCCGCCCGCGGGTCACCGCTTCGCCCCGACGCGCTCGGCGCGGCGATGCGGTTGGATGTCACACCGGACGCCCGGGGGACGTCTCAGTCGTGCATGTGGCCCTCGTGGGGGCGGTGCCCCGCCTGCTCGAGCTGGAACGTGGAGTGCGCGACGCTGATGGCGAAGTGCTCGGCCACGCAGCTCTGCAGCTCGTGGAGGAGCTCGGGTGCGTGGCCGTCGTGGAAGCAGTCGTCGTCGATGACCACGTGTGCGGAGAGGACGGGGAGCCCGGACGCGATCTGGGAGGCGTGCAGGTCGTGGACCCCACGCACGTGGGGCACGCCGAGGAGGTGGCGGCGGACCTCGTCGAGGTCGAGGCCGCGGGGGGTGGACTCCAGCAGCACGTTGCCGGTCTCGCGCAGCAGCATCACGGTGCGCGGCACGATGAGGGTGCTGATGAGGATGGCCGCGACGGCGTCCGCGCGGGTCCACCCGGTGGTGGCGATGACGATCGCGCCGACGATCACGGCCACGGAGCCGAGGGCGTCGTTGATGACCTCCAGGAACGCGGCGCGGAGGTTGAGGTTGGCGTGCCGTCCCCCCGCCAGCACCACGATCGACGCAAGGTTCGCCAGGAGGCCGATGACGCCGAAGACGAGCAGCCCGCCCGCGGACACCTCCGGCGGGTTCATGAGGCGGCGGACGCCCTCGACGAGCGCGTAGAGCCCGACGGCGAGCAGGATCGCCGCCTGGGCGGCGGCGGCCAGCACCTCCGCGCGGCGGAACCCCCAGGTGCGCTGGGACGTGGCCGGGCGCAGCGTCAGCGAGGCGGCCACCAGCGCGAGCAGGAGCCCGGCGGAGTCGGTCAGCATGTGGGCGGCGTCGACGAGAAGCGCGAGGCTCCCGGTCCAGATCGCGCCGACGACCTCCGCGACGAGCACCGCCGCGGTGATCGCGAAGGCGACCGCCAGGCGTGTGCGGTTCGCCTCGTGGTGGTCGTGCTCGTGGACCATGCCGCCCCCTTCTCCGGCAGCCATCATCTCGCGGGGTCGGGGGGCCGTGTCACGCGCCGGTGCTCGCGAACCCCAGGGCGCGTCCTCGTGTCGGGGGGGACGGCACGATTCGCTGGTCGGCATCTGGCCGGCGGTCGAGGCGACTGCGACGACGGACCCGTCCCCGCGCGCGAGCATTCCGGGCACCTTCGCGTCTCTAGGCTTCGTGGCTCCTCAGGCCCGGTGGGCGCAGCTGGCACCTTTCCAAGAGCCTCTCGAGCTCGCTGCCCGTCAGGTGGTGCTCTCGGGTCAGTTGGAGGTACACGGGGTCGAGCGTCTCGCCCTGCATGGCGCGGGCGTACTCCTCACGCGACGGCGTGGAGAGCCCGGCGTACCCGTGCTCGGCTGCACAGGGAAGGAAGACGTCCTCCAGGTGCGCGTAGACGGCGTCTAGCTCCTCATCGCTCAACGGGCGATCGATGTCCAGCCTCACGGGGTACCGCGCGTTACACACATAGCTCGCGAGGAAATAGGCGTCTTGCTGATCCTCTTCGTTGGATCCGTAGGAGTAACCATCGGCCTCCTGCTTCACGGGGAACCCTGCGTCTCTGAGACATTCGACCGCGATGTCGCTCGCGTCCTCCGGGTTGACCCATCTCACGACGTCCACGTCCGGGGGGTCGGTCAGCCCGGTTGCTGCGGCAGTCTCTGCGAGCAGCTCCTGCCGCCGTTCGAGATCCCAGTCCGAGGGAACGTACTCGTGGATGGGAGGGAGTGGAGTCAGGCCGGCGGGCGGAACCAAGCTGCAGCTGGAAACCCCGGAGAGCGTCGCTACCGACACCAGAGCCATCGCCAGCACGCGAGGTGGCACCCTTGCCATTGCCCCTCCCAAGGTCAGCAACCCGTGAAGACCCACATTAGTGGCCCCATTCTTGGTTGGTGGGCGTTAGACCGTTGATCGGCGCTCCGGGTGGGTCCGTCTCCAATGACGCGGGTGATTCTTGGTGACGCGGATCTTCTGGGGAATTCGTGATCCCGGAGAATGCACTGTGTCCCCAAGGCGTCGAGTGCTGTCATGCGACGACTTGACGACCTCACGAATGGCGGTTGCCCTCCGCCCGTACCACTGCATGCGCGGATGGATTACGCGGAGCTGCGACGGATCACGGACCCGGTCGAGGCTCACGGCCGAGCGCGGTGCGGCTTTGGGACCGACCGCGTGGCGGTGGTGCGTAGAGTGATGTCAACTCGGAGTCCACTCGGAGGTCGCAACGATGCCACGGGTCCGCGTCCATAACTTCAGCGTCTCTCTCGACGGCTTCGGTACCGGCGAAGGCCAGTCCCTGGACGCGCCCTTCGGGCACGCGCAGATGCGCCTGCACGAATGGGCCCTCGAGACGCTGACCTTCCGCGCGATGCAAGGCAAGCCCGGCGGCGGCGCCGGCGTCGACGAGGCCTTCGCCCGCAGCTGGAACCAGGGCATCGGCGCAGAGATCATGGGGCGCGGCAAGTTCGGCCCCCAGCACGGGGCGTGGACCGATGAGAAGTGGAAGGGTTGGTGGGGCGATAACCCGGTCTTTCACACACCGGTGTTCGTGCTCACCCACCACCCTCGTCCCGCCGTCCAGATGGAGGGCGGGACCACGTTCCATTTCCTCGACGCCAGCCCCGCCGAAGCCCTTGCGACCGCCCGCGACGCCGCCGGCGGACTCGATGTCCGCATTGGTGGAGGCCCCACCACGGTGCGCGAGTTCCTCGCCGCCGACCTCATCGACCACATGCACGTCGCTCTGGTGCCGATCGTCCTCGGCCGTGGCGTCCGGCTCTGGGACGGACTCGAAGGCCTGGAGCGCCGCTTCGACATCGAGTCCGTCACATCCCCGAGCGGCACGACCCACCTGACCTTCACCCGCCGCTAGGTGCCGCGGCCGCGAGGTCCTCGTGTCGGTGCCGTGCGGCAGGATTACCTCGGGACCACCTCACGAGACCGGCGGCCGGTGCGTCTACCTGGCGAGAGGAGCGGTTGATGACGACCTACACGAAGATCGACTCGCCGGTCGGCGAGCTCACGCTCGTCGGTGACGAGGGCGTGCTCACGGGCCTGTACATGGACGGTGGCCGCCACGTCCCTCCCGAGGCGTCCTTCGGGGAGCGGGACGACGCCGGGTTCGCCGAGGCTGCGGAGCAGCTGGGGGAGTACTTCGCCGGCGAGCGGCGCGAGTTCACCCTGCGCACCCGGACGGCGGGCAGCGAGTTCCAGCGGCGGGTGTGGGACGCCCTCACCCGGGTCCCGTACGGGCAGACCCGTTCGTACGGCGCGCTCGCCGCCGAGATGGGCCTCGTCCCCCAGGCGGTGCGGGCGGTGGGCGCCGCCAACGGGCGCAACCCGATCTCCATCGTGGTGCCCTGCCACCGGGTGATCGGCGCCGACGGCTCCCTGACCGGCTACGCCGGGGGGATCGAGCACAAGCGCTTCCTGCTCGACCTCGAGCGCCCGGCCGCGATGCGGGCGGCGACCTTGTTCTGAGCGCCGGCACCCTCTCCTTGACCGCCGGAGAGGACGCCGTGGCCGGGCGCTGCACCAGCTCACCCACAGCTACGGCTGCGCGGCCGTCACTTACGTCCTCGGCGAAGCGTTCGGCGCGTCGGTGGTCTGACCGCGCCCGTCGAGCACCCGGGCGGCGATCATCTGACCGATCGGCAGGGAAGAGGTGGCGGCAGGGGAGGGGGCGTTGGCCACGTGGAGCTGGCGTGCGGTCTGGCGCAGCAGGAAGTCCTCCACCACAGAGCCGTCCCGCAGGAGGGCCTGCGCACGGATCCCGGCTACGTGTGGGCGTAGGTCCGCCGCGGTGAGGTCGGGGCAGTACTTGCGGGCCTGCGCCAGATAGCCCGCCTTGACCACGGAGTTGAAGGCCTCGACGACGCCGGTGCGCAGGTTGGCCCGGGCAAACTTCCACATGCCGGGGAAGCGGGCATAGTCGGCGACGTCCCTGAGATTCACGGCGGCCTTGGGATAGCCCTCGCGGGCCAGGCCCAAGACAGCGTTTGGACCGACGGTGATTCGCCCGTCGATGGTGGGGCTGAGGTGCACGCCGAGGAAGGGAAGCTCAGGGTCGGGCACCGGGTAGATGAGGTGGGTGACCAGGCCCGCGCGCTCGGGCGGGAGCTCGTAGTACTCCCCGCGGAAGGGGATGATGCGGAAGTCCGGCTCCACCCCGCCCAGGCGCAGCACCCGGTCCGCCTGCAGGCCGGCGCATGCGATGAGGCGACGTGCGCGGAAGCCGCGGCCGGGGGTGTCGACCTCGACGGCGTCGGCGCCCTCACGGATGGCGGTGACGGGGGTGGCGGTGTGCACCTCCCCGCCGGCGGCACGCACGTCGTCGGCCATGGCCCGCGTGACGGCGCGGTAGTCCACGACGCCCGTGCTGCGCACCAGTAGTGCTTCACGGCCGGTGACGTTGGGCTCTAGCTCCCGCAGCCGGGCGCCGTCGACCTCTTCGACGTCGATGCCGTTGACACCCGCCCGGTCTCGTAGGTGATGCAGCCGGGCGACCTCGACGTCATCGGTGGCGACCACCAGCTTGCCGATGGTGGAGTACGCGATGCCGTGCGAGTCGCAGAAGTCCTTGGTGGCTTTCTCCCCCGCGCGGCACAGCGTGGCTTTGAGGGAGCCGGGCGCGTAGTAGATGCCGGCGTGGATGACGCCGGAGTTGTGGCCGGTCTGGTGCGCCGCGAGCTCGGCCTCCTTCTCCAGCACCGCCACCTTCGCACCGGGCTGGGCGCGCAGCAGACTCAGGGCGGTGGACAGGCCGACGATGCCGCCGCCGATCACGACGAAGTCGTACGTCATTTATGCCCCCTCGAGGAGGAAGTCGGCGCCCGCGGCGGTGCAGATACCGGCGAGCAGGTCCAGGAGAGCGTCGCTGATGGGAATGCCGTGCTCGGACCGCTCGGCGCGGGCGAGGCGCTCGGGGTCGCCCGCTACCAGCACCGGCCGGTCGGGCGAGGTGCTGGGGTGCACGTGGAGGGTGTCCACGATCTCCGACACCGCTGGCCGGAAGGTCTCGGCGCCACCGAACGCGGCCGGGTCGATGGCCAGGCAGAAGTGGCCGATGTCGTCGGGGCCCGGCCGGCCCTTCTCGGGCGCGAACAGCGCGCCGCTGAGCGCGCCGGCGAGGATCTGGACCATCACTCCCAGGCCGTAGCCCTTGTGGCTCGACAGCGCCTCCGTGCCGCCGAGGGGCGTGAGGCCGCCTTCCTCCTGTGCGCGCAGCCGCGCGTGCGCGGCGTGCGGGTCCGTGACCGGCAGGCCCTGCCCGTCAAGCACCCATCCCGCCGGCAGGGGCTTGTCGAGGAAGTCGTAGACCTTGACCTTGTTCACCGCGACCGAGCTGGTCGACATGTCCAGCAGGAACGGGCGCTCGGGGTCGGTGGTGGGCGCCGCGAAGGCGATCGGGTTGGTGCCGAGCAGCGGGGTGGATCCACGTGTGGGCACCACGGCGCGGGCACGGGTAGTCGTGGTGACCAGCCCGACCATGCCGGCGTCTGCGGCGATCCGGGCGTAGTACCCGGCGGCGCCGAAGTGATGTGAACGGTGGACCGCCACGGCGCCCATACCGGCCGTCCGGGCCTTCGCGACCGCCAAAGCCATGGCCTCGGCGGTCGTGGGGTGCCCCAGGCCGTCCTGGGCGTCGAGCAGCGCGGTGGTGGCGGTCTCGTGGACCACGAGTGGGCGGGCGGCGATGTCCATCCGGCCCTCGTCGACCAGGCCCTGGTAGCTCGGCAGCATCGAGATGCCGTGCGAGTCGATCCCGGCGAGGTCGGTGTCCACCATGACATCGGCCGACACCGCCGCGAGGTCTTCGGGCATGCCCCACGCGTCGAGTACGGCGAGGATCTGCGCGCGGACGACCTCGGGGTGGAACCGGCGCAGGGCGGCCTTGGTCGCCGCCTGCCCGGGCGGCGCTGCCTCGCCCGTCGGTGTCGGGATGTCGTCGGTCTGAGCAGTCACCGGATTACCTCCGTGGTGTCGAGGGTCGAGTTCGAGCCCGGCACGGGCGGCATCTTCGACGGGCGAGCGGCTGTGGTAGCCGATCGTGCGCCCGACGCGCTCCAGACGGCGGGCGACGGCGCGGGCGATGCGACGCGGCCGGCCGGGGACCCGACGGGCGTGGTCACGTGCGGGGGCTGGGCAAACGTCATTGGTGAGCTCCTTCGGCAGTGTCCGCACGCTAACTGTCGGTGCCATACCCGTCCAATACTGGAGCGACATCGCGCGATGCCGTCCGGGCATCGCCCGGGCGGCCCGCGAGTCCGCCGTCCGCCGTATCCGGACGGGCGTCGGTGCCATACCTGGACGGCATCGTGCGATACCGAGGTTGTGTTGGACAGGTATCGGTCGGGATGGAAGCCTTACCCCAGCAATGACGCCAGGAGAACCAATGACGTGCTTCTGACAGATGGAGGCGCAGACGACGATCGGCTCCGGGCCGGGAGATCCGATCTCGATACGGTTTCGCGTCGTCCGGTGACGGTTACATCGTGACGGCACCGTTCGAGCAGTCGTCATCGCCGCCACCATCTACATCAGCAGCAGCACCGGCACCACAGACCTTCCGTCCACCGCCGTACAGGGAGAAACACATGTTGAGCACCTCCACCCGCCGCAAGCGCGCCGCCGCTGCCGCCCTCGCCGGGCTGACCGCCCTCGTCCTCGCCGCGTGCGGCGGCGTCCAGGGTGGCACCGGAGCCGAGGAAGCGGCGCCCGACTACCCGACCGGGCCCGTCGAACTGACCGTGCCGTTCAGCCCTGGCGGTGCGACCGATCTCATCGGCCGGGCCTTCGCCAAGGCCGTGGAGAAGCCGCTGGGCGAGTCCATGCCCGTGGTCAACCGCGAGGGCGCCAACGGCGCTGTCGGCGGCAAGGAGGTCCTCGGGCGCAAGGCCGACGGCTACAGTCTCGTGTTCCTCCCGCAGAGCCTCATGGCGATCACGCCCCTCGCGGTCGACGACGCAGACCCCATCGCGCTCGAGGACATGGACATCGTCACGGGCGTGACGCAGGAGGACTACGTCCTCGTCGTGAACGCCGAGACCTCTCCCTACCAGACCGTCAAGGACCTGCTGAGCACCCCGGGCCTGAGCTACGGCAACACCGGGGTGGGTAGCGGCAGCCACCTGTCGGCCGCCGCGCTCACCACGCGGTCGGGTGTGGAGCACAACACCGTGCCGTTCGAAGGCGGTGGCCCGACGGTGACGGCGCTGCTGGGCTCCCAGGTCGACGCCGTCTCGATCCAGCTGCTCGAGGCCATGCCGCACATCGACTCGGGTAAGTTCCGCCCGCTCGTGGTCTTCGCGGCCGAGCGCAGCGAGTACCTCCCCGACGTCCCGACCGCCACCGAGGCCGGCTTCGACGTCGTCGTCGAGCAGCGCCGCTTCGTCGCGGCCCCGGCCGGGTTGCCGGACAACGTGCGCAGCCACCTGGCGGAGTCCTTCGCGACGGCGTTCGAGGACCCGGCTTACGGCGACTTCATCAAGAACAACTACGCCTCGCGCTGGGAGGTGGGCCCGGAGGAGGCCAAGAAGGCGCTGGCGGAGGCGAAGGAGCAGTACGCCACCCTCGTCGACGACCTCGGCATCGACCTGAAGAGCGGGTCGTGACGACGACACCTTCCACGGCCGGCGGCGCGGGGATCGCGTCGCCGGCCGAGCCGGACGCGGTTCCTGTTGCTGACGAGCCCGAGCAGCTCAGGCCCGGGGGCACCGTGCTTGCCACGGTCGCGGCCGGCGCCGTCACCGCGCTCGGGGCCGCAGGTGCCGTGCTGGCCTGGCGGCTCGGTCTCGGTCGGCTCGGCAACCCGGGATCGGGCATGTGGCCGTTCGCGCTCGGCGTTGTGATGACGCTCATCGGGCTGGCGCTGCTGCTGCGGGTCCGCACGACCGCCGACACCGAGCAGTTCACCCGGGGCACCGTGGGTGTCGTGCTGGGCACGGCCAGCCTCGTCGCTTTCGGGCTGCTCTTCGAGGTCGTGGGCTTCGAGATCCCCACCGCGCTCCTGCTGGTCGTGTGGCTGAAGGTGATCGGCACCGAGACCTGGCGGTCGACGGCCGCGATCACGGTCGGGGCGGTTGCCGCCCTGCACCTGGGTTTCGTCGGCTTGCTGAGCGTCAACCTGCCGCACCTCATCGCCTGGTAAACCCCGCGATCGCCCGGTCAACCCCGCGCCCGGTCGCCCGGCGCACCGCGGTCAAGAAGAGGAACCTATGGACATCATTCAGACAGCGGTGGAGGGGTTCGCGGTCGTCTTCGAGCCGCAGAACCTGCTCTTCTGCCTTCTCGGCGTCACGGTCGGCATGCTCATCGGCGTGCTGCCCGGGCTCGGCTCCGCCGCAACCATCTCCATCCTGCTGCCGATCACCTACAGCGTGGACCCCACCACTGCGGTGATCATGCTCGCCGGCATCTTCTATGGCGCGCAGTACGGCGGGACCATCACATCGGTGCTGCTCCAGCTGCCGGGTGAGGCCTCCAGCGTCGTCACGGCGATCGACGGGTACAAGATGGCCCGTCAGGGGCGGGCGGGCTCGGCGCTCGGCATCGCCGCGATCGGCTCCTTCGCCGGCGGAACGGTGGCGATCCTGGGCCTGACAGTGGTTGCGCCGCTCGTCGCCGGCTTCGCACTGAAGTTCGGGCCACCGGAGTACACGGTGCTGGCGCTCCTGGGCATCCTGCTCGTCGCCAGTCTGGGCAACGGCTCGGCCCTGAAGAATGCCGCCGCCGCAGCGCTCGGGCTCCTGCTGGCCACAGTGGGCCGCGACCCGTTGCTCGGAGCCAACCGGTTCACGTTCGGCAGCGACCAGCTCGCCGACGGGTTCGACTTCGTCATCATCGCCATGGGCCTGTTCGGCGTCGGGGAGCTCCTGTACAACCTCGAGCACCGGGCCCGTCCCCAACCGGCGATCCCGTCCTTCGGCAGGGCGCTGCCCACGCGCGCCGACGTGAAGGAGTCGCGCGGCGCCATCGCCCGCGGCTCAGCGATCGGCTTCTTCCTCGGCGTGCTGCCCGGGGGCGGCGCGGCGATGTCCTCGCTGGTCTCGTACGCCGTGGAGAAGCGCACGTCGAAGACGCCGGAGCGTTTCGGCCGTGGTGCCATCGAGGGCGTCGCGGGTCCCGAGACCGCGAACAATGCTGCGGCGACGTCGTCCTTCATCCCGCTGCTGACCCTCGGCGTGCCCGCCAACGCCACGATGGCGGTGCTGTTCGGCGCACTGCTCCTGCAGGGCATCACGCCCGGACCGCTGCTGATGTCCGAACACCCCGACGTCTTCTGGGGTGTCGTGAACTCGATGTACATCGGCAACATCTTCCTGCTGATCCTGAGCATCCCGCTGATCGGCGTCTTCGTGAAGATCCTCAAGGTTCGGACCGATGTCCTGGCGGGACTCACCGTCCTGATCGCGATGGTGGGCGTCTACACAGTCCGCAACAACGCCTTCGACATGCTCGTTGTCGTCGGCTTCGGTGTGCTCGGCTACCTGATGAAGAAGCTCGGCTTTGAACCCGGCCCGCTGGTCCTCGCATTCGTGCTGGGCGGCTTGCTAGAGACCTCCTTCCGCCAGTCCATGCGGATGTTCGGCGGGGATGCCACGACCTTCTTCACCCGGCCGATCTCCGGCGTGCTGCTTGCGCTGGTCTTCCTGCTCGTCGTGGTGCTGCCCGTGGTTCGCGCCCTGCGCGCCCGCCGGGCCGGCGCCCCCGCAGACACCGCAGACACCGTCACCGTCGGCCGCTGACCAGCCGTCACACCCCACAAGGAGATGTCATGACCATTGTCGTCGGGCTCGTTCCCACCCCCGCCGCCCGTGCCGCGCTCGACGAGGCAGTCCGGGAGGCGGGGTGGCGTGGCTCGCGCCTCATCGTCGTCAACGCCGCCCGCGCAGGCGCCTACGTCGACGACGACCTGCTCGGCGAGGAGGAGTGCAACGCGATCGCCGACCGGCTCACGGCCGGCGGGGTGCCGCACGAGATCCGCCGCGGTGACGGCGACGGAGACCCCGTCGACCAGATCCTCGCCGTCACCGAGGAGGTGGAGGCGGATCTGCTCGTCATCGGTATGCGGCGCCGCAGTCCCGTCGGCAAGTTCCTCCTCGGCAGCTCCGCCCAGCGCCTCATGCTCGACGCACGCTGCCCGGTGCTCGCCGTCAAGCACGGCTGAGCCGCGACGCTGGGTGGTGCAACGACCAGGCACCGCCCCGTGCCGCTGAGCGGTGGCCCGCGCGGGTCTGGCACAGGGTGTCGGCTCGCTCAGCAGCCCTGGCTCGTCCACGAGCTCGGCGAGCGCCGGCCGTACTCCCGTTCAGGTGGTGCGCCCCGCTCGCTGCGCAAGGAGCGCGCAGGCGCCGCCGGTGGCTGGACGACAAGGTGGGCGCGGCCGGGTCAACGCACGGCGGTCTTCGAGTCGCGGGCCCGGTTCATCACCGACCGGCTGGAGGGGCTGACCGACCAGGAACGCCCGGGCCGGCGACTCCTGGTCGGCAAGGGGCAGGCTGAGGGGTACACGTTCTCCGTCCGGCCCGGTCGTCGTGGAGAAGAAGTCAGACGTGGCGGTCTGTACCCGGAGCCGCCCGAGACCGCGTGGTGCGGCGCACGCCTCAGACGCACGCCTCAGACGCACGCCTCAGACGCACGCCTCAGACGCACGCCTCAGGCGCGGGCCTCGACGGGCGGCTTGACGGAGAGGACGGCGCAGCCGGCGTCGAGCAGCACCTGCTGGGCGGTGCTGCCCATGAGGAGCTTCCCCACCGGCGACCGCCGTCGCAGCCCGATGACGAGCAGCTCGACGTCGTCCTCGTAGCTCAGGTCGACGAGCTGGTCCGCGGCGGAGCGCCCGTCCGCGGCGCCGCGGAGCTCGACGGGCACGTCCCGGGCCGCCGCGGCGCGCCGCACCTCGGCGATGGTGTCGGGGTCGGCGGCGCCGCCCGCCCCGTGGTCGCTGCGCTGCTCGGAGACCACGACCAGCGTCGTCGCCGCCTTGGCCGCCTCGTGGACGGCCCGGTCCAGGGCCGCCCGGCCCGCCGCGGTCGGCACGAAGCCCAGCACCACGCTCATGCGTGCACCTCTCTCGTCGGTCCGCCGGGCAGCGCGGCGGGCGCGGCCGCCGTCATGCACGGTCCAGCGCGGGGCGCTTGGGGTCGAATGTCCATCCCGGCAGCAGGTACTGCATCGCGACGGCGTCGTCGCGGGCGCCGAGGCCCTCGGCGAGGTAGAGCTCGTGCGCGGCCTCGAGGCGGTCGAGGTCGACCTCGACGCCCAGGCCGGGCGTGGTGGGCACGTCGATGCCGCCGCCCGAGATCACCAGGGGCTCGCGGGTGAGCCGCTGGCCGTCCTGCCAGATCCAGTGGGTGTCGATGGCGGTGATCTCCCCGGGCGCGGCCGCGGCCGCGTGGGTGAACATCGCCAGGGAGATGTCGAAGTGGTTGTTCGAGTGCGAGCCCCAGGTCAGGCCCCACGCCTCGCACAGCTGCGCCACACGGACGGCGCCCTGCATCGTCCAGAAGTGCGGGTCGGCCAGCGGGATGTCGACGCTGCCCAGGGCGACGGCGTGCCCGAGCTGGCGCCAGTCGGTGGCGATCATGTTGGTCGCCGTGCGCAGCCCCGTCGCGCGCCGGAACTCGGCCATCGTCTCGCGGCCCGAGTAGCCGTCCTCCGCCCCGCAGGGGTCCTCCGCGTAGGCGAGCACGTCCCGCAGCCGGTGGCCGAGGGCGATGGCGTCCTTCAGGAGCCACCCGCCGTTGGGGTCCAGGGTGATCCGGGCGTCCGGGAAGCGCTCGGCCAGCGCGGTGACGGCCGCGGCCTCCTCGTCGCCCGGCAGCACCCCGCCCTTGAGCTTGAAGTCCTGGAACCCGTAGCGCGCCTGGGCGGCCTCGGCGAGGGCGACGACGGCCTCCGGGGTCATGGCCTCCTCGTGCCGCAGCCGGGACCAGTCGTCGGCGGCGTCCGGCTCGGAGCGGTAGGCCAGGTCCGTGCGGCGCCGGTCGCCCACATAGAAGAGGTAGCCGAGCACCGGCACCCGGTCCCGCTGCAGCCCCTCGCCCAGCAGCGCCGCGACCGGCACCTCGAGGAACTGGCCGAGGAGGTCCAGCAGCGCCGCCTCCACCGCGGTGACCGCGTGGACGGTGGTGCGCAGGTCAAAGGTCTGCAGGCCCCGCCCGCCGGCGTCGCGGTCCGCGAAGCGGCGGCGGATCTCGCCGAGCACGCCCTGGTACTGGCCCACGGGCCGGCCGATCACGAGGTCGGCGGCCTCCTCGAGCGTGCGGGTGATCGCGGCGCCGCCCGGCACCTCGCCCACCCCGGTGCGCCCGGAGGAGTCGGTCACCACCACGACGTTGCGCGTGAAGTAGGGGCCGTGCGCGCCGGAGAGGTTGAGCAGCATGGAGTCGTGCCCCGCGACCGGGACCACGCGCATCGCGGTCACCACCGGGGTGCCGGTCGCGGCGGACGTCGTCCGCGTGGGGCTGGGTGTCGTCGTCGTCATCTCGCCTCGTTCTTTCCGTTCGGAGGGTCCGTGCGGGCGGTCAGCGGCGCCCGAGCTCGCCGTCGACGCGGCGCCACAGCCCCAGCGGGTTGCCGTCGCGCAGCTCTGCGGGCAGGAGGTCCGCGGGGACGTCCTGGTAGCTGACCGGGCGCAGGAACCGCTCGATCGCCCGCGTCCCCACCGAGGTGGTCGCCGGGGCGGACGTGGCGGGGAACGGCCCGCCGTGAACGACGGCGTGCCCCACCTCGACGCCCGTGGGCCAGCCGTTGAACAGCACGCGGCCCGCCACGAGCTCGAGCTCGGGCAGCAGGGCGGCGGCCAGCTCGTGGTCGCCAGGCTCGGCGTGGACGGTGGCCGTGAGCTGGCCCTCCGTGCGCCGTGCGATCTCGAGGAGCTGCTCCGCGTCGCGGACCCGCACCACGAGCGAGGCGGCGCCGAACACCTCTTCCTGGAGGTCCGGGTCGGCGAGGAAGGAGTCGCCGTCGGTCTCGAACAGCCAGGTCCGGCCGGGCGCCGTGATCTGCGCGTCCTCGCCGCCGCAGGCCACGGTGGCGACGGCGGCGGCGGAGCGCAGCCGCTCGACCCCCTGCGTGAAGGCGGACTGGATGCCGGCGCTCAGCATCGGGGCCGCAGGCTGCTGCCCGGCGGCCGCAGCGGCCGAGGCGAGGAAGCGGTCCAGGTCCGCGCCGTCGAGGGCGAAGACGAGGCCCGGGCTCGTGCACAGCTGGCCGACCCCGGTGGTCACGGAGGCGACGTAGGCGGTGCCGATCTCCTCGGCCCGCCCGGCAAGCGCGCCGGGGAGCAGGAAGACGGGGTTGACGCTGGACATCTCGGCGTAGACCGGGATCGGGACGGGACGCCGCTGGGCCGCCTCGACGAGCGCCAGGCCGCCGGCGCGGGAGCCGGTGAAGCCGACGGCGCGGATGCGCGGGTCCGTGACCAGGGCGGTGCCGAGGCCGCGGCCCGAGCCGAGGAGGAGGGAGAAGGTGCCCTCCGGCAGCCCCGAGGCGGCGACGGCGGCGCGCACGGCCCGCCCGACGAGCTCGGAGACGCCGGGGTGGGCGCTGTGGCCCTTGACGATCACGGGGCACCCGGCGGCCAGCGCCGAGGCGGTGTCACCGCCGGCGACGGAGAACGCGAGGGGAAAGTTGCTCGCGGAGAACACGGCCACCGGCCCCAGCGGCACCTTGCGCTGGCGCAGGTCCGGGCGGGGCAGCGGGGTGCGCGACGGCAGGGCCGGGTCGATCCGGGCACCGAGCCAGCTGCCCTCGCGCACGACGGCGGCGAACAGGCGCAGCTGGTTGGTGGTCCGCGCCAGCTCGCCCTGCGCGCGCGGCGCGGGGATGCCGGTCTCGGCGGTGACCCGGTCCACGATCGCGGAGCCGACGGCGTCGAGCTCGGTGGCGATGCGCTCGAGGAACGCCGCGCGGGTCTCCAGGTCAGTGGCGCGGTAGGCGGGGTAGGCCGCCCAGGCCAGCGCGGCGGCGGCCTCGACGTCCTCGACCCCGCCCAGGCCGTGGGCGGGGTCGAGCGCCTCGCCGGTGCGGGGGTCGACGCCCCGGACCTCGCCGTGGGTGCCGCGGACGTCGCGGGCGCCGATGAGGAGGTCGCCGGTGAGCCCGGTCGTGGTCTGCTGGGTGCTCATGCACTCACCCCTTCGCTCAGGACCTGCGGGGACATGGCCTTCTCGATGAGGGCGGACAGTTCCGCCAGCTCGGCGGGCTCGAGGTCTGTCAGCGGCAGGCGCACCGGCCCGGCGGGCCGGCCCACCGCGGTGAGGCCCGCCTTGACGATGGAGACGGCGTACCCGGCCCGGTGGTTGCGGATGTCGAGGTAGGGCAGGACGAAGTCCCGCAGGCCCGCGTAGACGGTGTCCACGTCGCGGGCGAGCACGGCGCGGTAGAAGCGCTGGGCCCAGACCGGCGCGAAGTTGAAGATCGCCGAGGAGTAGGTGGTCACCCCCATCTCCAGGTAGGGCAACGCGTAGGTCTCGGCGGTGGGCAGGCCGCCGACGTACAGCAGCCGGTCGCCGAGGTTCGCGTAAAGGCGGGTCATGAGGTCGACGTCACCGATGCCGTCCTTGAACCCCACGAAGTTCGGGACGGTCGCGGCGAGCTCCTCGACGGCCGCGGCGCTGAACTGCGCGTTGGCGCGGTGGTAGACGACGACGCCGAGGTCCGTCTCGGCGCACACCGCCCGCACGTGCTCCACCAGGCCGGCCTGGTCGAGCTCCGTGAGGTAGGGCGGGCACAGGAAGATGCCGTCGGCGCCTGCCGCGTCACCGTCGCGGACCATGGCCCGCGCCTGTGCCGTGCCGTAGCCGGCCGGGGCGATGATCGGCACGCCGGCGGGCGCGGCCTCGACCGCGGCGCGCACGACCTCGCCGACCTCGGCCGGGGTGAGGCAGAAGAACTCGCCCGTGCCGCCGGCGGCGAACAGGGCGGAGGGTCCGTGCCCCGCCAGCCAGGAGACGTGCTCCTGGTAGGCCGGCCGGTCGAAGGCGTGGTCGGGGGTGGTGTGGGTGACGGGGAAGGACAGCAGGCCCGATCCCATCGTCAGCTTCAGCTCGTCGGGCGTGTAAGAAGTCATGGTGTGTGGCTCCAGCGTCGGCGGTGGTGACTTAGGACGTTAGGCCCGAGTGTCATACCTGTCCAACACCCGTCTGGCATGGGACGATGCACAACAGGTATCAATGAGGGTGAGGGGTCGGAGATGTACACGCTGGAGCAGGTTCGCGGCTTCGTCGCGGTGGCCGAGGAGGAGCACTTCGGCCGGGCGGCGGACCGGCTGCAGATGACGCAGCCGCCGCTCAGCCGCCAGGTGCAGAAGCTCGAGCGCGAGATCGGGGTGCCCCTCTTCGAGCGGACCCACCGCGGCGTGCGCCTGACCCCCGGCGGCCGGGTCTTCCTCGACGAGGCCCGCCGGCTGCTCGGCCTGGCGGAGGCGGCGCCGCTGCTGGCCCGCAGCGCGTCGACCGGCACGGCGGGGGCGGTGCGGATCGGGTTCACCGCCGTCGCGGCCCTGACGGTGCTGGGGTACTGGGCGCGGGCCGCGGGCAAGCACCTGCCCGACGTGGACCTGATCCTCACCGAGATGGTCACCCGCGAGCAGGTCGACGCCCTGCTCGCCGGTGACATCGACGTCGGCCTGGGCCGGGGCATCCCGCGGGTGGACGTGCTCGCCGCCCGGCGGGTGCACGCCGAGTCCCTGATCCTCGCCGTTCCCAGCGACCACCCGCTCACCGCCCTGGGCCGGATCCCGCTGCTGGCGGACATCGGGACGCACGACGTGGTCACGTACGCCCCGTCCGAGGCGCGCTACCTGCACGAGCTCGTGGTGGCGGCCTTCGCCGGGGCGGGCATCACCCCCCGCTACGTCCAGCACGTCACCCAGGTCAACAGCGTGCTCTCGCTGGTCGACGCCGGCGTGGGCGTGGCCCTGGTGCCCGCCTCCGCCGCCGCCCTACGCCTGCCCGGGCTCACATTCCTGCCCGTGGCCGGGATGCCGCCGAACACCGTCCAGGCGCACTGCGTGTGGCGGCGCGACAACGACAACCCCGCGCTGGCGTCGCTGCTCCAGCTGGTCTGAGTGCCGGCGGCGGGCGGCCCGAGCCGCCCAGAGCCGCGCCGCGACGCCGCGCGCGGTGCTGCCCCCCGCATACCGCCGCGCGGTGCCGCGCCGCGCCGTGCCGTGCCGTGCCGCCCGGGAGGAAGTACCCCCTGAATCGGAGCACCTGGGCACGGAGTCCTTGACAAGGCACGTACGGGTACCCCTAACTTCTGTCTACGGACGCAGACCGCGTTCATCCTCGTAGACACCCATCCTCCTGCGGGACGGCGGGCCGAGAACGACCTTGGCCCCGGCTAGTCCCGTGGAGCTCACCCCCACCGTCGACCGAGAGGCCGGCGCCGATCCCCACCGTCGACCGAGAGGCCGGCGCCGATCCCCACCGTCGACCGAGAGGCCGGCGCCGATCCCCACCAGCGCAGTCAGCCGCCACGCCGACCCCGGCGTCGCCCGAGCCTCAACGGAGAGACCATGACCAGACCAGCGCAGCCCCTCCTCGCCCGGCCTCGCGCCCGGCGCGCCGCCGTCGCGACGCTCGGCACCGCCCTCGCCCTGAGCGCCTGCTCGGTGGCCAACTCCGGTGACGCGGCGACCGGCGGCGCCGGGACCGGCGGCGACTCCGCCAGCACCGTCCGCATCGTCCTGCCGCAGGAGCCGCCGTCGCTGGAGGCCTGCGACTCCTCGCTCACCTCCGTGGGCGTGGTGCTCCGCTCCAACGTCACGCAGCCCCTCGCGGAGCGCAACGCCACCACCGGGGAGCTCGAGCCGCTGCTCGCGACGGAGTGGGCGTCGACGTCGGACACGGAGTGGACCTTCACCCTGCGCGACGACGTCACGTTCTCCGACGGCACCGCGTTCGACGCCGAGGCCGCGAAGCACTCCATCGACCGCATCTTCAGCCCCGACCTGACCTGCGACGTCAACGGCGGCATGTTCGCCGGTACCACGCTGACCACCGAGGCCGTGGACGCGACCACCCTCAAGGTGACGACGGACGTGCCGGACCCGATCCTGCCGCTGCGGCTCTCGTTCGTGGAGATCGTGCCCGCCTCAGCCTCCACGACCGAGGAGGTCCGGGAGTCCGTCGGCACCGGGCCGTACAAGATCGCAGACTGGCAGACCGGCATCAGCGTCACGCTGGAGCGCAACGAGGACTACTGGGGCGAGGCGCCCGCGTACGACTCCGCCGAGTACGTCTGGCGCGACGAGGGCACGGTGCGCGCGGCGATGGTCACGGCCGGCGAGGCCGACCTGGCTACCGGGCTCGGGCCGGACGACGGCGCGGGGGACACCGCCGTGTCCTACCCGAACAACGAGACCACCGCGGTGCGCCTGGACGCCAGCCAGCCGCCCCTCGACGACATCCGGGTGCGACAGGCCGTCAACTACGCCATCGACAGGGACGGCATCGTCGGCTCCCTGTTCAGCGGTCTCGGCGAGCCGGCCGGTCAGCTGATCCCGGAGGGGATCATCGGCTTCGACCCCGCCGTCACGGCGTGGGAGTACGACCCGGAGAAGGCCAAGTCCCTCATCGCCGAGGCCAGGGCCGCCGGTGCGCCCGTCGACAACGAGATCACCCTGATCGGCCGCAACGGCCAGTTCCCGAAGATCGCGGAGACCGTCGAGGTGCTCCAGAGCCAGCTCGCCGAGGTCGGCCTCAACGTCTCCATCCAGATGGTGGACACCGCCGAGGCCCTGCAGTACCAGGTCAAGCCGTTCCCCGAGGACCGCGGCCCCGTCGCCCTGGTGATCCAGCACGGCAACCAGGCCGGTGACGCCAGCTTCACCATGGCGCAGTACATGCGCACGGACTCGCAGGAGTCGACGACCGGCACGCCCGAGCTCGACGCGCTGATCAACGCGGGCAACCAGGCCGAGGGTGACGCCCGGCAGGTCGCGTTCGCCGAGGCGCTGGCGTACGAGCGGGAGAACATCACCCAGTTCGCCGACCTCGCCCACATGACCGGCATCCTCGCCCGCGGGCCGAAGCTGGACTACGAGCCCAACTCCTCGACCGGCGACGAGATGCGTCTGGCCGAGATGCGCCCGGCGAGCTGAGGAGACACCCATGCTGACGTTCCTGCGGCGCCGGGCCGTCTCGAGCGCGATCCCCCTGATCGTCGTGGTGCTGGGAGTCTTCCTCCTCGCACGCCTCTCGGGCGACCCCGCCAAGCTCTACCTGCCGCTCAGCGCCACCGCTGAGATGCGGGAGGAGTTCACGGTCCGCAACGGCTTCGACCGCCCGCTGCTGGTCCAGTTCTGGGACTACGTCACCAACGTGGCCCAGCTGGACTTCGGGCAGTCGTTGCGGACCGGGCAGGACGCCATGGGCATGGCTCTCCAGGCCTTCCCGGCCACGCTCCAGCTCGCCGCGACGACGATGATCCTGGCGGTCGTGGGCGCCGTCGTCGTCGGCAGCTGGGCGGCCTACCGGCCCAACTCCCTCGCGGACCGGGTCGCCAGCTTCACGTCGATGGCGGCGGCCAGCGTCCCCGACTTCTGGGTCGCCATCATGGGCGTGCTCGTCTTCGCCGTCACGCTCGGGTGGCTGCCGACGTCGGGTGTCCAGGGGTCCGCGGCCTGGGTCCTCCCGATCGCCACCCTCCTCATCCGCCCCTTCGGGGTGCTCGTTCAGGTGGTGCGCGGGGCGATGGTCTCGGCGCTGTCGGCGCCCTACGTCAAGGTCGCGCGCAGCAAGGGTGCGGGGGAGCTGCGGGTCGTCCTCGGCCACGCCCTGCGCAACGCCGCGGCGCCGGCCCTGACCGTGGCCGGCGACCTGACGGTCGGCCTCGTCAACGGCGCCGTCGTCGTCGAGACCATCTTCGGGTGGCCCGGGATCGGCAAGCTGATGATCGACTCCATCCTGCAGCGGGACTTCGCCGTGCTGCAGGCGGCGGTGCTGGTGACGGCCCTGACGATCTTCCTCCTCAACATCCTCATCGACATCGGCTACGCCTTGCTGGACGCGCGCGTCCGGGAAGGGGTGCTGACATGACGAAGGAAGGCCTCATGTCCACCAGGACGGACGACGCCCACGCCGAGCCGGTCGACGACGCGGCGGGCGGTGGCGGCGCCGTCGCCACCGCCGTGGCTCCCGAGAGCCGGCCGCCGGCCGGCCGGCCCGCGTGGTGGCGGCTGCTCCTGCGCGACCGGCTGGCCACCGCGGCCGCGCTCGTCCTGGCCGTCATCCTGCTCACCGCGGCCGTCGGCCCCTTCCTCATCGGCGACCTCGCCACCCGGCAGGACCTGACGCACATCAACCGGGCCCCGTTCACCCTCGACTCGGGCTGGGCCTACGTGCTCGGCAGCGACTCCCTCGGCCGCAGCCTCCTGGGCCGGCTGATCGAGGCCGCCGGGACGACGCTCTCGGTGGCGCTGCCGGCGGTGTGCGTCTCCCTGGTGGTCGGCGGGACCTGGGGGATGTGGGCCGGCTACCACCGCGGCTGGCGCGAGAACGTCTCCATGCGCATCGCCGACGTGATCCTCAGCTTTCCCTCGCTGCTGCTCGCCGTCGTCGTCCTCTTCATCTTCGAGCCCTCCGCCGCCAACATCGTCGCGGTGCTGGCGCTGACGCGGATCCCGATCTACCTGCGCACCGCCCGCGCCGAGGCCTCGGAGCTGCAGAGCCGGCTCTTCGTCGACGCCGCCCGCACGTTCGGCACGCGCAGCGGCGCCACGATCCGCCGGCACGTGTTCCCGATCGTGCTGCCGACCCTGCTGACGGTGGCGACGCTTGACTTCGCGTTCGTCATGCTCACCGAGTCCTCGCTCAGCTTCCTCGGCATCGGGATCCAGCCGCCGGAGATGAGCTGGGGCCTCATGGTCGCCCAGGGACGCCAGTACCTGCAGAGCGCCTGGTGGATCTCGTTCTTCCCGGGCCTCGCGATCGTCGTGACCACCGCCTCGGCCACGATCCTCTCGTCGTGGCTCCGTCTCGCCACCGACCCCGGGCAGCGCTGGCGCCTGACGCTGCCCCGCACGCGCCGCGGCCCCCGCGCCGCCGCACTGGAGGTCCAGCCATGAGCAGCACCGGCACCGCCGAGCCCACCACGGCCGCCACCCGGCCCGCGCGCAAGGGCCTCGAGGTCGAGGGCCTCACGGTCGAGCTCCGCACCCCCCGGGGCGAGATGCGCGTCGTCGACGACGTGAGCTTCTCGGTCCGACCGGGCGAGACCCTCGCCCTGCTCGGCGAGTCCGGGTGCGGGAAGTCCATGACCGCGCTCGCGGTCTCGGGCCTGCTCGACCCGGTCGCCCAGGTCGCCGGCGGCCAGGCCCGCCTGGACGGCACCGACGTGCTCGCGCTCAGCCGCAGGGCCCGGCGCAGGCTGGCCGGCCCGGGGATGGCCATCGTCTTCCAGGACGCGCTCACGGCCCTCAACCCGGTCCAGACGGTCGGCGCCCAGCTCTCCGAGCCCTTCCGGATCCACGAGCGCCTGAGCAGGAGGCAGGCGCGTGAACGCGCGGTCGAGCTGATGGAACGCGTGGGCATCCCCGAGCCGCGCACCCGCCTGCGGGCCTACCCCCACCAGTTCTCCGGCGGGATGCGCCAGCGCCTGCTCATCGCGATGGCCGTGGCCCTGAACCCGACCGTGCTCATCGCCGACGAGCCCACCACCGCCCTCGACGTCACCGTGCAGGCCCAGATCATGGCCCTGCTGCGGGACCTGCGCGCCGAGCGTCAGATGGCCCTCATCCTCATCACCCACGACCTCGCCGTCGTGGCCGAGGAGGCCGACCACGTGGCCGTCATGTACGCCGGCAAGGTGGTGGAGACGGGGCCGGTGGCCGAGGTCTTCGCGCACCCGCGCCACCCCTACACCCGCGGCCTGCTGGACTCCGTCCCCGTGCACGTCGAGCGGGGCGCGCAGCTGCGCTCCATCCCCGGCAGCCCGCCGGAGCTGCACGCGATCCCGGCCGGGTGCGCGTTCCAGGCGCGGTGCCCGATGGTCCGGGAGCTGTGCCTCACCACCCGCCCGGCGCTGCGGCCCGCGGCGGCCGGGCACGAGGCCGCCTGCCACTTCTCCGAGGAGCTCGCCCATGTCTGAGCAGGTCCGCCGGCCCGCCGGGACGGGAACCGCAGTCGCCGACCCCGTCCTGGACGTCACCGACGTCGCCAAGGTGTTCCGCGTCGCGAAGGGCCCGTCCGGCAACGACCGCCTGCGGGCGCTCGACGGCGTCAGCCTCACCCTCGGGAGGGGGGAGACCCTCGGCCTCGTCGGGGAGTCGGGGTGCGGGAAGTCGACCCTCGCCCGGGTGCTCATGATGCTGGAGAAGCCCGACGGCGGCACCGTCCGCTTCGACGGCACGGACCCGTTCGGCCTGCGGGGCGCCGCGCTGCTGGCGTTCCGCCGCCGCGTGCAGATGGTCTTCCAGGACCCGTTCGCGTCCCTGAACTCCCGGATGACCGCGGCGGAGATCATCGCCGAGCCCTGGCTGACCCACCGGGACATGTACCCCTCCCGCCGGGACCGGGCCGCCCGCGTGCGTGAGCTGCTCCACCTGGTGGGGCTGCGGCCCTCCGACGGCGAGAAGTACCCGCAGGAGTTCTCCGGCGGCCAGCGCCAGCGCCTCGGCATTGCCCGCGCGCTGGCCCTCGACCCGGACGTCATCGTCCTGGACGAGCCGGTCTCCGCGCTCGACCTCTCCGTCCAGGCGCAGGTGCTCAACCTCCTCAACGACCTCCAGGAACGCCTGGGGGTGAGCTACGTCTTCATCTCCCACGACCTGTCCGTCGTCCGGCACGTCGCGGACCGCGTGGCCGTGATGTACCTGGGCAAGATCGTCGAGACCGGGTCCACCGAGCAGGTCTTCGCGCACCCGCGCCACCCGTACACGGCCGCGCTGATGTCCTCCGCGCCGTCGCTGGACCCCGCCGCGGCCCGGACCAAGATCCTGCTCCAGGGCGAGATCCCCTCGCCGCTCGACCCGCCGTCGGGCTGCCGCTTCCGGACCCGGTGCTGGCAGGCCACGGACCACTGCGCCACCGCCGTGCCGCCGCTGGCGCCCGCACCCCTCGAACCCGACCACCTGGCCGCGTGCCACTACCCGCTGGAGGCCCTCTCGTGAGCACCGATGCAGCAACGAACACCGGGACGACGGCAGAGGGCGCCCGGGGTGGCGCCGCTGCGGAGGCCACGGAGAACGGCGCCGACGCGGCGGCCCGGCTCGGCCTGAGCCGGGCCGCGTACGCGGCGCTCCACCACGTCAGCACCGCGACCCTGACGACCCAGCTGATGGGGCACGGGCTGCGCAACACCTTCCTGGCGGGGCTGACGTTCGCGAACCCCGCCCGGCAGCGGCTCGTGGGACAGGCCTTCACCATGCGGTGCATCCCGGCGCGCGAGGACCTCGACGTCCTGGCCGTCTTCCAGGACTACGACCACCCCCAGCGCAAGGCGGTGGAGTCGGTGGGCCCGGGCGACGTGCTCGTCATCGACGCCCGCGGCCAGCGGCGGGCCGCCTCGCTCGGCCACATCCTCGCGACCCGGCTGCGGGTGCGCGGCGCCGCCGGCATCGTCACCGACGGCACCGTCCGCGACATGGCCGGGATGGAGGAGCTCGACCTGCCGGTCTTCTCGGCGGGTGCCGCCCCGACGACCAACCTCGCGGTGCACCACGTGGTCGACATGCAGCTGCCCGTGGCCTGCGCGGAGGTCGCCGTCTACCCCGGGGACATCCTCGTGGGCGACCGGGACGGCGTGGTGTGCGTCCCGCGCCACCTCGCGGAGACCGTCGCCCTGGCGGCGCTCGAGCAGGAGCGACTCGAGGACTTCGTCCTCGCCCGCGTGGAGGGCGGCAGCCCGCTGCGCGGGACGTACCCGCCCGACGAGGACACCATGCGGGACTACCGCGCACAGACCGACGCGGCGCGCGCCGGAGCGTGACCGACGGGGGACTGCTGGTCATCGCGCTGGCGGTGGTGTTCGCCTCCTGCCTGCAGTCCTCCATCGGCTTCGGCCTGGGCCTGCTGGCGGCGCCGGTGATCGCCCTCGTCGACCCCACGCTCCTGCCCGGCACGCTGGTGCTCCTGGCCACCGGCGTGTGCATCCTCGGCGCGGTGCGTGAGCGCGCCGACATCGACTTCCGCGGCACCGGCTGGGCGCTGCTCGGCCGCCTGCCCGGCACGGCCCTCGGGGCCGTGCTGGTCGTGGTGCTCCCCGCCCGCGGGCTCGCGCTCATGCTCGCCGTCACCGTCCTCGGCGGGGTGCTGCTGAGCGTGCGGGGCTGGCGGCCCACGCCCACCCGCGGCGCCCTCGTGGTCGCCGGGGCGGCCTCCGGCCTGATGGGGACCGCGACGTCGATCGGGGGGCCGCCGATGGCGCTCGTCTGGCAGGACTCCTCGGGCGCCCGGCTGCGCGGGACCATGAGCGCCTTCTTCCTGGCGGGCTCGGTCGCCTCGCTGGTCGCCCTGGTCACGGTCGGGGCGATCGACGCGCGGACGCTGCGGATGGCAGGGGTGCTCGTGCCCGCGATGCTGGGCGGTTACCTGCTCTCCCGGTTCGTCAACCGGCGCCTCGACGCCAGGCGCGTGCGGGGTGTGGCGCTCGTGGTCTCGACGCTCGGGGCGCTGCTCGTCGTCGTCGACCAGGTTCTGTAAGCCGGTCCTGCAGGCGCTCCGGTGCAGGCGCTCCGGTGAGTGCAGGCGCTCCGGTGAGCGGGTCCGGCGAGCGGTCCCGGGAGCGTCCGGACGGGGTCAGACCAGCCCGGCCGCCAGGCTCGCCAGCGGGGCGACCGACCGCTCGATGTGGTCCCGCGCGCGCATGAGCGCGCTGATGATCTCGGTCTCCCGCTCGGGGGTGAGCCGGGCGAGCGGCACGGACGTGCTCAGGGCGTCGACCGCGGGGGCGGAGTACCGCAGCGCCACGGCGAAGCACCGCAGCCCGAGGCTGTTCTCCTGCTCGTCGACGGCGTAGCCCCGCTCGCGCGCCAGCGCCAGGTCGGCCTCGAGCTGCTGCCGGTCGGTGATGGTGTGTGTCGTCAGGGCCGTGAGCTCGGCTGGGATGTGTTCCGACCGGTCGGCTCCCTCGCGCTCGGCCAGGATGGCCTTGCCCAGCGAGGTGGCGTAGGCCGGCAGGCGTCGTCCGACCCGGCTGTAGGGCCGCAGGTACTGACTGGACTCCCGGGTGGCCAGGTAGACGATGTCGAACCCGTCGAGCCGCCCGATGTGGAAGGTCTCGTCGATGCTCTCCCCGAGCTCGTCGATGTAGGGCTGGATGAGGCGCAGGTAGGGGTCGGCGTCCAGGTAGCTCGTGCCGACGAGGAGGGCGTGGATGCCGATGCGGTACAGGGTGCCGGACGCGTCGGTGGCGACCCACCCGCATCTCACGAGCGTCCGCAGCAGCGCGTAGAGGCTGCTTCGGGGGACACCGAGGGCGTCGGCGAGCTCGCGCAGCCGCGCGGGGCGGTTCTGACGCGACGCGAGAAGCTCGAGCAGCTCGACGGTGCGGGCGGCGGACTTCACCTCGCGGACGCCGGACTCCGCGACGCGGCCGAGCTCGGCGTCGTCGAGCGGCTCGACCGGAGATGCAGCCATAGAACCAGCCCCTTTGCTCGTTTCGTCGTGTGGTGAATCCTACCTTCACCGGGCCGAAACAAATCATCATGCTGAGGAACTGTCGCGGGAGCTACAGCTCCTTGGCGTAGCACAGGCTGAGTGTGCTGCCCACGTGCGGGCCGTACGACTCGATCGGCATGTAGCCGAGCTTCTCGTAGAGCGCGACCGACTCCGGCTGGCGGACACCCGTCTCGAGCAGCAGCGTCGCGATCTTCCGCTCGTGGGCGAGGGCCTCGAGACGGGCGAGCAGCGCGGAGGCGACCCCGCGCCCGCGAAACGCCGGGTCGACGAACACCCGCTTGATCTCGGCGGCGCCGGGATCGACCGGCACCAGGGCGACGCAGCCCGCCGCGTGCCCGTCGACGTCGGCGAGGAGGAACTCCGCCCGCGGGTCGAGCGCGTGCTCCGTCGGCTCCTCGGGGTAGCGCACGTTCAGCTCGTCGACGGCGGCGGCGAGGAGGCGGGCGAGCGCGGGGTCGTCGGCCGGGCGAGGGGCGATCTGCATCCGCACATCGTAGGGACGCGTCGCGGTGAGGGGAGCGGTGGGGCCGCCCGAGCCGGTGTGTGCCGATCCACGTGCATCTGCGGCGCGGATGCCGTACGCTCATACCTACAGTTACAGTGCACTCAGAGTTTGTTTGCCCCCGACCTTCGGGCCGGGTTGCTTTTCCTTCATGGAGCAGACGACGAACACCGTGACAAGCGGCGCCGAATCCCCGGCACCGTTTGAGCTTCAGAAGGAGAACACCATGGCAACCGGAACCGTGAAGTGGTTCAACGCCGAAAAGGGCTTTGGCTTCATTGCCCCCGACGACAACACCGCTGACGTCTTCGTGCACTACTCGGCGATCTCCTCGTCCGGGTACCGCTCGCTCGACGAGAACCAGAAGGTCGAGTTCGACGTCACGCAGGGCCCCAAGGGCCCGCAGGCCGAGAACGTCCGCCCGCTCTGATTTGAGCGTGGACTGATCTCCACTTGACGAAGGCCCCGGCACATCGTGCCGGGGCCTTCGTGCACCCCGGGGGGCGACTGCCGGAGCGGGGCCGTTGCCTGCGTGGGGGCCGTTGCCTGCGTGGGGGCGGCTGCCTGCCCCTTCAGGCCGTGGTGGTCTCGCCCTCGGTGCGCAGCCGCGGCTCGGAGCCGAGCTCCGGCCTGATGCCCGTCTTGCCGGCATAAAAGGCCCGGATCCGGTCCATGTCCGCCGCGATGTCGCCGGTGAGCATCATCGTGGGGCCCAGCCCCGTCGTCATCGTGGAGCGGTCCACGTAGCCGAGCGTGACCGGCAGGCCCGCCGCGCGGGCGATGCGATAGAACCCGGACTTCCAGTGCGCGGCACTGCTGCGGGTGCCCTCCGGGGTGATGACGAGGTAGAAGCGCTCGCCGGAACGCACCCGGGCCACCACCTCCTCGACGAGGCCGGCGGGGTCCCGCCGGTCGACGGGGATGCCGCCGAGCGCGCGCATCACCGGCCCGAAGGGGCCGGCGAAGAGCTCGTGCTTCCCGAGGAACTTGATGCGGAGCCCCGCGCGCCAGCTGATCGCGAGCATCAGCACGAAGTCCCAGTTCGACGTGTGCGGCGCCCCGAGGAGGATGCCGGCGCCGTCCCGCGGCACCGTCTCGGACCGGTAGGTCCACCGGCTCACCGCCCAGTAGGCGCTCGCCAGTGCGTGCCGGATCGTCCTCACGAGCGAGACACTACGGCAGCGCGGCGCCCGCCCGTGGGACGAACCGCCCGGTGCCCGGTGCCCGGTGCCCGGTGCCCGCCGATGTGCGGGGGCCCGAGGGCCTCACCGCGCAGCGAGGTCGTCAGGCGAAGGTCTGTGACGCCCCGTCCGGTGCCACAGTCCGTCGTGGTGGATCCCCCGCTCAGGGAGAGAGGTTCCGCCTGACCGACCGGAACTGGTGGACTGCTGCGCGCTCGTGCCGGGAGGGAAGCCTGGCGAGCGCGGTCTGTGGGCGCCGGCGCTAGACGAGACTGACCGGCTCGCCCGCCGGGCCGTCGCCGCTCGGGGCGTCGACGCGGGGGCCGCCGAGGGCGTGGCCCTCCCAGGTCACGGCGTACCACCCCGCGGTGGGGCTGCCCTCGAGGACGACGGCCCCGGTGTTGGTCACCGGGTTCGCGGCGACGTGCTCGGTGGTGATGTTCTCCGTTCGGGCCGCGGTCCAGGACCGGATGGCCGCCCCATGGCTGACCAGGGCCGCCGTGCCCACGCCCGAGCCGGCCACCTCGGCGACCACCTCGTCGAAGCGCGCGTAGAACTCCGCCCCGCTCTCCCCGCCGGGCATCCGCAGGTCCGGATCGCCGTCGGCCCACGTCAGGAAGGTGCCGATGTAGGTGTCCAGCGAGGGGGTGTCCCCGAGCATCTCCAGCGTGCCGGCACCGATCTCCCGGAGGCCTGCCCGCACCTGGACACGCAGGCCCAGGGCCGCGGCGAGCGGCGCGGCGGTCTGCTGGGTGCGCACGAGCGTCGAGGCGTAGATGGCCTCGATCCCTTCGTCGCCCAGCGCGCCGGGCAGGGCCGCGGCCTGCCTGCGGCCGAGGTCGGTCAGGTCGGCCCCGGGCTCAGCCGTGTCAAGGAGGCCGCCGAGGTTCGATGTGGTCTGGCCGTGCCGCACGAGAATCAGTCGCATGGGCACATCCTCTCCCACCGGTGCGGGCGGGGGGTGCCCGGTCCAGCGCGCCAGGCACATCCCACCGGGCTGCGCGGCTGCAGGTACGTTCGTGCCATGAGCGACACGGGCTACGGCGACTTCGAGTTCGAGCGCAAGTTCTTCGTGCGCGAGCTGCCGGCCGCCGCGCTGAGCGAACCGGACCCCGTGCTGATCGTCCAGAGCTACTTCCTCGCGGCCGAGGGGTACGCGCTCCGCATCCGGTTGCAGGCGCCCGCGACCGCCCTGCCGGGCGCGGCGGCGCCCCCGCCCGCCGGGGGAGGCGCACCCGTGGCCGCGGGCCTCGACGAGGTCGCGCTCCTGGGCGCGCTCGCCGACCGGTTCGACTCGTGCTTCCTGACCGCCAAGGGACCGTACATCGGCGGCACCCGGTACGAGGCGGAGCGGGAGCTCGACGTCTCCGTCGGCCTGGCGATGGTGCGCCTGGGCGGGGTGAAGGTCGTGAAGTACCGCTACTCCGTCTGGCTCGGCTCGGACGGGTGGGTGCTGGACGCTTTCCTCGGACGCAACGCGCCGCTGATCGTGGCCGAGTGCGAGCGGGGCGGGCCCGTCACCGACCTGGCGATCCCGGACTTCTGCGTCACCGAGGTCACCGCCGACCCGCGCTTCGCGAACGACACGCTCGCCAACCACCCCTACGCGCTCTGGCGCGCCGACTTCGAGGCGGAGCTCGCCGCAAGCGGGCCCCGCTTCCTCGAGGAGTTCGGCAGCAACGAGCTGGGGACGTCGTCCGACCAGTGACGGCCCGGGTCCGCGGGCCCCTCGATCCCTGACGGGCGTGCGGCCGACGGCGGGCGCGGCGCCGGCCGTCGAGCTCGTGCGCCGTCCGCCAGCTCGCGTGCCGGTGGCCGGAGCGTCGTCGGCCGGCGACGCTCCGTCAGCGAGCGGGTGCGCTGCCGCCCGCGACGTCGAAGCTCCACAGCTCCGCGCTGACGCCCACGGGCCGCTGCCGGGGCGCGTCGCCCGTGCCGTGCGCACCGCCGGATTCGCCCGCGCCGTGCGCACCGGCCCCGCCCGCGTCGCCGCCACCGTGCCCGGCGGCGAAGCTCGCCGAGCCGACCCAGGCGTCGTAGGAGGCCTCGTCGCGCCACCGCGTGACGACGAGCCAGGTGGTGCGACCGTCGGTGGGCTGAAGGAGCTCGAAGCCCTCGAACCCGTCGACGCCGTCCACGACGCCCGCGCGGGCGGCGAAGCGCTTCGCCAGCTCGTCGCCGCTGTCCGCCGGGACGGTGATGGCGTTGATCTTCACGATGCTCATGGCTCCATGATGACCCACGCGACGCCCCGCCCCGGCGAACACCGGCCTCGGCCGTGTGCGTGCGCACCCCGCCGATGGGGCGGCACCGACGGTGGCTGCGGCGCTAACCGTCGGTGCGGCGACGTCGCGCCAGGAACGGCGTGGTGCGCTGGCGCCGGGCCGCCTGACGGCGGGACGAGGCCTCGGCCTCGCGGATGAGGTCCAGCGCACGGTACTCGTGCAGCTCGAGCCACATGTCCATCAGGTTCTCCTTCTCGGGTACTGGTTCTTGGTGGTCGGGAGGCGGTAGGGGGTGGGCGTCTTCTCCGTCGCCGCGCCCCGTCTCGGGCTTGCGAAGGGCGTGTCCTTGTGCGGAGCCATTTCGGTCCTTTCCTCGGTTGGTGAGCCCGGCGCCGGACGGTCGCGGGCAAGCTCGGGCCGCCGCCCGGCGACGGCGCCGTGGGCAGCCGGGCGCGTGGGCGGGCGTGCCCCGGCGGGCCGGGGCGCGGCAGTGAGAGGACGGGAGTCCTCGGGCAATCTGGCTGCGTGGCCGCGGGGCGGGCGTCGGCGACGACGGTCCCGGCCCGATGCGTCAGATGCGCGCGGTGCAGGCCAGACCGGCGGGTGCGAGCACCGGGACGGCGTTGCCGATGGCCGCGCCGCCGGTGTTGCGGCGGTTGTCGGTGAGGCGATCGGTGAGCATGACCTGATTCCAGCACCGGTCACGTCCGAGGCGCAACGGAATATTGGCGGCCCGCTCACGGCCGTCGAGCGGCGGTCACGTCGGCGGCCTGCTCATCTCGGCCGTGACCCGTCGCTGCGAGCCCGCCGCCGTGGCCCTGTCGCGTGGTTGACTGCCCACATGCCCGTACCTCCCGCGTACGACGACGTCCGCTCGGCCGCGGAACGACTCCGCGGCCACGCCCACCGCACCCCTGTCCTGACCTCCCGCCGCGTCGACGCCGAGCTGGGTGCCACGGTGTTCTTCAAGGCCGAGAACTTCCAGCGGGTGGGCGCCTTCAAGTTCCGCGGCGCCTACAACGCGCTGTCCCGCTTCACGTCCGAGCAGGCGCGAGCCGGCGTCGTCGCCTACTCCTCCGGCAACCACGCCCAGGCGGTGGCCCTGGCCGCCCGGCTCCTCGGCATCCCGGCCACCATCGTGATGCCCCTGGACGCCCCGGCCAGCAAGGTCGAGGCCACGAAGGGTTACGGCGCGCGGGTCGTCGCCTACGACCGCTACACGCAGGACCGGGAGGAGATCGGCCGGTCCCTGGCCGCCGAGCACGGACTGACCCTCGTCCCGCCGTACGACCACCCCGACGTCATCGCCGGCCAGGGCACGGCCGCGATGGAGCTCATCGAAGAGGTCGGTGCGCTCGACGCGCTCGTCGTGCCGCTCGGCGGCGGTGGCCTGCTCGCCGGCAGCGCCCTCGCGGCCCGCGCGCTGGCCCCCGGGTGCCGCGTCTACGGCGTCGAGCCCGAGGCCGGCAACGACGGCCAGCGATCCCTCCGCTCCGGGGAGATCGTGCACATCGCCACCCCGCGCACCATCGCCGACGGCGCCCAGACGACGCACCTGGGCGAGCTGACCTTCGCCATCATCCGCCGTGAGGTCACCGACGTGCTTACGGCCACCGACGCCGAGCTGGTCGCCGCCATGCGCACCTTCGCCGCGACCATGAAGGTCGTGGTCGAGCCTACGGGCGCCCTCGGCCTGGCCGGCCTGCGCACGCTCGCGCACCAGCTGCAGGGGCGCCGGGTCGGGGTCGTCGTGACGGGCGGCAACATCGACGTCGACCGGTACGCGGCGCTGCTCGGCACGCCGGCGACCGGCACGCCGGCGACCCGCTGAGGACGTCACCGGCCTTCCGTCGTCGGCGGTGGCCTTCGGCGCGCGAGGAACCTGGGGCTCTGGTACGCCTGAGGCATGTCGATGGCGCAGCCGTTCCAGCCCAACCTTCACCCGGACGACGAGCAGGGCATCCCCGCCGCGGACCCCGGCCAGGGCGCCCCGGAGACCGCCCCGGGCTTCGGGATCGGCGGCGAGGATCCCGACGCCCTGGCCGCCAAGCAGGAGGACGACGAGGACGCCGGGGATGACGCCGGGTCCTGAGTAGGGTCGGGCGGATGAGCGCAGGATCTCACGCCGAGACCCCCCGGCTCCTGGCCGTCACCGGCGCGACAGGTCAGGTAGGTGGACGGGTGGCGCGGCGCCTCGCCGACGCGGGCGCGGCCCAGCGCCTCGTCGTGCGCGATCCGTCCCGCGCGCCGAACCTGACCGGTGCGGAGATCGCCGTCGCCGCCTACGACGACGCCGCCGCGGTCCGTGCGGCGCTCGCGGGCGTCGGCACGGTCTTCATGGTCTCCGGGAAGGAGTCGCCCGACCGGCTGGGCGAGCACAAGACCTTCATCGACGCCGCCGTCGCGGCCGGCGTGGAACGGATCGTCTACCTCTCCTACTTCCACGCCGCGCCCGACGCCACGTTCACCCACGCCCGCCTCCACTGGGCCACCGAGGAGCGCCTGCGCGCCTCCGGCATCGCCTTCGCGGCCCTGCGGGACAACATGTATCTCGACTTCATGCCCGCGCTCGTGGGCGACGACGGGGCGATCCGCGGGCCCGCCGGGGCGGGCCGGGTGGCCGGCGTGGCGCAGGACGACATCGCCGACGCCGTCACGGCCGTCCTCCTCGACCCGGCTCCTCATGACGGCCACGTGTACGAGCTCACCGGTCCCGAGGAGCTCACGATCACCGAGATCGCGACCATCCTGACCGAGCACCTCGGCCGCGAGGTCCGCTACGTCGAGGAGACGGTGGACGAGGCCTACGCCTCACGCGCGCACTACGGCGCTCCCGACTGGGAGGTCGACGCGTGGGTGAGCACCTACACCGCCATCGCCGCGGGCGAGCTGGCCGGCGTCACCGACGCCATCCCGCGGCTCACGGGCCACGACGCCACCCCGCTGACGGAGGTCCTCCGCCGAGGCTGAGGCCGCGACCGCCCGCCCGCTGGGCGGTCATGCCCAGGTGGGCTCGATGGCGATCTCCCAGGGGTGCCGCTCGAAGGTCCGCCACCAGCCCTCGGCGCCCGGCGGCAGCCGGTCCGCCGGCGCCTGCTCGACGAGCGCGCGGAGCCGGAGCTTGAGCGTGACGAGCTCACCGAGGTCCGGCGTCGTGCCATCCGGCGCGGGGGCCAGGAGCTCGGCCTCGGTGTGCCAGATGGTGCGCCGCATCTCGATGAGCTCGCGGGTCAGGCGAGCCTCGTCCTCGCCGGCGCCCTCGACCACCTCGGCCGCCCGGAGGTAGCCGTAGTCCATCGCGATCGAGACCAGGCCGGGGTCGATGGTGAGGGCGTCGTGGATGTCGAGCTCCGGGGTGATCACGACGGCGCCCGCGGCCCGCGCGTACGCGACCTCGTCGCGCAGCCCCTCGTCCGACATGATGCCGGCGGTGCTGCGCAGGACGATCGAGAGCATGTCCTTGTCGGCGTAGCTGCCCTGGTGCGGTACGCCCCGCGGCGAGGCGACCACCGCGTAGCAGCGGTCGACGCCGAGATCCTCGATGGCGACCTCCGCGGGCAGGGCCTCGCGGACCCCGCCGTCGACGTAGTGCTCCTCCCCGAGCCGGACGGGGGAGAAGACCGCGGGGATCGCGCACGAGGCCCTGATCGAGTCGACCAGGTCGACCGTCACGGGACCGGGCAGGGGCACGTTGTGCCGGTCCACCAGCAGGCCGGTCTCGGTGACGTAGCGCAGCTCCCCGGACTCCAAAGCGACGACGGCGATCCGCAGTGTGACGCCGGAGGTCGCCACCCGTTCTGGGACGAACACCGCGGGGTCGAGCAGCTCCTCGACGATCGGGCCGAGCCGGTACATCGAGCGTTCACGCTGCGCCCCCTGCACGACGAGCTCGAGGTCCGGGCGCGCACGGCCGGCCTCTCGCAGGGCGGTGAGGAGCTCGACGACGTTGACCGGGTTCCACGCGCTTCCCGCCGTGGGCCGATCGGCCTTCACCGCGTCGCGGACGGCGGCGCCGCGCGGCGGCCCGCCGGCCGCCGGCACACCCGCCGCCGGCCCGGCGCCGCCGGCACCACGCACCGAACGCCCGTCGCCCGCCCTCCTGGCCGCCAACGCGGCCGTCGCGGTCTCCGCGGCCGTCTCCGCGCCGCCCTGCCCGGGGACGCCGCCCTGCCCGGGGACGCCGTCCGGGTGGGTGCCCGTCGCGGCGAGGGCGGCCGCGCCGTCGAGCTCCGCCGGCGCCACGGCCCGGTGCGTGGTGCGGTTGGCGACGCGGGCGAAGGTGCGTCCGAGGGTGCCTTGGCGCCGCTGGCGCAGGGAGAACGCCTCGACCCACTCCGGGCCGCGCTCGCGCAGCGTCGCGTACCACTCACGCGCGGTGAACATGTCCGAGTCCTGGCGCATGGCGAGCCAGATGCGGGTGAGGTCCTCCAGCCCCGCGCGCTGGCCCTCGTGGTCCCCCGACTGTGCGAGGACGGCCGCGAGGACGGAACCCGCGGACGTGCCCGTGATGACCTGGGGCGTGATGCCGGCACGGTCGTAGAGGTACCGCAGCGCCCCGAGCTGGAAGTCGGAGCGCGAACCGCCCCCGCTGAGGACGAGGCCGACGACCTCCTCGCGGTCGGGCGGTCGCTGCCAGCGGTTCCTCATGACCTCAGGCTAGGGGATGCCCGTGGCGGTCCGGGCTGCCCGGCCCGGCGGTCACGGCGCCCTGCTCTTCGCCTGTTCGCCGACGTCGGCGGAGCGGCTGCCGGCCTCCGTCGTCCTCTCCCGCGGATGGGACGGCCCGCCCCCGTGAGAGAGGTTGCGGGCGGTGTTGATCAGCGGGACGTGGCTGAAGGCCTGCGGGAAGTTGCCCACGAGCCGTCTGGCTCGCGGGTCGTACTCCTCGGCCAGGAGTCCGACGTCGTTGCGCAGGCCGAGCAGTCGCTCGAAGAGCCGGGCGGCCTCGTCGTGGCGGCCCATGAGGGAGTAGTTGTCCGCGAGCCAGAACGTGCAGGCGAGGAACGCGCCCTCGCCGGGGGGCAGCCCGTCGGGGCCGGCGGGGGGCTGGGTGTACCGCTGCACGAAGCCGTCGACGAGGAGCTCGCGCTCGATGGCGGCGACCGTGCCGATCATCCGTTCGTCGTCGGCGGGGAGGAAGCCCACGACCGGGATCATGAGGAGGGCGGCGTCGAGCTCCCGCGAGCCGTAGTACTGCGTGAACGTGCGTCGGCGCTCGTCGTAGCCGTGGAGCAGGACGTCGGCCCGGATGTCGTCACGGAGCTGCCGCCAGTCCTCGAGCGGCCCGTCCAGCCCGAACCTCTCCACGCTGCGCACGGCCCGGTCCGCGGCGACCCACGCCATGAGCTTGGAGTGGGTGAAGTGCCTGGGGCCGCCCCGCACCTCCCAGATCCCGTCGTCGGGATCGCGCCAGCGCTCGGTGACGACGGCCATGAGCGCCTTCTGCAGCGCCCAGGTGCTCTCCCCTGTGCCAAATCCCGTCGACCGCGCCTGGTACAGGGCGTCCATGACCTCGCCGTAGACGTCGAGCTGGAACTGGTCGACCGCCTGGTTGCCGATCCGTACCGGGTTGCCGTCGTAACCGGGCAGCCAGTCCGCCGTGTACTCCGACAGGCGGCGCTCGCCGGCCACGCCGTACATGATCTGGACGTCGGCGGGGTCCCCGGCGATCGCCCGCAGCAGCCAGCGCCGCCAGTCGCGGGCCTCGACCTCGAGACCCGCGTACATGAGCGACTGCAGGGTCATCGTCGCGTCCCGGAGCCAGCAGTAGCGGTAGTCCCAGTTGCGCACGCCGCCGAGCTGCTCGGGCAGCGAGGTGGTCGGCGCGGCGACGATCCCGCCCGTCGGCGCATACGTCAGTGCCTTGAGGGTGATGAGCGAACGGATGACGGCCTCGCGCCACTGCCCGTCGTAGGTGCAAGGCCGGAGCCAGTCGGCCCAGTACTGGCGGGTCTCCCGCAGCGCCCGATCGGCGCGCACTGGCTCGGGGGCGGGGAGGTGCGACTCCCGCCACGTGAGGACGAAGGGCACCCGGTCGCCGGCGTCGACCATGAACTCGGCGACGGTCGTGAAGTCCTCCCCGCGGGTCTGCACCGGGGTGCGCAGCCAGCACGAGTCGGGTCCGGCGACGGCCACCAGCGCACCCTCCGTCCGACGCACCCACGGCACGACACGCCCGTAGTCGAAGCGCATGCGCAGCTCCATCCGCATCGGCACCCGCCCGGCCACGCCCTCGACGATCCGGACCACGTCGGGGGCCTCGCCGCGCGGGGGCATGAAGTCGATGAGGCGGACGGTCCCCTCCGCCGTGTCCATCTCCGTCTCGAGGATCAGGGTCTCGCCCTGGTACCGGCGCCTGGTGGCCCGGACCTCCCCGACGGGGGAGACGAGCCAGCGGCCGTGCTCCTCGGTGCCGAGCAGCGCCGCGAAGACGGCGCCGCTGTCGAACCGGGGCAGGCACAGCCAGTCGATCGATCCGTCGCGGCCCACGAGCGCCGCGCTCTGCGTGTCGCCGAGCAGCGCATAGTCCTCGATCCGCAGAGCCACGACCACGCTCCTCCTCGAGTGCCGGTGGGGTAGACGCTACGCGTCCTCACGGCGCGCGGCCCGCCGCGAGCGGTGGTTGTGTGAACCCGACGCGAGAGGGACGAGATGGCCGACATGCAGCCCGACGGGCGCGCGGGCAGGGAGTACGACGGTCTTGCGCGGGTCCGCGAGCGGACGCCCGGCTGGGTCGAGGGCCGCCGCCCCTCGCGCCGGTTCATGCTCGGCAAGGCCGTGCGCGACTTCTTCGAGGACGAGTGCTGGGACCGGGCCGCGAGCATGACCTTCTTCGGGGTGCTCTCCATCCCGCCGCTGGCGGTGGCTCTCGTCTCGGTGCTTGCCGTCATGGGGGAGGGCAAGCAGAGCACACAGGCGATGCTCGAGATCCTGCGCCTCTTGGCCCCGGACGACCAGGCGCTCGAGACGGTGAGCCAGCCCGCGCTGGCCGTCCTGAACCAGCCGGCCGCGGCCGTCACCCTCCTCGTCGGGCTGGTCACCGCCCTGTGGACGGCGTCGGGCTACGTCGGGGCCTTCGGCCGGGCCATGAACCGGGTCTACGGGGTCCAGGAGGGGCGACCGCTGTGGCGGCTGACGCTGTGGCACCTGCTCACGACCGTCCTGCTGGTCTCGTACGCCGCTCTGGTCACGTTGATGCTTGTGGTCTCCGGGCCTGTGGCGGAGGCCGTCGGGCAGGTCCTGGGTGTCGGCCGGGGCGCCCTGCTGGTGTGGGAGGTCGCGCGGTGGCCAGTGCTGCTGGCCGCCGCCATCCTCGTCGTGGCGGTCCTGTACTACGCCACACCCAACGTGCGGCACCCCCGCATGCGGTGGATCTCCCCGGGGTCGGTCCTCGCCCTCGCGCTCGCCGCGGTGGCCTCGTATGCGTTCAGCTTCTACGTCTACGTCTTCGGACGGTTCGAGGTCACCTACGGCCGGGCGCTCGCGGGCATCGTCGTCTTCTTCATCTGGTTGTGGATCATCAACATGTCGCTCCTCCTGGGCGCCGAGCTCGACGCCGAGATCGAGCGCGCCCGGCAGCTGCAGGCCGGCATCCGGGCCGACCGGGCCGTCCAGGTCCCCGTGCGGGACAGCCGAGCGAGCGAGCGTGCCGGCCGCCGGCGCCGGCAGGACGAGGCTCGCTCGCGCAGCCTGCGCGAGTCGCACGGGTGGGTGGACGACGACGACCTTCCCCACGAGGAGTGAGGCGGAGTCGGCGGGGCGGAGTCGGCGGGGCCGGGCGACGTGCCTTCGTTCGGGCGGGTTCCCCGGGCCCCGCAGCGGGCCCGGGACGTGCCCGGCGTGGAGCGGCGCTCAGCAGGCGGTGGTGGTAGCCGTCCGCCGACGCAGCGCCAGGCCGAGGGCGATCATGCCGATGCCGAGGACGAAGTGCAGCCAGTTGTCCGCGGTGTTGACCGGCACGAAGTTGGCGGCCGAGTTCTGGTCGATGACCAGGCCGTAGAGCCACAGCACTAGATAGATGACGCCGCCGCCGACGAGATACGTGCGAGCTGCGGAAGCCGTTCGGGACATCGCCAAGCCGGCGATGCCGAAAAGCAGGTGCACGATGTTGTGCAGCACGGAGACCTGGAAGATCCCCAGCAGGTGGGCGTCGGACATGTGGCTCGCGGCCTGCAGGTTGCCCGTCGTGATCCCCGGGATGAATCCCAGGATGCCGACGAGCAGGAAGACGATGCCGACGACGCGGGCGGCGGTTTGAATCGGTGAGCGGGTGCCTGTGGCGTGCTGACGGGAGAGAGCAGGATCATTGGTCCTCAGAACCTCCGAGAGGCACAGCGCGAGGGCGGTCACGACGACCGTCCCGCTGCCACACGGCAGGCGCCGCGCGGCGAGGTGGAGAGCCGACAGGGTGGGCGGTGCCGTCACGGCTCCGTGACAGACTCGACCGTTTCACCGACCTTCCGGTCCTTGAGCTCCTGAGCAAGGTTCTGCTCGGAGATGATGCCGACGAGCTTGTGTCCGTCGATGACGGGGAGCCGGCGCACCTGGTACTTCGCCATGGTGCTCATCGCCTCCTCCGCCGAGTCGTCGGCGCCGATGGTCACGGGCTTGCCCTCGGCGAGCGAACCGGCGGTCATGGCGACGACGTCACCACCCTCGGCGATGCATCGCACGACGATGTCCCGGTCGGTGACCATCCCCTTGAGCATGCCGTCGGCACCACAGATCGGCAGCGCACCGACGTCGAGGTCACGCATCCTCCGCGCGGCAACGAGCAGGGTTTCGGTCTCCTGAATACATTCCGGATCCGGGGTCGTGATGTCCCGGGCCTTCTTGCCGATCATGGTGGACCCCCCTTGATCGCTGTGACTTCATCATCACCTGATACTGCTCCGAGGCTGTTCTCAGGCTAGGCAGTGGATCCTCGACCTGCATCCGGAAAAGGGCACACCCGCCATGGGCACGAGGACCAGCAGCCCTGGCAGGGTTCGTCGCTCTCGGATTCTCCCGGGTGGTCCCTCGCAGACCCGATGTCCAACTGAGTCTCTGAGTTGGGAACCAGTTCAAGCGGTCAGGCGGCGAGGGCGGCATCGCCGATGGTGGTGCCGTCCGGGCGGAGGAAGGTCCAGTGGCCGTTGCGGCGTTCGATGGTGATGGCGTGGGCGTGGACCCAGTCGTGGTGGTACCAGCAGAGCAGGACGCCGAGGTTGATGTTGGTGGAGCCGAACTGGGCCCACCAGGCGATGGAGTGGTGGATCTCGCCCTCGCCGGGTGGGGCGTGGCAGTGGGGGTATTGGCAGCGTTTGTCGCGGGCGATGATGGCGCGGGTCTGGGCGGCGGTGAACAGGCGTTGTTCGCGGCCGGCGTCGAGGATCTCGGAGTCGGGGCCGAAGACGACGCGGTGCATCTGGCTGTCGCAGGCGAGCCGGGCTAGGAGGGCGGGGGACAGGATCGTGCCGTCCTCGAGGGTCGCGGTCGGCGTGTCCGCCATGGCGGCAGCGTCGGGGCCGGCCTCGATGAGGGTGCCGGGCTGGCAGGTGCACGTGTCGCCGTCCGCGCACCCGGCCGCGGCGGGCAGACCGGTGAGACCGCCTGAAGCCGCGACGGCGGCGTCGGGGTGGCCTTCACCGCCTGCTCTCGCGGGTCGGCCAGTGGGGGCGGGGGTGAGGCCGAAGGCGGCGCCGGGGCCGGTGGTGGGGCAGCCGGGGCGGTGCGCCCGGATGGCGGCTGCGGCGACGAGGCGCTGCAGCGTGTCGAACGGGACGGTGACGGCCAGGTGGGGGCGGATGCGGGCGCCGGGGCGCAGGGTCCCTGAGTCCAGTGCGAGGTGCGCGAGGCCGATCAGGGCGTTCGCGCGGCGCTGGGCGGGGGTGCGGGTGTCGGTCTTGGCCGGGGTGCCGGTGCGGGCGGTCAGGGCTGTTTGGAGGAGCTGGCCGTTGGTGGGGGAGAGCCAGCCGCGGGCGTGGTACCCGTCGGTGGTCTTGGCCAGGGTGAACTCCTCGCGCAGGGTCTGTTCCTGGTAGGCGCGGTCGGTGGCGTCGGGGTCGGCGCGGGTACCCCAGTCCTGCAGTGCGAGGGTGAAGTCGGCGGCGTCGAGGGTCTTGGCGTGGCCGAGGAGGAAGTCCTCGCCGACGTCGGGATCGGTGAGCCGGTCGCGGCGGCCCTCGGTGTCGGTGGTGTGCTTGACCAGGGCCGCGGCGTGGTCGGTGCTGATCTCACCCTTGGCCAGGGCCTTGGCGGTGGCGGGCAGGTGGTCGCGCAGCGCGCGGGCCTGCCGGACCTCGCGCGCGGCGGCGGCGGGGTGCTTGCCGGTGCGGGCGCGGTACCAGGCGGGCATGGACCGGGCCCCGTCCAGCGCCCACATGCCGTCGGCCTCGATGGTGGCCAGTGCGCGGGCGGCGAGGGACTCGGTCTTGCGGCGGGCCTGCTCGATGCCGTCCAGCGCGGCCAGGACGCCGGAGCCGGGTACCTCGTGAAGGTCGATGGTGTGCAGCAGGGCCAGGGTCTCCTGGAGGGTGGCCAGGCCCGCGGCCAGCGCGGCGCCCGGGCTGGCGGCCGGGAAGGTGGCCTGCTCGGTGGATGACATCCCCAGCCACCTCCCCACGTCGGACGAGCACCTGCAACAAACCTATCGAACACACGTGCGATGGACAAGGTTTGTGGCACTGTGGATTGAATTTGTGGAAACGGTGGCAACAACGCCCCCTGTGGTTACTCATGCCTGTGGAAACAATGCCCCGCGAATGGGGGCGGAATCATAGGAGAGCGGCGCAATATGTGGAGCAGAGCTGGCATGTCAGCGCGTAGCCCTACGCCGAGGCTGCGCCAGCGCGTAGCCCTGCGCCGACGCGCCAGGCCCTACGGGCGACGGTAGATCCGTGCCATGCGCTTACCCTGCACCCCCTAGGTTGTGCACGCCGCGCCCAGGCGGACATGGTGCTGGGGATTTTTCAGCGCCGAGTCAACGTGGCGCCGGCATGAGCCTTCCCGCGAGAACGCGGACCGCACCGTCCTTCAACAAGAATCACCACATCGTCAATCTGCCGCCAAGGCGGATGAATCACCCGTGCAGAACTGAGCGGCCCGCACAACCGCCGGCACGCGACGTTCAGCGAACCGCCATATCCAGTGCGCTCTCATCCACCGCCAGCACGGACCAGCTGCGCCCGTCGTCGGAGCTCAGCTCGTATGAGGGCACGAGCAGCGTGGCCCCGGATGCGGGGGTGTACTGGGCGACGCCCAGCCGGGCGGTGGTGATGGCAACGTCCCCGACGGGCCAGGGCACCGGCGACCCTGGCTCGGCAGGAACCGGTGGAGCGGTGGGCGCCGACGAGGAGGCGGGGGCGTCGGCGGTCGTCCCGCCTGGAGCTGCGAGTGCGGCCGCACCGTCCCGGGCGGCCGCCGGGTCCAGGATCGAGAATCCGCCGAGCATCCCGAAGCGGGGGTCCATCAACCTCGCCACCGCCTCGACGGGGCTCACCACCGGGTAGGTGCCGAGCTCCGTCACGGGGGCGAGGGGCCCGCTCAACGACTGCACTCCGGCACCGCTCAGGGTGACGTACCAGGCCAGGCCGGTCCGCTGGCCGGCGATCACCTGATAGGCGGTCACGGACGTGAGCGTGCTGTCCCCCGAGTCGGCGGACTCGTACTCGAACGCCGCAGGGTCCAGGCCGATGGCGCCCAGGAGTGTCCGCGCCTTGTCCGTCGCGGCAGCGCGGTCGGGAGCGGGCACCCCCGGGTCGCACTGGTCGGGAGCGGGCGCGGGCGCGCCGGCGCCGCCCGACGCGCTGCCGTCAGGCGGGCACGCCAGCGGGTCGTAGTAGTTCACGGTGGTCTGGCCGTCGGCGAAGACCATCAGGGACGGGCCGGTCCCGTCCTGCGGGCCGACCAGGTACATGCCGTCCTGCAGTCGCGGTTCGCCGGTCACCCCGAGGGTCGCGGCGAGGTCTGCGGTCCGCTCGGCGGTGAACGTCGTGCGCGCGTCGAACGTCCAGGCGGTCGCGGTGCCCGTGGCGTGTGACAGGCCGGCGGCGTGGAAGGTGCTCCGCGGCGGCGGCCACGGGGAGGGAAACGTCTCGGGGGCCACGCCGGTCGTCCCCGCGGTGTGGTCCGCCGGGCCTCCGGCTGCCTCACCGCCGGGCGGGGCGAGCGTGATCGCCGGTGCCGCCGTCTCCGTGGCCGGGCTGGTGGTGCGGCCGAGGCCGAAGCCGGCGGACGCGACGACGAGGGCGCCCGCGGCGACCGCGGCGACGGTCCATCGGCTCCGGCCGGTACGGGCCGCCCGGGCACCGTTACTCGCCGCATAGGCACCGTTGCCGGCGGCATGGTCACCGTTACTCGCCGCACGGGCGCCGTTACCGACCGCACGGACATCGGTGCGGGCCGCGCGGGCATCGGCGCGGACCGCACCGGCATCGGCCACGGCGGTGACGGGACCGTCGTCGGCCGGGGCGTCACCGCGCTCACCCCCGCCGATCGCCCCACCCGCGTCGGCCGCCACGGCGGCGGCCGACCGTTCCGCCTCCTGAGCCGCGACACGCGCGGCGACGAGGCCGCGCAGGCGCGCGAGGTCCGTCCGGGCGCCCGCCGCGGGGTCCGCCGCACGTAGCCGGTCCAGAGCGGCGTCCTCGGGCGAGCCCTCGACGCGACCGTCGGGCTGGCCCTCGACGCGATCGTCCTCGTCACGCATGGCAGTTCTCCTTCTTGCCCGCCGGGTGGGTACCGGCGCCTGCACCTCTCATGTGTGGCAGCGGCGGAGCTTCTTGCGCGCCGCGACCGGGCTCGCTCGGCGCCTACCGCGCCTACCGCGCCGCGACCGGGCTCGCTCGGCGCCTACCGCGCCGACCACGCCGCGCCGAGGCGCGCGCGGGCACGGGAGAGGGCGGCGTCCGCGCCGCCGCGCGAGATCCCCAGGACGACGGCGAGCTCCTCACCACCGAGCCCCTCCCACGCGTGGAGCAGCAGGATCTGACGGTCGCGCGGGCTGAGCGCGCGCAGCGCGGCGCGTGCGTCGTCGTCCCCGACCACCAGGTCGGCGGGGTCGGTGTCGTCGGCGCCCAGGGGGAGGTGCTCCACGGGCACGGCCGCCTTCTTGCGCCGGTGGTTGGCGAGCACGTATCCGGCGGTGCGGTACAGCCACGGCAGCTCCGAGCCGGCGGGGACGTCCGCCCGTCGCCGCCATGCGACGGCCATGACATCAGCGGTGAGGTCCTCGGCGTCGTGCGGCGCGCGCCGCACGAAATAGCGGTACACGTGCGTGGCATGGGTCCGGAAAAGGTCGTCGAACCATGAGTCGTCGCGCACCGCCACCGTCGCTCTCTCGCTCGTGGTCCTCACGTCCTGCCTATGTCGTCACGCGCGCTCATCTTGCCGGTCGGCGACGGGACGACCGCCCGGACGGTGGTCCGGGAGAGGCATGCGTCACGGTCCGCCGTGGGCGCTTCGCAGCGCGATCGCCCGCGCCAGGTGCCAAGATGCCAGGAGGACCGGCGCGTGAGGCGCCAGAGATCGACTGAATTCGTACGAGCACTGAAGAGGCCGCGGAACGGGGCAACGGCGCAGGGCATCTCTGCTTTGCTACCGGCTACGAGTCGTGCCTGATGAGAAGGAGCGCAGATGTCTGTTCAGCAAGAGGGTGGAGTTCGGGACCGGAGCAGCCGTCTCCCGCTGCGCCTGCGAGAGCAGATCATCGGCACGTGGGAGCTCGTCTCGTACACGGCCACCGGCAAGGACGGCAAGGTCACGTACCCGATGGGCAAGGACGTCACGGGGGTCATGCTGTACACGCCGGACGGCTACATGTCCGCCCAGCTCATGGCGGGCGACCGCGCCCCGTATGCCTCGGCCGGTGCGTACCAGGGCACGGCCGAGGAGGAGACGGCCGCGGTCGAGGGCTATGTCGCCTACTCCGGGCCGTTCCAGGTGGACGAGGACACGCACGTCCTCAAGCACCGCATGTCCGTCTCCCTCTACCCCAACCGGGTCGCGGAGCTGGAGGACCGCCACGTCGAGCTCGACGGTGACCAGCTGACGCTGTCCTCGCTGCCGGAAATCTCCAAGGCGAAGGCCAAGCAGCCCCGCCTGGTGTGGAAGCGGGCCCAGCCGAGCCTCGGGGTCAAGCCCGCCGTGAACTGACCGGGCGCCCGCGCCGCTGGCCGCCCATTGCCGAAGGTCTGCTGCCCGGCGGTCTCTCGCCAGCCTCCGGGCGCGGCGGCCGCGTCCGTCACGGGTCTTGGTCGCCGCGGCCGGCGGTCACCCGAACCGCGTCGGCGACCACGTCGGCGAGGCTGCCGGTGCGCCGCAGCACGGCGCGCTGGCGACGCGCGCCGTTGCCGCGGGCGAGGACGCGGGTGAGCCGCTCGTCGACGAGGCCCTCGTCACCGTAGGCCCGCAGCGCCGGGCGGACGTGGGTCACGAGGGCTGCCAGCACGGAGCTGGACGGGACGGGACGCGCGGTCAGGGGGTCGAGCAGCACGCCGTCGATCCCCTCGCACGCCGCCTGCCAGGACGCTAGCCGCAGGACGGCGGCCCGTACCGGCGGCGCGGGCTCGCCGGACGCCCACTCCGCTGCTGCCGTCTCCACCAGCGCGCGGCACAGGGCCGCGACGAGGACCGCGTCGGCGGCGCGCAGGCACACGTCCGCCGTCCGGATCTCCACCGTCGGGTAGCGGTAGGACGCGCGGGCATCGAAGTACACCATCCCGGCGTCGTGCAGGACGCGGGAGGCCAGCATGTCCGCCACGAGAGCGTCGTACGCGGCCGCCGACCCGAAGATCTCCGTCGGCCCCGCCGAGGGCCATCGCAGCATGACCGGGGAGCGGTAGCTCGCGTACCCCGTGTCGACGCCCTGCCAGAACGGCGAGTTGGCGCTCAGGGCAAGCAGCGACGGCAGCCAGACCCGGACCCGGTCGAGCACGCCCACGGCCTCGTCGCGGCTGTCCACGGCGACGTGCACGTGGCAGCCGGAGAGGAGGTGCTCGCGGGCCGTGAGCCCGTACCGTCGGGCCATCGCCTCGTACCGGGGCCGGGTCACGACGCGGGTGCGAACCGGCAACGGGGAGGTCGCCAGGGCGGCCACGCCGGCTCCGGCGGCCGCCGCGGCCACCTCGGCGCGGCGGCGCAGCTCGCACAGCTCGTCCTCCAGCTCCGCGAGGCTCGTGTGCGGCCGGGTGCCGGACTCGACCTGTTCCTGGCCCATCTCGTGGACGAGGCGGCCTCCCGGGGTGTCGACAGGACCGGACCCGGTGGCGTCGCGGTAGGGGCTCACCGTCGGGAGCGGCGCGCGTGCCTTCGCCTCGGCCAGCACCTGCGCGGCGACGGCCAGCGCCTGCCCGCTCTCGGGGTCGACGAGCAGGAACTCCTCCTCCACACCGACGGTGCGCACACCGCCAGTGTGGGGCAGCCGCGCCGGCGCGGCATGACGGAAACGACCACCCGGCGTCGGGTCGCCCCGTCGCCGCGCGAGCGGGACGATCGGAGCATGGACGGCGCAAGCCTCGATGGCGAGGTGCTGGCGGCGGTCGCGGGACGGCTGACCGCGGTGGATGGCGTGGTCGGCGTGACGCGCGCCGGAGGAAGGCCGCGCGACGACCACCACCCGGACTCCGACGTCGAGCTGGGCCTGTACTACCGGGCGCCGCTCGACGTCGGCGCACTCGGCGTCGTCGCCCGTGACGTGTACGGTCCGGGCGCCGAGGTGAGCGCCCCCGGGGAGTGGGGGCCGTGGGTCGACGGCGGGGCGTGGTTGCGGGTGAAGGGCGTCGCCCTCGACTGGACCTACCGGGACCTGGACCGTGTCCGGTCGGCATGGGAGGGCGCGCAGCGCGGGGTGTTCGCCTTCCATGCCGAGGTCGGACACCCGTTCGGGGTGCCGGACTTCGCGTATGCCGGGGAGCTGGCGCTCGCCGTCGTCCTGGCCGACCCCACCGGTGAGCTGGCAGCCCTCAAGGACGAGTTCCAGGAGTACCCGCCCGCGCTGCGCCGCGCCCTCGCGGACTGCCTCGGGGAGGCCGTGCTGCTCGTCGAGGTCGCCCTCAAGGCCGTGCCGCGCCGGGACACCACCTACGTCGCGGGCTGCCTCTTCCGGGCCTTCACACTGTGCGCCCACGCGATCCACGGCCACGCCGGGCACTGGCTGGTCGACGAGAAGGGGGCGATCACCGCTGCCGACCGCCTGCCCGGCGCGCCGGAGGGCTTCTCCGCACGCGCGCACGGCATCCTCTCGGCGCTCGGCATGGCGGCCGAGCCGCTCGAGGTCGCGGTCGACAGCGGCCTTGTCCTCGTGCGGGACGTCATCAAGCGCCTTCGTTGATCCCGCCGCGAGCCGCCGCCGCCCGCCGCATCGGCGGGCGTGCGCACCGTGGCCGGACCAGACCGCCCGGGCCACCGGCGGCGCGGCGACGGCGCGAGACCTACGCTGGGCCCATCAACGAGGGAGGCCACATGTCTTCGCAGCCAACCGGGCAGCCGCCGCACTCCGGGCAGCAGCCGGGCACCGGGCAGCCGCCCGTGCCGCGGCAGCCGCCGTCTGACCCTGCGGGCAGCGGCCACGACCCGCACTTCGATCCGGTCCTCCTCGAGGAGGACGAGACCGTCCCGCCGCGCCCCGAGGAGGAGGCGGCGGACCTCCTGCGGGCCGAACCGGACCCGCAGGACTGACGGCGCGCGGGCTCAGCCCGCGTTCCCGACCTTCTCGCCCTCGCGGAAGGCGGTGCGGCGCGCGGCCTCGTGCAGGCGTTCGAGCCGTGCGGAGAAGTCCCGCGTGCGGTCGCTGAGCTCCTCGAACCGTTCCCGCGGCAGGCGGAGGTCGTCGGCGAGGTCGGCCAGGGTCTGCCACAGGCCGAGCTGGCCGGCCACCGCGCTGCGCATGAGCTCCAGCTCGAGCACGAGGCTGAGCGGGGACCGCTGCGTCAGGCGGCCGTTGAGCTTCAGGCGGCCGACGCGCTCTGCCACCCAGGCCGCGGCCTGGCGGTACGGGCGTCGAGGCAGCTCGAGGGCGTCGATGACGGCGCGCAGGGCGGTGCGCGCCTCCCCGATCTCGCTCGCGAGCCGGGCGAGCTCCGGGCCGAGCTCGGTGTCGGCGTAGGCCCCCGACATCCTCTCGATCAGGTTGTGCCCGCCGGTGGCGCCGGTGAGGTGGTCGGAGAGGTAGAGGCCGAGCAGGCCCGCGTCGATGTGGCCTGGAACATGGGCGTCCATGACGTCTCCTGGGGTTTGGCTCCCGCGGTGGCGGCCCGCCGCCTCCTCGGGAGCGTCGCGGAACTGGGTCTCGTGCGGGCGCATCGGCGAGCTGGCGGTGCCGCGGCGCTCCACCATCCCGAGGAGCATCTCGCGCAGGGTCTGCTCGGCACTGTGGCGCGGCGTCCAGCCGAGCACGGTGCGGACCCGGGTGGTGTCCATGACGGGCACGCCGACGGCCATGTCGAGCCACCCGGCGTCCGACGCCAGCAGGCGCGCCTCCCAGGCCAGGGCCACGACCGGCCGGATCAGGCCCGGCGGGACCTGGATGAGGCGGCCGTGGTCGATGATCCGGGCGAGGTCCTTGGGCCAGAGGATCTCGTCGGCGGCCACGTTGAACGCCCCGCCCGCCCGTTGGAGGACGACCTGCAGGTAGGCCTGCGCGACGTCGTCCGCGTGGACCACCTGGAGCCTGATCCCGGAGGGCAGCGGCAGCATGGGCAACGTGCCGGGCCGCAGGAGCCCGAGCGGCACGAACGGCCCGAGGAAGTACCGCACGATCTCGGCCCCGGCGTCGGCCTGGAAGATCAGCGCCGTGCGCATCCGCGTGACGACGACGCCGGGGTTCGCCACCTCGAAGGCGTCGAGCACGCGCTCCTGGGCCGCCTTGTCCACGCTGTAGTGCGAGGTCCGGATGCCGCCGGTCGCCCAGTTCTCGTCCCGGGGGATGTCGTCGTCCACGGGCGAGTAGGACGCCCACGAGGAGGCGACCACGAGATGCTTGACGCCGGCGCGGGCGCTCGCCAGGGCCACCCGCCGGGTGCCGTCGACGTTCGTGCGGCGCAGCTTCTCGCGCTGCCGGTTGGGCTGGATGAGCCACGCGAGGTGGATGACGGCGTCGACCCCCGTCAGGGCCCGCGCCAGGCGCGCGACGATCGCCTCCTCCGCGGCGTCGTCGGCCGCGGGTGCGCCGACGTCGGCGCTGGCCCACTCCGCCGCGTCGTACGGGCTCGCGCCGCGGTCCGGCACCCGGCGGGAGAGGCCCAGCACCGAGGTCACCGAGGGCTCGGCCACCAGGGCGCGCACGACGGCCGTGCCCACGTTCCCGGAGCCTCCGACGACGGCGACCCTCACGGCCGACCCTCCGTCGAGGGCGACCCGGCCGCGCCGTCCGGGTTGGCCGGGAGCGTCGGGTCGAGCACGACCTTGATGTAGCCGTCCTCCTTCTTCTGGAACTTCGCGTACGCCGACGGCGCGTCCTCCAGCGGCAGGCGGTGGGTGCGCAGGTCGAGCACCCCGAGGGGGTCGGACGGGTCGCTGACCAGGGGCATGAGGTCGTCGAGCCAGCGCCGGACGTTGGCCTGGCCCATCCGCACGGTCAGCTGCTTGTCGAACATCTCCATCATCGGCATGGGGTCCACCGCGCCGCCGTAGACGCCGGAGAGGGAGACGGTGCCTCCGCGGCGGACCGTGCTGAGCGCCTGGTGCAGCGCGGCGAGGCGGTCGATCCCGAGCTTCTTGATCAGCGGCCGCGCGATGAGGTCCGGCAGGTAGCCGGCGCCGGCCTGCGCCCCCTTGGCGACGGGCGAGCCGTGGGCCTCCATGCCCACGGCGTCGATCACGGAGTCCGGACCGCGGCCGGCGGTCAGGCCGCGCACGGTCTCGGGCAGGTCGGTGACCTCGCGCAGGTCGATGGTGTCCACCCCGTGGCGGCGGGCCATGGCCAGACGCTCGGGGACGAGGTCGACGCCGATCACGTGCGCCGCGCCGCGGTGGCGCGCGATGCGGGCGCACATCTGCCCTACCGGTCCCAGGCCGAGGACGACGACGGACCCCGCCATGGGGACGTCTGCGTACTCGACCGCCTGCCAGGCGGTGGGCAGGACGTCGGAGAGGTAGAGGTAGCGCTCGTCGGGCTCGTCGTCGGCGGGCACCGGGATGGGCCCGTAGTGGGCCTGGGGGACCCGCAGGTACTCGGCCTGCCCGCCGGGGACCTGGCCGTAGAGCTTCGTGTACCCGAGCAGCGCCGCGCCCTTGTCCTGGTCACGGACCTGCGTGGTCTCGCACTGGCTCTGGAGGCCGCGCGTGCACATCCAGCAGGACCCGCAGGCGATGTTGAACGGGACCACCACCCGGTCGCCGGGCCTGATGTGCGTGACCTGGCGGCCCACCTCCTCGACGATGCCCATCGGCTCGTGCCCGAGGATGTCGCCGGCGTCGATGAACGCCCCGAGCACGCCGTACAGGTGCAGGTCGGAGCCGCAGATGGCGGTCGAGGTGACCCGGATGATCGCGTCGGTCGGTTCCTTCAGGACGGGGTCGCGGACGGTCTCGACGCGGACGTCCTCCTTGCCCTGCCAGGTCAGTGCGCGCACGTGCTGCCTCCTCGTGGGGCGGCGCGCCGCGGAGCTGCCGCCGCCGGTTCGTCGGTGCCTCGCTGCACCGGGTGGCCGGTGCTCGTGGAGCTGGCTCAGGCGTGGCCGGTGTCGACAGCCTCGTCGTCCTCGCCCTCGGCCTGGTCCGGCTGCTCGGCGCCCTCCCGGGAGCTGAGGCTCCCGGGGTCGGCGTCGGGGTCCTTGGCCGGGTCGTAGGGCTCCTCGGAGGGATTGGTCGGGGTGGAGGTGTTCTCGCTCATACGTCCACGGTGGCACCGCCCCGCCGCGGTCGCATCCGGGGACCTCTCCGCGTTCCGGAGTACTTTCCTCGGCCCTGGCCCGAGGGAAGTACTCCGGAGCGGAAGTGGGTGACAGATCGGCCGGCGCCGGGACAATGAGGCATGGCCGGACGCCGGCGGGTCGCGCGCGCGCGCCGCCTCACGGCGGCCGCGCTCGCCGTGCTGCTCCTCGGCGCGTGCGGGACCCGGTCGCCCGAGGAGCGCCCGCAGCCCACCAGCGCGCCGGCGACGACGGAGCCGGGCCCCACGGCCGTGCCGAGCCCGGCGCCGGCCCGCGTCGTCGCGAGCGGTCTCGACGTGCCGTGGGGCCTGGCGTTCCTGCCGGACGGCTCCGCGCTGGTGACCCTGCGCAACCGCGGTGAGGTGCTCCAGATCCGCGAGGGGCAGCCGCCCCGGAGCCTCGGCAGGGTCGCGGGCGTGGCCGCGCAGGGCGAGGGTGGGCTGCTCGGTGTCGCCGTGTCCCCGGGCTTCGCGCGGGACGGCGCGGTCTTCGTCTACCTCACCGCCGCGGACGACAACCGGGTGGTGCGCCTGCACCTGGCCGGTGGCGTACCGACCCCCGAGGCCGTCATCGTGGAGGGCATCCCCCGGGCGGGCAACCACAACGGCGGGCGGCTCGCCTTCGGGCCGGACGGGTACCTCTACATCGCCACGGGCGACGCCGGGGAGCCGTCCCGCGCCCAGGACACCGGCTCGCTCGGCGGGAAGATCCTGCGGGTCGACGCGGACGGCCGCCCCGCCCCGGGCAACCCGTTCGGCAACCGGGTGTGGTCGCTCGGGCACCGCAACGTGCAGGGCATGGCGTGGGACGCCGACGGGCGGATGTTCGCGAGCGAGTTCGGCCAGGACACGTGGGACGAGCTCAACCTCATCGAGCCCGGCGCCAACTACGGCTGGCCGGAGGTCGAGGGGAATGGCGGGCCGGCGCGCTTCACGGACCCGCTGGTGCAGTGGCCCACGGACGACGCGTCACCGAGCGGGATCGCGGTGGCGGATGGCGCGGTCTATCTGGCGGCGTTGCGCGGGGAGTCCCTGTGGCGGGTGCCGCTCGTGCCGGGCGGCGACGTCGTCGGCAAGCCCGAACGGCTGCTGGAGGGGACGTACGGGCGGCTGCGCACCGTGGTCACCGACGACGCCGGGGACCTGTGGGTGGTCACGAGCAACACCTTCCGCGGCGACCCGCGCCCCGGCGACGACCGGGTCGTGGTGCTCGACCCGGCCGCGCTGGGCTGAGGCTCACCGCTTCTCGTCGACCTCGTCGACCTCGTCGGCGTCGGCGGTGTCGCCGCGGGACAGCCGCAGCGCGCGGCCCTTCTCGATGTCCTCGCGCTCCTTCGCCGCCTTCTTGTCGCTGGCGCGGGTGTCGCGGGGCGGCAGCTGGACGCTCTCCTCGGCCGGGATGCCCGCCTGGAGCTCGCGGCCGCGCTCGAGCTCGGCGTCGAACTCGGCGCCGAAGAGCAGGGCCAGGTTCATGATGTACAGCCACAGCAGGAACACGATGACGCCGGCGAGCGTGCCGTACGTGGCGTCGTAGCTGCCGAAGTTGCCGACGTAGAACGCGAAGGCCAACGAGGCCAGCGCCCCGATGACGATGGCGATGATCGCGCCGATGCTGATCCAGTGGAACTTCGGCTGCTTGATGTTCGGGGTGACGTAGTACAACAGCGCGATGATGACGATCACGACGGCGAGCAGGACTGGCCACTTCGCGATGTTCCAGGCGGTCACGGCGGCCGGGCCCAGGCCGATCGCGTCGCCGATCGCGCGGGCGATCGGCCCGGAGACCACGAGCAGGACCCCGGCCAGCGCGACGAGGACGAGCATGACCGCCGTCAGCACGTACATCGTGGGCCGCAGCTTCCAGAACGGCCGGCCCTCCGGGATCTCGTACATCCGGTTCATGGCCCGCGAGAACGCGTTGACGTAGTTCGAGGCCGTCCACAGCGCCACGAGGAGGCCGAGGATGAGGCCGAACCCCGGCGCCGGCGCCGACGTGAGGCGGTCGATGATGGGCCCGAGGGTCTTCATGGCCTCCGCGGGGACGAACTTCTCCACCATGCCGACGATCGAGTTGGTGGTGCCCCCCTGCCCGACCAGGCTGAGCACGGACACCAGCGCGATGAGCGCCGGGAAGATCGAGAGCACGGCGTAGTACGTCAGCGCGGCGGCGATGTCCGTGCACTGGTCGTCGAGGAACTCCCGCAGCGTCTTGCGCAGCACGTAGCCCCACGACGGCTTCTTGATCTCGGTGGGGGAGTCCGGCTTCACGTCGTCGTCGGGCTGGGCCGTGCGGTTCTGGGACGCCATGGCGGTCCTCCGGGGGAGTCGGGGGCCGAAGCCGGTTTCTCGTGCAAGGTTGCGCCCGCCGCGCCCACCCCGCAACCGGGCGGAACGGGCGGCGCCTGGGCCCCGCCGTCGCCCGGATGCGACCCGCCGACGCCCGTGCCACCGTGGGGCCCGCGGAGAAGGGCAGCACCCGTCGCCGACCCAACGGGGGAACGATGCTCGCGCACAACGTGGCCGAGGGCGTCCACCGCCTGGAGCACGCCTACGTCAACTGCTACCTCGTCGAGGACGACGACGGCCTCACGGTCGTCGACGCCGGGCTGCCGGCCTTCTGGCCGCTGCTGGGCCGCGCGATCGGGGAGCTCGGCTTCGCTCCCCGGGACGTCCGGGCCCTCGTGCTCACCCATGCCCACTTCGACCACGTCGGGGTGGCGCGGCGGCTGCAGCGGAGGCTGGGGATGCCGGTGTGGGCGCACGAGGACGAGCAGTTCCTCGCGGCCCACCCCTACCGGTACGCCCACGAGAACATGCGCGGCCTCTACCCGGTGCGCTACCCCCGAGCCGTCCCGATCCTGACGGCGATGGCCCGGGCGGGGGCGCTGTGGGTGCGCGGCGTCGAGGGCACGAGGCCCTTGGTGCCGGGGGCGGAGCTGGACGTGCCCGGCCACCCGCGCGTGGTGTTCAGCCCGGGGCACACCTTCGGGCACTGCGCGCTGCACCTGCCGGGCCGCGACACGCTGCTCAGCGGCGACGCCCTCGTCACGCTCGACCCGTACACGGCCCGCACGGGCCCGCGCATCATCGCGGGGGCGGCGACGGCGGACTCCGCCATGGCGCTACGGTCCCTCGAGGCGCTGGCGGCCACCGGTGCGCGCACCGTCCTGACCGGCCACGGCGAACCGTGGCCGGGCGGCATCGCCGCCGCCGTCGAGCATGCCGTCGCGGCGGGGCCCGCATGAGCGGCGGCCCGAGCGGCGGCGCGAGCGCGGGCGGCGGCGCCGAGGCCGAGGCCGAGGACCGCGGGGCCGGGGCCCCCGGGGTCACCGTCGTCGTCGCCAGCCGCGACCGGCGCGAGGAGCTGCTCGCGAGCCTCGCCCGGCACCGCGCCCCGGTGGTCTACGTCGACAACGCCTCCACGGACGGCAGCGTCGCGGCGGTCCGCGAGCGGCACCCGCACGTCACCGTGGTGCCGCTGCGCCGCAACGCGGGCGCGTTCGCCCGCACCATCGGGGTCCGGCGGGCCCGCACCCCCTTCGTCGCGTTCGCCGACGACGACTCGTGGTGGGCGCCGGGCGCGCTCGTCGACGCCGCGCGGGTGCTGGCGGAGCACCCCTCGCTCGCCCTGCTCAACGGGCGGATCCTCGTGGGCCCCCAGGAGCGGCTGGACCCCGTGTGCGCGGAGATGGCCGATTCGCCGCTGCCGCCCGCGCCGGGCGTGCCCGGCGCGGCGCTCCTGGGTTTCGTGGCGTGCGCGGCCATGGTCCGCGCCGAGGCGTTCCTGGCCACCGGCGGCTTCGACCCCGTCGTGCGGTTCCCCGGCGAGGAGGAGCGCGTAGCCCTCGACCTCGCCGAGGCGGGCTGGGCGATGACGTACCTCGACGACGTCGTCGTGCACCACCATCCCTCCCCGCGCCGCCACGCCCCCGACGAGCGCGTGCGCGCGATCACCCGGTCGAGCCTCCTCACGGCCGCCATGCGGCTGCCGTGGGACAGGGTGGCCGCCCGCGCCCGGCGCGCCGTCGCCGCCGGGGCCGCCACCCGGGCCGGCGCGCTCGACGCGGCCCGCGACCTTCCCCTCGCCCTGCGGGCCCGGCGGCCGACGTCGCCGCGGGTGCTGGAGCTGCTGGACCTGCTCGAGCGCCCGGGCGGCGGCCACGCCCGGCCCGCGCCGGTGCGAGAACCCACCCCGGCCGCCGAACGAGGAGAGCACCCATGAGGACGCTTCACGACGCGGGACGTGCGGGACGGGCGGTGGTCACCGGCGGCGCGGGGTTCCTCGGCAGCCACCTGTGCGAGACGCTCCTGGCCCGCGGCTGGCAGGTGGTGTGCCTGGACAACTTCCTCACCGGCACCCCGGCGAACCTCGCGCACCTCATGGGGCGGCCCGGCTTCGAGCTGGTGCACTGCGACGTCACCGAGAACACCCATGTGCGGGGCGCGGTCGACCTCATCCTGCACTTCGCCTCGCCCGCGTCCCCCGTGGACTACCTGCAGCTGCCCATCGAGACGCTGCGGGTGGGGTCCGTGGGGACCGAGCGCGCCCTCGCCCTGGCCAGGGACAAGGAGGCGCGGCTCGTCCTCGCGTCCACGTCCGAGGTGTACGGCGACCCGCAGGTGCACCCCCAGCCCGAGGACTACTGGGGCCACGTCAACCCCATCGGGCCGCGCGGCGTCTACGACGAGGCCAAGCGGTACGCCGAGGCGCTGACCACCGCCTACCGTTCCACGTACGACGTCGACACGGGCATCGTGCGGATCTTCAACACCTACGGGCCGCGGATGCGCCCCTACGACGGCCGCGCGATCCCCACGTTCATCCGCCAGGCCCTCGCGGGCGAGCCGCTGACCGTCGCCGGCGACGGCAGCCAGACCCGGTCCGTGTGCTACGTCGCCGACCTCGTCGAGGGCGTCCTCGCGATGGCGGCCGCCGACCATCCCGGCCCGGTGAACATCGGCAACCCCAGCGAGCGGACCGTGCGCCGGATCGCCGAGGACGTCCTGGCGGCCACCGGGTCGGCCTCGCCGATCGAGCTCGTCGAGCGCCCGGTCGACGACCCGGAGGTCCGCCGGCCCGACACGACGCTCGCCGCGGCCGTCCTGGGCTGGGAGCCCCGCGTCCCGTGGGAGGAGGGCCTGGGGCGGACCGTGGAGTGGTTCGACGCCGCGCTGAGTGCCTCCGCGTGACCGATGGGGCATGCCCACGGAATCGGACTGGTCGCGGCGGCGTTGTTCCGCGCCACCGACGCCCTGAGCTGGACCGCCGTCTCCCCCGCCCCGGTCATCGCGCCGGGCGAGCGCTTCACCGCCGCCAGCTGAGGGGCTGCCCCTGCCGGCCCGCCAGGAGCGCGTCGGCGGCGGCGGCGGCCTCCTCCCGGGTGACCGCGGCAAGCGCCGGGTCCACCTCGGCGGCGTGGGGATCGCCGGGGGACGTGCCGTGCCAGATGACGGTGTGGCGGTCCGGGTCGATGGCGGGGCCCCACCACGCCGGCGGGGTCGGCCCGAACAGGAGCACCGACGGCGTGGCGAACGCCGTGGCGAGGTGCGCCACCCCGGTGTCGCCGCACACGAGCAGGCGGGCGCGCCCGATCAGGGTGGCCAGCGCCGGGAGGTCCAGCGTTCCGGCGACCGAGCGCACCGACCGCGCGCCGCCGGCGGTCCGGGCCACCTCGTCGCACAGCGCCCGCTCCGCCGACGAGCCCGTCACGAGGACGGGGTGGCCCGCCCGCGCCAGGCGCCGGGCGAGCCACGCCCACCGCTGCACCGGCCAGCGCCGCGACCCCGACGCCGCGCCCGGGTGGAGCACGACGTCGGCGCCGCGCGCGCCCGGGGACGGCAGGCGCAGGTCTTCGACGTCGCACGGGCCGCCCGCGGAGCGCACCAGCCGGCACCAGCGCCCGACCTCGTGCTCGTCCGCGCGCCAGTCCGGCCCGCCCGGGTGACCCGCCGCCGCGCACGCGAACCCGACGAGCTCCGCGGGGCGGGTCGCGGCCAGCAGCCGGTGGCTCTCGGGCCCGCCGCCGTGGAGGTTCACCGCGACGTGGCGCCCGCCCCGCCCTTCGCGCCCGGGCCACGTGAACGGCGCGAGGCCGGCGGTGGGCAGCACCTCGTCGACGACGCCGAGCCCGCGCAACCACCCCCCGACGGTGGGCGGCGCGGCCAGGACGACGCGTCGCCCCGGCCAGGCGCGCCGCACGCCGCGCAGCGCCGCGATGCCGGTGACGGCGTCGCCGAGGCCGAGGGCGCGCAGGACGAGCACGTCGCCGTGCCCGGGGTCCGAACCGTCGGTCACGGCCAGGAGCTCTCCCCGGACGCCATGACGAGCATCTCGCGGATCTCGCTGCCGACCGGTTGGCGCAGCGCCGTGAGGACGGTGGCCGCGGTGTGCGCGGGGTCGTTGAGGTCGGCGTCCGGACCGGGCTTGTACTGCTCGGTGCGTCCGTCGAAGAACGGGGTGCGCATCCCGCCGGGCACGAGGAGCGTGACGCCGACCTTGCCGGCGAGCTCGGCGGCCAGCGCCTGCGTGAAGCCACGGATGGCGAACTTCGAGGCGCTGTAGGCTGTCGCGTCGCTCACGCCGCGCAGCCCGAGCGTGGAGGAGACCGTCACGACCGTCCCCCGCGCGCGCTCCAGGTAGGGCAGGCAGGCGCGCACGACGGCGACCGTGCCGAAGAGGTTGACGCGCACGACCCGCTCCCACGCCTCGGCGTCGATCTCCGCCAGCGGCCCACACGCGTCGATGCCGGCGGCGGTGACCACGGCCGACGGCGGCCCCACGGTCTCGGCGAGCCGCTCGACGGCGGCGGCGGCCGCGGCGGAGTCGGCGAGGTCCACCTGGACGTAGGGCACGCCCTCGCCGGGGGCGGCGCGGTCGAGGACGGCGGGGGTGCCGCCGGCCCCCGCGACGGCGGCGACGACGGCGGCGCCCAGGCCGCTGGACCCGCCGGTGACGAAGACGGTCCCGACGTCGCGCGGCGTACTGGTGGTCTGCTGGTTCATGCAGGTCTCCCTCAGGGTCGGGGCGCCCGGGCGAGCGCCGAGCGCTGGATGATCGTGCTGGTGGAGCGCCCGCCCAGGTAGGGCAGCAGGATGACGCGGCCGCCGTGGGCGCGGACCGTCTCGGCCTCGGGCAGGGGCGCGCCGCCGTAGTCCCCACCCTTGGCCCAGACGTCGGGGCGCAGGTGCGCCAGGGCGCGGACCGGGTCGTCCTCGTCGAAGACGACGACGGCGTCGACGCAGTCGAAGGCCTCCAGCACGCGGGCCCGGTCGGCGGCGCGCACCACCGGACGCCCGGGCCCCTTGAGCCGCGTGACGGAGGCGTCGGAGTTCATCAGGACGACGAGGTGGTGGCCGAGCCGCCGGGCCGCCTGCAACGTGGCGACGTGCCCGGCGTGCACGATGTCGAAGCACCCGCCGGTCGCGACCAGCGTGCCGCCGTCGGAGCGCAGCCGCGCGGCCAGGCGTTCGATCGCCGCGCCCTCGGTGGCGCCGGCCACCCCGTCGCCGGCACCGCCCGCACCGGCGGAGGCGCCGGTGCGCCGCGCGCCCCCGGCCGACGTCGCGGGTTCCGCGCCCGGCGCGCCGAAGGCGTGCCGGCCGGCTCCGCCGTCGCGGGCGCGGAAGGCCTCCGCGCCCCCCGCGGCGACCCAGGCCGACGCGTCGGCGACCGCCCGCTCGACGGCCTCCGAGAGCAGCGCGCCGGCGCCGAGCGCCACGGTCACGGAGGCGGCGAACCGGTCGCCCGCCCCGCAGGGGTCACCGCCGCGAGTCGCCGCGGCGGGCGTGAACACCGGCTCCGTCCCGGCCGTGGCGAGGAACGCGCCCGTGGCCCCGGCGGTCACGCACACCGCGCGGGCACCCCACGTGCGGGCCAGCCGGGCGGCCAGGACGTCGGGCGGCGCTTCGGCGGCGCCGACCTCCGCCGGGCCGCCGTCCGACGCGCCGCGGCGCGCCTCGGCCAGGTTGGGGGTGACCAGCGCGGCCCCGGGTACGGGCACGCCGCCGCGCGGGTGCGGGTCCCAGACGAGCAGGCGCTCGCGGGCGGCGTCGGCGAGCAGGGACCGCAGCACGGGGTGGTGGGTGACGCCCGCCCCGTAGTCGGAGACGAGGATCGCGTCGGCCGAGCCGAGCGCGGCGGCCACGGCCGCGGCGTCCACCTCGCCGGGGGTGCCCGGCCCGCCGTCGTCGACGCGCACCAGCGACTGCCCGCCGCTGCGCACCCGGGTCTTGCGCCGGGTCGGCCCCTCGTGCGGCAGCCGCACCAGGGTCACCGACGGCGCGAGCTGGTCCGCGAGCTGGTGGCTGGCGGCGTCGTCGGCGAGGGGGGCCACGAGGGTGACGCGGGCGCCCTGGGCGGCGAGGAGCGCCGCGAGCCCCGCGCCGCCGGGGCTGGCGCGCGTGCCGGTGACGTCCACGACCGGGACGGGCGCGTCCGGGCTGAGGCGCTCGACCCGGCCCTCGACGTCGCTGTCGAGGACGACGTCCCCGACGACGACGACGTGCGGGCGCCGGTCCGCCCCGCTCACGCGCTCGCCTGCCGCAGGGCGAGGGGCCGCGACTCGCGGACCGCGAGCTGCTCGTCCACCGCCGCGCACAGCGCGTGGATGGCCACGAGGTGCACGGCCTGGATGGCCGCGGTCGAGGGCGCGGGGACGCACAGGGCCTCGTGGCAGCGCGCCGCCAGCGGGTTGGGCGCCGGGCCGGTCATGCCCCACACCTCCAGCCCGAGGGCCCGCCCGCGCTCGGCGGCGCGCAGCACGTTGGGACTGCGCCCGGACGTCGAGAGGAGCACGAGGACGTCCCCCTCGCGCCCGTGCCCCTCCACCTGGCGGGCGAACATCTCCTCGATGCCGTAGTCGTTGACGATCGCGGTCAGGCTGGAGCTCTCCGCGCACAGCGAGATGGCGGAGAACGGGCGCCGCTCCGCGAGGAAGCGGCCCACGAGCTCCGAGGTCAGGTGCTGCGCCTCGGCGGCGCTGCCGCCGTTGCCCGCGGCGAGCAGCCGGGCGCCGCCGACGAGCCGCTCCGCCAGGCGGCACCCCCACGCCTCCACCGTGCCCGCGTCCTCGCGCAGGGCCGCGAGCCCCTCGAGCAGCTCGCGCTCGTGCTCGTCGATCCAGCCGAGCGCGCTCACGCCGTCGCCTCCCCGGCCCCGCATGCCGCCACCAGCGGGGCGTAGGCCCGCTCGGTGGCGCGCGCGACGCGGTCCCAGCCATACCGGGCGACGGCCCGGCGGCGGGCCCGGGCGCCGAAGCGGGACCGCAGCGCCGGGTCCGCGAGCAGCGTCTGCAGCGCCTGCGCCACCGCCGCCGCGTCGCGCGGGGGCACGAGCAGGCCGGTGGCCCCGTGCTCGACCGTGTCCAGCATGCCGCCGACGGCGCTCGCCACGACCGGCCGGCCGCACGCCGCGGCCTCGAGGGGGACGATGCCGAACGGCTCGTACCAGGGGGTGGCGACGACGACGTCCGCGGCCCTGATCACGTCGGGCATCCGCGCGTGCGGCACGCTGCCGAGGAAGCGCACCCGCCGCCCGACGCCGAGCCGGTCCGCCAGCTCGCGCAGCCGCCGGGCCTCGGGGTCGTCGCCGAGGCGGTGCGCGGGCGGCCCGCCGGCGATCACGAGCTCCGTGCCGGGGAGCGCGGCCAGCGCCTCGATCACCGTGTCCACGCCCTTGCGCTCGACGAGGCGGCCCACGCAGAGGAGCTGGTGTGCGTGCCCCGCGTCCGGCTCCCCGGCGCCCTCCGGCGACGGGGAGAAGCGCTGGACGTCGACCCCGCAGGGCACGACCGTCACGTGGGTGTCGGGCACCCCCAGGCGGCGCAGCTCGGCGACCTCGTCCGAGCACGTCGCGATCACCAGGTCCGCGCGCCGCGCGATGCGGGTCTCGGCGTCGACGCGGCCCACCGGGCTCGTGTCGCGGGCGCCCTGGTGGCGGCGCTTGACGGAGCCGAGCGCGTGGAAGGTGTGCACGACCGGCACCCGCACCATGCGGGCCGCCTCCAGGGCCGCCAGCCCGGACATCCAGAAGTGGGAGTGCACCACGTCCGGGAGGGTGCCCTGGCCCCACGCGCGCGCGAGCCACCGACCGAACTCCGGCATGTAGGGGACGAGCTCGTCCTTGGGCAGGTGGTCCGCCGGACCCGCGGGCACGTGCACGACGTGGACCCCGGGCAGCATCTCGACCTGGTCCGGCAGCGACGGGTCGTCCCGCCGGGTGTACACCGCCACCTGGTGGCCGGCCTTGGCGAGCTCGGAGGCGAGCGCGGCGACGTGGACGTTCTGCCCGCCCGCGTCGACACCGCCGAGGGCCGCCAGCGGGCTGGCGTGCTCCGAGACCATCGCGATCCTCATGGGCCTACCTCCTTCAGCAACCTCTGCCAGTCGGACAGGAACCGGTCCAGGCCGAAGCGACCCAGCGCGTGCCGGCGGGCCTCGCGGCCCCGTTCGCGCGCCTCGTCGGGGTCGCGCAGCCACCGGCGCGCGGCGGTGGTGAGGACGTCCGGGTCGGCGCTGACGACGCCCGCGCCGGCGGGCACGGACTCCGGCGCCGCGGTGGTGGCCAGGGCGAGCACGGGCATGCCCAGGCTCATCGCCTCCACGAGGGACAGCCCCAGGGAGGTCCACCGGTAGGGGTGCAGGTACGCGCGGTGGTGCGCGAGCAGCTCGTGCATGGCGGCCTGCGGGACGTCGTCGTGCAGGTGCCCGGCCAGCGCGGGGGCCCGCTCGGCCAGCGCCGTCATGCCCATGCCGTAGACCGTCACGGGCACCTGCTCCGCCATCGCCAGCAGCACGTCGGTGCCCGCGACCCGCCACCGGCGCACCGGCTCGTTGACGACCACGCCGAGCCGCTCGTCCTCCCCGGTGTAGCGGTAGCCGGGGTCGGGCACCCCGTGCTCGATGACGGTCGTGGGGGCGTCGCCGCAGTCCCACATGAGGGCGTTGAACGCGGTGACGTGCACGACGGGCAGGTCCCCGCGCTCCGCGAGCGGGTGCCGCGTGGCGGCCGCCGGCCCGGGCGGGGCGTTGTGCTCGACGTAGACCGCGGGCACGTCGACGCCCGCGCGCAGCCCGGTCCACCGCTCGAGCAGGTCGATCTCGTGGGGGCGCTGCAGCACGACGACGTCACAGCCCTCCGCGCGAAGCCCTGCCGGGGTGACCTCCCGGGCGCTCGCCGGCCAGGCCCAGGTCCGGGCGCGGCCGCGCCCGTCGGGGCCCCGGTCGGTGAGCACCGGGATCAGGTAGTCGTCCGCCCCGGCCACGAACGACGTGAGCCACGAGCCGTGCACGTGCCAGATGAGCACCCTCATGCCGGCACCACCGTCCTGGCCCTCGCCAGCGCGTGCACCGCCTCGACCACGCGGGCCGGTGCGACCCCCGTCAGGCAGGGATGGCCGGGGAGCGGGCACGCGCGCGCCCGGCTGCCGGCGCAGGCCGCGTGCTGGTCGCCGAGGACCTGGGCGTCCACGCCGTAGGGCGCCCAGCGCTCGGCGGGCACGACGGGGGAGAACAGGGACACCACCGGGGCGGCGACGGCGGCGGCCAGATGCGCCGGGCCGGTGTTGCCGACGACGACGGCGGCCGCCCCGGCGAGCACCGCCGCGAGCTCCGCGAAGCTCGTGCGCCCCGCAAGGTCCACCACCTCGGCCGCCCCGGCCCCCTCGGGTGCCGGCGCATCGGCCGCCCCCTCCGCGGCCGCCGCGACCACCCCTCGCCCTGCCGTCGCGGCGACCCGGGCGGCGACGTCGCGCTCCGCCGCCCCGCCGGTGACGACGACCGGCCAGCCCGCCGCCACGAGCGCCGCGGCGATGGCCCCGGCGTGGGCCGGGGCGATGGCCCGCGCCGGCACGGACGCCCCGGGGTGCAGGACCACGTACGGCCGGTCCGGCAGGAGGTGGCCGGCCGCGGGCAGCGGGCCGCGCACGGCGAGGCGGCCGTCGTCCCCGGCGGGCAGGGCGCCACCGGCCGCCCGCGCCAGGGCCAGCGCCGCCTCGACCTCGTGCAGGCCGTCCGGCCGGTGGTGGCGCACGTCCAGCAGCGAGCCCGGGTAGTCGACGCTGGTGGCCGCGACTGCGCCGACCCCGGCCAGGCGGGCCAGCAGCGCCATGGGCAGCGGGCTCTGGTGGAAGGACGTGAAGATCACCGCGCGGTCGTACCGGCGCCCGGCGAGCCCGGCGACGAGCGCAGCCACCGCGCCCGCGTCCACCGGCGGGGGCGCGAAACCGGTCCAGGGGGCGTCGAAGACGAGCACGTCGTCGACCCCGGGCAGCAGCCCGCCGGCCGCACGGCCGGCGGGGGAGACGAGGAGGTCCAGCCGGTCCGCGGTGGCGGCCAGCGCCCGCAGCGCGGGGCCGGTCAGCAGCACGTCCCCGTCGCTGTCCAGCCGCACGGCGAGCACCCGGGTCACGCCGCCACCTCCTCGCCGAGCCGGCGGCGCTCGCGGCCGCCGACCGGGCCGGCGGTCGCGCCCGTGGTCGGGCCGGTGGCGGCGCCCCGGCGGTCGGGCGCCGCGCTCGCGCCGGCGGACGCGCGGGGCCGGGCCATCCCCAGGACCAGGTCCGTGGCGGCGGCCAGGTCGGCCGCGACACGCGGCGCGGCCGCGACCTCCTCGCGGCGGGTCACGGGGGTGGGCGTGAGGACCGCCCGGGCCCCCGCGGCGATCGCGGCCCCCACGTCCGCGCCGATGTCCCCGACCACGGCGCACTCGTAGGGGGCGACGCCGAGCGCGGCGGCCGCGCGCAGGACCATGAGGCCGCCGGGCTTGCGGCAGGCGCACCCGTCTGCGGGGGCGTGCGGGCACACCTGGACCGTGTCGAAGGGGCCGAGGAGGGCCTCGACGCGCGCGTTCACCGCGCCGACCTGCTCGGCCGTGACGAGCCCGCGCCCGATCCCGGACTGGTTCGTGAGCATCCCGACGCGCAGCCCGGCGCGGCGCAGGCGCGCCAGCGCGCCGGCCGCGCCGTCCACCGGGCGCACGAGCGCGGGGTCGCCGTTGTAGGGCACGTCGTGGACGAGGGTGCCGTCCCGGTCGAGGAGGACCGCGCGCACCGGGGGCGGCCACGCGGGCGCCCGGCGGTGGGCGAGCGTCCCGCGCAGGCGGTGCCACACGGCGGCCGGCGGGATGACCACGCTGGTCACCGCCATGCGCCGCCACTCGCGGAGCCAGCCCTCCTCGGTCGGCAGCGGGCCGGGCTTGATGCGGCGGACGGTGAAGTCCGCCGTCAGGGCCCCCCAGGCGGCGGCCGCGCCGCCCGCCACCCGGGCCCGGCCGGTCAGCGCCGCCGCGCCCGCGCCCGCCGCGGCGGCCACGGTGGCCACGTGCCAGGGGAACCGGCCGCGCCCGGTGGCGGCGAGGGTCCGCCACGAGGGGCCGTGCAGGGCGCGCAGGAGCGCGTCGTCGGCCGTCCCGGCCTGGACGCGGATGCTGACGCGGTCGTCGGCGGGGCGCACGGGGTGCAGCACCTCCCGCTCGCCGCGGGCGAGCTCCCAGCCGGCGCGGCGCACGCGCAGCGCGAGGTCCGCGTCCTCGCGGTAGGCGCGCGGGAACCGCTCGTCGAAGCCGTCCACCGCCGTCAGCGCCGCCCGGCGGTAGGCCATGTCGGCGGTGATCCAGGCGGCGCCCTCGAGCCCGGCGGTGCTGCGCTCCCAGTCGGTCGGGCGCCGGTGCGCGGGCAGCGGCACCTGCACGCGGCCCTGGACGCCCCCGACCCCCGGGCCGGCCCCCGCCAGGTCCAGGGCGAGCCGGCTCGACCACCCGTCCGGCACCAGGACGTCGTCGTCGAGGAAGGCGACCCACTCGGTGCCCGTGGACCGCCAGCCGGCGTTGCGGGCGGCCGCCGGCCCCCGCCCGCCCGAGCGCAGCACGCGCGCCGGCCAGGGCAGTCCCGGCAGGGCCAGCGGTGCGGGGACGTCGGCACGCATGGGGCGGTCGTCCACCACGACGACCTCCGCCGGCGGGGCGTGCGCGGGATCGCGGCACTGCGCCGCGAGCCCCGCGAGGAGGACGCGCAGCGAGGGCCGCCCGATGGTGGGTACGACGACCGTGTACCCGGGCCGCGCCGGCGGCGGGGCGCTCACGGCCGGTCCCCGGCCGCGGCGACGGCGCCGACGGCGTCCGCCCGCCCGAACATCTGCGCCCGCCGCACCAGGTGCGGGCCGACGACGAGGGCGTCCACCGGCGCCGAGCCGAAGAGCTCGAGCGCGTCGCGGGGGTCGTCGACCATGGGCCGCCCGGCGGTGTTGAGGCTGGTGTTGATGACGACGGGCAGCCCGGTGCGTTCCTCGAACGCCCGCAGCATCCGGCCCAGCCGCGGCTGGGCGGCGGGGTCGACGGTCTGGATGCGGGCGGTGCCGTCCACGTGCACCGCGGCGGCGATGCGGGTGCGCCAGTTCGGGCGGACCGTGTGGACGAAGAGCATGTACGGGCTCGGCAGGGGCCCGTCGGTGAAGATCTCCGCGGCGCGGTCGGCGAGCACCATGGGCGCGACCGGGCGGAACTGCTCGCGGCCCTTGACGTCGTTGAGCCGTTCGAGGTTCTCCGCGTAGCCGGGGTGTGCGAGCAGGGACCGCTGCCCCAGGGCCCGGGGGCCGAACTCGCTGCGCCCGTCGAACCAGCCGATCACGCCGTTGGCCGCGAGGATGTCGGCCACCTCCCCGGCGAGGTCCTCCGGCGTCGTGAAGGGCACGGCGGCGCCGCGCAGCCAGGAGGCCAGCGCGTCATCGGACCAGGACCGGCCCAGCGCCGCGCCGGGCATCGGGACGGGCTCGTCCCCGCCGTTCGCCGCGGCCTGCAGGGCCGCGCCGAGCGCGGTGCCGGCGTCGCCCGCGGCGGGCTGGACCCACACCTCCTCGAACGGCGTCTCCCGCCAGATCCGCGAGTTGGCCACGCAGTTCAGCGCCGTCCCACCGGCCATGGTCAGCACCCGGTCCCCGGTCCGGTCGTGGACCCAGCGGGCGAGGTCGACGAGCACCTCCTCGAGCCGGGCCTGCACCGAGCACGCGAGGTCCGCGTGGTCACCGCCCCACGTGCCGTCGTCCACGCGCGGCGGGGCCCACCGCGACCAGTCGGGGACGGGCGCGACGAAGCCGCCGTCGTCGGTGACGCCGACGAGCTCGCGCAGCTCCTCCAGGTGGCGGGGCGTGCCGTAGGAGGCCAGCGCCATGACCTTGTACTCGTCGCTCGAGCGGAGGAAGCCGAGGTGCTCGGTGAGGGACTCGTAGAGCAGGCCGAGGGAGTGGGGCAGGTCCTGGCTCGCGAGGACCTCGAGCTCGCCCCCGCGGTACCGGCCGGCGAGGTGGGAGGCGTGCTCGCCGCGCCCGTCGAGCACCAGGACGCTGCTGCGAGGGTGGGGCGAGGCGAGTGCCGCTGACGCGGCGTGGGCCACGTGGTGGGGCACGAAGCGGACCGTCGCCGGGTCCAGCCCCGGCAGGGCGGCGGCGAGGAACTGGGGGGCGCGCGCGGCGTATGTCAGGCGCAGGGGGTCCCACGGGTCGTCGAGGCCCATCTCCTCCGCGGGCCGGGCCAGCGCGGGGTCGAAGGAGTAGGCGACGACGTCGAGGTCCTGGGGCCGCAGGCCGGCGCGGGCGAGGCACCACCGCATGGCCAGCTCGGGCAGCTCCCAGGCGGAGAACGGCACGGGCCGCTTGCCGTGCTTGCGCCTGCTGAAGCGCTCCTCCTCGGCGGCGGCGACCACCGCACCGTCGACGACGAGCGCGGCCGAGGGATCGTGGAAAAGGGCATTGACACCGAGAACTCGCATGAGGCGTGAACCTCCGGAAAATCGGACCAAGTCGCCACTGACCAACTGCGATGACACTGTCTAGCAGAGAAGCGCTTCTCGCACCTCGAGTCGCGGGCGACCTTTCCAGTTGCCGGTGCCGGGGCGGCACACCACTGTTGGCCGGTGACCACGGACACCACCACCGCACCCGCCTCCCGCCTCAGGCGGGCCGTCACGGGCAAGCTGCTCTTCCTGTTCATCCTCGGCGACGTGCTCGGGGCCGGGATCTACGCCCTCGTCGGCGAGCTCGCGGACGAGTCGGGGGGCGCCATGTGGGCGCCGCTCCTCGTCGCCCTCGCGATGGCCATGCTCACCGCGGCGAGCTACGCGGAGCTGGTGACCAAGTATCCCAAGGCCGGCGGGGCGGCGGTCTTCGCGCGGCGGGCGTTCGCGAGCCCGATGCTCTCCTTCCTCGTGGGCTTCTCGATGCTGGCCGCGGGAGTGACCAGCGCCGCGGGGCTGGCGATCGCCTTCTCCGGCGACTACCTGGCCACCTTCGTCGAGGTCCCCACCGCCCTCGCGGCCCCCGTGTTCCTCGCGCTGCTCGCCCTGCTCAACGCCCGGGGCATCCGCGAGTCCGTGCGCTCGAACGTCGTCATGACGGTCATCGAGGTCTCGGGCCTCGTGCTCGTCGTCGTGGCCGTCGCGCTCGCGCTCGGCGCCGGCCGGGGCGACGCGGGCCGGGTCCTCGAGCTCCCCGACGGGGTGGGGGCGGGCGCGGCCGTCCTTGGCGGCGCCCTGCTCGCGTTCTACTCCTTCGTCGGTTTCGAGACCTCGGCGAACGTCGCCGAGGAGGTCCGGGACGTCTCCCGGGTCTACCCCCGCGCGCTGTTCGGGGCGCTGGCCGTCGCCGGGGTGGTCTACGTCCTCGTCGGGATGGGGGCGGCGGCGATGATGGCGCCGGGGGACCTCGCCGGGTCGTCCAGCCCGCTGCTCGACGTCGTCGGGGCCACCGGTCTGGGCGTGCCGGCCTGGGCGTTCAGCGCCATCGCGCTCATCGCGGTGGCCAACGGGGCGCTGCTGACGATGATCATGGTCAGCCGGCTCGCCTACGGCATGGCCGACGAGGGGCTGCTGCCCGGTCTGCTGACTGCGGTGCTGCCGGGGCGGCGCACCCCCTGGGTCGCGATCGCCGTCACCACGGCGGTGGCGATGGCCCTCACGCTCGTCGGTGACCTCGCGGTCCTCGCGGAGACCGTGGTGCTGCTGCTCCTGCTCGTCTTCGTCAGCACGAACGCCGCCGTCCTGGTGCTGCGCAAGGACCGCGTGGACCACGCGCACTTCACGACGCCGGCCGCGCTGCCCGTCCTGGCCCTCATCTCGTGCGCTGTGCTCCTGACGCAGCAGAGCCTCCAGGTCTGGGCGTACGGCGCCGGGCTCCTGGCCGTCGGCGTAGTGCTGCACCTCGTCACGCGCCGGCCCGCCCGCGTGGCGGCCGCGGCGCGCTGAGGAGCGCGGCCCGCCCCCGGCACCTACCGTGAGGGCACCCTGCGAGGCGAGGGAGAGACGATGACGACTCCGAACGGCCCCGGCGGCCCATCATGACCACCGTCGCCGACGCTCTCGTCGCCCGCCTGCACGAGTGGGGCGTGCGGCGCGTGTTCGGCTACGCCGGCGACGGCGTCGACCCCATCCTCGGCGCGCTGCGCCGCCAGGACGCCGTGGAGCTGGTGACAGCCCGGCACGAGGAGATGGCCGCGTTCATGGCCACCGGCCACGCGAAGTACACCGGCGAGGTGGGGGTGTGCCTAGCCACGCAGGGGCCCGGGGCGGTGCACCTGCTGGCCGGGCTGTACGACGCCAAGCTCGACCGCAAGCCGGTGGTCGCGATCGTCGGCCAGGTGGTCACCACCGCCCTGGGGGCCGGGTACCAGCAGGAGGTCGACCTGGCGACCCTCTTCAAGGACGTCTGCGGGCAGTACCGCCAGACGGTCACCGCACCCGAGCAGCTCGCCCTCGCCGTCGACAACGCCGTGCGCACCGCGATCGCCACCTCCAGCCCGACGTGCGTGATCCTCCCGCACGACGTCCAGCAGGAGGACATGCCGGCTGGCGCCGCGCCCGCGCACGGCGTCGTGCCCACGGCCGCCGTCGTGGCCCGCCCCCGGGTGCTGCCCGAGGACGACGACCTGGCGCGGGCCGCGGAGGTGCTGAACGCGGGCGGCCGCGTCGCCCTGCTCGTGGGACAGGGCGCCCAGGGCGCCGCCGGCGAGGTGACCCGGGTTGCCGACCGGCTCGGCGCGGGGGTGGTCACGTCGCTGCTCGGCAAGCCCGTGCTGGACGAGTCGGCGCCGTACCACTGCGGGGTGATGGGGCACCTCGGCACGACCGCTTCGGCGGACCTCATGGGCGCGTGCGACACCCTTCTCATCGTCGGCAGCTCCGACCCGTGGACGGAGTACTACCCCGCGCCCGGCCAGGCCCGGGCCGTGCAGATCGACATCGCCGCCCGCAACCTTGGCGCGAAGTACCCCGTCGAGGTCGGCCTCGCGGGCGACGCCGCCGAGACGCTGCGCGCCCTGCTGCCCCTGCTCCACGAGAAGGACCGGGGCTGGCGCGCGCAGGTGGCGGCCATGGTCACCACCTGGCGGGACATCGCGGACCGGCGCTCCCGCGACGACGCCGACCCGCTCAACCCCCAGACGGTCGTCGCCCTGCTCTCCGACCGGCTGCCCGCGAACGCGCAGGTCGCCGTGGACGTCGGGTCGGTCGTGTACTGGTACGCCCGGTTCCTCCGGCTGCCCCCGGGCGTCCCGGCGCACCTGTCGAGCACCCTGGCGTCGATGGGCTCGGCGATGCCGTACGGGCTGGCCGCGAAGCTCGCCCGCCCGGACCGGCCCGTCGTCGCGCTGGCCGGGGACGGCGCCATGCAGATGAACGGGCTCCTCGAGCTCATCACGGTCGCCGACCGGTGGCGGGACTGGCCGGACCCGCGGTTCGTCGTCCTCGTGCTCGCCAACGGCGACCTGGCCGAGGTCTCGTGGGAGCAGCGGGAGATGGAGGGCGAACCGCGATTCCCCGCCTCGCAGGAGGTCCCGGCGTTCCCCTACGCGCGCTACGCCGAGCTCCTCGGGCTGCGCGGCATCCGGGTCGCGGACCCGGGCGCCGTCGGCAAGGCCTGGGACGACGCCCTCGCCGCGGACCGGCCCTGCCTGATCGAGGCCGTCGTCGACAAGGACGTCCCCCTCCTGCCCCCGCGCCAGCCGCAGGAGAAGGTCGACAAGACGCGCCGGGGCCTGGACCAGGAGCCGGGCGGTGGCGGCGGCGCGGCGGCCCAGCTCACGCGCCAGCTCCGCCAGGAGGTGGCGGCCCCGCCCGGCGCCGGCGCGTGACCCCGGGACGGGGAACTTCGTGCCAGATCGTGACCGGTTGTGCAGATCCCTGGAAGGAAGGCGCGCGGTCCCTTATCGTCTCGGTGAGCGCCCGAGCGCGCCCCGGACCCGTGCCGCCCGGCACGGCGCCGACGGCGCGCCATGGTCGCCTGGAGCAGCGCCGACTCGCGGGGCTGTCCGCCTGGAAGGGATATGTGCATGACGACAGGAACCGTGAAGTGGTTCAACGGCGAGAAGGGCTTCGGCTTCATCGCTCCTGACGACGGCAGCGCCGACGTCTTCGTCCATTACTCCGCGATCGCCACGAGCGGCTACCGCTCGCTGGACGAGGACCAGAAGGTCGAGTTCGACGTCACGCAGGGCCCCAAGGGCCCGCAGGCCGAGAACGTCCGTCCCCTCTGAGTTGACCTCAACCCCGACGGCGGCGCCCGGGCTCCCACCGGGGCGCCGCCGTCGGCGCGGGTGCCCGCCGGCGGACGGAGCGTATTCACCGGCGGACGGCGCGTGCCCACGGTCGGACGGCGCGTGACCGCCCCCGGGGCCGGGGCCCGCCGCACGCGTGTGCCCGCGGCGCTGGCGCGCGCCTGCCATCCCGCGCCCACCGTCGCGGTGACCGCGGTCGCCGTCCTGCTCGCCGCGGTCGCGGATGCGGGTCTGCGCACCGGGGCCGTCGTCGGCGCGGCCGTGCTCACCGGGCAGCTCTCGATCGGGTGGTCCAACGACCTGCTCGACGCCGACCGGGACGCGCAGGTGGGGCGCACCGACAAGCCGGTCGCCGCGGGGGAGGTCTCCCGCGCCGCCGTCCGCGCCGCCCTCGCCGTGGTGCTGCTCCTGTGCGCGGTCGCGTCCCTGGCGCTCGGGCCCGCCGCCGGGCTCGTCCACCTCGTGGCCGTGGTCGGCTCGGGCTGGGCCTACAACGTCGGGCTCAAGCGGACCGTGTGGTCCGCGGTGCCGTACGTGGTGGCCTTCGGGTCGTTGCCGGCCGTGGTGTGGCTGGCGGCCGACTCCCGCCTGCCGCCGGCGTGGGTCGCCGCCACCGGCGCCCTGCTGGGCCTCGGGGCGCACCTGCTCAACGTCCTGCCCGACCTCGCCGACGACGCGGCCACCCACGTGCGGGGGCTGCCGCACCGGCTGGGGGCCCGGGGCAGCGGCCTGCTGGCGCTCGGCTCGCTGACGGCGGCGTCGGCGGCCACCGTGGTGGGCCCCGCCGGCCCGACGCCGGGGTGGGCGTGGGTCGTCCTCGTGGCCGTCGCGGCGCTCGCCGTCGCCGCGCCGCGGGCCGGCGGCCGGGCGCCGTTCCTCGCCGCCCTGGTCATCGCGCTGACGGACGTCGTCCTCCTCGCCGTGCGCGGGCTGTGAACCCGCGACACGGCGGCGCGCGCACCTTAGGCTCGCTGAGATGACGCACCTGGTGGCGGTCGAGGCGGTGGTCCCCGAGCACCGCTACACCCAGCGCGAGGTCACGGACGCGGTGGTCGAGATGGTGGGGGCCCACGGCCGTACCGAGTCGCTGCTGCGCCGGATCCACGCCGGCTCCGGCGTCGACCACCGCCACCTCGCCCTGCCGCTGGAGCGGTTCGCCGCGCTGACCGACTTCGGGCAGGCCAACGACGCCTTCATCGCCGCCGCCGTCGACCTCGGGGCGCGGGCGCTCGATGCGGCCCTCGGGCGCGCCGGCCTGGAGCCGGCCGACGTCGACCTCATCGTCTCCACCACCATCACCGGGCTGGCCGTGCCGTCCCTCGAGGCGCGGATCGCGGCCCGGCTGGGGCTGCGCGAGGACGTGGTCCGGGTGCCGATGATCGGGCTGGGGTGCATGGGCGGGGCGGCCGGGACCGCCCGCGTCCACGACTACCTCCTCGGCCACCCGGGCGCCGTCGCGGCGCTCGTCTCCGTTGAGCTGTGCTCCCTGACCCTCCAGCGCGGGGACACCACCCCGGCGAACCTCGTGGCCAGCGGGCTCTTCGGCGACGGCGCCGCCGCCCTCGTCGCGGTCGGCGCGGAGCACCCGCTCGCCGCCCGCGGCGGGCCTGGCGCGCCCACCGTCGTGGCCAGCCGCAGCCGCCTGTACGCCGGCACCGAGGCCACGATGGGCTGGGACGTCGGCGCCACCGGGCTGCGCATCGTCCTCGGTGTCGAGGTGCCCGACCTGGTGCGCCGGCACGTCGGCCAGGACGTCAGCCGCTTCCTCGGCGAGCACGCGCTGACCCTGGGCGACGTCGGGTGGTGGGTGTGCCACCCCGGCGGCCCCAAGGTGATCGAGTCGATGGCCGCGACCCTCGGGATCGACGACGACGCCCTCGCCCTGACGACCGACTCGCTGCGCCGGGTCGGGAACCTCTCCTCGTCCTCCGTGCTGCACATCCTGCGGGACACCCTCGACCGGCGCGCCCCCGAGCCCGGGTCGCCCGGCGTGATGATGGCGATGGGTCCCGGCTTCAGCCTCGAGCTCGTGCTCCTGCGGGGCTGAGATGGCCAGCACCCAGAGCCTCGTCCTGTTCACGGTCCTGGTGGCGCTCGTCGCCCTGGAGCGACTCGCCGAGCTCGTCGTCGCGCGGCGCAACGCGCGCTGGAGCTTCGCCCGCGGCGGCGTGGAGAGCGGCCGCGGGCACTACCCGGTGATGGTGGCCCTGCACACGGGCCTGCTCGTCGGGGCGCTCGTGGAGGTGTGGACCCGGCGGCCGGAGTTCGTGCCCGCCCTGGGCTGGCCCATGCTCGCCCTCGCGCTGGGGTCCCAGGCGCTGCGCTGGTGGTGCATCGCCACCCTCGGGCACCGGTGGAACACGCGGGTGATCGTCGTGCCCGGGCTTCCCCTGGTCGGCGGCGGGCCCTACCGGTGGGTCCCGCACCCCAACTACGTGGCCGTCGTCGTCGAGGGGTTCGCGCTGCCGCTCGTGCACTCGGCGTGGATGACCGCGCTGACCTTCACGGTCGCCAACGCCGCGCTGCTCACGGTGCGCGTGCGCACGGAGAACCGGGCCCTGCGGGCCGCCGGCGCTCCGGCATGAGCGTCGACGTCGTCGTGGCCGGGGGCGGGCCCGCCGGGCTGGCCACCGCCCTGTACGCGTCCCGGGCCGGGCTCAGCGTCGTCGTCCGCGAGCCGCGGGGCGGCACGATCGACAAGGCCTGCGGGGAGGGTCTCATGCCCGGCGCCGTGACCCGGCTCGCCCGCCTGGGCGTGGACCCCGCGGGCCAGGAGCTGCGCGGCATCCGGTACCAGTCTGGCGCCACCCACGCCGAGGCCTACTTCCGCGGCCCGCCGGGACGCGGCGTGCGCCGCACCGCCCTGCACGAGGCCCTGCGCGGCGCCGTCGCCGCCGCCGGGGTGGAGGTGGAGCGGCGCGCCGTGACCGAGGTGCGCCAGGACGAGCGCGGCGTCGTCGTCGACGGCACGCCGGCGCGGTACCTGGTCGCCGCGGACGGTCTCCACTCCCCGCTGCGCCGCTCCCTCGGCCTGGACGTCCCCGCGGGGCGTCGCCGGCGGTTCGGTCTGCGCCGGCACGTGGGTGTCGCGCCCTGGACGGACCTCGTCGAGGTGCACTGGGCGGAGCACGCCGAGGCCTACGTGACGCCCGTGGGGCCGGGGGAGGTCGGCGTCGCCGTGCTGACGACGCGGCGCCTGCCCTACGACGCGCAGCTCGCCGCCTTCCCGGTCCTGGCCGAGCGGCTGCTCGGGGAGCCGACCTCCGCCGTCCGCGGCGCGGGACCGCTGCGCCAGCGCTCCCGCAGGCGGGTCGCGGGCCGGGTGCTGCTCGTCGGCGACGCGGGCGGCTACGTCGACGCCCTCACCGGCGAGGGGATCTCGCTCGCGCTGGCGCAGGCGGAGGCCGCCGTCGGGGCGGTGCTGGCCGGGCGGCCGGCCTCCTACGAGGCGAGCTGGCGGCGGATCGTGCGCCGCTACCGGCTGCTCACCGAGGTGCTCCTGGCCGCCTCCGAGGCGCCGGCGCTGCGCAGCCGACTGGTGCCCGCCGCCGGCGCCCTGCCCGGGCTCTTCGGGTGGTGCGTGGGCGAGCTCGGGCGCCCGGCGTGAGCCCGACCCGGCCGGTGCCGCGCCGCCCTGGGCCACCACCCGCGGCGCCCCCGCCCTCGACGTTCCGCGCTGGCCCCTTCAGGGCTAGTCTCGGGTCTGCGGCACCGGTGGCGCCGCGAAGTGAATACCTCAAGCACACCCCGTCCACCGGGATCGTGGCGGGCGGGGCACGTCCCAGGGCGGCGCGGCGCCGTCGCCGACCAGAGGTGATCAGCATGGCCAGTGGCCAGACCGGTTTCGATGACGTCACCTCCCTCATCCCGACGCGGTGCCACGACTTCCGCCACCAGCCGGGCGGCACCGCACCGCAGCAGGGCTAGCGCCACCCCAAAGTCCCGGAAGGGAACCGGTTATGGCTACCAACATCGAAGCCCGCCCGGCGGTCCTGCCAGGTCTCGCCCCACAGCGGCAGCACCTGGGCAGGACGCTGGTCTCGTGGATCACGTCCACCGACCACAAGGTGATCGGGTACATGTACCTGGCGTCGTCGTTCTTCTTCTTCGTGATCGGCGGGATCCTCGCCATGCTCATCCGGACCGAGCTCTTCGAGCCCGGGCTCCAGGTGGTGCAGTCGCACGAGCAGTACAACCAGCTGTTCACCATGCACGGCACGATCATGATGTTCCTGTTCGCGACGTCGCTGTTCACCGGGTTCGCCAATGTCATGGTGCCGATCCAGATCGGCGCGCCGGACGTGGCGTTCCCGCGGCTGAACATGTTCGCGTACTGGCTCTACCTGTTCGGCGGCCTCCTCGTGGTGGGCGGCTTCCTGACGCCCAAGGGGGCGGCGAGCTTCGGCTGGACGGCGTACACGCCCCTGTCCCGCGAGGCGTTCTCCCCGGGCCTGGGCGGTGACCTGTGGGTCCTCGGCCTGGCCATGACCGGCTTTGGGACCATCTTCGGTGCCGTGAACTTCATCGCCACGATCATCACCCTGCGGGCCCCGGGCATGACCATGTTCCGGATGCCGATCTTCACCTGGAACACCCTGATCACCTCGCTGCTGGTGCTCATGGCCTTCCCGGTGCTGGCCGCGGCGCTCTTCGGCCTCGCGATCGACCGGATCTTCGGCGGGCAGATATACAACCCCGACGCCGGCGGCGCGCTGCTGTGGCAGCACCTGTTCTGGTTCTTCGGCCACCCCGAGGTCTACGTCATCGCGCTGCCGTTCTTCGGCATCATCACGGAGGTCCTGCCGGTCTTCTCCCGCAAACCGATCTTCGGCTACAAGGGCCTGGTGTTCGCCACGATCGCGATCGCGGCGCTGTCGATGACCGTGTGGGCGCACCACATGTTCACCACCGGCGGCGTGATGCTGAACTTCTTCTCGCTGATGACGATGCTCATCGCGGTGCCCACCGGCGTGAAGTTCTTCAACTGGGTCGGCACGCTCTGGCGCGGCAAGCTCACGTTCGAGTCGCCCATGCTGTTCGCGCTGGGCTTCCTGGTGACGTTCCTCTTCGGCGGCCTGACCGGCATCATCCTCTCGAGCCCGCCCATGGACTTCCAGGTCCACGACACCTACTTCGTCGTCGCGCACTTCCACTACGTCGTCTTCGGCACGGTGGTCTTCGCGATGTACTCCGGGTTCTACTTCTGGTGGCCCAAGTGGACCGGGCGGATGCTCGACGAGCGCCTGGGCAAGATCAACTTCTGGCTGCTGTTCATCGGGTTCCACACCACGTTCCTGGTCCAGCACTGGCTGGGCGCCCAGGGCATGCCGCGCCGCTATGCGGACTACATGCCCGAGGACGGGTTCCAGCTCTACAACGAGATCTCGACCGTAGGGGCCTTCCTCATCGCCCTGTCCACGCTGCCGTTCATCTACAACGTCTACAAGACCCAGCGGGGCCCGCGGACGGTGTTCGTGGACGACCCGTGGGGGTTCGGCAACTCCCTGGAGTGGGCCACCGCGTCGCCGCTGCCGCGGCACAACTTCACGTCACTGCCCCGGATCCGCTCGGAGCGTCCCGCGTTCGACCTGCACCACCCCGAGGTCGCCGCCATGGACCACCCGGAGCCGAACCGCGGTCCCCTCGACGCCATCTACGGGAGCCCCGAGACCGAGGGCCGCGGCCAGGTGGTCCGGGAGCGCATCGAGCGCGGTGACGGGGCGGAGCGCTAGACGCGCCGGACCGCCGGCGTGACACAGGACCGCCGGCCCGCAGGAGTCGTGCCTGCTGCGGGCCGGCGGTCGTCGGGTGACGTGCGCCGTCAGATGCCGGCGCCGCCCTCCATCGGCGGGTCCGCCTGCTCGGCGCCGGTCGGCGTGTGGCCGCTCGAGCCGTCGGCGTAGGCGGGGTCCCGGGTGCCGAGCTTCCGGGCGACGGCCAGGTGCCCGCCGAGGTAGGCGCCGGCCCCGGCGACCGTGGTGGCGGCCAGGCTCATGGCCACGCCGGTGCCGTGACGCCCGCCGCGGCGGGCGAACCACGAGCCTGCGTACAGGCTCAGCGCGAGGACGTTGGCCGCGGCGTGGACCACGCCGACGCGCTGGGAGGGACGGTCGGCCTCCGCCCACTCGGACCAGCCGGAGATTGCCGTGGGGACGGCGGCGAGGATCCCGAGACCCAGGAGACGGCTGGCGGCCGGGCGGGCCGCCGGGCCGGCGGTGAGGTCGAGGACGGTGGCGCTCAGCCACGCGCCGATGGGCAGGTCGGTGAGCACCGGGTGCAGGGCGTGGCCGAGCGGCCGGCCCTGAAGCACGTCCCGCACGGTGGGGTTCGCGACGATCGCGTGGGCCAGGGGCGTCGCCGCCCGTACCGCCCCGTCGAGGGCGGTGCTCTCCTCGAGCTTGAGCGTCAGGTCGACGAGGGCAGGTGCGGCGCTGTGCACATCGCTGGGCATGGCGGTGGTCTCCTCAGGCAGGGCTGCGGGTGTGTGCCAGCATGCGTCCGAGCAGCCGAGCGCGCATCCCGGGTGCCCATCCGGGTGCCGTCGGGTTGCCGCCCCGGCCCGGCGGGGTCACCGTAGGGCGATGGTGATCGGGACGCAGCTGCCCCGCAGGCGCTCGGGGATCGCAGGCCTTACCCACCTCCCCGGCGCGGCCGTGGCGGCCGGGGCGGGCGCGGCGCTGGGGGCGCTGTTCGCCGCCGTGGCCCTGGCGCGGCGCTCCAGGCCGCTGCACCCGCGCGGCGCCGTGGCGAGCGCCCGGATGGAGCTCTTCGGCGGCGTGCCCGACCTGGGCTCGCTCGGGGTCTCCGGACACCGGGACGTCCTCGCCCGCTTCTCCCGCGCCGTCGGGCTGCCGGCCGCGCTCCCCGACATCCAGGGCCTCGCGCTGCGCTGGCAGGGCCTCGGCGGCCCGAACGACGTGCTGCTGGCCTCCACGGGGACCGGGCCGTGGAGCCGGTACGTCCTGTCCGCCCGGCGGAGCCCGCTCGGCGGCGCCTTCACGTCCCTGATGCCGTTCGCCGGCCCGAACGGCCCCGTGCTGCTCGCCGCCGAGCCGACCGGCGAACCACGCACGCTCGCGATGCGCTGGGCGACCCCGCAAGGACCGTGGCAGCCCTTCGGCACCCTCGTGTGGCGCGCCGAGCCCGCCACCGACTCCGCCGTCCGGTTCGACCCCGTGGACCACTGCCCTGACGGCCTGGGCACCTACCCGTGGACCGCCCGGCTGCGGCGCTACCCCTACCGCTGGTCGCGGCGCGCGTGGCCGGGACCGTCCACCGGCTGAGTCGGACCGGCGCGCCCGGCCTGCCGGTCCCTCAGAGCGCCGGGCCCGTGGCCGGCGCGAGGCCGGAGCCCAGCGCGCGCCGGAGGTCGGCCACGTCGGTCACCGGGCGGTCGCACACGAACCCGCGGCACACGTAGGCCGCGGACCCGCCGCCCACCAGGGGCCTGTCAGCCAGGAGCGGGACCCCTGGGGCGTCGGGCATCCCGGCCGTGAGCACGAGCCCCGGCGACGTCGACGCCCGCGCGGCGTCCGCCAGCTCCCGTGCGGCCTCGTCCTCCCCGACGACGGCGACCTGCAGCGGCCCGGCCAGCGCGGCCTCCGCCACGGCGAGGGTCCAGCCCGCGAAGCGCGGCTCCGCCCGCGCCAGCGTCCCCGCCGCCGCGACGGCGGCGTCGGCCGCCGCCCGGTGGCGGGGCGAGCCGGTCAGCGCCGAGTAGGTCAGCAGCGCACCGGCCAGCGCGGACTGTCCCGCCGGCTCGGCGTTGTCGGCGCCGTTCCGCGGCCGGGTCACGAGGCGCTCGGCGTCGTTCGCGACGTCGTAGAACCCGCCGGCCGCGTCGGCGAAGTGGGCGAGCGCCGTCTCGAGCACGCCCTTCGCCGCCTCGAGCCACCGCGGCTCGCCGGTGGCCTGGTGCAGGGCGAGGAGTCCCTCGGCCAGGTTGCCGTGGTCGTCCGCGACGGCGGCGGCGTTGCCCACGACCCCTTGGCGGGAGGCGCGGCGCAGCCGGCCGTCCACCAGGTGGGCGCCCAGGACGAACGCGGCGCACGTGCGCGCCGCGGCCAGGTAGCGCTCCTCGCCGAGCAGCGCGCCCGCCTCCGCCAGCGCCGCGATCGCCAGCCCGTTCCAGGAGGTGACCGCCTTGTCGTCCCGCCCCGGCTGGGGCCGCCCGGCCCGGGCCGTGAGCAGGCGGTCACGCGCGCCCGCCCACCATGCGGCGTCGTCGGGGTCGGAGCGCAGCTGGAGCGTGGAGGTCCCCCGCTCGAACGTGCCCCCGGCCGTGACGCCGAGCAGCGCCGCGGCGCGCTCGCCGTCCTCCGCGCCGAGCACGGCCGCCAGCTCCGCGGGGGTCCAGGCATACGTCAGCCCCTCGACGCCGGCGGCGTCGGCGTCGAGGGAGGAGGCGAAGGCCCCCTCGGGGGTGCCGAGGTCACGCAGGAGGAAGTCCGCGGTCTCGCGGGCCACGCGCTCGGCGAGGCCGGAGCCGGTGGCCCGGTACAGGTGCAGGTACACGCGCAGCAGCTGGGCGTTGTCGTAGAGCATCTTCTCGAAGTGGGGCACCACCCACGCCGCGTCCACCGAGTACCGGGCGAAGCCGCCGGCGAGCTGGTCGTAGACGCCGCCGCGGGCCATCGCCTCGCAGGTGCTCGTCACCATGTCCAGCGACCCGGGGGAGCCGGTGCGGGCGTGGTGACGCAGGAGGAACTCGAGCACCATCGACGGCGGGAACTTCGGGGACCCGCCGAACCCGCCGTGCCGGGCGTCGAAGCCCGCGGCCAGGCGGTCGGCGGCCGCGTCCAGGGCGGCGGCGTCGACCGCGGCGGGGTCGCCCGCCTCGACCGCGGAACCGAGGAACTGCGCGATGGCGGCGCTGGAGGTCAGGACCTCCTCGCGGCGGGTGGTCCACGCGTCCGCCACAGCGGCCAGCAGCTGGAGGAACTGCGCCTTGGGGTAGTAGGTGCCGCAGAAGAACGGTTCCCCCGCCGGGGTGAGGAAGCAGGTCATCGGCCACCCGCCCTGACCGGTCATCGCGGTGGTGGCCTGCATGTACACGGCGTCGATGTCCGGGCGCTCCTCGCGGTCCACCTTGACCGGGACCACGCTCGCGTTGACCGCCGCGGCGACTGCCTGGTCCTCGAAGGACTCGTGGGCCATCACGTGGCACCAGTGGCAGGCGGCGTACCCGACCGAGAGCATCACGGGCACGTCCCGCCGCCGCGCCTCGGCGAACGCCTCCTCGCCCCACTCCCACCAGTCGACCGGGTTGTCCTTGTGCTGAAGCAGGTACGGGCTGGTCGCGTCGGCGAGGCGGTTGGTCACGAGCTCCCTCGATTCCTGCTGAGCCGCGCCCGCGCGCCGGCTCGAGTGACACAAGTCGTGGCACAAGTCTGCCGTGCACCGCCGGGGACGGCCCGCCGTGAGCCGGCGAACCCCTACGGCCGCGCGTCGTGCAGCCTGCAGGTGGCCGGGCCCTCGAGGACGGCGCCGTCGGCCGCGAACCGCGAGCCGTGCAGCGGGCAGTCCCAGGAGTGCTCGGCGTCGTTCCAGGTGACCACGCCGCCGAGGTGCGTGCACGTGGCCGAGAGCCGGCGGGTGCGGCCATCGACCGTGCTCACCGCGACGAGGCGCTGGCCGTCCAGCTCCACGCGGCCCTCGCCCTCGGGCGGGACGACGGCGGAGGAGTGCACGCGCGGGCTCAGCCGGTCGGCGGTGAGGCGGGCGGCGACGTCGGCGTTGAGGCGGACCGCCCGGTCCAGGCCCGTGACCGCACCCGGCCGCCAGGTGCGGATCGACCGGGCCCAGAGCATGTGGCCCTCCAGGATGCCGCCGGCGAGGGCGAGCGCGGCCGCCACCGCCATCGCCAGGCCCCACTTGTCGAAGCCGGTGGCGACGAGCACGCGGTCCGAGCGCGGCAGGAGGCGGCCCACCGAGGGCAGCTGGTCGATGCCGCGGTAGTCCTGGGCGGACCACGCATGGGTGGGTGCCGCCCCGGGGAACTGTGCGGCCGCCCAGCGGGTCAGCTCCGCCACGTGCGCGCGGGGCGAGACCGCGCGCCCGCCGCGGTGGCTCCCGCCGGCGACGACGAGCCGCTCCCCGCCGGTGACCGGGGCGGTGCGCAGGGACCTGTTGGGCGGGTCCGCCGAGATCGCCATGACCTGGGGGAGCGGGCCGGGGACGTCGAGCGCAAGGGCGTAGGAGCGCGACGGCTCGAGCCGTGCGAAGAAGCCGCCGCGGTCCAGGAAGGGGGTGCCCGTGGCCAGCACCACGCGGTCGGCGAGCACCTCGGTGTCCGCGAGGCGCACCCGGCACGGGTGCCCGGCGTCGACGTCGCGCACGCGGGAGCGCTCGAAGATCTCCCCGCCGTGGCGCTCGATGTCACGGGCCAGGGCGAGCAGCACGTCCAGGGGGTCGAGCTGGGCCTGGTCCGCGAGGCGGACGACGCCGAAGGTCGGGAAGGGCAGGCCGGCCTCCTCCAGCCACTCCACCGGCAGCCCGGCCTCGTGCGCCGCGTCGTGGACGTCTCCCGCGGCGTCGCGGCCCTTCTCGCTCTGCGCGAAGACGAGGTCCGGGCGGCGTTGGACCGGGACGTCGTGCTCCGCGCAGTAGCGCAGGAGCCACTGCTGCCCCTCCATGTTGGCCTCGACGTAGGTGCGCACGGTGCTGCTCGAGTGGCGGCGGGCGATCCGCGCGAGCTTGGTGCCCTGCAGCAGGGTGACCTTGCCGGTGGTGTTGCCGGTGGTGACGGCGCCGAGGTGCCGCGCCTCGAGCACGGCCACGGAGCACCCGGCGCGGGCGAGCAGGAGCGCCGTGGTCAGGCCCGTGAGGCCGGCGCCGACGACGGCGACGTCGAAGGACCGTCCCGGCGCCACCCGCGGGTACGCGGGCCGGTCCGGGCGGTCCAGCCACAGGGACGTCATCGCGGGCCCCCGGCGCCCGTTGCTGCGGTGGCCGGCGTGGCAGGGCACATCGTGGTCTCCCGTTCCCGTCGGGCGCCGATGGGGACCCGGCGGCCGGTGAGCCTGCGGACGCCACCACCGTAGGGCGCCGCCACCGCCGCCGCATCCGGGCTCCGCGGGCCCCGCGCCGACGCTCGACCGGCGCCTCACCACCGCCCGGTCGGCGCCCGGACGTCCCGGGAACGGGCGTCCTCGGGGCAGCTGGTTCCGGTCGCGGGAAGCGCAGAACCGCCCTACGGTCAAAGCCGCAGGCCAGCGAAGTGCCCTGGCGAGGGCCCCGGCGTCGGGGCCGTGGACGAGACCGGAGGTCGATGGTGAGGAAGCTGTCCGGGGTGACAGGGGTGGTGGCGGTGGCCGCGTTGGCGCTCGCCGCCTGCGCGCAGGGCACCGGGGGGTCGTCCTCCGGCGAGGACGTGACGTTCGACCCGGAGGCCGCGCTCGGCGGCAGCCTCGACGTGATGGGCTTCGGCACGGACGACGAGGTCGCCACCGCGCGGGTGGACCGGACGAAGGAGGCCCTCGGCGACGTCGACGTGACCCTGACCAAGGGCGACCTCGACATCCAGCAGTTCCTCTCCGCCGTCGCCGCCGGCGACCCGCCGGAGCTCATCTACGCGACCCGGGACCAGATCGGGACCTTCGCGTCGCGGGGCGCGATCATCCCGCTGACGGCGTGCATCGAGGGCGAGGGCATCCGGACCGAGGACTTCCGCGACTTCGCCTTGAACCAGGTGACCTTCGACGGCGAGGTCTACGGCATCCCGGAGTTCAGCACTGTGGCGCTGACCATGGCGAACGCCGACCTGCTCGCGGCCGCGGGCAGGAGCGTCGAGGACGTCAACGGCTCGAGCTGGGAGGCGATCTCCGCGGCCACCACGGCCATGCACAAGGCCGACGGCGGGTCGCTCTCGGTGATCGGCTACGACACCAAGATGCCGGAGTTCTTCCCGCTGTGGGCGCGCGCCAACGGCGCCGAACTGCTCTCCGACGACGGCCGCACCGCCCGGCTGAACGACCCGGCCGCCGTCGAGGCGCTGGACTGGGCCGTGAGCGTCTACACCGACCAGGGCGGGTTCCCAGGCATCAAGGCGGCGAAGGACGCCTCGGACCCCTTCGGGTCCGGCAACCAGTTCGCCGCCGGCACGCTCGGCGCCATGCCGATGGAGCAGTGGTACATCAACGTCCTGAACGACGTCTCGCCCGACGCCCCGATGGTCTTCGACACCGTCCGGGACCGGCAGGGCCAGCCGCTGGCCCTCGCCGGTGGGTCAGCGTGGGCGATCCCCGCCGACACCGACAACCCCGCGGCCGCGTGCCGGTGGGCGCGGGTGATGACGGAGGTCGACACGTGGCTGGCGGCGGCCGACGCCCGCAAGTCCGCGCGCGACGCCGAGGGCAAGCCCTTCACGGGCCTGCTCACCGGTTCCGCCGCCGCCGACGAGGCCGTCCGCGCGCTCGTCGAGCCCAGCGGCAGCCCGGTCTGGGACGCCGCGGTCGCGGCCATGTACGAGGCCAACGAGGGTGCCGTGGCGCTGCCCGCCAACCCCGCCGACGCCGAGTTCAAGACCGCCTGGGAGGACGCCGTGAACCGCGTCCTGGGCGGAGAGGCGGAGCCGAAGGCTTCGCTCGACCAGGCCCAGGAGGAGGCCCAGTCGGCCCTCGATGAGGCGTGGGCCGACTGGGACAAGAAGGAGTAGGACCGTGGCCACCGTCGTGGGCGCGGCCGCCGGGAGGCGGGCGCGCCGGCCGCCGCGGCCCCCGCGCAGCCAGAACCAGCGGCGCGACACCCGGGCGGCCCTGCTGTTCATCAGCCCCTGGATCGTCGGGTTCCTCGTCTTCACCGCCTGGCCCCTGCTGTACAGCGCGTACCTGTCCTTCACCGACTACGACGTCATCAACGACCCCAGCTTCGTCGGGTGGGACAACTACCGCCGGCTCCTCGAGGACCCGAAGATCGCCACCGCGCTGTGGAACACGTTCTTCTACACCGTGATCCAGGTGCCGCTGTACGTGCTGGTCTCCCTCGGGCTCGCGATGCTGCTCAACCGGGCCGGGCGCGCGTCCGGGTTCTTCCGCACGGCGTTCTACCTGCCCAACATGACCCCGCCCGTGGCGGTGGGCGTGCTCCTGCTGCTGCTCTTCAACGGCCAGGACGGGCTCATCAACGAGGTGCTCGGCTGGTTCGGGATCACCGGGCCGAGCTGGACCACCGACTCGGCGTGGGTCAAGCCGTCGATCATCCTCATGAGCCTGTGGTCCGTCGGGGCCTCGGTCATCATCCTCCTGGCCGCGCTGCGCAACGTGCCGAAGGACCTCTACGACGCCGCCCTGGTCGACGGCGCCGGCGCCTGGCACCGGCTGCGGCACATCACGGTGCCCATGATCTCCGGCGCCCTGTTCTTCGTCACCATCGTCAACACGATCGCCGCGTTCCAGACCTTCACGGAGGCGTACACGGCGTTCTGGGGCGCGGGCTACAAGAACCCCGCCGCCCTCTTCTACGTGATCTACCTGTTCCAGCAGGCGTTCGAGTTCCTCAACATGGGCTACGCCTCCGCCATGGCGTGGGTGCTGTTCGTGATCATCCTGGCCATCACGCTGGTGCAGCTGCGCGTGTCCAAGCGGTTCGTCTACCTCGAGGGGGAGCAGTGAGCGCGACCTCCATGGACGTCCCGCGCGCCGTCGGCGTGGGCGGCCCGCCCGTGGCCGCGGCCCGGGACCCGGACCGCCGCACACCGGCGACCCGCCGGCCGCGACGGCCCACAGCCGGGCGGGTGGCCGTCGTCGCCGCGCTCGTGGCCCTGACGGTGGTGTTCACCTACCCGTTCCTGTGGCTCCTCAGCGCGTCCTTCAAGCCGCAGGGGGACGTCTTCGACAACAAGCTCATCCCCGAGACGTTCACGTTCCAGAACTACCTCAGCGTGTGGCAGGAGGCCCCCATGCTGGCGTGGCTGGGCAACACGGTCCTCGTGACCGTGCTCGCGGCCACGACGGTCACCATCTCGAGCGCCCTGGTCGCGTGGGGCTTCGCCTACTTCCGCTTCCCCGGCCGCGGCGCGCTGTTCGGCCTCGTGCTGGCCACGATGATGCTGCCGGGCGCGGTGACGATGGTGCCGACGTTCCTGATCTGGAACGCCCTCGGCCAGGTGGGCACCCTCACGCCGCTGTGGGCGGGAAACCTCTTCGGCAGCGCCTTCTACATCTTCCTCCTGCGGCAGTTCTTCCTCGGGCTGCCCCGGGACGTGTTCGAGGCGGCCAAGCTCGACGGCGCGAGCAACTGGACCATCTTCCGCCGGATCGCGCTGCCGCTGACGAAGCCCGCCATCGTCGTCACGCTGCTCTTCGAGTTCCAGGCGGCGTGGACCGATCTCATGCGCCCGCTGATCTATCTGCGCGACTCCGAGAAGTTCACGATCCCGCGGGGCCTGAAGGCGGTGCTCGACCAGTTCGGGTTCGGCGGCAACTGGCACTGGGAAATCATCGTGACCGCGTCGGTGATCACCACGGTGCCGATGATCATTCTGTTCTTCCTCGGGCAGCGCCATTTCGTCGAGGGAATCGCGACCACCGGCGTCAAGGGCTGAGGCCCCTCCCGCCACGGAGAGTGGGCGTTCGCCCCGAGACCCCGGCGCTCTCGAGAGGCGGAACCGGCCAGATCCGCACATGATGGAGATGAATTCCGCACGTTCGCTCTACACAGGACGACCACCGAAGGGACTCACCATGACCGAAGGATTCAGCCGTCCGGCCGAGACTCCCGACCCGCTGGGGACCGCACCCACCACCGGTGTGCCCGGTGCCGGCGCGCACGTGGCGGCACAGCCGCCCGTCTACCCCCCGGCCGGGGGCTCCTCCGGGACATCCGGCACGCGGGAGACCGCCAAGCAGGAGGCCGCCGCCGTCGCGCAGACGGCGGGCGAGAGCGCCCGGGAGGTCAAGGACGTCGCGAAGGACCAGGCGAAGGAGACTGCCGCCGTCGCCAAGGACAAGGCCAAGGAGACCGTGGCCGAAGCCAAGTACCAGGTCAGGGATCTCGTGGACCAAGGCCGCGGGCAGCTGAGGGAGCAGGCGAGCGGGCAGCAGCAGCGCCTCGCCGGCGGGTTCCGCTCGTTCTCCACGCAGCTCGGCTCGATGGCCGAGGGGGCCCAGGAGGAGGGGATGGCAGCCGACCTGACACGCCGGGCGTCGTCCTACGCGGACCGCGCGGGCCAGTGGCTCGAGTCCCGCGAGCCCGCCGACCTGCTCGACGAGGTGACGTCGTACGCGCGGCGGCACCCGGGCACGTTCCTGGCCATCGCGGCCGGGCTCGGCCTCCTGGCCGGCCGGGTCGCGCGGAGCCTGAAGGACGAGAGCTCCGAGCCGGACGTCTCGCGCGCCGGGTATGCCGGCACCGCGGGCTACCCGGGTGACTACGGTACCGGCGCCCGCGGCCAGTACGGCGAGACGACGACCGAGTACGCGGCCGGCTACGGCACGCCCACCGGCACGGGCTACGACACGGGCGTCTCCACGGGGGCGACGGACTACCCCACGGAAGAGCGTTACGGCACCCGCACGACGGGGACGTATGGCACGGGTGAGGTGCGATGAGTACACAGTACGAGCCCGACCCACGGACCACGGCCGGGACCCCGGCCGGCCGCACCTCGGGCGAACCGAGCGTCGGCGAGCTCTTCGGTGAGGTCAGCCGGGACCTGTCGACGCTGATCCGGCAGGAGATCGCGCTCGCCAAGGCCGAGGCCACCGTGTCGGCCAAGCAGGCGGGCAAGGGAGCGGGGCTGCTCGGTGGGGCCGCGTGGTCGACCCACTTCGTGCTGCTGTTCCTCTCCGTGGCCCTGTGGTGGGCCCTCGGCACGGCGCTCGGCGAAGGTTCGGCCGACCCCTCCCTGGGCTGGTCGGCGCTGATCGTCGCCGTCATCTGGGCGATCATCGCCGCTGTGCTGGCGCTGACCGGCCGAAAGAAGTTGCGCGAGACCAGGGGTATGCCCGAGACCGCTGACTCAGTCAAGAAGATCCCGGATGCTCTCAAAGGACAGGAGCCATCATGACGACGAACGACCCGGACCAGATCCGCGCCGACATCGAGCGCACCCGAGCCGACCTCAGTGACAACGTGGACGCGCTGACCGACAAGGTCACCCCCAGCCGGATCGCCGAGCGCCAGACCGAGAAGGTCAAGGACGCCGTCACCGGCGTCAAGGACAAGGTCTTCGGGGCCGCTGAGGACACCAAGGAGCGCGTCATGGGTAGCGCCCACGAGGCGAAGGAGCGGGTCATGGGAAGCGCGCACGACGCCGGCGAAAGTGTGCGCGGCGGCACAGGGCAGGTGGTCGACACGGCCAAGGCCGCACCGCACCAGGTCAAGGCCAAGGCCCAGGGCAACCCGTTGGCCGCCGGCCTGGTCGCGTTCGGCGTCGGGCTCCTGGCCGCCGGGCTCATCCCGTCCTCGCGCAAGGAGCGCGAGATGGTGAGCCAGGCCAAGGACAGCGACGCGCTCCAGGGCGTCACCGAGGGCGCCAAGGGCGCGGCCCAGGAGGTGGCCCAGAACCTCCGCGAGCCCGCGCAGCAGGCCGCCGAGCAGGTCAAGGCCACCGCCACCGAGGGCGCCCAGGACGTCAAGGACACCGCCACCGAGGCGGCCCAGGAGGTCAAGGGCACCGCCACCCAGGCCGGCCAGGACGTCAAGGGTCAGGCTCAGCAGTCCAAGGACACCGTCCAGGGGTCCGGGCAGACGTACTGAGCACCTGCCTCTAGGGAGATGGCTCCCGCACGGACCAGGGCCCCGGCGATGCGCCGGGGCCCTCGCCCTGCACTGCGGCCCGCTGTGGCTTTCGTCCCGCACTGCGGCCCACTGCCCGCCTCGTCCCGCACAGCGGCCCGTCGCCGCACCGGGTGGGGACCGCGGGCAGAATCGCTGCCATGAGTGGGCACTGGACAGATGTGGCGCGGTCGGTGGGGCTCCTGTCCGCCGATGGCGTCGTCTCCTCGACGATCTTCGCGGAGATGTCCGCGCTGGCGCGGCGGACGGGGGCGATCAACCTCGGGCAGGGCTTCCCCGACGTCGACGGTCCGCAGCACCTCAAGGACGTCGCCGTCGCCGCCATCCTCTCGGGGGAGAACCAGTACCCGCCCGGCCCCGGCACGCCGGAGCTCCTCCACGCCGTCGCCGCGCACCAGCGCCGGCACTACGGCCTCGACGTCGACCCCGGCACCGAGGTGCTGGTGACCGCGGGCGCCACCGAGGCGCTCGCCGCCACGATCCTCGCCCTGACCGGACCCGGCGACGAGGTCCTCACCCTGGAGCCCTACTACGACTCGTACGCCGCCGCGATCGCCCTCAGCGGCGCCGCTCACCGGACGATCGCGCTGCACCCGACGGCGGACGGGTTCCGGCTCGACACCGCGGACGTCGCGGCCGCCTTCACCCCGCGCACGCGCCTGGTGCTGGTCAACACGCCCCACAACCCCACCGGCACCGTGCTCACCCGCGCGGAGCTCACGGTGATCGCGGAGGCGGCCGTCGCGCACGACGCCATCGTCGTCACCGACGAGGTGTACGAGCACCTCACGTACGACGGCGCCGAGCACGTGCCCATGGCCACGCTCCCCGGGATGGCATCCCGGACGGTGACGATCTCCTCGGCCGGCAAGACCCTCTCCTTCACCGGGTGGAAGGTCGGCTGGCTGCACGGCCCGGCCGAGCTCGTCACGGCCATCCGCACCGTCAAGCAGTTCCTCACCTACGTCGCGTCGGGGCCCTTCCAGCCCGCGGTCGCGGCCGGGCTCGCGGACGAGGACGGCCGCACGGGCCAGTACGTCGCCGCGCTGGCGCGCTCGCTGCAGGAGCGGCGAGACCTGCTCAGCGACGCCCTCGGCGCCGCCGGCTTCAAGCCGGTGACCCCGCGGGGGACGTACTTCGTCGTCGCCGACGCCGCGCCGCTCGGGTACGACGACGGCGTGGACCTGTGCCGGGAGCTGCCCGCCCTGGCGGGCGTCGTCGGGATCCCCGTCACGGCCTTCTGCACGCCGGGCGGGCCGGTCGCGGACGAGCTGCGCTCATTTGTGCGGTTCACGTACGTCAAGGAGACGCCGACCCTCGAGGCGGCGGCGCGCGGCCTGGCACGGCTCGGACGCTGACCGGCTCGGGGTGCCGAGGCGCCGCAGCGCCCGAGGCGCCAACCCGATGTCGACGTGTCCGGAATCACCCAACCACCAGGCGAGACGAAGCGTCCGCTGGTTGGACACCCTTGGGGTCGCCCGACCACATTGGAGGGGGCCGATGGCAGCCGCCTGGCCCGTGACCCATGAGGAGGGTTGATGATCTCGGTCGTCGACGTGTCGAAGACCTTCCGCACCGCGGACGGCGACGTGCGCGCGCTCGACGGCGTCAGCCTCCACGTGGACAAGGGCGAGATCTTCGGCATCGTCGGTCAGAGCGGCGCCGGCAAGAGCACCCTCATCCGCACCGTCAACGCCCTCGAGCGGCCGGACACCGGCACGGTGACGGTCGACGGCGCGGAAATCTCCGCCCTCGACGGCAAGGATCTGCGCCTGGCCCGCCGCCGGTGCGGCATGATCTTCCAGCACTTCAACCTGCTCGCGAGCCGCACCGTGCAGGGCAACGTCGAGCTCGCACTCGAGATCACCGGGATGGATCGCGCCGCGCGCCGCGCCCGCTCCGGCGAGATCCTCGAGCTCGTGGGGCTGACCCAGAAGCGCACGGCATACCCCGCGCAGCTCTCGGGCGGCCAGAAGCAGCGGGTAGGCATCGCCCGGGCGCTGGCCACCAACCCCAGCGTGCTGCTCAGCGACGAGGCGACCTCCGCGCTCGACCCCGAGACCACGCGCTCGGTGCTGGACCTCATCAAGAGGCTCAGCCGCGAGCTCGGCCTGACCGTCCTGCTGATCACCCACGAGATGGACGTGATCAAGCGCGTCTGCGACTCCGCCGCGGTCATGGCCGGCGGCCGGATCCTGGAGCAGGGGCCCGTCGACGACCTGCTGACCACCAACGGCTCGCTGCTCGCCGCCTCCCTCTTCCAGCTCGGCGCGCTCCCGCCCGAGCGTGGCACGACCATCGTCGACATCACCTTCACCAAGGCCACGGCCGGCCGGCCGGTGATCGCGCAGCTGGCGCGCGCGCACGGGCTCGACGTCGCCATCCTCGGCGCCGCGATCGAGACCCTGCACGACGGCGCCCAGTCGGGCCGGACCCGGCTGGAGATCCCGGGGGGCGCGGAGAAGGTGCGCGCCGCCGTCGACGACCTGCGCGGCCAGGGACTCTTCGTGGAGGTGGTCCGGTGATCGACCGCAACGACCCGGAGTTCTGGTCCGACATGGCCGACGTCGTCCTCAAGGCGACGGGGCAGACGTTCTACATGGTGCTTATGGCGCTGCTCATCACGGTCGTGGTCGGGCTGGCCGTCGGCGTCCTGCTGGTGACCACGGAGCCCGGCGGGCTGCTCGCCAAGCCGTTCCGGTCGCGGCGTCTGGGCGTCGTGATCAACCGGGTGCTCGAGCTCATCACCAACCTGGGACGCTCGGTCCCCTTCATCATCCTGATGATCCTGCTCATCCCGGTGACCCGGTTCCTCGTCGGCAGCTTCATCGGGCCGACCGCGGCGATCGTGCCCCTCTCGGTGGCGGGAATCCCCTTCTTCGCCCGGCTCGTGGAGATCGCGATCCGCGAGGTGCCCGCCGGCGTCGTCGAGGCGGCCGAGTCTCTCGGCGCCAGCCGCTGGACGATCCTGACGAAGGTGCTCATCGCCGAGTCCGTGCCCGCCCTGATGCTGGGCCTTTCGACCACCGTCGTCTCCCTCATCGCATACTCCGCGATGGTCGGGACGGTTGGCGGAGGTGGCCTCGGCGACGTGGCGTACCGCTACGGGTTCCAGCGCTACAGCCTTGAGTACATGCTCGTGGTCGTCGCGATCCTGGTGATCGTCGTCCAGATCCTGCAGAGCCTCGGCAACCGCGTCGCGCGCCGGCTCTCGCACCGCTAGACCTGCCGGCCCGTCCCGGCACCACCGCCACCGCAGGGCGCCTCCGCCCTCCCCACCGAAGGACAGTCATGACCTCCTCCCGCAAGACTCTCGCCGGCGTCTCCCTCGCCGCCTCCCTCGCACTGGGCCTGAGCGCCTGCGGCTCGGCCGCGGGCACCGACGCCGCCCCCACCGACGGCAGCCTGGGCACGATCACGGTCGGCGCCCTGGCCGTGCCGGCGGGCGACATGCTCAAGTACGTCGCCGAGGACCTCGCCCCGGACGCCGGGCTGACCGTCGAATACCAGGAGTTCAGCGACTACAACACGCCGAACGTCGGTCTCGTCGACGGTGACGTGGACGCCAACCTCTTCCAGAACGAGACCTTCCTCAAGACGTTCAACGAGGCCAACGGCGAGGACCTGGTCAGCGTCGGCAAGGTGTACCTGCCCCCGATGGCCCTGTACTCCAACGACTACGACGCGGTCGAGGACCTGCCCGACGGCGCCACCGTCGCGATCCCCAACGACCCGACGAACGAGGGCCGCGCGCTCAAGCTCCTCGCCGAGCACGGCCTCATCGAGGTCACGGAGAACCCGATCACCATCGCGGACATCACGGCCAACCCGCAGAACATCGAGTTCACCGAGCTCGAGAACGCCACCCTGCCCCAGGCCGTGAACGACCAGGACGCCGCGATCGTCACCGCGGCCTTCGCCCTGCCGGCAGGCCTGACCACCGACCAGCAGCTCGTCGTCGAGGGCACGGACAGCAACTACTTCAACGTGCTGGCCACCACGCCCGAGCTCGCGGACGACCCCCGCATCGCGAAGCTCTTCGAGCTCCTGACCTCCGACGAGATGAAGACCTGGCTCCAGGAGGAGTACAACGGCGTGATCGTCCCCGCCGAGTAGTTTCCGCGCGTTCCCTGCGCGCCACCGAACTGCCGCGTGCCGGTCCCCTCGGGGGCCGGCACGCGGCAGCTCGCCGGGCAACAGCGCGGTCGAGCCGCCGGGCGGCGGGGCCACCGCGGCCACCGGGCCATCGGGCGGCGGAGCCACTGGGCTACCGGGCTGCCGGCGCGCGTCCGCCCGGGGCGGTTACCTGGTGCCCGCCGCCGCGCCGGCGGCGGAGCGGCGCAGCGCGGCATGGAGGCCCGTCAGGGTGAGCACACCGGCGCGCTCCCCGGCGCCGTCGACGACCGGGACGACGCCGTCGGGGCTGGCCGCCAGCGCCGAGAACGCCGCCTCCAGGCTGTCGCCGAGCTGGACGGTCCGGACGGCGTCGCCGGACGCCCGGCCGGTGGCCGTGTCGCCCACGTCGACCGGTGCGGGACCGTCGGCCGCCGCCTCGACGTCGGCAGCGTCCAGCGTGGCGAGGCTGAGCATCCGCACGGCCCGCGCGTCCCCGATGAACCCCTCGACGAACGCCGTCGCGGGCTGGGCCAGCACGGTCGCCGGCGGGTCGAGCTGCTCCAGGCGACCGCCCTGGCTGAAGACGGCGACCCGGTCACCGAGCAGTACCGCCTCGTCGATGTCGTGGGTGACGAGGAGGACCGTGGTCCCCAGATCCTCGTGGATCCGGCGGAACTGGGTCTGCAGGCTCCGGCGGCCCTCCGGGTCGACGGCCCCGAAGGGCTCGTCCATGAGCATCACCTTGGGGTCGGTGGCCAACGCCCGGGCGACCCCGACGCGCTGACGCTGCCCGCCGGAGAGCTCGTGGGGGTAGCGCGGCCCATGCACCGCCGGGTCCAGGCCGACGAGCGTGAGGAGCTCGGCCACCCGGTCGGCGGTGCGCCGCCGGTCCCACCCCAACAGCCGGGGCACGGTCGCGATGTTCTGGGCGACCGTACGGTGAGGGAACAGCCCGACGTTCTGGATGACGTACCCGATGCCGCGGCGCAGCTGCACCGGGTCCTGGTCCGCCACGTCGGCGCCGTCGAGGAGCACCCGGCCCGAGGTGGGCTCCACGAGCCGGTTGACCATACGCAGCAGGGTCGACTTCCCCGAACCCGACGGACCGACGAGCGTCAGCAGCTCGTCCGCCTGCACGTCCAGGTCCAGGCCGCCGACGGCCACGGTGCCGTCGGCATAGGTCTTCGCCACATCCTCGAACCGGATGAGCGGGGGACGGTGGGGTGACGGCATCCCCCGACGCTACCGGCGCGGGCGCTCGCACAGGTAGCGTCACCGTGTGCGCCCCATGTCCACCGCCGCCGCGGCCAACCCGTGGTTCTCCTGGCGGTACCTGGAGAACAACTGGTCCGACATCGTCGCGTACACCGGCCAGCACGTCAGCCTCACCGTCCAGGCCATGCTGATCGCGCTGGTCGTCGCCCTGCCCCTCGGGCTCCTCGCGCGCACGCGCCCAGCGTTCGCCGGCGCCATCCTTGGCACCTCCGCCGTGCTCTACACGATCCCCTCCCTCGCGCTGTTCGGCCTCCTCGTGCCGTTCACCGGCATCGGCCGCACCACCGTGCTCATCGGGCTGGTGGCCTACGCGATGCTGGTGCTGGTCCGCAACATCCTGGTCGGGCTGCAGGGGGTCCCCGGTGAGGTCCTCGACGCCGCGCGCGGCATGGGGTACTCTCCGCGCCGCCAGCTCATGACCGTCGAGCTGCCCCTCGCCCTGCCGGCGATCATCACCGGCGTGCGGCTGGCCACGGTGACGACGGTGGCGCTCGTGACCGTCGGTGTCGTCGTGGGCTACGGCGGGCTCGGTCAGCTGATGTTCCGGGGCTTCACCTCCAACTACCGCGCGGAGATCCTCACGGCCACCGTGCTCTGCCTCATCATCGCGCTCGCCGCGGACGTGCTCCTCATCGCCGTCGGGCGCATGCTGACGCCCTGGGTGCGCCGGAGGGTCTCGTGACCGTCATCGGTGACGCCGTCCGCTACCTCAACGACCCGCTGAGCTGGACCCGGCCGGGCGGGATCCTCGACCTGCTCGGCGACCACCTGTGGATGACCCTCGTCGCCGTGCTCATCGGCGCCGTCATCGCCCTGCCCCTCGGGCTGTGGCTCGGTCACACCGGCCGCAGCGGCACCATCGTCGTCGGGACCGCGAACCTCACCCGGGCGCTGCCCACCCTCGCGCTGCTCTACATCTTCACGGCCGCGCTGGGGCTGGGGCAGCTGCCCACCATCCTCGCGGTGGCGATCTTCGCCGTGCCGCCGATCCTCTCCAACACCTACACGGGCCTGCGGGAGGTGGACCCGGACGCCCGCGACGCCGGGCTGGGCATGGGCATGTCCGCGACGCGCCTGCTCGTCTCGGTCGAGCTGCCCCTCGCCCTGCCGCTCATCGCGGCGGGGCTGCGCACCGCCGCGGTCCAGGTGGTCGCCACCGTCTCGCTCGCCTCCCTCGTGGGCGGCGGCGGCCTCGGCCTGATCATCTCCAACGGCATCTTCACGCAGCGGTTCGGCCAGGCCCTGGCAGGTGCCTTCATCGTCGTGGTGGTCTGCCTGGGCATCGAGGGGACGCTCGCCCTGCTGCAGCGGCTCCTCACCCCGGCCTCGCTGCGGGCGGGGATGCGTTCCCGGGCCGGGCGCCGGGGCCGCGGCGCGGCACCGGTGGCGGCAGAGGCCTGACCACGCGCTTCGGGGAGGCGTCACTGCACGCTCCGGGAGGTCTCACCGCACGCGCCCACGTTCAGAAGGGCGGCGGTTCCTCCCGCGGTTCCAGCGGCGTGACCGTGCCGTCGGGGTTCTGCCGGTACCGGTGTCCGCTGGGGGTGGTCCAGACGAACGTGCCGGGCGTGGGCTGCTCGAGGGTGAAGGCGCCGAACGACTTGACCTGATGGTCGCGCTTGCACAGCGGGCCGAGGTTGTGGTCGGCGGTCGTCCCGCCCTGGGACGCGGGGATGGTGTGGTCGAGCTCGGCGTGGTCGGCGGGGACGGAGCAGATGGGTAGGACGCAGGTCTTGTCGCGGGCGCGCACGTGTCGCACCAGGTCGGCGGGTGGTCGGTACCTGGTGCGTCCGACGTCGAGGACCGCTCCGGAGAGCGGGTCTGTGACGATGCGCCGCCACGTCCCCCCGGCGGCGAAGGCGCGCGCGACCGAGGGGACCACCGGTCCGTACCTGTCGAGCTCGGCCACCTCGGCGGTGGGTGTGTCCCCGATGGTGGCGGCCGGGTCCTCGCCGGGGGCGGGTTCGGGCCGGTCAGCCGGGGGAAGTGCGACGGAGAGCGGGACGCTGAGGCGGATCTGGATGTGGTCGGGGGACAGGCGAAGCGGCGGACGGGCGCGTACCGGCGGTTCGTCGCGCGCTGTGGAACCAGGGGCCGGGTCGACCCGGGCAGGGGGAGGGGCGCTCGGGTCGACGTGGGCATCGGGGGCCGGTCCGATCCAGCCGGTGGCCAGGGCCTGCGTGGCCAGCTCGATGAGCGCATCGAAGCGGAGCTGGTCCAGGGTTCGCGAGTCGCCGTCGTTCTTCGCGGCCTGGGCCTGGCCCTCGGCGACCAGGTCGAGGGCGACGAGCTGCTCCGCCGGTCCGTACAGGCGCTTGCTCGCCATCCCGTCCGGCAGGGGACGCATGCGCTCAGCCTGACGGCGGCGCGTGGCTGCAACATGGCGGTGGTGGGCGTCGTCGGGATCGACGGCGATCAGCGCCCGGTTGAGGTCCCGCACGAGCTGAGGGTGGGTGCGGGTCCCCGCGTGAGGAAGGACCTCGTCCTGGACGAACCAGGCGACGGCGCCGGGGTGCACCCACAGGGTCGTCACGATGGTGGTGGCCTTGCGCAGGTCGATCTCGCCGCGTTCGAGCGCCTCCCCGGTTGGGGCGAACACGCCCGTGAACGCCTCACCGACGTCGATGGTGCGGTTCGCCTCGGCGCGGGTCATGCCGAGGCGCATGGCGAGCTCCTCGGCGGCGACGTTGAGCTCCTTGCGTTCGCCGGAGGGCAGGAGCCGAGCCGGGTTCATCGACTCACGCGTGGCGACCTGCGCCGCAGCGGCTGCGGCGAGGGCGGCCGAGCGGGCCTCCTGTCGCTTGTGGGCTGCGACGACCTCGACGGCGGTGTAGTCGTCAACCTCCGAGATGTCGATCAGCTCGAGCAGGGCGGCAAGGTCCGCGCCGGGCGCAAGCTCCCGCAGGGTCAGCCCGAGGGGCCGTCCGGACCGACCCGTGCCCGCGGGTAAGCCGGCCCCATGCGCCTCACACCGGCCGAGGAGACACGGGATGCATCCGGGTGCGTCCCCCGCGGGCTGCTGGTCTACCGTCGTCTCGGCCATAAGTCGAACATACGTGCGACCACTGACATCCGCGTGGCCGGGCACGACGGCCTGGGGACGGAGCCGAGCGGCTCACTGTGCTCGCCCGGGAGTGCAGCGCCGTCGCCCGCGTGCCGGCCCCGTCGTCAGCAGCGCGTGCCGGCATCGTCGTCAGCGGCGCGTGCGCGCCCAGCGATACGGCAGGTGCCGCGCGCGTCACGATCAGACCTCGACTTCGCGGCTCCTCGCGCCGACCGCTTGCGCGGGGCGGCGTCGCAGGATCGAATGAGCCGTCGACAACGCCCCGGGTGCTCCGGGCCAACAGGAGGTCAACCATGCGCCGCACGCTCACCGCCGCCCTGAGCGGGCTCGCCGTCCTGGCGCTCGCCGCCTGTGGTTCGCCGGGCTCCGCGGGTGGCGGTGCTCAGACGTCGAGCGCGTCCGGGACCGCCGCTGCCGCGTGCTCGCCGGTCGCGGGTGACCAGCTCGTGGTCCTGGAGGACGACAAGCACCTGCAGACGGCCGACAACATCGTCCCTGCCGTCAACGCCGCGGCCGCCGAGCCGGCGATGATCGCAGCCCTCGACGCGGTCTCGGCCGTGCTCGACACGCCGACGCTCATCGACCTCAACAAGAAGGTCGACGTCGAGCGGAACACCTCCAAGCAGGCCGCCGCCGACTACTACGCCCAGGCGGGCATCAAGGTCCCCGACACCTCCGGCACCGGGCAAGTCGTCGTCGGGGCCGGGAACTTCTCGGAGTCGGCCACGCTGGCCGAGCTCTACGCGCTGGCCCTGAACGCGGCCGGCTACACCAGCGAGGTGCGCACCATCGGCAACCGCGAGACCTACGAGCCGGCGCTCGAGTCGGGCGAGCTGACCGTCGTGCCGGAGTACGTGGGCACCCTGACGGAGTTCCTCAACAAGAAGGTCAACGGCCCCGACGCCGCCGAGGCGACCCCGATGGCCAGCGCGGACCTGGCCCAGACCACGAAGAACCTCACCACGCTCGGCGAGAAGGTCGGGCTCACCTTCGGGACGCCGTCCCCCGCGGCCGACCAGAACGCCTACGCCGTCACGACCGCGTTCGCGGACCAGCACGACGTGAAGACCCTCTCCGAGCTGTCCAAGGCCTGCGGCGGCCTCGTCCTCGGCGGGCCGGCCGAGTGCCCCGACCGGCCGTTCTGCCAGCCGGGTCTCGAGAAGACCTACGGCCTGGACATCTCCGAGTTCGTCTCCCTCGACGCCGGCGGCCCGCTGACCAAGCAGGCGCTGACCTCGGGCCAGATCTCCCTGGGCCTGGTGTTCTCCTCGGACGCGGCGCTCGCGGGCTGAGGACCTCCCCGCGAACCAGCGCCTCAGGCGATGACGCTGACCCGGACCAGCCAGTCCAGGGTCTCGAGCCTGTCCGGGCTGTACTCGAAGGAGTACTCCCTCGGTGGCGTGCCCGTGGACGTCACCTTCAGGACGTAGCCCGAGGACTCGGGCACCCCGTCGAACGACATGGTCCAGGAGCACCCGCGGTCGCCGTCGGCGCTGGGCCGGCCGAGCGTGGCCGTGGCGAGCGCGGCGCCGGCGGCGTCCTCGACCCTCACCGTGGCGCCGTCGAAGAACGTGCCCGCGTACTCGTCCGGGGCGCACCGGTCGGACGACGTCGACGAGGCGTCGCTGATGACCACGGAGAGCTGGTGCGTCCGCTGCGTCCCCTGGACGGCGACGTCGGAAATGGTCACGATCGCCGCGCACGCCGCCGCGAGCCCGACGGCCAGGGGCCACACGCGCTTCCACCCGCGCATCCGGGTGCGCCGGCGCAGCGGCCGGCCGGCCCAGGCTGCGGCCCTGAGCAGGGCCGCGCCGTGCCCGGCGTCGTGCGCGTTGTCGTCCATGCCGCCCCCCGGGAGACCCTCGGCTGTCGCCATCGTATGGGGGGCCGTGCGGCATCGCCGGGATTTCGACGCATGTCGCTCAGTCGTCCGCGGCGCGCAGAGGGACGAACTGGTAGGTCCCCGCGACCGAACGGTCCCGCAGCTCCCCGCCGGCCCGGTCGATCACGTGCAGCACGCCGCGCACGGGGATCACGAGGCGGCCGCCGTCGGCGAGCTGGTCGGTCAGCGCCGAGGGCGTCGACCGCGCCTCCGCCGAGACGAGGATCCGGTCGTACGGCGCCTCCTCGGGCCGCCCGACGTGCCCGGGCACGGCCTGCTCGAGGCGGGCCGACGAGCACCCCGCCGCGAGCAGGTTCGCCCGCCCGACCTCGACGAGGTCGGGCTCGATCTCCACGCCGACCACCCACCCGCCGGGGGCTACGAGGCGGGCGAGCAGCGCCGTCGTCCAGCCGGATCCGGAGCCGACGTCGAGGACCCGGTCACCGGGGCGGGCGCCGAGCAGGTGGAGCATGCGCTCGACGGTGCTCGGCTGGGAGCAGGTGGCGCCGCTGCCGATGCGCAGCGCGAGGTCCGCGCGGGCGAACCGGTGCTGGTCGGGCGGGAGGAAGCCGAGGCGGTCGACGGCGGTCATCGCCTCGATCACCCGCGCGGCGTCAGAAGTGCGCCGCAGCCTCCGGCCCGGGCCCATGCCCCATCCTCCCGCCGCCCGGGAGGGGGCGCCCGGCGTGCCCCGGGGGCGCCCGGCGGCGCCGTGCACGGGCGCTGCCCCAGGACCGCGGCCGGCGCCAGGTAGATTCGCGTCATGAGCACCATGACCAGGCTCGCCGCCGTGCGCTGGGGCATCATCGGCGTCGGGGACGTCACCGAGCGCAAGAGCGGGCCGGGCCTGCAGCGTGCGGAGCGCTCCGAGCTCGTCGCCGTCATGCGCCGCGACGGCGCGCAGGCCGCGGACTTCGCCCGCCGCCACGGCGTGCCCCGCTGGTACGACGACGCCGACGACCTCATCGCCGACCCTGAGGTGGACGCCGTCTACATCGCCACCCCGCCCGACAGCCACCGCGACTACACGCTGCGCGCCGCGGCCGCCGGGAAGGCCGTGTACGTCGAGAAGCCCATGGCGCGGACGGCGGCCGAGTGCGAGGAGATGATCGACGCCTGCGAGCGGGCCGGCGTGCCCCTGTTCGTCGCGTACTACCGCCGCGCGATGCCCCGCTTCCTCACCGTCAAGCAGCTGCTCGACGACGGCGCGATCGGCGCGCCGCGTGCGGTGAGCGTGCGGACGCAGAGCCAGCCCGGCATGTGGGACCCGACGCACCTGCCCTGGCGCGTGCAGCCGGAGCTCTCCGGCGGCGGCCTGTTCGTCGACCTCGGCTCGCACACCCTCGACCTGCTCGACTTCCTGCTCGGCCCGATCGGTGCCGTCAGCGGCGCGGCGTCGAACCAGGGCGGCCACTACCCGGCGGAGGACATCGTCTCCGCCACCTTCGTCTTCGTCTCTGGCGTCCAGGGCGTGGGACTGTGGTCCTTCGACGCCGCGGAGAAGCGCGACGAGGTGGAGATCGTCGGGACCACGGGCACGCTGCGGTTCTCCTCCTTCGGCACCGAGCCGCTGGTCCTCCGCACCGCCGACGGCGAGCGGCTCATCGACGCGCCCTATCCCGAGGTGGTGCAGCAGCCGCTGATCCAGGCGGTCGTCGACGAGCTCACCTGGCGGGGGAACAGTCCCAGCACGGGCGAGAGCGCGCTGCGCACCGCCCGGTTCGTCGACACGGTCCTCGCGGGGTACCGGGCGGAGCACGGGATCACCTTCTAGGGCGGGGCTTCCTCCGCGTCGTCGTCCCGCGTGTCATCGTCGGGCCGGTCCCAGACCACCCGGCCCGGCGCGAGGAGCCGGGCGCCGGCGGCGAGGACGTGGGCGCGGCGGGCGCCGTCCGGCATGAGGTGCCAGACCTCGACCCCGTGGGCGAGGACCGCGACGTCGGCCACGAGCCGCCGGTGGCAGCGCCACCACACCGCCTCGGAGCACATGACCGCGGTGCGGGCGGCGGCGGCGCCCTCGAGGAGCTCGGCCATGGCCGCCGCGAAGTCGTCGCCGCGCGTCCACCCGGCGTAGGCGCGGAACGCGGGCACCTGCCACCACGTGTCCGGCGAGGCGGCGGCGTCCTCCTTGCGCAGGTGCCGGCGCCCGCCCAGGCGTTCCTCCCAGCGGTAGTCGATGCCCGCCGCGGGCAGCCAGTCCGCCAGCGCCTCGCGGCGCACGTCCGGGTTGGACCGCGAGCCCGGGAAGCGGCGCACGTCCACGATCCGGGCCACCGACGCCGAGCGCAGCACGTCGGTGAGCGCGTCGCGGCCCAGGGCGGCATGACCGACGGTGAGCAGCACGAGCACCTCCCTGTGGGGTCATCCTGCCGCGGGGGGCTCGGTGGCGCAGGGTGGGAGCCGCGGCGCCGGATGGGCAGGGGCGCGCGGTGGGGTCGCGGCACCGGGCGCTCGTGGACACCCTCGGCGGCCTGTGCGAGGGTGGGCGGGATCTGCCGGGACGATTCCGAAGAGGGAATCCATGGGCACACCGCTGCACGATCCGCCCCGCTGCGCCGCATGGCTGCACCGGCAGGCGCGCGCCGGGTTCGAGGTCGCCTTCTTCCGGGCCGACGCCGAGGGCCACGTCCTCGACGGCTCCACCAGCGCCGTCGAGGACGGCGAGGCCTGGAACGTGAGCTACTCCCTCACGATCGGTCCGGCGGGCGCGACGCGGGGTGCGCGCGTCACCAGCCGCTCGGTGGGGGGCCCCCGCGAGCGGGTCCTCGTTGCCGACGGGGCCGGGCGCTGGTGGGTCGACGGCGAGGCCGCCCCGCGCCTCGACGGCTGCCTCGACGTGGACCTCGAGTCGTCCGCGTGCACCAACGCGTTGACCGTCCGCCGCCTGCGCCTCCCGGTGGGCGGGCGGGCCGCAGCCCCGGCCGCGTACGTCCGCGCCCCCGGCCTGGGCGTCGACCGGCTGGAGCAGGACTACGTCCGCGTCGCCGACGACGATCTCGGGCACCAGCGCTACGACTACGCCGCGCCGGGCCTCGCCTTCGCGTGCCGGCTCGTCTGCGACCGGTCGGGGCTGGTGCTCGAGTACCCCGGCATCGCGAGCCGCGTGGCCGTCGGGGCGCCAGCGTGACGGCAGGGCCGGAGGGGCGCGACCCTCCGCGCGGGACCGACACCGGGGTCGACGCCCGCGTCGGTGGTGCCGCGACCGGCGGCGCCCAGGCCGGGGGCGCCACCCGGGCGCTCGCCGGCGCCATCCTCGTCGCGGTCGTGGTGGTCGCGTTCCTCTCCACCGTCGCCCTCCTGCCGATGGCCCCGCGCCCGGCATACGCCCCCGCGGACACGTTCAGCGCGGGACGGGCGGGGGTGCACATCGACCGCCTCGCGGCCTCGCCACGGACGCCGGGATCGGCCGCGCACGCGCAGGCGCGCGCGTATCTCGCCGGCGAGCTGGCCGGCTGGGGGTGGCGCACGGAGGTCCAGGACGCCGTCGGGCTCGCCGAGCCCGGCGGGCCGGGGACCGTCCGGGTGGCCGCCGTGGCGAACGTCGTCGCCACGCTGCCGGGCGCGGACCCGACCGGGACGGTCATCCTCGCAGCGCACTACGACACGGTGCCGGGCTCGCCGGGTGCGGGCGACGACGGGATCGGCGTCGCCGCGGTCCTCGAGGCGGCCCGGGCACTGGCCGCGGACGACCCGCCACGCAACGACGTCGTCGTCCTGCTCACCGACGGCGAGGAGGCGGGCCTGCTCGGCGCGGAGGCGTTCGCGCGCGGGGTGGCGCCCGGCACCGCCGTCGTCCTGAACCACGAGGCCCGCGGGGCGGGCGGCGCGCCCGCGACGTTCCGCACGACCTCGCCGAACGGCGTCCTCCTGTCGGCGCTGTCCGCGGCGCCCGGCGCGGCCGCCGAGTCCCTCGGCGAGGCGGCGTTCGCGCTCCTGCCCAACAACACCGACTTCACGGCCTTCACCGCTGCCGGCATGCACGGCCTCGACACCGCGATCGCGGCCGGGAGCGCCGTCTACCACAGCCCCCTCGACGACGCCGCGCACCTGAGCCCCGCCTCGTTGCAGCAGATTGGGGAGACGAGCCTCGCGCTGGCGCGTGACCTCGCCCGTCGCGACCTGGCGTCGCTGCCGGACGGCGACGCGCGCACCGTCACCACCCTGCCGTGGGGGTTGCTGCACCTTCCCGTGGCGCAGGAGCTCCCGCTCGCGCTCGCTGCGCTCGTGCTCGCGCTCGCCCAGGTGACGCTCTTGCGGCGCCGTCGGGCCCTCACGCTCCCACGCGCGGCGCTCGGCTCGGTCGCCGCGCTCGTCGCGGTCGTGGCCGCGCTGGGCGTCGCGTACGGGCTCTGGAAGGCGGCCGTGCTCGTGGACCCGGGTCAGGCCTCCGTCGTGGTCGGCGAGCCGTACCGGCCCTGGCCGTACCAGGTCGCCATGGTGCTGGCCGCGCTGGGCGTGGTGCTCGCGCTGTACACGCTCCTGCGCCGCAGCCTGCGGCCGGCGGCGTTCACCGCCGGCGCCCTGCTGTTGCTCGCCCTCCTTCTGGTGGTGCTCGCCGTCGCCGTGCCCGGCGCGTCACCGGCCCTCGTGCTCCCCGTCCTCGCCGCGGCGCTCGGTGCCGTCGTCGCCGCGGTGCTGCCGCCACGCCGCGCGGCTCTGCGGCTGGCCGCCCACGGGGCCGGTCTTGTCCCCGCCGCCGTGATGCTCGGACCCGGCATCCCGACCGCGTTCGACACCGGCCTCGCGTTCGGCGGCCTGATGAGCGCGTTCTTCGCCGCGGTCCTCGCGCTGCTCCTCCTGCCGGTCATCGGGGGTCTCTGGCCGGTGCCCGACCGTGCCCAGGAGCGTCCCGGCGCGCCGGACGAGCCAACCGCGCGCGGCGCCACCGGCCCGGGCCGGTGGCAAACCGCGGCGGTCCCCGGCGCCGTGCTCGCGCTCGCCGCCGCGAGCACGGCCGTCGGCCTGCTGCTCAACCGGGAGGGGTCGACGGAACTCAGGCAGGAACAGGTGACCTACGCCCTGGAGGCCGACACGGGCCAGGCGTACTGGGCCTCGTGGGCCGCGCCCCGGACGCCCTGGGCGCGCTCGGTGCTCACGGAGCGGCCCGCGGCCTTGGAGCACGCCCTTCCCTGGCTGGATGGTGTCCCGGTCGCGCACGGCCCCGCCCCCGTGGCGGACCTGGCGGCGCCGGCGGCGCAGGTGGTGCAGGACGTCACGAGCGACGGGCGCCGCGAGCTGACCCTGCGGCTGGTCTCCCCGCGCGGCGCTCCTACCCTCGGGCTGTGGGTCGACGGCGCGAGCGCCACGGTCCGCGCGGCGAGCGTGGCAGGACGCGAGCTCCCGGTGCGCGGTTCGCAGGGGGACTTCGGCTTCCTCTTCCGCGGCGCGCCGGCCGAGGGTATCGAGGTCCGCCTGGACCTCGACCAGCGCGCCGACGCAGTCGCGCTGCGTCTTGCCGACCTGACCCACGACCTGAGCGCGGCGCCTGCCCTCGCCCCGCCGCCCCACGGGCGCGTCCTCGTGGCGCCGGAGGTCTCGGTCACCACGGCCCTGCGGTACTGACCGTTCCGGCTACTTCAGGCGCTTGCCCTCGGCGACCATGCCGACCATCCGGGCGATCCGCGTCTGGCGCGTGGCCGGGCGTCTGGCCTCCTCGACCCACGTGACGTACTCGCGCTGGTGGGAGTAGGACATCGCGCGGAAGGCAGCCAGGTGCCCGCCCTCCTCCAGCGCCGCCTGCACGTCCGCGGCGAGCCCCACCACCCGCTCGCTCGTGTCCAGGCGGATCCCCACCCGGACGGTGTCGCCGGGGCCCTTGCCGATCTGGGCCTGGATGTCCTGGCGCACGAGGATCAGGTGGGGGCCGCCGTAGGTGACGAGGGAGCCCTGGTAGGCGACGTCGTCGAACGTGGCGAGCACGGGGACGCGGCCCCGGACACCGAAGAGCTCGGCCACGTCGTGCGGGAACTCGACGAACGCGGAGGATCCCGTAGTGTCCGCCCGCACCATGACGGCGTCGAAGGCCACGGGCCCGGGGTCGCGGTAGGTGGGCATGGGAGCAGGGTAGTGACGCCCGGCGGCCGGTGCTGCGGCATGATGGCGCCATGGCCTCCGCCCACGTCCGCGCCGCCGCCGCCGCGTCGTGATCGTGCTCGCCGGGAGCTTCCTCTACTGCCTTGTCGCCTCCGTCGCCATCGTCCTTCCTGCCGAGGCGTACCTCCTCGGTGCGGCGCTGGCCTCGGACGTGTCGCCGATCTGGCTCGCCGCCGCGGGCGCCGGCGGCCAGGTGGCGGGCAAGATGCTGTTCTACCTCACGGGCCGCGGCGCGCTCGACATGGCCCGGTTGCGGGGCCGCGCCGCCGTGCGGGGGCGATGGCCCGCGCGCATGGCCGCCGTCGAGCGCTGGTGCGCGCGCAACACGTGGGGCCCGAGCGCCGTCACCGCGGTGAGCGCGTTCGCGGGGGTGCCGCCCTACGCCGTCGTCTCGGTGCTCGCCGGGACCGTCGGCATGCGGTGGTGGCTCTTCGCCGCAGTCTCCCTGCTCGGGCGGTTCCTGCGGTTCTGGCTCCTCGTCCTGGCCCCCGGGCTGCTGCCGGCGGGGCTGCTCGGCGCCTGGGCCTGAGCCACCGCGGCGATCCGGACGGCGGGCCGGACGCGGGCGTGTGAGCCATCTCGCATCGTTGATGGCTGCAACTGCTGGCAAGCCATGGCCTCCACCGGGCCCGGCCGGTACGTTTCGAGGCAGTCCCCGCCATCCGATCGGAGCCCCCCCGCCATGACCGAGATTCCCACCACCGAGATGTCCCCGCTGCCGAAGAAGGCGAAAGGCCCCCGTCACGTCGTCGTGATGGGAATCTCGGGGGGCGGCAAGACCACGCTCGCGATGATGCTGGCAGGCAAGCTCGGTTACGTCTTCGCCGAGGGGGACGAGTTCCACAGCCAGGCCAACCGCGACAAGATGCACGCGGGCACGCCGCTCGACGACGACGACCGCGCGCCCTGGCTGCAGTCGATCCAGGACTGGATGACGACGGAGGCGCGGGTGGGCCACTCGACCGTCGTGACGTGCTCCGCGCTGAAGAAGCGGTACCGCGACGTGCTGCGCGGCGCCGAAGGGACCACGATCTTCGTGCACATGGCGCCGCCGGTCGAGCTCACGGCCGAGCGCCTGAACGCACGCAAGGGCCACTACATGCCCGCCAGCCTCTTGGACTCCCAGGTCGCCACGCTGGAGGAGCTCGAGGACGACGAGGCCGGTTTCAAGGTCGTCTCCGCCGGCACGCCGACCGAGATCCTCGCCGAGGTGCTCCTGCAGCTCAAGGACCTGTGAGCGCACGTTCGCCGGGAGACGCCTCCGCGTGACACGACGGCCCCGGCACCCGTGAGGGTGCCGGGGCCGCTTCGCGTCCCAAGGTGACGATGCCCGGTCGGGCCGTGCCCGGTTGCGCCGGATCGGCCGGCGCGTCAGCCGGCGCGGTCAGCGCTGGGCGCGCAGGCGCCGCACGACGACGGCGGCGACCCCTCCCGCCGCCACGACGGCCACCGCGATCACGGCCCACGCGGGCAGCCCGCCGGTGGACGCCGGGGCCTCGTCACCGGAGGCGCTCGCCGTGGGCTCGGCGGTGCCCATCACGCTCGTCGGCGTCGGCGCCGGCGCGGGGGTGTTGGCGGGGGGCGCCGCCGCCGCCTCCGTCGTGCCCGCGACCGTGAAGCCGTACTCGCCCTCGATCCGGTGGCCGTCCGAGGAGACCACCGACCAGGTCACGTGGTACGCGCCGTCGCCGAGGGGCTCGGGCAGCGTCAGGGTGGCGGCCGGGCCGCTCACCACCGGGGAGCCCTCGGCGACCGTCTTCCCGGACGCGTTGGTGACCCTGATCACCTGCGTGCTGTCGAGCAGGTCGTTGTTGAAGGACAGCGAGATCTCGCCGGGCCGCTCGGCGAGCACGGCGTCCGCCGCCGGGGTCGACCCGGTCATGATGTCGTGGGCGTGCGCGGCGGGCGCCGCGACGGTGGCCAGCACTCCGAGGAGCGTCACCAGGGCGGCCAGCAGGGCGGTCAGGGACAGTGCGGTGCGCGGCGCGGGCAGGGTCGGGTTCACCTGGCCACTCTAGGCCGCGGCGGCGGGCTCGCCCGGGTGCGGCCGGCGGCGGCCCCCGGCACACGGGTGCGGCCGGCGGCGGCGGCCGCGTCAGCCCCGCGTCAGCCCCCGCGTCAGCTCACGCGCCGGGCCACCTGGTAGCCGTCGGCGTCGAGCACGACCTCGTACCGGGTGCCCGGGTGACGCTCCTGGCCCAGCGCCGCGGCGTCGGTGACGTCCCGGTCGGGCCACGTGCGGCGCCACGTGTCGAGGGCGACGAAGTCGGGCGCCGGGTTGCCGGTGTTGCCGACCCAGTACACCTGCGCGCGGGGGACGAGGTAGGCCATGAGGTAGATGTCCGTCTCGACGGTGGAGCCGGGGTCGACAGCCGCCAGGGCCGCCGCCGCGCCGTCGTGGCGCGCCGGGAGCTGGTACGTGTCCGGCGCGGCCAGCCGGGCCAGGGGCATGGTGGGCATCATGAGCGCCGTGGTCGCCAGCGAGACGGCGACGGCGGCGCCGCCCAGCCGGCCGGCCCCGCGCGGCGGCAGCGCCGCGGCCCGCGCGGCGCGGCGCGCCACGGCATCGACCAGTGCGGCCGCCGCCACCGGCATGAGGATCGCGGAGTAGTGCCAGGACCAGCCCCAGTAGAACTCCACGTTTCCGAGGAAGCGCCAGGCCAGCGTGGGGACCCACAACCACACCAGCGGGGAGCGGACCCCGACGACGCCGGCGGCCGCGACGAGCAGCAGCACGGTCACGTACTTCTCGCCGGGGACGAACGCGCCGAGGAGCACGTCGAGGACGCCGCGCTGCTCCTCGGAGCCCAGGCGCCCGTAGTAGTCCCACCGCTGCCGCACGTTCAGGGCGGGCAGGATCACCGTGATGGCCAGGACCGACCAGGCGACGCCCCAGGTGGCGAGGGCGGCGCCGAGGCGGGTGGGCCCGCCGGCCGCCGGTTCCGCCGTCGGGCGTGCGCGGCCTCGCCACACCATCACGAGGCCCAGGGCGGCCACCGTCAGGCCGAGGTCCTCCTTGACGAAGACGAGCGGCGCGGCCCAGAGCGCGCAGGGCCACCACCGGCCCCGGAGGAAGGCGGCGAGGGAGAAGGCCAGCAGCGGGACGGCGAGGGCGATCTCGTGGAACTGGGCCGCCAGCGCGCCCTGCAGCCCCCAGCTGAACCCGTACGCCACGCCGAGCGCGGTGCCCCGCCCGCGCCCGAGCCGTTCCCTGGCCACGGACGTGACCGGCGCTGCCGAGAGGGCGAGCAGCAGGGCCTGGACCACGAGCAGGGTGAGGCCCGAGGGGAAGAGGCGGTAAACCGGCCCGAGCACGACGAGCATCGGGTGGAAGTGGTCACCGAGAAGGTTGAAACCCTGGCCCTTGATCGTCACGATCGGCGCCTGGAGGTGGGCGTAGTCCTTCGCGAGCTGGGTGAAGATGCCGAGGTCCCAGGAGGGCACCTCCAGCAGGCGCCACTGCACGACGGCGAAGGTCACGTACGCCGCGGCGACCAGCGCCGCCACGAGCCAGGGCACCCACCGGTCGGCGCGCGTCCGGGCGCCCGACGTGCGGGCGGTGCGGGGGTCGCCGTCTCCCGTGCCGTGCCGTGTACGCATCAGAGCACGTGGCGTCGCTGGAGGATCCGGAAGGCCCACCAGCCCAGCGGCACGCAGCCCCAGAACGTCAGCAGGCGGAAGACGATGGACACGGACAGCGCGGTGGCGTACGGGATCCCCGCCACCGCCAGGCCACCGGTGAGCGCGACCTCCACCGGGCCGATGCCGCCGGGGGAGGGGATCAGGGCGCCGAGGGAGTTGGAGGCCAGGTAGGTGATGGCCAGGGAGGTCAGGGGCAGCTGGTGGCCGAAGGCGGCGAGCGAGGCGCCGAACGCGGCGACGTAGCCGACGGTGAGGATGAGGTTCCCGACCAGGCCCACGATGAGGCGCCGCGGGTTGGAGGCCACCCAGACGAGCCGGGGCCAGGCCTGGTGGAGCGTCGGACCGATCTTCTCCCACACCCACGCGCGCAACTGGGGGATGAGGAAGGTCGCGGCGAGGACGAGCACGACGGCGGTGACCACGCCGATCACGGAGCCCGACGGCGTGCTCAGCGTGCCGGCAGACCCCGTCACGAGCGCCACGGCGGCGAGCAGCAGCACGGTCGTGACGAACCGGGAGACCTGGACCAGGCCCACCGTCGCCGCGGCCATCGGCGTCGCGACGCCCTGCTTGGTCAGGAAGCGCAGGTCGACCGCGGCCGGGCCGATGCCGGCCGGCGCCACCAGGGCGATCACCGACGCGGCGACCTGCACCAGCGTGGTGCGCCACAGGCCGAGCCGTTCCGGGGTGAAGGCCAGCAGGCTCATCGCCGAGCCGACATACGTGGTCAGGCCCACGAGGAAGGCGAAGACCATCCACGCCACGTTCGCGCCCGCGACCGCCTGGGCCACCTCCTGGAAGTTCAGCGAGCCGAGGACCAGCCAGATGGCCACCACGGCCACCGTGAGGGTGATGACCGTGCGGGGGGAGAACCGGGCCAGCTGCACCGGGGCGACGTCGGCGGTGGGAATGAGGTCGACGAGCTCGGCACGCAGGGTGGAGAGGAGGTCGCGGTGGTCCTTCGCGGCGGCGCGCGTGCGGCCGGGCAGGGCCACGGGCTGCAGCAGCGGCGCGATGGAGGCCATCTGGTCGCGGGCAAGGACGCGGGCGGCGGAGGCGAGGGCCCGTTCCGTGCCCACGAGCAGCGCGAGCAGCGCGAGGACCTGCGCGAGGTCGATGCGGCGGGAGAGCTCGGTGGAGATGATCTCGCCGTTCTCCCAGTCGACGAGCCATACCTGCCGGCGCGGGTCGACCAGCACGGAGGCGGCGTGCAGGTCGCGGTGAGCGAGGCCGCGCGCATGGGCGGTGCGGACCTGCGACCAGACGTCGTCGAGGATGTCGTCGTCGAGCTCTCCCGCCTCGAACGAGTCCAGCCGCCGGGCGCCGGCGATGTGCTCGGCGACGATGAGGACGGAGTCCCTGGACTCGGTGACGCCCACCATCCGGGGAGCGCGCACCCCGGCGAAGCGGGTGGCCAGCGCCATCAGCGCGGCCCGGTTCGCGGCCTCGCGCAGGGTGGTCGCGGGCCGGCGGTCCAGGCCGCGCACGCGCAGGTTGTCCCACAGGCTCGAGAGGAACCCGACCACGTGCCGGTCGCCGTCGAGGACCGTGACGTCGTGGCGCCTCCCGTCCGCGTCCCACACGGCGTAGATCCGGTGCGCGCCCTCGCGGTCGAGGTTCCCGACGGCGGACGACGCGGCCTCCCGGAGCACCTGGCCCGGGTCGGTGAGCGGGTCCGGCGCGATCGTGTCCCCGGTGGCCGACCCCTCGCGGTCCACCGCCGTGAGGAGGTCCGCCGGCGACGGGCGGCGGTCCGCGGAGCCGGCGGCGTAGGCGGCGTGCGTCTCCGCCGTCGACTCGTCCTCGCGCGCGTGGGCCTCCGCGGCCGCCGCCGAGGCGGCGGGCTCCCGCAGCCGTTCGGTGTAGCCGATCGGGGCGGAGGTGGTCACCGTCCAGGACTGCGCCCGTGTGCCGGCGAGCAGCGGGTCCATCCGCACCACGCGGACCGGGTCGAGCCCGGCGCGCCGCAGCCCCCGGACGAGCGAGATGCCGATCGCGCGCTCGTGGAGCACCCCCGAGGCGTAGCGCATCCCGAGACCGGCAATCCGGCCGAGGAGCACGGTGACGACGGCGCCGGGAAGGGTCTGGTCGCCCTGGATGACGCTGAGCCCGAGCACGATCCACAGCAGGTTCCACGACCAGCCCAGCATGCGGTTGCTCGAGCGGTCGCCCACGGCGGTCAGCAGCCCGGCCAGTGCCGCGACGTAGGGGTTCATCGCGATGACGGACCGGCCCTCGATCGTGATGGTCAGGCCGTTGGTCAGGGGGTCGGGGGCGAGGGACTCGAGCAGCCAGAGCGCGCCGGCCGCGAGCAGGCCCGCGATGGTGGCCGTCACCGCGGCCTCGAGGGCCGAGCGCCAGTTGCGGCGCACGAGCCGGTCCACGAGCACGACGAGCGGCACGATGAACGTCGCGAGGCCGCCCAGCACGGTCACCGGCAGGAGCAGCACCTGGCGCAGCACCGTGGCGGCGGCGGACTGCACGTCGGACGTCACGGCGCGGGTGGTGGCGCTGGCGTAGACCGCCAGCAGCAGGACGACGATGATGCCGACGGCGCAGGCCACCAGCTGGAGCAGGTCGCTGGGGCGGCGCACGCGGGTCTGCGGGGCGTCGACCAGGAGGACGTCGCGGCGCGGGTTCTCCGGGGGCGGCGCGACGGCGGCGGAGGGCGCGCGGCCGCCCCCACCTGCACGCTCGCTCATGGCTGGGAGTCTACGGGCCCCGTCGTCCCCACCTGTCGTCACGTCCTGCACGTCCCGCGCGACCTCACGCGAGACCGAGCGAGGCCAGCACGCCGGCCGGGAGCACCGTGTACCCGACGAAGGCCACGACGTCGATGAGGGTGTGCGCGATGACGAGCGGCGTCGTCCGGCGTCGGCGGCGGTAGTAGGCGGCGAAGATGACGCCCATGACGGCGTTGCCGACGAACGGGCCGATGCCCTGGTAGAGGTGGTACGCGCCGCGCACGAGGGCGCTGGCCCCGACGACGGCGCCCGGTCGCCAGCCCATCTGCTCGAGCCGCTCGACGAGGTAGCCTGCGACGACGACCTCCTCGAGCAGGGCGTTCTGCAGCGCGGCCAGGATGAGGACCGGCACGGTCCACCAGTGCTGGTTCAGCGTGGCGGCCTGCACCTCGACGGTGAGGCCCAGCGCGCGTCCCAGCAGGTACAGGCCCAGGCCGGGCACGCCGATGAGGGCGGCGAGCCCCACGCCGGCGCCGAGGTTGCGCCAGGGGCGGCGCAGGTCGAGCCCGATGCGGGCGGTGGCGCGCCGGCCCGGCTCCGAGAGGAGGAACAGCGCGAGTGCCACCGGCACGAGGGCGAAGCCGATGCCGAGGAGCTGGTAGGTCAGGTCGAGGTAGGGGCGGGCGGAGCGGGAGGGGTTCAGCGCCGCGGTCTGCTCGCCCAGCGGCGTCCCGGCGGTCAGGCGCGCGACGATGGTGACGACGGCGTAGACCGCCGACTGGCCGAGCGAGAGCCCGAGGACGATGAGGACCTCGGTGCGCAGCCGGACGCGCAGCAGCGGCGTCCGCGGGGACCGGTCCGCGGCGCGGGCGTCCGCCCGCGCGGGGGCGTCGTCGACCGCGGGGGCGTCGTCGGCCGAGGGGCCTGGCGTCGGGGGGAGTGCGGCGTCCGCCGAGGGGCCGGGCGTCTCGTCACTCCGGGCGGGGACGAGCCCCGAGGTGGCGGGACGGGGGGATGGCACGTTCACGGAGCCAGTGTCTACTACGGCCCGCTGGGCGCAGGCTGAAACCCGCGCGGGTGCGGCACCATGAAGGGATGACCTCCACCATCGACGCCGTCGTGTTCGACATGGACGGCGTGCTCACCGACACCGAGACCATCTGGGACGACGTCCGCCGCGGGCTCGCCGCCGAGGACGGCGCGCCCTGGCCCGACGGTGCCTCGGAAGCGATGCTGGGCATGAGCACCCCCGAGTGGTCCGAGTACATGGCCTCGACGATCGGGGTGCGCGGCGACGCCGCGGACGTGGCCCGGCGGACCATCGACGCCCAGGCGGCGCGCTACCGCGAGCACCTGCCCACCCTCCCGGGCGCGGTGGCGGCCGTCCGACGCCTCGCCGCCCGGTGGCCGCTGGGGCTCGCCTCGTCCTCGCCCCGCCGGCTCATCGATGCCACCCTCGACGCGCTGGGCATCGCCGACTGCTTCCAGGCCACGGTCTCGACCGAGGAGGTCGCCGCGGGCAAGCCGGCCCCGGACGGGTACGCGCGCGTCTGCGAGCTCCTCGGGGTGGCCCCGGAACGCGCGGTCGCGATCGAGGACTCCAGCAACGGCCTCCGCTCGGCGGCCGCCGCCGGCATGAGGGTGATCGCTGTCCCGCACGAGGCCTTCCCGCCTGCCGCGGACGCGCTCGCGCTGGCCAGCGCGCAGGTGCACGATCTCGACGACGTCACGGTGGAGCTGGTGGTGGGGCTCGCCGCCGGGCCGTGACAAGGGCCCAGGTGTCGAGTAGCACCGGGTGCCCGGGTGCCCGGGCGGCGGCGGGCGGGCGCCGCCGCCCGGGGTGGCGCGCTCAGGCGGCGCTGTGGACGGCGGTGACGTCGTAGCCCGCCTCGCCCAGGGCGGAACGCAGGGCCTCCTCGTCGAGGACCGCGTCCGAGAAGACGGTGACCGGAGAGATCTCGCCGCTGTGCAGGTCGATGGAGACCCGGGTGACGTTGGGGAGCGCCATGAGCTCCTCGGTCACCTGCTTGACGCAGTGACCGCACGTGATGCCGTCGACGTCGATGACGGTGGTGCGGCCGGTGCTGCCCAGCTCTGCGGTGCGGTCGATCTCTGCGGTGCTCATGGTGCTCCTAGCAAGGTGGTGATGTGGGGAAGACGGACGAACGGCAGATCGTTCACGAACGCACGAGCCTCGCGATCGCCTCGGCGGCCTCCGCGACCTTTGCCTGGCCCTCCTCCTCGGAGGAGCGCGCGGCATCGACCACGCAATGGCCGAGGTGGTCTTCGACCAGCCCGATGCCCACTGCCTGGAGCGCCTTGGTGACGGCGGAGATCTGGGTGAGGACGTCGATGCAGTAGGTGTCCTCGTCGACCATGCGCGCGATCCCGCGCACCTGGCCCTCGATGCGGCGCAAGCGCTTCGCATACTCGTCCTTGGTGCCGCTGTAGCCAGCCACCCGCGCCCCCTCCCGTTCGGCTCGGCCCATGCGGGCCGGTGCCCTCGAAGTTTACCCGTGGGGGGTATGCCCAACCGTCAGGAAGTTCGCCCCCAGCAAGATGTAAGCAAGGTCACGGCAATAGGGGAATACCGTCCGATTTGGCGGCGCTGCGTGCTCAGGCCTCGCCGCCCGCGCGGGTCTCCTCGGCGAGCTTGGCCGTGAGCCAGTCCGGCACGTGCTCGTCGTCCCTGGGGTAGCGGCGCAGGTCCTCGGAGAACTGGCCGGGCTCGAGCGGCGTCGACCACGTCGGCTCGTTCTTCGAGTCGATGTTGAGCGTGATCTTGCCGTCGGGCATCAGCGTCACGAGGGCGGTGAACCACGTGCCCTTGCCGGGCTCGTACTGCGCGTGGCGCATCTCGGCCATGGCGTTGCCGACGTCGCCCGGCAGCGCGGGGAGCACGGCCTCGGTGCCGTCGGGCTGGGTGACGCCGGCCAGGATCTCCCCGCGCGTGCCCACCATGCGGCAGAGCACCCGCGCGCGGGTCCATCCGGCCGGGGCGACCTGGGCCAGCCCCTGGGCCACGCGCTGGAGGGTCGCCGAGTGCCGGGCCAGCGGGTGGTCCGCGGGGGCGCCGGCCGCGGCTCCGGCACCGCTGCGGGCTAGCTGCTCCTCCCGGGCCCACGCCTTGGGGATGCGCTGGGCGTAGACGACGTCGGTGAGCGCGGACAGCGGCACGGTGGTCTCGTAGACCCCGGCGTCGACCTTGTCCATGTGGAGACGCTCCGCGAGGTCGGCGTCGTGCGCCAGCGAGCTGATCCGGCAGAACTGCTCCCCGTCCGCGCCCGGGCCCTGGTCGACGATTCGCACCGGCATGCCGTGCCAGCGGGCGCCGACGTGGATCTCGAACAGCTCGTCGACGTCCGCGGCGCGCACCTGCTTCGCCCAGGTCCCCGCCGTCGTCTTCGTGAAGCCGTGCTCCTGGGCCGCGTCCGACATGGCCACGAGGGTCACGACGCTGGGGGCGCCGTCGTCGTCGGTCTTGACGTCCGCCGCGAAGGTGCCCAGCGGCAGCTTCGCGACGTGGCCGACGTACTTCGAGGGTGCGAGCGCGTGGAAGGAGTCGCCGTCCAGGTGGTTCTGCCACCCGAAGGCGACCCCGTGGTAGGTGCCGACGAGCTCGGGCTCCGGCGCGCCTGGCGTGAAGCGCCACAGCCGTGAGCCCGGCGTCAGTCGGGTGTGCTCGAGCCACGAGAGCGGGGCGACGACGTCGCCCGTGGAGGCGAACCCGGTGCCGGTGAACGGCGGGTGCTCCAGGAACGGGCCGCCGGTGGCCAGCCGGCCCGGCGCGTCGGTGCCGCCCGTCGCGCTCACGAGCACCGCCGTCGGCGACTGCGGCACGTGCAGGACGTCGATCGGCCGGTCCGGCGCGAAGGGGGTGCTCGGGAAGCCGAGGCCGTGCAGCTCGAAGAGGCCCTCGGTCGTGGCGACCTGCGCCACCTCGGCGGCCGGGAGCACGTATCCGGCCACGCGGTCGAGGCCACGCTCGAGGTACGCGGCGGACATCTGCGGGGTGACGGCCTTCTGCAGGATCGTGGTCATCGGGCGCGCCTGGTGTCGGTGGTCACCCGTCGACTCTAGGCGGTGCGGGTGGCACCCGGCACGGCCGGCCGCCGCGCGGCCCCGGTCGGCGGCGCCGCTACCTTGAGGCCATGCGCCTCGGGGTCCTCGACATCGGTTCCAACACCGTGCACCTGCTCATGGTCGACGCCGAGCGGGACGCGCGGCCGGCGCCCGCCGTCGACAGGAGCAGCACCATGCGGCTGATGCGCTACCTCGAGGACGACGGCCGGATCAGTGACGCCGGCGTGGCGGCGCTCAGCTCCGCCGTCGGCCGAGCCAGTGCCGCCGCGGCGCGCTTCGGGCCGGACGAGATGATCGGCATCGCGACCTCCGCGATCCGGGAGGCCACCAACGGCCCGGCGGTCCTCGACCGCCTGGAGCAGGTGGCCGGCGTGCCGCTGCAGGTCCTGACGGGCCGTCAGGAGGCCGAGCTGACCTTCCTCGCGGCCCGGCGCTGGCACGGGTGGGCCGCCGGGCGCCTGCTGGTGCTCGACATCGGCGGCGGTTCCCTCGAGATCGCGACCGGGATCGACGAGCGTCCCGACTACGCCGCCTCGGTGCCGCTGGGCGCCGGGCGCCTCACCCGCGAGTTCCTGCGCTCGGACCCGCCGACCGAGCCGGAGATCGACGAGCTCAGGGCCTACGTCAGGGCCGCGCTGGCGCCGGTCGCGAAGGAGCTCGCCGCGCTGCCGGCACCCGACCGGGTCGTCGGCACGTCCAAGACCTTCCGCTCGCTCGCGCGCCTGGCGGGCCAGCGGGTCGCCGTCGTGGGCCCGGAGGAGCGCCGCCGCATGCAGCTGGCCGACCTGCAGGACTGGACGCCGCGGCTGGCCAAGATCCCCGCCGAGCAGCGCATGGAGCTGCCCGGCATCACGCCCGAGCGGACCTACCAGATCGTGGCGGGCGCCATGGTCGCGCAGCGGGCCATGAAGGCGCTGGGCGTCGACGAGCTGGAGATCTGCCCCTGGGCCCTGCGGGAGGGCGTGCTGCTGCGCCGCCTGGACCGGCTCGGCGACTGACGGTCGCGTGGCTGGTCAGGCGGCGTCGTCGGTCGGGCCGGCGTCGGGCGCCCTCTTGGTCACGCGCGTGGCGCGGACCCGTGAGACGACGAACCACGCGAGCGCGAGGACGACGGCGACGATGACGACCTTGGTGAAGATGCCGACGTAGTTCTCGACCACGTGCCACTGCTCCCCGAGCCAGTAGCCGGCCAGGATCAGCACGGTGTTCCAGACCAGGGAGCCGCTCAGCGTCAGGAGGGTGAACAGCGGCAGGCGCATGCGCGTGATGCCGGCGGGGATGGAGATGAGGCTGCGGAAGATCGGGATCATCCGGCCGAGGAAGACCGTGCCCTTGCCGTGCTTGAGGAACCAGGCCTCGGTGCGGTCGACGTCCTCGAGCTTGACGAGCGGCAGCCAGTTCATGATCGCGCGGGTGCGGTCGCGGCCCAGCAGGGCGCCGATGCCGTAGAGCACCCAGGCGCCGACGACGGAGCCGGCGGTGCACCAGATGATCACCTCGAGCAGGCCGAGGCTGCCGCGGGAGGCGGTGAAGCCGGCGAGGGGGAGGATCACCTCGCTGGGCAGCGGCGGGAAGAGGTTCTCCAGCGCGATGAGGAGGGCGGCGCCGAGGCCACCGAGGGTCTCCATCACGCTGACGGCCCAGCCTGCCACGCCGGTGAGCGGGGCGGTCGAGCCGGTCTGGGTCGCGGCAAGCAGCAGGTTCACCGCCCGAACCTTACGGGGGTCGGCTGACAATGGCCTGAGAGGGCGCTGTGGCGCTCCGCACCGGAGAGGGCGCGCGCAACGGTGCGGACGCCGCGTGGCCCGCCGCGCGGCACGATGGGCCCGTACGTCGTCACGCCGACCGGAGCAGGAGCACACATGGCGCGAGTGCCGGCCGCCGAGCTCGAGATCGGCGAGGCGCTGGTCCGTCGGCTGCTCGCCGACCAGCAGCCCGACCTGGCCGGGCTGCCTCTGCGGCCGCATACGAACGGCTGGGACAACGCGATCCTGCGCCTCGGCCCGGACCTGGTGGTCCGCCTGCCCCGGCGCGCGGCGGCGGCGCAGCTGATCGTCAACGAGCAACGGTGGTTGCCGGAGCTCGCGGGACGGCTCCCCGTTCAGGTGCCGGTGCCGCTGCGCGCCGGCGTCCCGACCGGCTACTACCCCTGGGCGTGGTCCGTGAGCCCCTGGGTGCCGGGCACGCCCGCCGCGGAGGTGCCCGCCCGGGAGCGAGGCGGGGCCGCCGAGACGCTGGCGGCGTTCGTCGCGGCGCTGCACCGGCCCGCGCCGACGGACGCCCCCGCCAACCCCGTGCGGGGCGTGGCGCTGGTCCTTCGGCACGGGGCGGTGCGGGAGCGGCTGGCGGGCGGGAGCGTCCCGCAGGCCACCCGCGTCGCCGGGCTGTGGGACGAGCTCAGCGCGGAGCCGGCGTGGCATGGGCCGCCCCTGTGGCTCCACGGGGACCTGCACCCCGCCAACATGGTCCTGCGCGACGGCGCGCTCGCGGCCGTGATCGACTTCGGCGACCTCACGGCGGGCGACCCGGCGACCGACCTCGCCACGGCGTGGCTCACCTTCGACGGCCAGGGCCGGCGCCGCTTCATGGCACGCCTGGACGAGCTGGGCGGTTACGACGCCGCGACCTGGCGCCGCGCCCGGGGCTGGGCCCTCGTCCTGGCGACGGCGCTGCTCGCCCACGCCGACGACGCACCCGTGCTCGGCGCCGTCGGGCACGAGGCCCTGGGCGAGGTGCTCGCGGGCTGACGGGCGCGGCGCCGCGGCCGCCCGCGCGCCCGGCGTCGGGGGCAGCGGGTTGCGGGTTGCGGTCGCCGCGCGGCGGCCGTCAGTCGTCGAGGTGGCCCACGAGCTGCGCGGCCAGGCCCGTGTACGTGCCCGGCTCGAGGACCCGCAGCCGATCCTCGACGTCGCCGGGCAGACCGAGGCCCGCGATGAAGGCGCGCATCCCGGCACCGTCGACGCGCCGCCCCCGGGTGAGCTCCTTGAGCCGCTCGTACGGGTCCTCCATGCCGGTCGCGCCGGCGATGGACGCGGCCCGCATGGCTTGCTGCACCGCCTCGCCGAGCACCTCCCAGTTGCCGTCGAGGTCGCGGGCCAGGGCGTCGCCGTCGACGTCGAGGCCCGCCAGGCCGCGGCGGATGTTGTCGATGGCGAGGAGCGAGTGGCCGAAGGCGACGCCGATGTTGCGCTGGGTGCTGGAGTCGGTCAGGTCGCGCTGCAGGCGCGACGTGACGAGGGTGGCGGCGAGGGTGTCGAGCAGGGCGCAGGAGATCTCGAGGTTCGCCTCGGCGTTCTCGAAGCGGATGGGGTTGACCTTGTGAGGCATCGTCGAGGAGCCGGTCGAGCCCTGCGCGGAGAGCCGCTGGTGGAAGTAGCCCAGCGAGATGTACGTCCAGGCGTCGGTGGCGAGGTTGTGCAGCACGCGGTTGAACCGGGCGACGTCCGCGTAGAGCTCCGCCTGCCAGTCGTGCGACTCGATCTGGGTCGTCAGCGGGTTCCAGGTCAGGCCGAGGTGCTCGACGAAGGTGCGTGAGACGTCCTCCCAGTCCGTCCCCGGCACGGAGATCACGTGGGCGCCGTAGGTGCCCGTGGCGCCGTTGAGCTTGCCGAGGTACTCGGCGGCGCCGACGCGCCGCAGCTGGCGGCGCAGCCGGTGGGCGAGGACGGCCAGCTCCTTGCCCAGCGTTGTGGGCGTGGCGGGCTGGCCGTGCGTGCGGGCGAGCATCGCGGCGCCGGCGTGCTCCTTGGCCAGCGCCGCGACGTCGTCGACCATCTCGGCCGCGGCGGGCAGCCAGACGTCCTCGACGGCGGAGCGCACGGTCAGGGCGTAGGAGAGGTTGTTGACGTCCTCGCTCGTGCAGAAGATGTGGACGATCTCGTGGACCTGCGGCAGCACGGTGCCCTCGCCGACGGTCGCCGGGGCGGCGTCGAGGCGCCGCTTGAGGAAGTACTCCACGGCCTTGACGTCGTGCCGGGTCTCCCGCTCGATCTCGGCCAGCTCGGCGATCTCCGCGTCGCCGAAGGTGGCGACGACGTCGCGGAGGTAGCCCTTGTCCGCGTCGGTGAGCGTGGGCGCACCGGGGAGCGCGCCGGTCTCGGTCAGGTGGATGAGCCACTCGACCTCCACCTGCAGGCGCGCGCGGTTCAGCGCCGCCTCGGAGAGGTGGTTCGTCAGGGGCGCGACCACCGTGCGGTACCGGCCGTCGAGGGGGCCCAGGGCGATGGGCGGGGTCAGGGTGGACAGGTCGACGCGCTCAGTCATGGCGGTCATCATTCCAGGCGTATGGGGGCCGGTGTCGGGGCGTCCGCGGCGAGCGCCCGCGGCGCGATACGGTGCGGGCGGCGGCCGGGAGGGGCATGCTCGTGCCGTCGCCCGCACCGAGGGAGCCGCAGATGTCCGAGTCCGAGCTGATCGTCGTCCGGCACGGCCAGACCGAGTGGAGCGAGAGCGGCCAGCACACCGGCACCACCGACATCCCGCTCACCGAGGTCGGCGAGGCCCAGGCCCGTCACCTGCTCGACGAGCTGGGCGACCGCACGTTCGCGGCGGTGCTCGTCAGCCCGCGGCAGCGCGCCCGGCGCACCGCCGAGCTGGCCGGGCTGGAGGACCTGGAGGTGCTCGAGGACTTGGTGGAGTGGGACTACGGCACCCTCGAGGGCCGCACCACCGCGGAGTACCTGGCCACCCGCGAGGCGGCCGGGCTCGGCCCGTGGAACCTGTGGGACGACGGCGCGCCCGGCGGGGAGGACGCCGCATCGGTGGGCGTCCGGGTCGACCGGGTCCTCCGCCGCGCCCGCGCGGCGCTCCGCGACGGCGACGTGCTGATCGTCGCCCACAGCCACCTGCTGCGCGTGCTCGCGGCGCGGTGGCTCGGCCTGCCGGCGCGGAACGGCTCCGGCTTCCTCCTCGACGCCGCGCACCGCAGCGTGCTGACGACCGCCCGCGGCTTCCCGGCGGTGCGGTACTGGAACATCCCGCCCACCGCCCCGGAGCCCGGCCGGGAGTAGCCCCCCCGCGCGGGCGCCGAGCGGTCAAGTACTAGCGCCTGCCCGGCGGTCGCATCCTCGCCGCGACGCCTCACTGTCAGTACTTGACCTCTCGGCGCTGAGGGGAGGGGTTGTTCCCGTGTCCCGGGCGGCGCTACCTTGTGACGCATGATACCGGGCGGGGAGAGCATTCTCTCGAACCTGCGTCGTGGAGCGCTCGAGTACTGCGTCCTCGCCCTCCTCCGCGGCGGGCGGCGGTACGGCCTCGACATCGCCCGCACCCTCACCCGGGACGGCGTCCTCATGAGCGGCGAGGGCACGCTCTACCCCCTGCTCGCGCGCCTGCGCAGGGCCGGCCTCGTCGAGACGAGCTGGCAGGACTCCACCACGGGGCCGCCCCGGCGCTACTACTCCCTCACCAGCGACGGCGAGCGGGCGCTCGACGCCTTCGCCCGCACCTGGCAGCCCTTCCGGGATGCGGTTGACGCGGCCCTCGAGCAGAGAGCAGATCTGACATGACCGACCCTTCGCCCGGCGATCCCGCCGCCGCCTACCTCGACGACGTCGCCCGGATGCTCGCCGATCTCAACCCCCTCGACCGGGCCGAGGTCCTCGCGGGGCTGCGCGAGCACATCGACGCCGCGCTCGCGGACGGCCCCCAGCCGCCGACGGCCGAGCGCGTCGACGCGGTCCTGGCCGAGCTGGGACCACCCGACCGCGTGGCGGCGGAGGCTCTGGCCGACCGGTCCCCGACATGGACTGGCGCCCCGGACTCGCCCGCCGCGCCGTCGCACCAGTCCGTCCCGGGTCCGCACGTCCTGCCGGCGCTCGCCCAGGCGTGGGTGCCGGTGCTCGTCGGCGTCTTGCTGACGCTTGGCACCCTGGTGGTGCTCGGCATCGGACTGCCCGTGCTCGTGCGCGCCGGGGTCGCGTCCACCAGCGCCACGGAGGCAGGCGGCGGCCAGAACGTGCTGCTGCCGACGGCCTACGACTTCGTGTGGTCGGTTGTGATCATGTTGGCCCTGGCACTGCCCGGATGGGTCGTCACGTCCGCCCTCCTGCTCCTCTCGCCGCTGTGGGGGAGCCGCCAGAAGACGGTAGGGGTCGCACTGCTTCCCGGCGCGGCGCTCGCGGTCGCGGTGGTCGTCGTGCTCGCCGCCGTCGTCTCCGGACCTGTCGGGCTCCTGTTGGGCGGCGCGGGGATGGTGGGCGTCGTCGTGGCGGCGGTGACCGTCCTGGCCCGGCTCTGGAGGGACGGGGCGACCCGGGCGCGGGCGCTCCGACCGCCCGCCCCGCCCGGCATGCCCGGCGCATGGGCGGGCCCGGGGGTGGGTCAGTGGTGACGCCGCAGGGGCCGGACGACGTGACGACCTTCCTGGACGACCTCGGCCGCATGCTGGCGCCCGCCGACCCGGTGCTGCGGGCCGAGGTCCTGGCCGGGGTGCGCGAGCATGTCGAGTCCGCGCTCGGGCCACGCCCGTGGGCACCGGGCGACGTCACGCGCGTGCTGCTCGAGCTCGGGCCCCCCGAGGAGGTCGCCGCCGCGCTGCTCGAGGAGCGGGGCGGCGCACGCCCGGCCCGCATGCCACTCCTGGCGCGGTCATGGCTGCCGGCGCTCGCGGTCCTGCTGGTGGCGCTGGGGCTCCTCGTCGCGCTCCCGGTGGTGGCGCCCCTGGCCCTGGCCGTCGGCGCGTCCGGCGTGTCGGCCTCGATGTCGGTCCTGGCCGTGTTCGTCGTCGTCGTCCTGCCCTGCTGGCTCGCCGGCGCGGTCGTCGTGACCGCGGCCCCCCTGTGGAGCCGGTCGGAGAAGGTCGCGGTCTGGGCCCTGCTCCCCGGCGCCGCGGCCCTCCTGGCGCTGACCGGGCGCACCGCGTCGCTCGCCGACTCCTGCGCGGGGGCGGTCGGCTCCTGCCGCGGCCCCGTGGCGGGCGTTGCGGCCGCGGCGACCGTGCCCGCCTTCGTCCTCGTGGTGGCGGTGACGGTCGTCGTGCTCGTCCGGGTGGCCCGGGCAGGCGGCCGGCGCGCTCGCGCCGCGGACCGGGCCGGGCTCTCCACCACGGCCGAGGTGGCGGCCCTGGTGGAAGAGGAGCCCGTGGCCGCGTACCGACAGTGGTGGCTGCCCGTGGTCGTAGGGGTGGGTCTGGGCGCGGCGCTCATGACCGTCGCCGCGTTCCCGGCGCTCGGCCGGGCGCGGACCTTCGAGGGGAGCATCGACAGTGCCGAGGGTTACCTCCTGTGGAGCGGGACACGCGAGCGCCTCCTCACGGCCGCCGCCTGGGCGGTGCCCCCATGGCTGGCCGCCACCGCGCTCCTGGTCCGTTCGCCCCTGTGGCGCCGGGGCGCCACGCTCCTGGGCGCGCTCGTCGCGCCCGCAGCGTTGGCCGCCGGCCTCACGCTGCTCGGGCCCCGGGTCATGACGCCCGCGCACGTGGACCTTCTCGTCCCGGCCAGCGGCGTGCTCGCCGTTATCGGCGCGGCGGCGCTGGCCGTGGTCTGGGGCGCCGGCGCGCGGGCCGTGCCCGTCGCCACGGCCGCGCGCCCCGGGGCTGCTCCCCGTGGCCCCGCATCGTCTCCAGCGGGGGTCCGTTGAGACGCGGCTATCCCTGCCGGGCCACATGCGCCACAATTCAGAGGAAATATGTCCAGATAGTCGAAGGGGAGCGCTGTGAGCACACCGTCCAACGAGGACCCGTACGGGAAGCCCCACCAGGAGCCCGTGCCGACACCGGAGCGTGCGGCGGTCCCTCAGTACGGCGAGCAGTCCTACGGCCTGCCGGCCTACGGCGAGCAGTCCTCGGACGGAAGCTACGGCCAGGCGGCGCCTGAACCGGCCGGGGCGGCCTCGTACGGCCAGCAGCCCTACGGCCAGGCCAGCTACGGCCAGCCAGGGGCGGGCGAGGCGCCGTACGGCCAGCAGCCCTACGGGCAGGCACCGTACGGCCAGCAGCCCTATGGCCAGCCCGCGTACGGCCAGCCGGGCCAGTTCCCGAGCGCTGGCGCCGCGCCGATGCCCCGGGGCCCGGAGCTGGCGCACTGGGGCCTGCGCGTCGGAGCATCGGTGATCGACAGCCTCGTCGTCGGGTTCGTGCCGTGGATCCTCTTCGGCATCGCCTCCGCCACCGCGCAGCCGGCGGTCGACGTCTTCGGGAACGTCACGTCCGAGCCGAACGCGGCCGGGGCCGTCGTCATGCTCCTCGGCTGGCTGCTCTACATCGGCACGTGGGTCTGGAACCGGCTGATCCGCCAGGGCCGCACCGGCCAGTCGGTGGGCAAGTCGGTCTTGAAGATCTGGCTCGTGCGCGAGCGCGACCAGCAGCCGATCGGCGCCGGGCTGGCCCTGGGCCGCGACATCGCGCACGTCCTCGACTCGATCCTCATGCTCGGCTACCTCTGGCCGCTGTGGGACCCGAAGAAGCAGACCTTCGCCGACAAGATCGCCGGCAGCGTCGTCGTCAGGCCCTGAGCGGCGCCCCGCCAGGAGTGATCCGGGCGGGTCAGCGACGCGAAAGGGGGCGGCCCGCCGGGCCGCCCCCTCCTTGTCGGCCCGGCCCGGGGCCGCCCACCCTCGTTGCGCCGCCCGGAGACATGCCCCCGCCGGCCGTCTCAGGCCGGCTTGGCCGCCGCGGCCGCCCGGGCCGCCGCCGGCAGCGCCTCGAGGATGCGGCTGACGGCCGCGTCGTCGTGCGCGGCGGAGACGAACCAGGCCTCGAACACCGACGGCGGCAGCGCGACCCCGCCGCCCTGCATGGCGTGGAAGAACGCCGGGTGGCGGAACGTCTCCTGGGCCTGCGCGTCCGCGTAGCTGCGCACGCCGCCCCGGGCGGCCGCCTCGCCGAACATGACCGAGAACAGGTTCCCGGCGTGCTGGACGCGGTGCGCCACGCCCGCGGCGTCCAGCGCCTCGCCGACGGCGTCGCCGAGCACCCGGGCGACCTCGTCGACGTGGGCGTAGACGGCGTCGTCAGCCAGGCGCAGCGTGGCCAGCCCCGCCGCGGTGGCCAGCGGGTTCCCCGAGAGCGTGCCGGCCTGGTACACCGGCCCGGTCGGGGCGAGCAGGTCCATGAGCTCGGCGCGCCCGCCGAGCGCCGCCAGCGGCATGCCGCCGCCGAGGACCTTGCCGAAGGTGAACAGGTCCGGCGTGTAGGGCTCGGTCCCGGTGGCCGTCGCCCCGTCCGCGGAGGCGGCGCCGTCGAGCCCCCACCACCCGGCCGGGCCCACGCGGAAGCCGGTGAGCACCTCGTCGAGGACGAGCAGCGCGCCGTGCTCGGCGGTCAGGCGCCGCAGGGCGGCGTTGAAGCCGGGCTCCGGCGGCACGACGCCCATGTTCGCCGGCGCGGCCTCGGTGATGACGGCGGCGATGTCACCGCCCCGCTCGGCGAAGACGGCACCCAGGGCGGTGAGGTCGTTGTAGGGGACGACGAGCGTCTCCGCGGCGCTCGCCGCCGTGACGCCGGCCGATCCGGGCAGCGCGAAGGTGGCGACGCCGGAGCCCGCCTCGGCGAGCAGGGCGTCCACGTGCCCGTGGTAGCAGCCGGCGAACTTCACGATGAGGTCGCGGCCGGTGGCGCCGCGCGCCAGGCGTACCGCGGTCATGGTGGCCTCGGTGCCGGTAGACACGAGGCGGACCTTCTGCGCGGCGGGCACGCGGGCGCGCAGCGCCTCGGCCAGCTCGATCTCCGCGACGGTCGGCGCCCCGAAGGACAGCCCGCGGGAGGCGGCGTCCTGCACGGCGGCGACCACCTCGGGGTGCGCGTGGCCCAGCAGCGCCGGGCCCCAGGACATCACGAGGTCGACGTACTCGCGGCCCGCGGCGTCGGTGACGTACGGGCCCCGGGCCGAGGCGATGAACCGCGGGTCCCCGCCCACCGAGCCGTACGCACGCACCGGCGAGCTCACCCCGCCCGGGATGACGGCGCGGGCGCGCTCGAACAGCTCTTGCATGGGGTCGGGGGTGGTCATGGGTGCTCCTTGTCGGGTGCGGAATCGGGGCGGGCGCTCGGGCGCGGAGGGCGCTCAAGGACCGTGGGTGCAGAGAACCGGCGCTTCGTCAGTACCTGCGGCACAGCGAGCGGTGGGCGCCCGGCCGCCACCCGCGGCGCCGGCACGCGCCCGAGGGGGCCAGGCGCCGGCCCGTCCGGTGGCACTGCAGGGCGCGCGTCAGCGGAGCCATCCCGCCAGCTCGGTGGCCCAGTAGGTCAGCACGAAGTCGGCGCCGGCGCGCTGGATGCCCACCACCGACTCCTCGATCGCGCGGCGCCGGTCGATCCACCCGTTCGCGGCGGCGGCCTCGATCATCGCGTACTCGCCGGAGACCTGGTACGCCGCGACGGGCACGGGGGAGACGGCGGCGACGTCGGCGAGCACGTCGAGGTAGCTCATCGCCGGCTTCACCATGACGACGTCCGCGCCCTCGGCCAGGTCCAGGGTCGCCTCGCGCAGACCCTCCCGGCGGTTGGCGGGGTCCATCTGGTAGGTCTTGCGGTCGCCCCTCAGCTGGGAGTCGACCGCCTCCCGGAACGGCCCGTAGAACGCCGAGGCGTACTTCGCCGAGTAGGCGAGCACCGCGGTGTCGGTGTACCCGTCTGCCTCGAGGACCTCGCGGACGGCGGCGACCTGGCCGTCCATCATGCCGCTGAGGCCGAGCATGTGCGCCCCGGTGGCGGCCTGCGCGAGCGCCATCTCCTGGTAGCGCACGAGGGTGGCGTCGTTGTCGACGCGACCGGAGGCGTCCAGCACCCCGCAGTGGCCGTGGTCGGTGAACTCATCCAGGCACAGGTCGGACATGACGACGACGGCGTCGCCGACCTCCTCCACGAGGGCCCGCAGCCCGGCGTTGAGCACGCCGTCGGGCTCCGTGGCGGCGGTGCCGGTGGCGTCGCGGGTGGTGGGCACGCCGAAGAGCATGACCCCGCCGACGCCCGCCTCGGCCGCCTCGGCCGCGGCGCGGCGCAGGGAGTCCATCGAGTGCTGCACGACGCCGGGCATCGAGCCCAGCGCCACGGGCTCCCGGGCGCCCTCGAGGACGAACATGGGGAGCACCAGGTCGGCGGGGTGGGTGCGGTGCTCGGCGACGAGGCGGCGCACGGCCGCCGTGGTGCGCAGGCGGCGCGGGCGCTCGGCGGGCGCGGGGCGGGCGCCCCGTGCTGCGGCGGTCCGGGCGGGGGAGGTGGTGGTCACGGGTGAAGGCTCCGATCAGGGGACGGTCGAGGTGCCCAGGGCGCTCGTGGCGGCGGCCACGAGCCCGGCGGGCGTCTGCTGTGCGGCGACGGCGTGGACCGGCAGGCCGGCCTCGTGGGCGGCGCGCTCGGTGGAGGTGCCGATGGCGCACACGCGCACTTGCGGCGGCGGCACGCCGTAGAGCGTGGTCAGGGCCCGGGCGGTGCTGCCCGAGGTGAGCAGGATCGCGTCGATGCGCCCGGCGACGAGGTCGTCGGCCACCTCCGCGTCCGCCCCGGGCGCGGCCTGGGTGCGGTAGGCGACGACGTCGTCCACCAGCCAGCCGCGCTCACGCAGCCCCGTGGCCAGCGTCGCGGCGGCGATCTCGGAGCGGGGGAGGAGGACGAGGCTGGGACCCTGCGCCGGCGGCCAGGTCTCGACGAGCGCGGCGGCCGAGGAGACCGGGCCGTGGGGGGTGAGGTCGACGCGGACGCCCTGGCGCTCCAGGGCCCGGGCGGTGGCGGGGCCGACGGCGGCCACGCGGGCGGCGCCGACCAGGGCGGCCAGCGTGGTGCCCAGGTGCTCCGCCCGGCCGGCCAGCACGTCGACGGTCGTCGCGCTGGTCACGGCGAGCCAGGAGTGGGCGCCCTCGGACAGCGCCAGCAGGGCCCCGTCGAGCTCGGTCGTGGGGTCGACGACGCTCGCGCGCACGAGCTCGACGCCGACGGCCTCGCCGCCGGCGGCGCGGACGGCCGCGGCGATCGTGTCATCCGGGTCGGCGCGGGGCACGAGCAGGCGGCGCCCGCGCAGGTCGGGCGCGCTCATGCCGGGGCGCCGGCGCCCCGGTGCGCGCCGTCGCGCCCGCCCGCGGCGCCGTCCGCCCGGGCGGACGCGGGGGCGTTCGCGGCGAGGGGGAGCCCGGCGATCTCGGCGGCGCCGTCGGCGATCAGGTCCACGGCGGCGGACTCGCCCAGCTGCTGGGCCAGCGTCAGCGTCACGTCCTGGGCCATGGAGGTGCCCCGCGCCTCGGCCGAGGAGTCCTCCGGGTGCCCGGGCAGGCCGGCGGTCCAGCTGCGCGTGAGGCGTCGCTTCCCGGCCGGGTCGAAGGCCCCGCCGCTCAGCTCCAGGCGCGTCGGCGCGTCGGCGGTGCCGGGCACCACGCGCGCGTAGGCGCCCACCGGCGCGGCGCAGCCGGCCTCGAGGGTGCGCAGCAGCGCCCGCTCGGCGACGACGGACAGGCGGGTGGGTACGTGGTCGATGGCGCGCATGATCTCGCCGAGCGGGCCGCCGTCCAGGTCCTCGGTGCGGCATTCCACGGCGAGGGCGCCCTGTCCGGGGGCGGGCAGCATGACCTCGGGGCCGAGCGTGTCGGTGACGTGCCCGAGCAGGCCCAGGCGCGCGAGGCCGGCGCGGGCCAGGACGACGGCGTCGAGGTCTCCGCGCGCGACCCGGCCCAGGCGGGTGCCCACGTTGCCGCGGATGTCGACGATCTCTAGGTCCGGGCGCGCGACGCGGAGCTGGGCGGCCCGCCGCGGGGAGCCGGTGCCGACCCGCGCGCCGGCGGGAAGGGTGGCCAGCGTCCAGCCCTCGAGCGCGCACAGCGCGTCGCGCGGGTCGGCGCGCCCGGGGGTCGCGCCGATGCTCAGGCCGTCCGTGGGCGCCGTGGGCAGGTCCTTGAGGGAGTGCACGGCGACGTCGCAGGCGCCCTCCAGCAGCGCGTGACGCAGCGCCGCGGCGAAGACGCCGGTGCCGCCGAGGCTGGAGAGGGACGCCTTGGACCGGTCGCCCTCGGTGCGGATGCGGACCAGCTCGACCTCGCGCCCGGAGGCCGCGGCCAGCGCCTCGGCGACGGTGGTGGTCTGTGTCAGAGCCAGGTCGCTGCCACGGGTGCCGATGCGCAGGGGTGGGGTTGACGGGCTCATCCGAACAGTTTGCGCACGCCCCGCAGAAAAGTCCACGCGGCCCTTTTCTGACAAGACGTCAGAAGGTTGCTGACAATCGGTCAGAACAATTCCCGAGACCGTCGAACAATGCCGACGACCTGCGCCAGGTAATCCTCGGTGCTCGTCGGTATGACGGATTCTCCGGCCCTCGCGCGGCACGTGGCGCGACGCATCTCACGTCCGGTGCGGGTCTCGCGCCCGGTGCGGGCCTCGCGCCCGGTGCGAGTCTCACGCCGGGCGGGGCGCGGACGGGTTGCTGGCACGGCGGGCGAGGCGCGCGGCCACCTCCTGGGCGTGCGGCACGACGGCGGCCAGCCCCGTTCCCGCGACCCACGCCCCCGCCAGGCCGAGCCCCGGCAGGGCGTCGGTGCGCGCGACGAGCGCGGCGACCTGGTCGCGGTGCGCTGGGGTGGCGGCGGCGAGCGCGCCCTCCCGGTGGACCACCCGGGCGTCGAGCACCTGGCCGGCCTGCAGGGGCACGCCGAGCAGGGCGGCGGCGTCGCGCAGCGCGAGGGCGGCGTCGACGCCGGCGAGGTCCTCGCCGGGCCGGCCGTAGGACAGGCGGAGCACGTGCACCCCGGGCGGCGTGGCCTCGGCCAGCCAGCGCCACTTCGCCGAGGCGTGGGTCAGGGCCTTGGCGCGCACCGGCCCGGGCCCGGGCGCCACGAGCAGCCCGGCGCCACGCGGGGCGGCGTCGAGCTCGGGGGCGCGGACCACCAGCGTGGCGTGGGTGATGGCGCTGCCCGTGGACAGCGCCACGTGGCTGACGTCGAGGACGCTACCGAGAAGGCCGAGCGCCACGCCCGCCGGCGCGGCGAGGACCACGGTGTCCGCGCGCACGCCCGCCTCGCCGGCGACGCGGACCTCCCACGTGGCGCCCGCGCGGCGCAGCCCCGTCACGGCCGAACCGGTGCGGACCTGCCCGCCCGCGGCCGTCACGGCGGCCGCCAGGGCACGCGGGAGGCGGAAGAGGCCGCCCGAGGTGGTGGCCACGGCCGCGCCGGGCGGCGCGGCCGCGCGCAGCGCGCGCACCGCGGCTGCGAGGGAGCCGTGCCGCACCAGGGCGGCGCGCAGGCCCGGGGCGACGGCGTCCACGACCAGGTCGGCGGGGTCGGCGTTGTGGATGCCGCCGGCCACGGGCCGGACCAGGCGCTCGAGCACCGCCTCACCCATGCGTGCGCGCACCAGGGCGGCCAGGTCGGTGGCGTCCGCGCCGACCTCCGGCGCCAGCTCGGCGTCCCGCGCGGCGCGGGCGGCGCCCTCCGCGCCCAGGGCGGCCACGACGTCCGGGGAGCCCGGGTCGGCGGGGATGCCGAGGATCGACTCGGCCGGGATCGGCGTGGCGCGCCCGCCGTCGGACGAGGACACCCACGAGCCGCCCGCCGGCTGCTCGACGGCGAGCCCCAGGGACCGCGCGAGCGCGCCGACCTCGGGCCGGCGGAGCGCGAACGCCTCCGCGCCCAGGTCGAGCTCGACGCCGCCCACGGTGCCGCCGGTGACGAGGCCCCCCACGCCGTCGCCCGCCTCCAGGACGAGCGGTCGCACGCCCGCCGCCACAAGGGCGTGCGCGGCCGTCAGGCCCGCCATGCCCGCGCCGACGACGACGGCGTCGACGCGGACCGGGGACGCGCCGGGGGTCACAGGGAGTGCACGAGCTCGACGACGCGCGTGAGGACCCCCGGATCCGTCGTCGGCGGGACCCCGTGACCGAGGTTGACCACGTGTCCGGGGGCCGCCCGGCCGCGCTCGACGACGTCGCGGACGTGGGCCTCGAGGACCTCCCACGGCGCGGCGAGCAGCGCCGGGTCGATGTTGCCCTGCAGCGGCGTCTGGCCGCCGAGGCGGCGGTTCGCCTCGTCGAGCGGGAGGCGGTAGTCCACGCCCACCACGTCCGCGCCGGCGTCGCGCATGGCCACCAGCAGCTCGGCGGTGCCCGTGCCGAAGTGCACGCGCGGCACGTCGAGGTCGTCGATGTGGCCCAGGGCGCGCGTGCTGAACGGGGCGGCGTGAGCGGTGTAGTCGCGCAGCGACAGCGCGCCGGCCCACGAGTCGAAGAGCTGCACGGCCCGCGCCCCGGCCAGGACCTGCGTGCGCAGGAAGGCGCCGCTGAGGTCCGCGGCCCAGCGCATGAGCCGGCGCCACGTCTCGGGGTCCGCGTGCATGAGCGTGCGGGCCGCGAGGTGGTCGCGGGAGGGGCGCCCCTCGACCAGGTAGGCGGCGAGCGTGAACGGCGCCCCCGCGAAGCCGATGAGCGGGGTGTCGCCGAGCTCGTCAACGACGAGGCGCACGGCCTCGGTGATCGCGCCGGCGTCGCCCGGGCGGTGCTGGACGAGGCGGTCGACGTCACCGGCGGTGCGCACCGGCTCCGCCACCACGGGCCCCACGCCGGAGACGATCTCGACGTCCACCCCGGCCAGGCGCAGCGGCACCACGATGTCGGAGAAGAAGATGGCGGCGTCCACGTGGTGGCGGCGGACCGGCTGCAGGGTGATCTCGGCCGCGAGGTCGGGGCGCAGGCACGACTCGAGCATGCCCACGCCCTGGCGGGCGGCTCGGTACTCGGGCAGCGACCGGCCGGCCTGTCGCATGAACCACACCGGGGTGCGGGCGGGACGGCGGCCGGAATAGGCCTCGAGCAGCGGCGGCGCTGCCTTTTTCGCGGGGTCGGCCGGGAGGGCGGCGGTATTTGTCACGTGGACATTGTGCCTGGCCCGCGGACAAATGGTTCACTATGGATGCTGTGGTGCTCATCCTCCTCTCCGCGAATCACCACGACCTGGACCTCGCCGACATCGAGCGGCTCAGTGCCGGCGCCAGCGACGTCGGCCGCCAGGTCGTGGCCGACTGGCCTGCCGTGCGCGGGGCGGTCGTGCTCGCGACCTGCAACCGCTTCGAGCTCTACCTCGACGCCGGCACCGACGCCGAGGACGCCGTGCGCGCGGCGCACCAGGCCGTCGCCAGCACCAGCGGCACCGACCCCGCCGAGGTCGCCCGGCTCATGCGCGCGCAGGCGGGCGAGCCCGCCGTCCAGCACCTGTTCGAGGTGGCCTCCGGGCTCGACTCCATGGTCGTGGGCGAGCGGGAGATCACCGGTCAGGTCCGCCGCGCCCTCGACGCCGCCCGCGCCGAGGGGCTGACCTCGCCGCTGCTCGAGCGCACCCTCCAGCACGCCACGCGCACGTCCCGGCAGGTCGCGGTGGACACCGACCTGGCCCGCGCCGGCCGCTCGGTGGTCGCCGTCGCCCTCGACCTGGCCGCCGCGCGCGTCCAGGCCCACGCGTGCGAGCGCCACGGCGGCGCCTGGCCGCAGGACCCCCACGCGAGCCCCGTCCCGCACGGCAGCTGGGCCGGCCGGCGCGCCCTGCTGGTGGGGACCGGCTCCTACGCCGGCGCCTCCCTCGCCGCGCTGCGCGAGCGCGGCGCCACCGACGTCGCGGTGTGGTCCGCCTCCGGCCGCGCCCACGCCTTCGCCGAGAGCCACGGCACGGCCGAGGCGCCGCAGGACCTCGCGACCGCCCTGGCCCGCACGGACCTCGTCGTGACCTGCCGGGGCACGGGCACCCCGGTGCTCGGCGTCGCCACCGTCGCGGAGGCCGTGCGCGCCCGGCGCGAGCGCGGCGAGACCGCCCCGCTCGTGCTCGTCGACCTCGCCCTCCAGCACGACATCGACCCCGCCGCCGCCACGCTCGACGGCGTCGTGCACGTGAACCTGCCCACCGTCCGGGAGCACGCGCCCGCCGCCACCGTCGGCGAGGTCGCCCGCGCCCGCGAGATCGTCGCCGACGGCGTGCGCGCCCTCGCGGACGACGGCGCCGAGCGGCGGATGGCCGACGCCGTCGTCGCGCTGCGCACGACCGTCGAGGAGGCCGTCGCCGCGGAGATCGCCCGGCTGCCCGCCGACGGCACGATGCCGGCCGAGGACGCCGCCCGCGCCCTGCGCCGCCTGGCCGCCCGCCTCGTGCACACCCCGACCGTGCGCGCCCGCGCCGCCGGTCGTGAGGGCCACGGCGCCGAGCACCTGCGCGCGCTCGAGCAGGTCCTGGGTGTCACGGTGCCCGGTCCGGGAGACCCCGCGGCCGGTGCCCCGGCTCCCGCCGCCCCGGGGCCCGGCACCTCGGCTCCCGACGCCACCGGCGCCGCACTCGCGTGTCCCGCCGACGCCGCGGACCGGGCACTCACGTGCCCCGTCGACACCTCCTTGCCGGCACGCCCCGAGGGCGCCGGCACGGATCCCTACCTGGCCGTCGCGACGACGGCCCCGCACCCGGCTCTCCGGCCGGCCGACCTGCAAGGACGCCGTTGATGTCTTCGCTCGCCCCCTACGACGCGGTGCTGCTCCTCTCCTTCGGCGGGCCCGAGGGCCCCGAGGACGTGGTCCCGTTCCTGCGCAACGTCACGGCCGGGCGCGGGATCCCCGACGAGCGCCTCGAGGAGGTGGGCGAGCACTACTACCACTTCGGTGGTCGCAGCCCGATCAACGACCAGAACCGGGCGCTGCTCGCCGCCCTGCGCACCGCGCTGGCGGGGCACGGGCTGGACCTGCCCGTCGTGTGGGGCAACCGCAACTGGGCGCCCTACCTCACCGACACTCTCCGGGAGCTCCACGACTCCGGAGCCCGGCGCGTCCTGACGCTGGTGACCAGCGCCTACGCCTCCTACTCCGGCTGCCGGCAGTATCGCGAGAACATCGCCGCGTCGCTGTCCGAGCTGGCCGCCGAGGGGCGCGAGCTCGCCGTCGACAAGACCCGCGCGTACTACAACCACCCGGGATTCGTCGCCGCCAACGTCGACGCCGTCGTGGCCGCGTACGAGAGGCTCGACGCGGCCACGGACCCCGCCGGCGCGGACCCCGCGGAGGAGACGCCCGCGCCGCTCGTCTTCGTCACGCACTCCATCCCCACGGCGATGGAGATCGCTTCCGGCGCGCAGGCCCCGGGCGGCGCCACGTACAGCAGGCAGCACCTCGAGATCGCCGCCGACATCGCCGCGGAGGCGGCCCGGCGCCTCGGGCACACGGTCCAGTGGCAGCTCGCGTACTGCTCGCGCTCGGGCAACCCGGCCACGCCCTGGCTGGAGCCGGACATCAACGCGACCCTGACCGCGCTGCACGGCGACGGGACCGACCGGGTCGTCGTCGCACCGATCGGCTTCGTCTCCGACCACATGGAGGTCATCTACGACCTCGACACCGAGGCCCGCGAGACCGCCGACGGCCTCGGGATGACCATGGAGCGGGCCGCGACCGTCGGCACCGCGCCGGCGTTCGTCGACGGGCTGGTCGACCTCCTGCTCGAGCGGGCGGCCACCGAGCGCGGCGAGAACCCCGACCGGGCGGCCGTGGGCGCCGTCGGGCCCTGGCACGACGTCTGCTCCCCGGGCTGCTGCCTGCTGCGCGCCGGGGAGCCCACCGGTGTGCCGGCCGCGTGCGAACGACCCGCGGTCGGCGCGGCCGGCTGACCGGCCGCCCCCACACCGCACCGCCCCGCCGCCGACCCATCGAGTACATCCCTCAGCGCATGGCCGAGGGATCTACTCCGGAGCGGGGCACCAGCTCTTGCCCGCGCACGACACCCGAGTCCATGGAGGACCACATGAGCCAGACCAGCCACGCCCTCATCGGTGAGGGCGCCGACAGCGAGCGCATCAACACCGAGATCAACTACACGATGTGGAGCGTCTTCGCGACGGCGTCGCCCCTGCCCGAGAGCGCGCAGGAACGCGCCGCGCTCGTGCGCTCGGCCGAGACCGCCGTGGCGGGCGCCGGCGTCGTGGTGCGCGGCTGGTACGACGTCGCCGGCCTGCGCGCCGACGCCGACCTCATGGTCTGGTGGCACGCCGAGACGATCGAGGCGGTGCAGGAGGCCTACCACCGCCTCCTCGCCTCCGAGCTCGGCGCGTTCCTCGCCCCGGTGTGGTCCGTCGTCGGACTGCACCGCCCGGCCGAGTTCAACAAGCGGCACGTTCCCGCCTACCTGGCCGGCGAGGAGCCGGGCGCGTACCTGAGCGTCTACCCGTTCGTGCGCTCCTACGAGTGGTACCTCCTGCCCGACGACGAGCGGCGGGACATGCTCCGCGAGCACGGCATGGCCGCGAAGGACTACCCCGACGTGCGCGCCAACACGGTCTCGGCGTTCGCGCTGGGGGACTACGAGTGGATCCTGGCGTTCGAGGCCCCGGAGCTGCACCGCATCGTCGACGTCATGCGCGAGCTGCGCGCCGTGGGCGCCCGCCGGCACGTGCGCGAGGAGGTCCCCTTCTACACGGGGCCGCGCGTGGCCCTGGCCGACTGGGCCGAGCGCCAGCCGCGGGGCTGAGCCGGCGGCGCGCCCGGGCTGCGGCGCGCACCGTCGGAGGACCGGTCAGGCGTACCGCGCCGCCGTGCGCACGGTCTGCGCGCCGTAGGGGCCGCCGAACAGGGCCGCGTGCACGACGAGCATGTGGAGCTGGTGCAGGCCCACCCGCTCGCGCCACCCCGGCGCCGGCGGGGACGCCTCGGCGTAGGCGCCCAGGATCCGGTCGAGGTGCGGGGCGCCGAAGAGCGCCAGCTGCGCGAGGTCCGACTCCGCGTGGCCGCCGTGCGCGGCGGGGTCGATGAGCGTCGCCACGACGCCATGCCCCGGCTCGCCGGGGCGCGCGCGATCGCTCGTGCCCGCGCCGTCGCGGGCCCAGAGCACGTTTCCGGACCACAGGTCGCCGTGGACCCGCGCGACCGCCCCGCGGACCAGGCCGGGTTGCGGGGCGTCGAGCGCTCCGTCGGCGACCCGGGCGGCGCAGCGCTCCACGGTCCGCGCGCCGGCGGAGTCGATCGACCCGTTCGCGGTGGCCGCGGCGAGGTAGGGGAGGATCCGCTCCTCGGCGTAGAAGCGCCCCCAGGAGTCGCGACCCGCCGGCGCCGCCGCGCGCAGCGGCAGCGGGGCGCGCCCCATGAAGCCCTCCGCCGACCACCCGGCCGGCGGGGCGCCGAAGTGCGGCGCCCCGGCGGCGTGCGTGCGGGCCACTGCGCGCCCGAAGTCCTCGGCCGCGGCGGCGTCGGGGCGCCCCTCGCTCACGCGCCGCGTCTCGAGCCACCCCGGCCCCTCGGCCAGGACCTCGACGACGGCGGCGCCGCCGCCCGGTACGGCCTCGCCGAGCCAGCGCAGGCCCGCCGCCTCGAAGCGCACCGTGGCCGGGTCGCCGTGGTCGCCCTTCCGGAAACGGGTCATGCGCCCATCATCCACAGGCGCCGCTGACGCCACCGGTCCCACAGGCGCCCACCCGCGCCGGGCCGGCGGGCGCGCCCGCCGGCCTAGCGTTTCCGTGCCGGCCACCGACAGGGCCGGCCCGCCGTCGCCGTGCGACGGGCGCGGGTCACACCCGCGTGCGCACCAGGAGGATGCCATGAGCCAGGACCCCGTGGACCCGGCCGGCTCCGACGCCTCCGCGATGCGGGCGGACGTGCATGCCGCCCTGGGCGCCCTCGCCCTCGCACGGGCGCAGATGCAGGCCTGCTTCCCCAGCGGCTGGGGCGGCTCCGGCGCGGCGGCCTACGCGGACGCCGTCGCCGCCCTCCTCCACCACGCGCAGCAGGTGGCGCGCGAGCTGCGCGCCCTGGACCGGGCGGTCGCCGTCGCGGACCGGGAGCGCGAGCTGCTCCGCGCCGGCGGCGGCGCCTACCTCGCGCTCGGCGGTGGCGCCGCCGCGGCGGCCGGCGGATGAGCCCGGGGACCGGGGCCGTCGACGGCGCACCGGAGTGGGCCGCGCCGGCGCCGCGGCCGTGGACCACGCGCGTGATGGTCACCGGCGGCTCGTCGCCGACGCGGGTGGACACCGCCGAGCTCGCGGCGCTCGGCGCCCGCCTGGAGGAGGCCGCCACCCTCGTCGAGACTGCCACCCGGCACACGCGCGCCGCGGGCGGGCACGTCCTCGAGTACGCCTACCCGCTCATCCCCTCGTTCACCCCGCTCACGGACCGGCTCAACGCCGCGCTGTACCTGGGCCAGAGCCTGATGACGCTCCCGGGCCGGCTCCGCAGCCTCGCCGCCGACCTGGAGATCCAGCGCCAGTGGTACGACGAGGCGGAGCGGCGTGCCGTCCGGGGCTTCCGTCCGCCGCTGTGGCGCTTCCTCGTCTACCTCGCCCCGGGCCCCCTCCGGGCGGCGGTGGGGGCGCTGGACGTCCTGAACGTCGCCGGGCACGTCTCCACTGCGGCCGCGAGCCTCGCGGATCCCCGTGTTCCGCGTGCCATCGTCATGCAGGAGCACGTCGCGGCGCTCGCCCCGGACCTCCAGTACCTCAAGCCGGAGTCGCTCGTGGGCGGCATGCTGGTCGGCGGGCAGTGGGTCGACATCCGCGACAAGACGTCCGTGGAACGAGCCGCGCTGGGCGTGTCCTCGATCCTGGGCACCGCCAGCCTGGTCGCCCGCGGCGGACGCCGGCTCCCCGGTCTCGCGGTCATCCCCGTGCGCGCGCCGGGTGCTCCGCCAGGGCCCGCCGCTGCGCCCTCGCCCGCCGGCGTGCCCGGCCCCCGCGGCGTGCCGGGTCCACGCGGCGGCCGGCCCCCGCGCGGCGCCGCTCCACCACCCAGGGCCGGTGCCGTCCCGACGACCTTTCCGCGCCCCTTGACCGCCCCGCCCACCACGGCGGCGCAGGCGCTCGGACGCATCGCCGCCCTCGAGCGGCACGTCGCGATCTCCGGCACCGGTGTCGTCGAGATCCTGCGCACCACCACCCCCGAGGGGCGGCGGCACTGGACCGTCGTCGTCCCCGGCACCCAGGAGGAGTCGGGTGGCGGCGTCAACCCCATGGACAACGAGACCAACCTGCTGGCCATGGGCGGGGTGGTCAGCGACATGGAGACGGGGGTGGCCACCGCGATGCGCCAGGCCGGCATCGCGCCTCGAGAGCCGGTGGCCATGGCCGTGCACAGCCAGGGCGGGATCGTCGCCGCCCGGCTGGTGGCCGACCCCGTCTTCGCCGCCCACTTCCACGTGACCACCGTGCTGACGGCGGGCAGCCCCATCGGCGCGATCGAGCTCCCGGCCTCGGTCGCTGTGCTCAGCCTCGAGGACGTCAACGACCCCACGGTCGGCCTGGACGGGAATCCCAACGTCCCGGCACCGGGCCACGTCACCGTCGCGGTGGCCCCGGAGCGGCCACCCCACCTGGGCGACGCCCACCACCTGCCCGGCTACGTCGCGGCCGCGGACCTCCTGCCCGACATCGAGGACGACGCCGTCCGCTCCTGGCTGGCGCTCAACGCCCGCGCCATGGGCACCACGGCGCCCGGCGCGCGCACCGACTCCCTGCTGTTCGAGATCCGCCGGACGAGGTGACCACCCGCCCGGCGCCCTAGCGCTTGCCGGGGATCAGGAGGTGGAGGACCCAGCTGATGACGGCGATGATCAGGCCGCCGATCACCGCGGTCCAGAAGCCGTCGACGTACAGGCCGAAGCCGGTCAGCCTGGCGATCCAGCCGGTGAGCAGCAGCATCAGGGCGTTGACGACGAACCAGAACAGCCCCAGCGTGAGGATGTAGAGCGGCAGGGAGAGCAGGTTCACGATCGGGCGGACGAGGCTGTTCACGAGCGTGAAGACGAGCGCGACGACGGCCAGGTCCACCAGGCGCATGGCCGTGGTGGTGGCCGGCGGCACCGTGATGCCGGTGACCAGCAGCGTGCACAGCCAGATCGCCAGGGCGTTGACCAGGAACCTCACCAGGAACCGCATGGCCCGATCCTGCCACCCGCGCCCCGGTGGTAGGCGCAGTCCGGCAAGGCGCGGTTCGGGCGCCGGCCGGTGGTGGGTGCATCCTTGGTGCATGGCCTCCAAGAGTTCCTCGGTCCGGTTGCGCCCCGACGTCGAGAGCCTGCCCGCCTACGTGCCGGGCGAGCGGGCGACCGCCGGGCTCCAGGTGTTCAAGCTCTCGAGCAACGAGATCGCCTACCCGCCGCTGCCCGCCGTCTCGGCGGCGATGGTCGACGCCGGCGCGGACCTGAACCGCTACCCCGACATGTACGCGACCGACCTGACCGAGGCGCTGGGGGAGAAGTACGGCGTCGGCGCCGAGCGCGTGACCGTGGGCAACGGCTCGGTCGCGGTCCTCGCCCACGTCCTGGCGGCGGTGTGCGAGCCCGGCGACGAGGTCGTCATGGCGTGGCGCTCCTTCGAGGCCTACCCGATCGCCGTGCAGGTGGCCGGGGCCCGCCCCGTGCTCGTGCCCGTCGACGCCGCCGGCGGCCACGACCTCGCGGCCATGGCCGCCGCCGTCACCGACCGCACCCGCGCCGTCATCCTGTGCAGCCCGAACAACCCCACCGGTCCGGCGCTGACGCAGACGGAGGTGCGCGAGCTCCTCGCGTCCCTCCCGCGCTCGGTGCTCGTGATCCTCGACGAGGCCTACATCGACTTCGCCACCCTCCCCGACGCGACGGACGGTCCGGCCCTGCTCGCCGAGAACAAGAACCTCGTGGTGCTGCGCACCTTCTCCAAGGCGTACGGGCTCGCCGGGCTGCGGGTCGGCTTCGCCCTGGCCCGCCGCCGCCTCACCGCCGGCTTCCGCGCGACGTCCACCCCCTTCGGGGTGAACTCGCTCGGCATGGCCGCCGCCCTCGCCTCGCTGCGCGTCGAGGACCAGGTCCGCGCGCGCGTCGCCGAGGTGGTCCGCGAGCGGGACCGGGTCGCCGGGGCGCTGGCCGAGCAGGGCTGGACGATCCCGGACCCCCAGGGCAACTTCGTCTGGCTCGACCTGGGCCGCGACGCCGCCGCCTTTGCCGCCCGGGCGCGGGCTGGCGGGGTGCTCGTGCGGGCCTTCGCCGGCGACGGCGTGCGCGTCACCGTCGGGGAGCGGGAGGGCAACGACCTGTTCCTGGCGCTGGCCGGGGAATGGGTCAAGGGCGCCCAGCGGACGCTCGCCCGCGCCTGACCATGTAAGTCGCTGACGGCCTTGCCCGCGCCCGATGGGCGCGGCGCTGTGGTCTCCCACCACGATCGTGCGAGGCCGCCAGTGAACCCGCCGTATTTTTGTGAGATGTCCACACGCGCAACTTACGGTTGCGTAGCCTACGCTGGCGTAGGTTAGCGGCTCGTCGCCACCCTGAGGGGCCGCTCGCTCTCCTGCCGCGCCGTCGCCTACCGGCGACCGGCGCGGCAGGAGCATCACGCGTCCTCCCGGGGCGCCGTCGCCGAGGAGGTACCGCTCCATGCAGCTCGAGTCCACCGTCGTTCCCCAGACCCGACCCGATGAGATGGTCCAGCTCCTCGACCCCGCGGGCCACCGGCACGAGGACCCCCTGTACGGCCCGATCGCCGCCCAGCTGGACGCCGAGGCCCTGCGCGCCATCTACCGTGACATGGTTCTCACGCGGGCCTTCGACGACGAGGCCACCGCGCTGCAGCGCCAGGGCGAGCTGGGCCTGTGGGCGCAGAGCCTGGGCCAGGAGGGGGCGCAGGTCGGCTCGGCCCACGCCCTGGCCGGCCGGGACTTCGTCTTCCCGTCCTACCGCGAGCACGGCGTGGCCGTGGTGCGCGGGCTGGACCCGAACCTGCTGCTGCCCGTCTTCCGCGGCGTGCGCCACGGCGGGTGGGACCCCGCGGCCCACAACTTCCACCTGTACACGTTCGTGGTCGGCGCCCACGCGCTGCACGCCGTCGGGTACGCCATGGGCGTCCAGCGCGACGGCGACGTCGGCACCGGGGACGACGCCCGCGACCGCGCCGTCGTGGCGTACTTCGGGGACGGCTCGACCTCCCAGGGCGACGTCAACGAGGCCATGATCTTCGCCGCCTCGAACAACGCCCCGGTGGTCTTCTTCTGCCAGAACAACCAGTGGGCGATCTCCGTGCCCACGACCACCCAGAGCCCGGTCCCGCTGGTGCACCGCGGCGCCGGCTTCGGCATCCCGTCCGTGCGCGTGGACGGCAACGACGCCCTCGCCTGCTACGCCGTGACCCGCGCCGCCCTCGAGCGGGCCCGGTCCGGCGGCGGACCGACCTTCATCGAGGCCGTGACCTACCGCATGGGTGCGCACACCACCTCCGACGACCCGACGCGCTACCGCGCGGGCGCGGAGGAGGAGAGCTGGCGCGCCAAGGACCCGATCACCCGCCTGCGCCGCTACCTCGAGGACGAGCGGCTCGCGGACGAGGCGTTCTTCGCCGCGCTCGACGACGAGGCCGCCACCCGGCGGGACGGCACCCGCGCCTTCTGCCGCGCGCTCACCGGCGGCCCGCACACGGAGATGTTCGACCACGTCTACACGGCGGCGCACCCGCTGGTGGAGGAGGAGCGCGCGGCGCTCGCCGCGTACGAGGCGGGCTTCGCCGACGCCGGACCCGGCGCCCACGACGATCCCGACCCTGGCGCCGGAGCGCCCGCCGACACCCGGGGCGCCGCGCGCGAGGAGGTGGCCCGATGACCGCCATGCCCCTGGCCCGCGCCATCAACGCCGGGCTGCGCCGCGCCATGGAGCGCGACCCCAAGGTCCTCCTCATGGGCGAGGACATCGGGCCGCTCGGCGGCGTCTTCCGCGTCACCGACGGTCTCCACAAGGACTTCGGGAGCCAGCGCGTGGTCGACACCCCGCTGGCGGAGTCCGGGATCGTGGGCACCGCCGTCGGCCTGGCGATGGCCGGGTACCGGCCGGTGTGCGAGATCCAGTTCGACGGGTTCATCTTCCCCGGATTCGACCAGATCACCACGCAGCTGGCGAAGCTGACGTACCGCTCCCAGGGTGACCTGTCGATGCCGGTCGTCATCCGCGTGCCGTTCGGCGGGCACATCGGCGCCATCGAGCACCACAGCGAGTCGCCCGAGTCCCTGTTCGCGCACACCCCGGGCCTGCGCGTCGTGGCCCCTGCCACCGCTGCCGACGGCTACTCGATGATCCAGCAGGCCATCGCCTCGCCCGACCCGGTGCTCTTCTTCGAGCCCAAGGCCCGCTACTGGGAGAAGGGCGAGGTCGACCTGGAGGCGGAGGTGGACCTCGGCGCGACCGGCGTGACCACCGGCCTGCACGCCGCGCGGACCGTGCGCGCCGGCACCGACGTCACGCTCGCCGGGTACGGCCCCACGGTGAAGACCCTGCTGGCCGCCGCGGACGCCGTGGCGGCCGAGGGCAAGAGCGTCGAGGTCATCGACCTGCGCTCGGTCTCGCCGATCGACTTCGACGCCGTGGCCGCCTCCGTGGAGCGCACGGGCCGCCTCATCGTCGCCCACGAGGCGTCCACCTTCTTCGGGCCCGGCGCGGAGATCGCGGCCCGCATCACCGAACGCTGCTTCTACTCCCTCGAGGCGCCCGTGCTCCGGGTCGGCGGGTTCCACACCCCCTACCCGGCGAACACGCACGAGGAGGAGTACCTGCCGAACCTGGACCGCGTGCTCGACGCCGTCGACCGGGCCATGGCCTACTAGGCCTACCCCGCACCACCCGAGCACCACCCGCGAACACAAGGAGCCCCACCGTGCCGAGCTACCAGCAGTTCCGCCTTCCCGACGTGGGCGAGGGCCTCACCGAGGCGGACCTCGTGGCCTGGCAGGTGGCGGTGGGCGAGACCGTGGCCGTCAACCAGATGATCTGCGAGATCGAGACCGCCAAGTCCGTCGTCGAGCTGCCCAGCCCCTACGCGGGGGTCGTCCACCAGCTGCTCGTGGAGGAGGGCGCGACGGTCGACGTCGGCACGCCCATCATCGTCGTGGACGTCGACCCCGGCGGTGCGACCGCCCCGGCCGGCGACGCCGGTGAGGCCGCGTCCCCGGACGAGCCGGCCGCGACGGCGGGGGAGCCGGAGGGCTCGGGATCCGTGCTGGTCGGCTACGGCACGCGCGCCGGCTCGTCGGCCCGGCGCCCGCGCAAGGGCCCGACGTCGCCCGCGCCGGCCGCCGCCGCGCCCGCCCCCGCGCTCGCGTCCGCACCCGTCTCCGTGCCGGCTCCCGCGCCGGTCGTCTCGGCACCGGCACCGGCGCCCGTGGGCAACGCCGGCGCGTCCGCCGTCGCCGGGACCGCGCTGGACCCCGAGCGTCACGGCGCGCGGGTGATGGCCAAGCCGCCCGTGCGCAAGCTCGCCAAGGACCTCGGGATCGACCTCTCCGCCGTCGCCGGCACGGGCCCGGGCGGCATCATCACCCGCGAGGACGTCCAGGCACAGCACGAGGAGGCCCAGCCCCGCGCCCTGGCCACGTACCCCGGCGACGACGAGCCCTGGCTGGCCGGCGGGACCGTCTCCGCGGACGGGCGCCAGACCCGCGTGCCCGCGAAGTCGGTGCGCAAGCGCACCGCCGAGGCCATGGTCCACTCGGCCTTCACCGCCCCGCACGTCACCGTCTTCCACACGGTGGACGTCACGAAGACGATGAAGCTCGTGGCGCGGCTCAAGGAGGACCGCGAGTTCGCGGACGTCCGGGTCACCCCGCTGCTCATCACGGTGAAGGCGCTGATCCTGGCGGCCCGGCGCAACCCGGAGATCAACGCGGCCTGGGACGACGAGGCCAAGGAGATCGTCTACAAGCACTACATCAACGTCGGCATCGCCGCCGCGACGCCCCGGGGCCTCGTGGTGCCCAACATCAAGGACGCGCACCGCCTGAGCCTCCACGGGCTCGCCGGCGAGCTGAGCGCCCTCACCGCCACCGCGCGGGCCGGGAGGACCCAGCCGCGGGACATGGCCGACGGCACCATCACCATCACCAACGTCGGCGTGTTCGGCATCGACACCGGCACGCCCATCCTGAACCCGGGGGAGTCCGCGATCCTCGCGTTCGGCGCGATCACGCAGCGCCCGTGGGTGCACAACGGCAAGATCAAGCCGCGCTGGGTCACCCAGCTCGCGCTGTCCTTCGACCACCGGCTCGTCGACGGCGCGCTCGGGTCGAAGGTGCTCGCCGACATCGCCCGCGTGCTGGAGGACCCGGCCCAGGCGCTCGTCTGGAGCTGACGGCGGGCGCTGCGCCGCCCCGCCGTGCGCCCGGGCGCCGTGGCGGGTAGCACTGACCCATGACGAACAGCAGCGGGACGACCGGCGCGGTCCTCCTCGACGCCGACGGCACCCTCGTGGACTCCTCCTACCTGCACGTCTCGGCGTGGTCCCGAGCCTTCGACCAGGTCGGCCAACCGGTGGACTCCTGGCGGATCCACCGGTGCATCGGGATGGGCTCCGACAAGCTCCTCGCGGCGCTGCTGGGCGAGCGCGCGGACGAGCTCGGCGACCAGGCCAGCGAGGCGCACTCCGCGTTCTACGCGTCGACGACGGACCAGCTGCGCCGGTTCGACAAGGTCCATGAGCTGTTGCGCGCCCTGCGTGAGCGGGGCCTGAAGGTGGTCCTGTCCACCTCCGCGCCGCCCGACGAGCTCAAGCACATCCGCGCGGCGCTCGACGCCGACGACCTCCTGGACGCGGTCACGGCCGCCGAGGACGTCGAGAACGCCAAGCCGGAGCCGGACCTCGTCGGAGTGGCCCTGGAGAAGGCCGGGGTCCCGGCCGCGCGCGCGGTGTTCCTCGGCGACGCCGTGTGGGACGTCGAGGCGTGCCAGCGGGCGGGGGTGGCCTGCATCGGCGTCCTCACGGGCGGCATCAGCGCCGCCGAGCTGCGCGACGCGGGCGCCGTCGCCGTCTACGACTCGGTCGCCCACCTGCTCGCCGAGCTCGACGGGTCGGCGATCGCGAGCCTCGGGGGCTGACGCGCGACATCCGGGCGTGGCAGGAAGTGGACATGGCATAGACGTGCCTCCCCTGCTGCTGGTATCAGCCCACACCTTCTCGTTACGGTCGAGGAGTTCCACCGGTAGACACCTCTCTCCGAGAGGCGCCCGGCGGGACGGGACACGGCGAACGAGAGGGGGAGCCATGACTGATGCATCGGTGCTGCTGCCATTCGAGCCGCGGCCGTCGGAGCGCGACTCCACCCACCTGGGTGAGGCGATGGCTGCCTACGCCTCCGAGGCCCGCACCGGAGAGCTCATCAGCCTCCGCGCGCGCCGCGAGGTCACGCCTCTCGAGATCGACGAGCGTTCCTACCCCCAGCTTCGTGAGGAGATCAGCCGCAGCATCCTTGCCGCGGCGACGCCCCACCGACTGGACCGGCTTTTCCCCGGCGACCCCCAGCAGCTCCTCAGGCCCCACGGAGGCGTGAGCTTCGGCTCCGGCGCCGCCGGCGTGCTGTGGACCCTGGCGGAGGTCGGGACAGAGGTTCCCACCGAGCTCGTCGACTGGTTGGAGGGGGCGGTCTTCCGGATGGAGGGTCCGGGACCGGGGCTCGTCGACGGGCTCGGTGGGATCGCGCTCGCGCTGGACCGTCTCGGTCGCGTGGACGCTGCACGGCGCCTGTGGGAGACGCTCGAGGAGGTCCCGCTCGCGGGCCTCGGCACCGAGCTGGACGGGGGGCTGCCCGGCCTCGGGCTCGCGCTTCTCGAGCGGGCGCCCTTCGACGACGGCGACGCGCTCCTCGATCGCGTGTGCATGATCGCCGACGAGCTGACCACCAGGCTGGACCCGCAGGGCCGCGCCCTGCTCCGGCCGGGGGTCCTCCACGGCGGCGCGGGTGTGGCGCTCTTCCTCCTTCACGTGTATGAGATCACCGCCGACAAGCGGCTGCTCGCCCACGTGGAGACCGCACTCCGCCGTGACCTCGCGCTCCTCGGCTGGGCACCCTTCGCGGAGCCCGGCGCCCCGGCGCTGTGGCGCCAGCGCCCCTACTTCGGCGTCGGCAGCGCGGGTGTCGGCATGGTCGTGCACGAGGCCATGAACTACATCGACGCGCCGTGGCTCTACCAGGCACGTGAGTCCATCGCGGCCGCCTGCGAGCAGCACGTCAGCTCCCACCCGGGGCTGTTCCACGGGTGGGCGGGCACGCTGGTGGCCCTGCAGTACCTGCGCTCACGGCCGTGGGACCCGCCGTCGGACCGCCTGTCGGTCATCAGCCCCCACCTAGAGCGCCTGGGCGCCGCCACCGCGCGCATCCCGTTCATCGGCGCTGACGCCCACCGGCCCTCCGCCGACCTCGGCTCCGGCGCCGCCGGGGTCCTGATCGCCCTGGACCAGCTCCTGGGCGGCGGCGACCGCCGCATGCCCCTCTTCTGGTGACGACGACCCAGGGAACGAGGGAGGGACTCCGATGAGCGCACTGCCCACCGCGGCACCGACGCACGCCTTCGGCAGCCCTCTTCGCCTCGCGCCCGCCCGGCCGACGACCACCCACGGCATCCCCGGGCGCGCGGGCCACCTCGTCGCCGCCCTCGGGGACCGCGCGGACGTGCACGGCCCGTGCGACGAGGTCGGCGCCGACATCCACGCGGACCTCAGCGACAACGAGATGCACGAGATCCGCGCCGTGCTGCGCACGGTCCTGGCGCTGGAGGGGCCCGTCCTGGACCTCGCGGCCGGGCTCGGGCGGCTGACTGTTCCGCTGCTCGCGCTGCGGCGGGAGGTCACCGCGCTCGACATCTCCGGCGAGATGCTCGACCGCCTCGTGACACGCCTGCACAGGGCGCCGGAGGCGTTGCTGCGGCGCTGCAGCACCGTCCAGGCGGACATGAGCGACTTCTCCCTCGGCCGGGAGTTCGCCGCGATCGTCCTGGGTGGGTCCTCGGTCGCGCTCCTCGACGGGGCCGGGCGCGCGGGCCTGTACCGGTCGGTGTGCCGCCACCTCGCCCCGGGCGGCCGGTTCCTCGTCAGCACCATCGACCACGGCGCGGGCCTGCTGCCGCCCGAGGTCGGCACCGAGCTCGTGACGCCCAGCGGCCGCAGCTACCGCGCGTACGACTACTGGGAGCCCGGCGCGCCCACGTGGACCCTGACGGCCCTGCCGAAGGACACCGGTCGCGGGCGCGTCCCCGTCTTCACGACGACGCAGCGCGTGCTGGGCGGCACTCAGCTCCAGATCGAGCTCGAGCGCGCCGGCCTGGAGGTGGTCTCGCGCACCGTGGTGTCGCAGGGTCGCAGCCGTCAGCCGATCGTGCTCATCGAGGCGTCGCTCCCGACCTACGGCTGAAAAGCCGGCGCGCGCGCAGGCACGGCGGCTGCCGTGGTGCCGGTCGGCGCGCTCCCGTCGTCAGCGCTTTCAGCGTGCGGGCCGACGCGACGCTCGCGCCGTCCGACTCGCGAACCCCTAGAGGCAGCCCAGCTGGGCAGCACGGACTCCCAGCGCGAAGCGGCTCGCGGTGCCCATCCGGCTGCTCAGCGTGTTGATCATGCGCCGGACCGTGCGGATGGAGATCCCCAGCTGCCGGGCGATGGCCTCGTCCTTCATGCCGCGCGCGAGGAGCTGGAGGAGCTCGCGCTCCTCGGGGCGGAGCTGGTCCTCGTCCGCGGCCGTCGGCGCGAGATCCGTGCCGCCCTCCCAGAGCAGCTCGAACAGCGCGCGCAGGGTTGCGACGACGCCGGGCGTGTTGACGATCACCGCGCCGCGCCAGTAGTCCTCGGGGTCGAAGTTGAGGACGGCGACTTCGCCGTCGTAGATGAGGATGCGGTTGGGCACCGTGATCGACGTCCGGGCGGCCGCGCCTCGCTCTGCCAGCCAGGCCGCGTACTCGGGAACCCCTTCCGCGTGGCGGGCGGCCGCGGGATAGATCGAGCGGTTCTTGATGCCGCGTGCCAGGAAGGGCTCTTCGTCGGTCTTGGCCTGTGCGAGCATGTGCGGCGTCGGCGCCATGGTGATGACGGAGTCGAGGGTGTTCGACACATTCTGACTGAGCTCGCGCAGCCGCGACACGATCTCATCAACGCCGGTCAGGTGCTCGACCGCGCCGATGCGCCTGTTCACTGCCCGTTGGTACTCGTCGATGAGCTCGGCGGCCCCGGACCGGATCGCGCTGAGCTGCTCCTGCTCGCGGTGGAGCTTCTCCTCCTGCTGACCGAGGAGCCGCTCGAAGGCCACCTGGGGAGACTCGGTGCGCAGGTCGGTCGGGTCCGTGTGGCCCCGGCGGAGGAACCCGCGCTCCTCGAGCACGTCGATGAGGGCATGTACCTCGTCGTGGCCGAGGCCGGTGCGTTCGACGAGCTGCGGGTGGGTCGCGCCGGGCGAGGACAGCAGGGTGCGATACACCGCGATGGCGTTCGCATCCAGTCCCAGCGTTTCGAACATGGCTCCCCAGACGACGTGATCCTGCGTCGATGATATGCGGGTCGGTTCGTCCCGTTGTACGGGCCCGTTGCTCGGGGGTGTCGCGCACTTCCTGCCATGACAGGAACTGCGCAGAACCGCTTCCTACTATCGCCGTCCGAAAGCGCGATGATCGGCATGAAGGGGCCGCCCCCCCGGCCCCACTCGTCCTAAGGGAGAACGAACATGGTGCGAAAGCTGGGAGCTAGCCTCCTCCTCGCCGTTGGGCTCGTCGGCATCGTCGCGGCGCCGTCGTCCGCCGCGAGCGTGAAGGACGGCCGCGTGTCGACGAACTGTTCAATCTGCTGGCCGATGCCGGGCTCGCGCTGACCGACGCTCAAGGTCCCGTCCAGGACTGAAGCAGCGTGCTTGCGCCCCGGGCCGGAACTCTGGCCCGGGGCGCAGCCGTGTCTTCGTTCGTTGCCGCGCCTACAGAGACTGCTGCTGCGCCACCGCCCGCACGGTCTGTGCGCGCGGCGCCGCCCGCACTGCCCGTGCACCTGGCTGCGGGCACCGTGGGCCCGAGATGTGAGGATGGCCGCGTGCCTTCCGACGTCGCCCCGACCGCACGGCCAGACGAACCAGAGGGACCGCGCCGCCGTGCCGTCGTGGCCCGCCGGCTCGTGGTCGCGCTCGTCGCGCTGGGCGTCGTCGCCATCGGTCTCTACCTCGCGCTGCGCCTGCCGCCGGCCCACGACGGCGTCGCGGCCCCCAGCGCCTCGCCGGTGGCCCCCAGCCCTGAGCCGAGACCCCTCGACGGTCTCCACGTGGTCCTGGACCCCGGGCACAACGGAGGGAACGGCTCCGCCGCCGCCGAGGTCAACGCGCTGGTGGAGGACGGCCGGGGCGCCGCCAAGGCGTGCAACACCGTCGGGACGTCGACGGCCTCGGGTTACCCCGAGCACGCCTTCACCTGGGACGTCGCCGTCCGCGCGCGCGCCGTGCTGGAGGCCGACGGCGCGCAGGTCACCCTCACCCGGGAGAGCGACGACGGCGTCGGCCCCTGCGTGGACGTCCGGGGCCGCATGGCGCAGGACCTCGACGCCGACCTGACCGTCTCCCTGCATGCCGACGGTGCGGACGACCCCACCGTGCGCGGGTACTTCGCGATCGTCTCGGCGCCTCCGCTGAACGAGGCGCAGGGCACGCCCTCCCTCGCCCTCGCCCGCGCGCTGCTCGAGGCGCTGGCGGGGGCCGGCTTCACGCCGTCGTCCTCGTACCCGGGCGCGCTGAGCGAGCGCGCCGACCTCGCGACGCTGAACTGGGCGCAGCGCCCGGCCGTGATGCTCGAGCTCGCCGAGATGCGCAACCCCGAGGAGGCGTCGCTGACGGAGAGCGAGGACGGCCGGCAGCGCTACGCCGACGCCGTGGCCGCGGGTATCGCCGGCTGGGCCGCCGGCTAGACCAGGCGCACCTCAGAAGACGCTGACGCCGGCCCGGGCGACGGAGAAGCCGTGCCCGTTCAGCACGCTCCAGCAGCTCACGCCGGTCTGCTCGCTCGTGCAGGCGAAGCGGCCGGCCGTGGCCGCCTGGCCGTACTCCAGCGTGCCGTTCGCGGCGGCGGCCGGCACGGCGCAGTCGACGCGGGCGTCGCCGCCGGCGCCGACGACGAGCGTGACCGGCCCCGCCGCGCAGCCCTCGGGCGGGGCGAAGGCGTGCTTCGTGATGGTGCACGACGCCGCATCCGCGCCCAGGCTGCACGCGATGTTCCCCGACGGGCTGGCGAAGCTGGTGCGCTCCTGGGCGCCGGGTGGCGCGTGCCGGGCGAGCGCCACCCAGTCCGTGGCTGTCGTCAGCCTGGTCACGAGGGCGGCCGGGGCCTCGGGGTCCGCGACCAGTGCGTCGTTGACGGCGACGGCGTGGGCCGCGCCGCAGGCCTCCTGCAGGCCGGCGAGGGTGATGGTCACGACCTCGCCGTCTGTCGGGTCGGTCCAGGCGCCGTCGGCCGCGGTGGCGCGCGCGTAGGCGGAGAACACCTGGGCGTCCGCGGCGACGTCGGAGCATGCCGACGCGGCAGGCAGGGCCACGAGCGCGGCCCGCGCACGGGCCGGCGCGGCGGGCGCGGTCTCACCCGGGTCCGCCGTGGCCGTGGTCGACGCCGGGGCCGTCGCATCGTCGTCGTCGCCGCGCTGGCTCAAGGCCCACACCAGCGCGCCCACGAGGAGCACGGCGACCACGACGATGAGCGCCCATCGTGCCCGGGGTCGCGTCGGCCGGCCGTCTGAGGGATGTCCGGCCACCGGCGCGGCGGCCGGGGATCCCGCGGCGACGGGGATGCCGGCCACCGGCGTCGTACGGCCCGTGCCGTCGACCGCGCCCGCGTCTCGGTCCGTACCCGTGCCGTCGTCCGCGCCGCCATCCACTGCCCGGTCGCCATCCGTCGCCCCGCTGCCGTCGACGCCGTCGACGCCGTCGACGGCGACGGATCGGCCGGCCGGGGCGAGGACCGCGGTGATGTTCCCGGTGGGGAAGTCCTCGGCGCCCGCGTCGTCCAGCCGGTCGCCGATCGTCGTGCGGGGCGGGATCGAGGGCGGCAGCACCGGCTGGGCGGCTGACCCGCGCCGGGACGGCCGGTCACGCCCCGACGCCGGCTCGTCCCGAGCCTCGCGGCGCGGAGACGCCGGTGGGATCGAGGGCGGTAGCGCCGGCTCGGCGCGGGCCGCGAGCGCGGCGTCGATCTCCGGCACGCCGAGCCGGCCCAGCCACCCGAGGAGCGCCGGGTAGGTCGAGGGGTTCGTGGCAATGGCCGCGCGCAGCCCCGGATGGTCCTGGGCGAGGCGATGCAGGGTGGTCAGCGGCGTGCCAGGGTCGGCGGCCTGGCGTGCCAGATCCACGTCGTCCACGTCACCACCCATTCCCGTCGGTTTCCCGACGACCCTACACACGGCCCGCGCGCCGGCCGGCGCGCGCCGTGTGCAGGCCGGGCGCCGACGTCCCGCCGGGGCGCGAGCCCCTACCGTGGAGACATGCGCCGATTCGTGGCCTGGGCGGCCCTGATCCTCGTCGTGCTCCTCGCCGCCGCAGTGGTGGTGGACCGGGTGCTGCACGCGCGCGCCGAGACCGAGGTGGCCAAGCAGCTGACCTCCTTCATGGAGGTCGACGGCGAGCCCGACGTGACGATCGACGGCTTCCCCTTCCTCACCCAGGTCGCGGCCGGGACCATGACGAGCGTGCGGGCCAGCGCCGCCGGCGTCGTCGCGGAGGGGACGCAGCTGGACGACGTTAAGGTGCACGCGCGCGGGGTCGCGCTGACGCAGCCGATCACCGCCGGGCGCCTGGAGGTGACGGGCACGTTGCCGGACGCCGAGATCCAGCGCCTCGTCGACGAGCGGCACGGCGACCTGGGGCTGGCCGTGAGCACCCACACCGAGGGCGTCACCCTCCGGGCGACCCTGCTCGGCATGCCCCTGGAGGTCCTGGCGGAGCCCACGGTCGCCGGGCAGTCCATCCAGGTCCGCGTCGTCCGGCTCACGCTCGGCGGCCAGGAGGTCGACGCCGGGGCCCTCGCCCCGTTGCTGGGCTCCACGCCGCTCAGCTTCGACCTGGCGGTCCCGAACCTGCCGCAGGGCCTGGCCGTCGACGGCGTCCGCGCCCAGGACGGCGGGGTTCGGCTCACGCTCGCCGGCGAGGACGTCGTCCTGGGCTAGAGCTCGGGGTACCCCGGCGGGGGCAGGATGCCGTCCTCGACGGCCCGCTTGTACAGGTCGACCTTCGTGTCCGCGGCGCGTCCCGCCGTGCGGTACTTCGCGCGGATGCGGGCGACGTAGTCGTTGACCGTCTCCCGGGAGATGCCCAGGCGCTGGGCCACGCGCTCGGACTTCTCGCCCGCGGCGTAGAGCGCGAGGGTCTCGCGCTCGCGCGGGGACAGCGGCGCGTCGCCGCGTGACCACTCCAGGTCCGCGGCCACCAGGCCCACCTGCTCGCCCCGACCTGCCGCGGTCAGGGCCTCGACGAGCATCGGGGCCGGGGCGGTCTTGTGCACGACCCCCCGCATGCCGTTGGCCGCGGCGAGCCGGTGGAGGTAGTGGCCCCCGCCGGCGGCGAAGAGCAGGACGTGCGCCCCGGCCGCCGTCACGGCGGCGATGTTGCGGCCGGGGGAGGAACCGTCGGCCAGCTGCAGGTCGAGGAGGACGACGTCGGCGGGGCGGCGGCTGCCGAGCCCGTCCACGAGCGTGGCCACGGTGGGGAATGCGCCGAGCAGGTGCAGCGCGGGGGCCCCGGCGAGGATCTGCTGCACCCCCAGGACGACGGCGGGATGGTCGACGACGACGGCGACGGTCACCTGCCCGGAGGTCGGCGTGCCGGCCGACGGCGCTGAGACGGACGTGACGGCCATGCAGACCTCCCTTGGTCAGCGGCGGGTACGACACCGGTCGGGGCATCACACCCGTGTTGTGTCGCGCCTGTGTCGCACGGGGCGGGAATGCCCGGTGGATAGCCGCACAGCGAGGGCGTGGGGCCGCGACAATGAGGAGATGCTGAGCAGTGGTGGCCGGCAACCGGACCCGGCGGTCCCGGTATGCAGACACCTGCGCCTGCTGCTCTCCACCACTCCTTCCTACCGGTCCCGGTGGCGGGTGTACGTGCGCCGCGACAGCCACCAGGACATCCACCAGGGCGCGATCGCGCAGGTGCTCGCGGACCACCTCTGGGAGACGGGCGAGGTGCCCGAGACGGAGACGGACCTGCCCCGGCGGCTCAAGGACCGGGTGAACCGGGCGCTCGCGGGGCACTTCATCGCGCCGGCCACGCTGCGCATGTTCATCGAGGCCTTCGACATGGAGCCGCGCGACGCCAACGCGCTCTGGGCGCTGTTCACGCACCCGGACCCGGCGGGCCCCCCGGCACCGGCGCCGGCGCCGCGCCCCGGCGACGGCCCGGTGCCGCCGTCACCCGCCTACGAGACCCTCGCCGCGCGCGAGTCGCACCGCATCGGGGCCGACGGCCTGCCCGCCGAGCACCACGCCCTCGAGGTCATCCGCGCGCGCGAGCCGATGGACCGGTACGTCTACGAGCTGGACAACCGCGCCGCCGCCGTCGAGGTGGTGCGCGGCGGGCGCGCCGGGCCGGTGCGCCGGTCGAGGGGCCCCGGGATGTACGGCGTCGAGGTCGCGCTCACCAGCCCGCTGGCGCCCGGGGAGACGGCCTCGCTCGAGTACCGCATCTTCTTCAGCCGCTCCGAGCGGCCGCCCCCCACGTTCCGCCGCGGGGCGCGCCCCCGGCTCGGCAACCTCGAGATGCACCTGCAGTTCCATCCGCACCGCGTGCCGCTGCGGGTGTGGTGGGGCCGGTGGGACCCCTGGTCGGTGGAGCCGTTCGAGGCGGAGCAGGTCCAGCTCTCCGGCGAGCTCGACGTCCACCGGTTCCTGCCGTCCCTCGAGGGCGAGGTCGTCGGCTTCACGTGGGACTGGCCGGAGGTGTGAGTCAGCGCTGGTGCCTCAGCTCCTCGTCGCTCTGGCGGGCGCGTGCGGCGAGCATGTCGTTGTAGGCGCGCAGCTCGGCGTCCTCGTCGCGGTCCGCCTTGCGGTCGGAGCGGCGCGCGGTGCGGTCATCCGCCGTGGACCACGCGACCGCCACACCGATCGCGAGCGCCAGGGTGGGGATCTCCCCGATGCCCCACGTGATCGCGCCGCCCTTCTCCTGGTCGGCCATGGCGTCGACCCACCACGGCAGGCCGAGCCGGCCGAAGTAGTCCGCGGCGAGGAGGGAGGTCATCGAGATGACCGAGATGCCGAAGAAGGCGTGGAACGCCATGGTGGCGAACAGCAGGAGCAGCCGGAGCGGGTAGGGAGGCCGCGAGGGGCCGGGGTCGATGCCGATCATGACGTTGGCGAAGAGGTACCCGGCCAGCGTGAAGTGCACGACCATCAGCACGTGCCCGAGGTGGGTGGTCAGCGCCCCCTCGAAGAGCGGGGAGTAGTAGAACACGATCAGGGAGCCGGCGAAGTTCAGGGCCGCGACGATGGGGTTCGAGAAGAAGCTCGCCACGCGGGAGTGGACGAGCACGAGCAGCCACTCCCGGGGCCCGCGCGAGCCGTCGAGGCGGTGGGGCAGCGCCCGCATGGCGAGGGTCACCGGCGCGCCGAGGACGAGGAAGACCGGCACCACCATCACCAGGAGCATGTGCTGGATCATGTGGGCGCTGAAGAGGACCTTGCCGTAGACCGCCGGGCCGCCGTTGGTCACCCACGTGAAGAGCAGGACGCCCGCGACCCAGGCGGCCGTGCGGGCGGGGGACCAGGCGTCGCCCCGGCGGCGCAGCCGCAGGGCCCACCCGACGTAGACGACGAGGGCGGCCGCGCCGACGAGCGCGAACAGGGGGTCGAGGCGCCACTGCGTCAGGTAGGTCAGCGCGGTGGGGTACGGCGGGACGGGGTGGCCGGTCAGGAGGTAGACCGGCCCGGCGTCGGGCACCGGGGCCTGCGGCACGGGCGGCGCGGAGGAGCCCAGGGCGACGGCGACGCCGACCACCGCGCCCATGACCAGCACCTCGACCCCGGCCAGCCGCCAGAACGCCCGGCCGGCGGACGGCCCCGGGTGGGCGCGGATCGCGGGGATGGTGGCGCGCCGGTGCTCCCAGCCCGCCAGGCCGAGCGCCACGGTGAGCACGAGCTTGATCAGCAGCAGCTGGCCGTAGGGGTGGGTGACCAGCTCCGCCGGGGAGTTCAGGCGGATCCAGGCGTTGGCCGAGCCGGAGAGCGCGACGATGACGAAGCACCACAGGGCCAGGTGGGAGTAGCGCTGGACGGCGTCGGGAAGGTCACGGCCCGTCCGCGAGGCCACGAGGCACAGCACGGCGAGGCCGCCGACCCAGACGGTGACCGCGCCGACGTGCAGCCACCACGACGACACGGCCAGCTCGTGGCTGGCGGCGCCGGCCGCGTGGCCGGTCAGGGCGGTGGGGAAGAGCGCGGCCAGCGCGAGCGCGGCCACCCACGCGGCGGAGGCGTAGCCCCCGACGGAGACCGCGACGACGGCGACCAGCGCCGTGAGGACCGTCGCCCACATCAGGTCCCGGCCCAGCTCGATCTCGGTGACGAACTGCGCGAGCTGGCTGCCGTAGCCGGGACCGCCGATGCCGGTGCCGACGATGGAGGAGTGCGTGAGGACCACGTGGGCGAGCTGCGCGAGGGCCCACACGACCGCGGCGACGGCGCCGGCGCGGGCGGCGAGGGTCCAGGCGGCGCCGTCCACCGCCGTCGCGCGCGCGGCCCGGGCCGTGGCCGCCGCCGTGCGGTGGGACGCGCGGGCGGGCGCGGGCAGGACGAGCGCGCACAGCGCGAAGGCCCCCACGGTCAGGGTCCCGGCGGCGTGCGTGAGGAGCGTGGCCACGGGGAGCCCCCACCGCACCAGCGCGCCGGGGTCGACGAGCACGGAGGGCGCGGCGGCGCCGGTCAGCGCGAGGCCGGCGATCATCGCGAGCAGTGCCAGCGGCAGGGATCCGGCGGCGTACCACCACAGTCGTTGGCGCCGGACGGAGGAGGAGTCAACCACGTACCCAGGGTAGGCGCCGCGTGCGGGCGGCCCTACCTGGCCGGGGAGCCGGCGCCGCCCCCGGCGGGCGGCGCACGGCCGTTCCGGGGGCGGCCTCCCCGGGGCGGGCCGGCGATGCCATGATGGAGGTTCCGGCGTCGCCGCACCCGGCGGGCCGGCCACGCCGATGGCAGGTGCCCGGGCCAGGCATGTCGGTGCCGGCTGACATAGTCTCGACCAGCACCTGCCGACCGACCGGGGATGAGATGAGCCCGCAGCAGCTCCAGACGATCACCGAGACGGACACCGAGCTGGCCTCGCGGCTGATCGCGCGGACCACGACCATCTTCGGGCGGCGCGTCGTCGGCCAGGAGGGCCTGCGCACGGCGCTGGTCTCCACGCTCATCGCCGGCGGGCACGTGCTGCTCGAGTCCGTGCCGGGCCTGGCCAAGACGACGGCGGCGCAGACCCTGGCCGAGGCGGTCTCCGGCACGTTCCACCGCATCCAGTGCACGCCGGACCTCATGCCCAACGACATCGTGGGCACCCAGATCTTCAATTACGCCACCGGCGAGTTCACCACCCAGCTCGGGCCGGTGCACGCCAACCTCGTCCTCCTCGACGAGATCAACCGCTCCTCCGCCAAGACCCAGTCCGCCATGCTCGAGGCGATGCAGGAGAAGCAGACCTCCATCGGCGGGGAGGTCTACCCCCTCCCGAGTCCGTTCATGGTGCTGGCCACGCAGAACCCCATCGAGGAGGAGGGCACCTACGTGCTGCCCGAGGCCCAGATGGACCGGTTCCTCATGAAGGAGGTGCTCACCTACCCCACCCCGGCCGAGGAGGTGGACATCCTCCAGCTCGCCTCCACGGGAGCCCTCACCGCCCCGATCACCGACGAGCCGGTCACGCTGGCGGACGTGCTGTTCCTCCAGGGGCTCGTCAACAAGGTCTACGTCGACCTCTCGATCAAGCAGTACATCGTCGCCCTCGTCAACACCACCCGCGGCGGCGGCCCGCGGCCCCTGCCGGACCTCCACCACCACGTGCGCGTGGGCGCCTCGCCCCGCGGCGCCATCGCCCTGATGCGGGTGGCGCAGGCGGTGGCGCTGCAGGAGGGGCGCACCTACGTCGTGCCCGACGACGTCAAGCGGCTGCGCCATCCCGTCCTGCGGCACCGGCTGGTGCGCACCTATGACGCCCTGGCCAACAACGTCGCGCCGGAGGCCCTGGTGGACGCCGTGTTCGCGGCCGTCCCCGCGCCCTGAGCGGCGGGACGCATGGACGCCTCCTCCCGCCTCGCGAAGGTCCGGGCCCGCCTGGACCTGCCGACCGTGCGCCGCGCGTCGGGCCTGCTGGACGGGCGGCACCGCTCGATCTTCTCCGGCCACGGCCAGGACTTCGACGACCAGGTCGAGTACCGCCCCGGCGACGACATCGGCGACATCGACTGGAAGTCCTCCGCCCGGGCCGGGCACCCGATCATCCGGCGCTTCGTGCGCGAGTCGAACCTGTCGATGGTCCTGGCGGTCGACACCGGCCGGAACATGGCCGCCACGTCCCTGTCGGGGGAGCCGAAGTCGCAGGTCGCGCTGTTCGCCGCGGACGTCGTGGCGTACCTGGCCCGCGCCCGCGGCGACCTCGTCGCGCTCGTCGCGGGCGACGCCGAGCGGATGGTGCAGGTCCCTGGCCGGGGCGGCACCGCCCACCTCGAGATGCTGCTGCGCACCGTGGAGCGGAGCCTGACCCTGGACGCCCCGCCGTCCGACCTCGGCCGGGTCCTCGACCGGGTGACGACCTGGTTCACGCGCCGCTCCCTCGTGGTGGTCCTCACGGACGAGGCGCGGCCCGCCCCCGCTGACGAGGACGCCCTGCGGCGCCTGCGGATCCGCCACGAGGTCATGGTCGTCGCCGTCGCCGACGCCCTGCCGACGCTGCGGGGCATCGGCCCGACGGCGGACGTCGACGGCGCGGCACCCCTCCCCGCGTTCCTCCGCGACGACGCCGCGCTGCACGCCGAGGCGCTGGCCGCGGTCGAGGCGCGCCGGGCGCAGGCGGACGCCATGCTGCGCCGCCGGGGCATCGAGCACATCCGGGTCGGCAGCGAGGACGACGTCGTCGACTCGCTCGTCGACATGCTCGGGAGGCAGCGCCGTGCCCGACGCTGACCTCTTCCCGCCCGAGGCGTACAGCTGGTGGGTCCCCGCGCTCGGGGCCCTGCTGCTCGTCGCCGTGGCCGCGTGGTTCGTCCTCGTCCACCGCCGCACCGACCCGGGGCGCATGGCGCGGCCGGGCCGGGCGCCCGCGCGGATGACGCCCGGGCTGCGCCAGCGCTACACCGCCGAGGTGGAGGAGCACCACGCGCGCTTCCGCGCCGGCGTGTACGACCTGCGCGCCCTCCACCTCGAGCTCGCCCGGACCATGCGCGAGTTCGCCTCGGAGCGCGTCGGCACGGACGTGCGGGCCTGGACCCGCGGCGACGTGGCCGGGTTCGACCCCACCAGGCGGGTGGGCCACCTCCTCGCCCGGTGGGAGGAGCCGAGCTTCGCCCCCGACTCCGACGCCGAGGCGGCCGCCTCCACCGAGCGGGCCAAGGAGGTGATCGCGACGTGGTGACCCCCTGGCTCGTGCCGCTCGTCCTCGCCGGCGTCGCGCTCGCGGCGCTCGCCGGCTGGTTCCTGCGGCGCCCCCCGGCCAGGCAGGCGGTGACGTGGGTCGCGAACTCCGAGTACCTGCGCGGCCTCGTCAGCTACCGCCGCCGCCTGCGCGTGCTGCGCGGGGGCCTGGCGCTCGCGGCCGTGGCGACCGCCGTCACGACCCTGGCGACGGCGTCGCTCGCCGCCCGGCCGGTGGACAGGGACGTGCGCTCCGAGGTCCTCGCCACCCGCGACATCGTGCTCTGCCTGGACGTCTCGGGCTCGATGATCGAGATGGACACCGAGATCGTCAGGAAGTTCTCCGCGCTCGTGGACTCCTTCCAGGGTGAGCGCATCGCGCTGAGCGTCTGGAACAACACCACGCGCACCGTGTTCCCGCTCACGGACGACTACACGCTGGTCAAGAACGAGCTGGACGACGCCGCCGTCGCGCTCAACTTCGACCTCGACGCCTGGGTGTACGACCAGGAGGCCCTCGACCGGCTCGAGACCTTCCTCGCGGGCACCGTCTCGCTGGACAACGACTCGTCCTCGCTCGTCGGCGACGGGCTCGCCAGCTGCGCGCTGGGCTTCGACGAGCAGGACACCGCCCGCTCCCGCTCGATCATCCTGGCGACCGACAACCTCGTGCTCGGCACCCCGATCTACACCCTGCCCGAGGCCGGCGCCCTGGCCGCCGAGAAGGGCATCACGGTGCACGGGATGTACGCCTCGCTCGGGGGTGCCGGGGCGGCGGACGCCAAGGCCGAGATGGCCCAGGTCATCCAGGCCGGCGGCGGGCTGTTCTTCGAGGCCGACGACCCGGCCGCCGTGGACGGGATCATCGAGGACATCGCCGCGCACCAGGCGGTGGACCTGGACGCGAACCCGGAGATGGTCGTCACCGACCGGCCGGACCGCTGGCTGGGGTGGCTCGTGGCCGGCCTCGCCGTGCTCCTCCTGGTCGCCTGGAAGGTGCGGGCATGATCCTCCGGCTCGTGTGGCCCGCGTGGGTGCTCCTGCTCGTCTTCGTGCCCCTGGTGGTGCTGTGCGGCCTGGGCTGGTGGCGGGCCCGGCGCACCGGGGACGGCACGGCCGGCAGCTGGCTGCGCCGGGGCGCGATGGTGGCGTGCGCGCTCGTGATCGGGCTGGCGCCGGCGGTCCCGGCCGAGACGCGGCGGGTCGAGACCAACGCGGAGGTCTACTTCGTCGTGGACCGCACGGGGTCGATGGCGGCCGAGGACTACGACGGCGCACGCCCGCGCCTCGAGGGCGTGCGCCACGACCTGGTCGCGGTCATGGAGGCCCTGCCCGGCGCGCGCTACTCGGTGATCGGCTTCGACTCGCAGGCCACCCGGCAGCTCCCGCTGACGACCGACGCGCGCGCGGTGCGCACCTGGGCCGAGACGCTGCGCCAGGAGATCACCTGGTACTCCGCCGGCTCGAGCATCGACCGCCCGATCGGCGCGCTGACGGACGCGCTGAGGGGCGCCGCCCAGCGGAACCCGGCCGACGTGCGGCTCGTGTTCTTCCTCTCCGACGGCGAGAACACCCAGGGCGACGCCCCCTCGTCCACGCCCGACGCCGCCGACCTCGCCCAGCTCGTGCCGCTCGTCGACGGCGGCGCGGTCCTCGGGTACGGCACCACGGCCGGCGGGCACATGCGCACCTACGACGGCACCGACGACACAGGTGCGGGCACGAACGCCCCCTACATCACCGACGAGTCGCAGCCCGGCTCGCCCCCGGCCGTCTCGCGGATCGACGAGACGAACCTGCGCCGCCTCGCCTCTCAGCTCGGGCTGGCGTACAGCCACCGGATCGCCCCCACCCCCGTGGACGCCCTGGTCGCGAATATCGACGTCGAGGAGATCGCGAGCGACGGGCGCCGGGACGTGAGCACCTACCGCGACGTGTACTGGCCGGCCGCCGTCGTCCTGGCCGCCCTGGTGGCCGGCGAGGCCTTCGCCCAGGCGGCCCGGTGGCGGCGCCTGCGGCTGAGCGAGGCGGCGGCATGAGCGCCGGCGCCGGACTCGAGCTCGGCCCGGGCCGCGGTCTCGGCCCCGGCGGCGGTCTGGACCCCGACCGCCGGAAGGAGCGCCCGCCGCTGCCCGCGCACCTGCGCGCGCGACGGCGGATGCTGGCCTGGTCGGCGCCGGTGGTGCTCCTCGCGCTCATCGCCGGCAGCGTGCTGCTCGGCGCGGGGCTCGGCGCCACCTACGCCCGCTCGGCGTACGACGCGGGTGACTACGGGAGCGCGGCGGAGCGGTACGACCACCACAAGCCGTACACCAGGGCGGTGGAACCGTGGAAGGCCTGGTTCAATGCCGGAACCTCCCGGCAGCGCACCGGGCAGGCGTTCGAGGCGGTGGAGGACCTGCGCGAGGCGCGCCGGCTCGTGCCGAAGGGCACCACGGACGCCGACGGCCGACCCGATCCCGCCGCCCCCGAGTGCCGGGTGCGCACCAACCTCTCCCTCGCGCTGGAGGCCATGGGGGACGGGTCCCGCGCCGACGGCGACCCCGCCATGGCCCTGTCGTACTACCTCGAGGCGATGAGCACCCTCGGGCCCTGCACCTCCGACGGCGAGGCCGACAAGCCGCCGGAGACCCCGAGCGAGAACCCGAGTGAGCAGCCCTCGGACCAGCCGTCCGACCAGCCGAGTGACCAGCCGAGTGACCGGCCGTCCGACCAGCCCAGTGAGCAGCCCTCCGACCGGCCGTCGGACCAGCCGTCGACCCCGGACCAGATCGAGCAGCGCCAGCGTGAGAAGGCCTTGGAGCAGCAGCAACGTCAGCAGCAGGGTCCTGCGCGGCCCGACCAGCCGGGTGAGGAGAACCGGGACGGGCGGGGCGGCCCCCAGGGGGACCCGCCCTCCGGGTCGCCGGAGGATCCGCAGCAGCGGCAGCTCGAGGAGCGCAACTGGCAGGCGCAGCGTGACCGGCAGGAGCAGGAGCAGAGGTCCGGCGGCGGCTTCGGCGGCGGGCAGAACTGGTGAGGGAGCGTGGGCCGGCGGCGAGGCGCCCGGCTCGGGCGCCCGGCTCCGCGGCCGGCCGCCGCGGGCAAGGTGGTCAGGCCACCTCGACGGCGCGCATGGGCTCGGCCGCACGCGCCCCGACGGCACGCAAGACGAAGAGCTCCGTCGCCCGGATGAACTCGCCGCGCGCGGGCTCGGAGCGCGGCAGGATCCGCCCGCTCAGGCAGGCGTGGACGAGCTGGACGACCGCGTCGAGGTGCTGGCTCGGGATGTCACCGGCGTCGATCGCGCGCGAGAGGATCTTGCGCAGCAGCTGCTCCACCTGGCCGACATGCTCACGGAGATGACCCAGGGCGTCGTTCGAGATGACCTCGCGCAGATCCGGGCCGGGGGCCACGTGATAGGAGCGCTCGAGCTTGAGCTGCTCGCGCACGTACACGCGGAGCTGTTCCACCGGCTCCTCCACCTCGGCGAGCGACTCCTCCAGGGCACGCACGTACGTGGCGGTCTCGTGCTCGATGAACGCCAGGAGCAGCGACTCCTTGTCCGGGAAGTGGTTGTACACCGCAGTCCGCCCGATCCCCGCCTCGGCGGCGATGTCCGCCAGGGAGACGGCGTCGAAACCGCGTTCGCGCATCAGGTGGGACAGGGCGGAGAAGAGCGCGCTGCGGGTGCGTTCGCGATGCTCCGCGAGCGAGCTACCGATGATCTTGGGCACCGAGAGATTATGCCACTTTCTGACGCAGAGACGTCAAGCGTCGTAAAACCGCCACGTCGGCGCAGGTCGCCGGGGTTGCGGGGGCCGGGAGAGCGGCATAGGAAGGGCGCGACCGCCGGCGAAGCTGCCGGGGCGGCGGCGAGGTCCACGGCCCGGCACCACGGCGTGACCCGTCCCGATCAGCAGGCGACGGGAGCACCAGAGAGGACGAGCAGATGCGTGCGCTCACCATCATCCCGGGCCAGCCGGACTCGCTCGCGGTGACAGACGTGCCCGACCCCGCCGCGGGGACCGGTGATCTGCTGGTCGATGGCGTCGGTGTGGGCGTGTGCGGGACGGACCGGGAGATCGCCGCGGGCGACTACGGGGCGGCGCCTCCCGGCCACCAGCGGCTCGTCCTCGGGCACGAGTCCCTCGGGCGGGTGCGCGAGGCCCCGGGCGGCTCGGGGTTCTCCCGAGGGGACCTCGTCGTCGGGGTGGTGCGCCGGCCGGACCCTCAGCCGTGCGGCGCCTGCGCGCACGGCGAGTTCGACATGTGCCGCAACGGCCGGTACACCGAGCGTGGCATCAAAGAGCTCGACGGCTACGCGAGCCAGGCGTGGCGGGTCGAGCCGGGATTCGCCGTCGGGCTCGACCCGCGCCTGGCCGACGTGGGGACGTTGCTCGAGCCGACCACGGTGGTGGCCAAGGCGTGGGAGCAGGTGGAGAAGATCGGCGCTCGCGCCTGGTTCGAGCCGCGCACCGTGCTCGTCACGGGCGCCGGCCCCATCGGGCTCCTCGCCGCGCTGCTGGGGATCCAGCGCGGGCTCGAGGTTCACGTGCTCGACAGGGTGACGGAGGGGCTCAAGCCGGAGCTCGTCGGGGACCTCGGGGCCACGTACCACAGCGGGACCGTCGACGACGTGGCCGCGGCGGTGACGCCGGACGTCGTCATCGAGGCGACCGGCGTCAGCGGTGTCGTGCTCGACGCCATGGCCGCGACCTCGCCGTACGGGATCGTGTGCCTCACGGGTGTGTCCTCGGCGGGACGACGGCTGACCGTGGACGCCGGGGCGCTGGGCCGCCAGATCGTGCTGGAGAATGACGTCGTCGTCGGATCGGTCAACGCCAACCTCACCCACTACGCGGCCGCGGCCGACGCCCTCGCCCAGGCCGACCTCCGCTGGTTGTCGCGACTGATCACCCGCCGCGTGCCGCTCGAGAGGTTCGCGGAGGCGTTCCACCCCGAGCCCGACGACATCAAGGTCGTCCTCGATCTCCAGGGGTCCTGACGTGAGCGCCCCCGTGGAGCCGAGCGTTCGCGCAGCAGGGGTCGGTGCCCGGTGACGGGCTGGCTCGCCGCCGGGGCGTGGGGCCTGCTGGGCGGCGCCGCGCTGGTGGTCGGCGCGGCGATCGCGTGGTTCGTGGCGGTGCCCCCGAAGGCCACCGCCAGCGTGATGGCCTTCGGGGCGGGCGTCCTCATCTCGGCGCTCGCCTTCGACCTGGTCCAGGAGGCGGCCGACAGCGGCGGGCTGGGGACGGCGGCGGTGGGGTTCCTCGTCGGTGCCGTGGCGTACATGCTCGCGAACGCCGTGCTCGCGCGCCACGGCGCGCGCCACCGCAAGCGCTCCCGGGACCAGCAGCCCTCCGAGCGCGACCAGGCCGGGAGCGGTGCGGCGATCGCCGTCGGCGCGCTCCTGGACGGGATCCCCGAGTCGGTCGTCCTGGGCGCGAGCCTCCTCGGCGGGGGCGCCGTGAGCGTGGCCGTCGTGGCCGCCGTCGTGATCTCCAACGTGCCCGAGGGTCTGTCCAGCGCGGCCGGGATGAAGAACGCCGGGCGCTCCGCCGGGTACGTCTTCGGCGTGTGGGGGACGATCGCCGTCGTGAGCGCCGTGGCCGCGGCGCTGGGCTACCTCCTGCTGGGGTCGGCCTCGCCGCAGGTGGGCGCCGTCATCACGGCGGTGGCCGCCGGGGCGATCCTGACCATGGTCGCGGACACGATGATCCCGGAGGCGTTCGAGCGCACCCACGCCTTCACGGGGCTCATCGCCGCGCTGGGCTTCCTGTGCGCCTTCTCGATCAGCAGGCTGGGGTCGTGAGGCCGGTGCGCGCGCCCGCCGGGGCCGCGCTCAGCCGGGCGCCCGCCACGCGGCGCGCACGGCGGCGATGATCGGCCGGTCGGGGTCGAGCCAGTCGAGCTCATCGAGGTTGTCGTCGGCCACCCAGCGGAGCGCGGAGTGGTCCTCCAGCGGCGCCGGCGTGCCCGCCGCGAGCTCGGCGAACCAGACCCGCATGGTGCGGTGGGCCAGGATCGGCCAGTCACCGTGGAGCGGACCCGCGAGCACCGGCCCGACCCGGACCGTGACGCCGAGCTCCTCGGCCAGCTCGCGGTGGAGCGCGTCGACGGGCACCTCGCCCGGCTCCACCTTGCCGCCGGGAAGCTCCCACCGTCCGGCGAGGTGCGCCGGTGCCGACCGCTGGGCGCACAGGAGCCGGGTGGGTCGCGCGAGCGAGTCGACGATGGCGGCGGCCGCCACGAGGCGGTCGGTGGGCGGCAGGGCGCCGTTCATCGCAGCACCGCCTCCCCGCGCCGGGCCCGGATCTCCTCGGGGCCGACCGCGGTCAGGTCGACCTCGACGGACAGGCTGGAGCCGGTGCCGGGGGTGAAGACGATGCCGCGCAGCGGGGAGACGTCGCGGACGTCCCTGCCCCAGCCGAGCACCACGTACCGGTTGTCGATGAACTGGTCGTGGGTGGGGTCGATGTGCACCCAGCCGCCGCCAGGGATCCACACCGACGCCCAGGCGTGCGAGACGTCCGCCCCGCGCAGCCCGTCCCGTCCCGGCGAGGGGACGGCCTCCACGTACCCCGTGACGTACCGCGCCGCCAGGCCCATCGCGCGCAGGCAGCCGACCATCAGGTGGGCGAGCTCCTGGCTCGCGCCCGCGCGCCTCTCGAGGAGGTCGGCCAGGCGGGAGGGGGCGGTGGTGGCCCCGGGCCGGGACGGGAGGTCCCCGCGGATGCGGTGCGAGAGATCCGCGACCACCCGCACGAGCGGGGTGCCGGGCCCGAACGAGGGGAGGGCGTACTCGAAGACCTCGTGCTCGGGCTCGATCATGGCCGACGGCAGCGCCGACTCGACGATCGCCAGCACGGAGGACGGCCCCTCGCCCTGCTCGCCCTTGCCGGTGGCGCGCATGGCGCTGACCGAGGCCACGGCCCGCTCCCAGGGCACCTGCGGCACGGCCTGGATGTCCAGCCGCCGGCGGGTGACCGTGACCAGCGAGGAGGCGACCACCTCGAGCGCCGTGTGCTCCTGCGTCACGTGGAAGTAGCTCGACCGGTTGCCGCTGACGTCCCGGTGCTCCGCCGTCTCCGCGGGCGTGGGCGTCACCACGAGCGTGGCCTGGTGGACGCGTTGGCCGTGGATCTCACGAGGCAGCAGCATCGCCGTGCCGTAGCTGCTGGTGACGGGCTCGGCGTAGGTGTAGGCGGTGCGGTGCACGAGCGCGTAGTGACGCTCGTTCTCGCCGCCGCGGCGCGCGGACGTGGTGCTCACTGCTGCCACCCCTCCTCGGGCCACCGCGCGGCGACCGGGTGGGTGAAGTGCACGCGGATGATCTCCGTGCCCAGCTCGTCCAGCCGCCAGTGGATGGACTCGAGCGTCTGGGCGAGCTGCACCCGGCGCCCGCCCACACCCTCGACGCGGTCCGTGCGCAGCTCGGCGAGCAGGTCCGTCACCTCCGCCAGGAGCTGGTCGCGCGACGCCGGACCGCGTGCCAGGGCGGGCAGCTCGGCCAGGTGCGTGCGCAGCTGGGCGAGCTGGAAGGCCAGCGCCCGCGGGTTCGTCTCGTCGGTGAGGAGCAGGTCCAGCATCGCGCCCAGCCCTCCCGTCGGGTAGCGACGGCGGAAGGTGATGACCGACTCGTGCGCCAGGAGGACGGACTCGATCACCAGCGACTCGACGGCGCGCTCGCGGCGCACGCTGACGCTCGCGCCGAGCGCGGTGACCAGGTGCCGGGCGCGCTCGAGCCGCCGTCCGACCTCGAGGAGGCGCCAGCCGATGTCGCGCACCAGCGACTCGGTGAAGATGCCGTGCAGGGCCATGAGGCTCTCGAGCAGGCGGGAGAGGACCGGCCCCAGGCCGAGCTGGGCCCCGTCGCCGTCGTGACGGCGGGCCCGCTCGAGGGCGAGGGTGCGCTCCAGGGAGGAGATGGCCAGCCAGACGTCGGGCGAGAGGTTGTCCCTCACCCCAGCCGCGTCCCGTGACATCTGCGCCACGGACCACGCCACCGAGCCGGTCACCGACTCGTCGGTGACGAGCGAGGGCAGCGGGGCGTCGTCGGCGAGCTCGTGGAGGGCACCGAGGAGGACGTCGAGGGCCCGCGTGCCTGCGGCGTGACCGTGGCCGGGGGGCGCGGGGTGGTTGCCGGCGGGGTCCGTGCCGGCGGGGTCGGTTCCGGCCGGGGCGGTGGCCGGCGCGGTGGGCCGGGAGTGGTAGTCGTCCCACCGGTCGGCGACGGCGGCCAGCAGGCGCACCGTCGCCTCCGCCCGCTCGGTGGAGCGCCCGAGCCGGAAGAGGTCCTCGGCGGCTCGGGGGGAGATGGCGGCGTCGGCGGAGCGGGCCGGCGGGAGATCTAGCGTGGGCAGCGCCCGGTCGGCGACGGCGCGTGGTTCGGCGGCCAGGACCCACACGTCCTTGGCGGTGCCGCCCATCGTGGGGCCGGCCAGGGCGGCCTGCGGGGCCGGGCCCACGCTGCCGAGCGCCCCGCTCATGACGACGTAGCCCTCCCCGTGCGCGACCGCGAAGGTGCGCAGCGACGTGGGCTGCGGCACCAGGGAGCGCCCCAGGACCGTCGGTGTCGTGGAGGCCTCGACCGGCTCCTGGCCGACCCACGCCGACGGTCGCGCGGCGATCGCCGCGGCGAGGTCGGCGCGCTCGTCCATGGTCAGCTCCCACCCGGCGACGGGCGGGTGGCCGGAGGTGGTGGACCGGATGACGAGCCGGCCGAGGTTGGCGATGACGTGGGAGCACATCGACCGCTCACCGCACCAGTAGGTCACCGCGGAGGGCAGGGCCAGCTCCTCGTCGCGGAGCGCCCGGGCCAGGCGGGGCAGGTAGGTGAGCAGGGCGGGGCTCTCCAGCACGCCGGAGCCCAGCGTGTTGACGATCGTCACGCCCCCCGTGCGGGCGGCATGGACCAGACCCGGCGTGCCGAGGCGTGAGGTCCCGTCCAGCTCGAGGGGGTCGACCTGGGTGGCGGCGACCCGGCGCAGGAGCACGTCCACGGGCTCCCGGCGGCCCAGGGACCGCGCCCACACGCGGCCGTCCTCGACCACCAGGTCGCCGCCCTCGACGAGCGGCAGCCCGAGCATGGTCGCGAGGTAGCCGTGGTCGAACGTGGACGGCGAGGACTCGCCGGGGGTCAGGACCGCGATGCGTGGGCTGTCCCCGGCCGGCGCCGGGGCCGCGGCCTGGAGCGACTCCCGCAGCGCCTGGAAGAAGGGCCCGACCCGTCGCGTGCGCGAGGTGCGGTAGGAGCCCGCGAGGACCTCGGAGACCACCCGGCGGTCGGCCATGACGTATCCCAGGCCGACGGGCGAGTCGCTGCGGTCCGCGAGCGCCGTCCATGCGCCGTCGGCGTTGCGGGCGAGGTCGACGGCGGAGTGGAACAGCTGGTGGGCGCCCGGGATCCGGATGCCGGCCGCCTCTCGCACGAAACCGGGGTGGCCGAGCACGATCTCGGGCGGGAGCAGGCCGGAGGCGAGGAGCTTCCGCTCGCCGTAGAGGTCGGTGAGGATCTGGTCGAGCAGCTCGGCGCGCTGGCGGAGGGCCGCCTCGAGCGGGTGCCACTCGAGCTCGTCGACGAGCACGGGCAGGGGGTCGAGCTGCCACGCCTCCGCGGCAGGACCCGCCTGGGGGAGCCCCTGGTCCTGCAGGAGGCGGACCACCTCGGCCCTGCTGGCGTCGAGCCGGGCGCCCTGCCCCAGTCGCGCCTGCTCGGCGAGCTGCTCCCACGCGGCACGGGCGGGCCCGGTGGCCTGCAGCATCTCGTCGTGCCCTGGGCCGTTCGCGCGGTAGGAGGTGAGCAGGTCGACCAAGGCTTCTCCTCCTGCGGGCCATCCGGGCGGGACCGGAGCGCGAGCAAAGCGATGGGCAACGGAATGGGCAAAGCGCTGGGTAGGCGGTGACGAGTCGTCCGCACGCGACTTTACTGGAAATTTGCCCGACAGGGAGGAGTGGCGCCCCGACAACGTGGGGGACCGCTGGGATCTGTTGCGGCGGTCCATGTCGGGGAAGGTGCCCCTGGACGGTCCTTCATGGGCCTCGTTGTGCCGCTCGACGAACCTGGCCTCCTGGGTCACACGACCTGAGCCGGTCCCAGCTGCCGGTCGCGCCGGAGCGGAGGAGCCACGGCCACGCGGGCCGGCTGCACGGAGGGCTGCACAGAGCGCCACTCCTGCACGGGCTGGCGGCCGCCGCCGCCGGGACCGCCGCCGGCGCGGCCGCCTGCGCGGCCACCGGCGCGGGCGTCGCGCACCATGATGCCGCGAGCAGCGAGCTGGCGGCGGAGCAGCTCGGCGTCACTGTGGGCACCGGCGGCCAGGGCATCGGCGCGCGCGGCGAGCAGGCGGTGCTCCTGAGCCACGAGCCCGGAGGCGTGGGGATGCCAGAGGGCGAACGCGGCGTCGTTCGGATCGGTGCCGACCGGCGCGGGGAAGCCGTGCTCACGCAGCGCCGAGCGCAGCTGCTCCCGGTCCAGGTTCATGTGCACCCGGGCGAGCTCGACGGTGCCCGGCCCGAGCAGGACCAGGTCCTCGCCCATGACGACGGCGGCGACGAGCGACCTCGGCACACTGACCCGCGCGTCGCACCAGGTCAGGGTCAGGGACCGGCGGCCCACGCTCGCCCGCAGCGACTCGCCGAGGACGGACGCCGCCCAGACCGCGCCCATCAGCATGCCGAGGACACCGCCGACGATCAGGGCGACGGGCTCGCCCACGCGGTCGCCGCGGCCCAGGACGCCGTCGAACGAGCTGCTCGACTGCGCGATCCACTCCCCGAGGAGGGTCAGCGCCAGGCCCGCCAGCACGCCGGCGAGCGGGTACCCGCTCCACAGGACGAGACGTGCGCGGCGGGGCAGGCGCACCACGGTGCTCTGCGGCATGACCGACCCTTCGTATCTCACCGACCGCGGACGGGCGCCCGCTGCTGCCAGCATGGCCCGGGCCGGTCCCGGCCACATCGGCCACAAGAATGAGGATCGACCGCCCGCCTACGACCCCAGGCGTAAGGGACCTCACCTACGGTTGATCCATGACGAACCTCGAGTTGCGGCCCACGGAGCAGGTCTGCGTCGCGGGTCCGGAGGGCGAGGGCGTCGAGCTCATCGAGCCGCGGGAGGTGCCGCTCGGGGGCCCGCGGGCCATGACGGTCCGCCGCACGCTGCCCTCCAAGCAGCGCTCGCTCATCGGCCCGTTCTGCTTCGTCGACCACTACGGCCCCGACGACGTCGCCCTGAGCGGCGGCATGGACGTCGCCCCGCACCCGCACACCGGGCTCCAGACGGTCACCTGGCTGTTCGAGGGGCGGGTGCGCCACCGCGACGCCCTCGGCTCATGTCAGGACATCCGGCCCGGTCAGCTCAACCTCATGACCGCGGGCCGGGGGATCTGCCACTCCGAGGAGGACACGCCGGCCCTGTTCCCGGCCGAGAGGCGCCTGCACGGCGTCCAGCTCTGGACCGCCCTGCCCGACGCCGACCGCCACGGTCCGGCCGCCTTCGAGCACGTGGCGCAGCTGCCCACGCTCGATCTCGACGGCGCCCGGGTCCAGGTGGTCATGGGGTCCCTGGCCGGGGCCGCCTCGCCCGCGCGCGCCTACTCCCCGCTGGTGGCCGCGCAGCTGGACCTCCCGGCCGGCGCCGTCGTGCGCCTGCCGCTGGACGTGCGCTTCGAGCACGGCGTCCTCGTCGACGACGGCGAGCTGGTCGTCGCCGGGCGGACGGTGCCGCCCGCGTGGCTCTCCTACGTCGCGCCGGGACGGGACGAGCTCGTCCTGGAGGCGGGCGCCACGCCCGTGCGGGCGGTCCTGATCGGTGGCACCCCCTTCGACGAGCAGATCCTCATGTGGTGGAACTTCGTCGGCCGCACCCATGAGGAGGTGGTCGCGGCCCGCGAGGAGTGGCAGCAGGCCGCCGCGGGGGCGGCCGGGCCCGGCCTGGAGCGGTTCGGGCGGGTCTCCGGGTACGACGGCGACCCGCTGCCCGCCCCCGTCCTCCCCAACGTCCGGCTCAGGCCCCGCGGCCGGTGATGGGACGCCGCCCCGGCGGCGACGCGGAGGGGTGCCGCCGTCAGGGCAGGCGACGCTCGCCGTCGTGCCGCACGCGCAGCCACCGGTAGCCGTACCCGTCCAGGGTGACCTCGGCGGCGCCGTCGGGCGAGACCGGCGTGGTGCCGTCGCGCAGCAGGTCCACCAGGTCGCTCCCGCCCGGCACGTCCAGCGTGAGCGGCACGGTGAGCGGCTCGGGGCCCAGGTTGTGCACCGCGACCACGGAGGACGTGTGCCACGTGCTCTGGTGCGCCATGACCTGGGCGTGCGGCTGCTCGAGCACGGTGAACTCGCCCCAGCCCAGCTCGGGACACGAGCGGTAGGCCTGGATGAGGTCGCGCATGAAGTTCCACAGCGAGCCGGGATCGCGCACCTGGTCGGCCGCGTTGACGTGCTCCGGGCCGTAGCCGTCACCGACGACGGGGGAGATCAGGCGGGAGGGCGCGGCCGTCGAGAAGCCGCCGTTGACGTCGTCCGACCACTGCATGGGCGTACGCACCGCCATGCGGCCCTCCGCCGCCAGGTCCTCGCCCATGCCGATCTCCTCGCCGTAGTACAGGGTCGGCGTGCCGGGCAGGGAGAAGAGGAGCGAGTAGACCATGCGCACGCGCCGGGGGTCCCCTCCGAGCATGGGCGGCAGCCGCCGCTTGAGGCCGCGGCCGTAGACCTGCATCTCCTCCTCGGGCCCGAAGGCCGCGAAGACCTCCGCCCGCTCGTCGTCGGAGAGCTTGTCCAGCGTCAGCTCGTCGTGGTTGCGCACGAACGTCGCCCACTGGCAGTCCGGCGGGATCGCGGGCCGGTCCTGCAGGGCGGTGGCCAGCGGCCCGGCGTCGGCGCGCGCGAGGGAGAGGTACAGGTTCTGCATCGAGATGAAGTCGAACATCATGTTCAGCTCGTCGCCGCCGTTCTGCCCGAAGTAGAGCTGCTGCTCCTCGTGGGGCAGGTTCACCTCCCCCAGGAGGATCGCGTCGCCCTTGCGCCGGCCGAGGAAGGCCCGGATCTGCTTGAGGTAGGTGTGCGGGTCCCGGGGGGCGTCGTCGGCCCCCTCGCCGAGGCCGACGTCCGCGAGGAAGAAGGGCACGGCGTCGACCCGGAAGCCGTCGATGCCGAGCTGGAGCCAGAACCCGATGGTCTTGCTGATCTCGTCGCGGACCTTGGGGTTGGCGATGTTCAGGTCCGGCTGGTGGGAGTAGAAGTGGTGGAGGTACCACTCGCCGGTCTTGTCGTCGAGCGCCCAGATGGAGTCCTCCTTGTCCGGGAAGACGACCTGGTCGGAGGTGTCCGGCGGCGGGTCCGCGCGCCAGACGTAGTAGTCGCGGTACGGGTTGTCCGTGCTGCGCCGGGCCTGCTTGAACCAGGGGTGCTGGTCGGAGGTGTGGTTGATGAGCAGGTCGGCGATCACCCGCATCCCCCGGTCCTTCGCGGTCCGGATCAGCTCGACGACGTCCCCGTGCGTCCCGAGGCGGGCGTCGACCCCGTAGTAGTCGGTGACGTCGTAGCCGTCGTCGCGGTCCGGCGTGGGGTAGAACGGCATGAGCCACAGGCAGGTCACGCCGAGCTCGGCGAGGTAGTCGATGCGTTCGGCGAGCCCCCCGATGTCGCCGACGCCGTCGCCGTCGGCGTCGAAGAAGGTCTCGATGTCCAGGCAGTAGATGACGGCGTTCTTCCACCACAGGTCCGACGTCTCGGTCATTCTCATTGCATCAACCTTTCGGCGAGCCACTCCCTCGGCCCATGTCCCAGGGCCGGGTCGGGCGTCTCGGTCACGCGCGTGCGTGCGTGGATGTCGGCTCGGCGTCAGGCCCGCAGCGCGGGCAGCACCTCGGTGGCGGCGGTCTCGAGCCAGGCGCGCTGGTCCTGGCCCACGTGGTGGAGGTAGATCTCGTCGAAGCCGAGCTCCGCGTACTCACGCAGCCAGGCCACGTGCTGGGCCGGGTCGGCCGAGATGCGCACCGCCCCGGCGACCGCGGCGTCGGTGACGTCCGCGCTCGCGATGTCGAAGTGCTCCGGGGTGGGCAGGTCGAGGCTGAGCGGCTCGGCGAAGACGTTGCTGCGCCACTGGTCCCGGGCGATCGCCGCGGCCTCGGCCTCCGTGGGCGCCCACGAGAGGTGGACCTGCAGCGCGAGGGGACCGGCGCCCCCGGCGTCGCGGTAGGCGGCCACCACCTCGCGCAACGTGTCGTGGGGCTGGTTGATCGTGATCAGGCCCTGCGCCCAGCGCGCGGCCCGGGCGGCGGTGCTCGCGGAGATGGCGGCGCCGACCAGCGGCACCGGTTCGGCCGGCAGGTCGTACAGGCGGGCCCGGTCGACGGTCACGAGGCCCTCGTGGGTGACCTCCTCGCCGGCGTGGAGGCGGCGGATGATGCGCACGCACTCCTCCAGCCGCTCCAGGCGGACCTCCTTGCGTGGCCAGGGCTCTCCGGTGATGTGCTCGTTCATCGCCTGGCCGGAGCCCAGCGCGAACCAGAACCGTCCCGGGAACATCTCGCCCAGGGTCGCCGAGGCCTGGGCGACGATCGCCGGGTGGTAGCGCTGGCCCGGCGCGTTGACGCAGCCGAGCCGGAGCGACGTGGTCGCCAGGGCGGCGCCGAGCCAGGACCAGGTGAACCCGGAGTGGCCCTGCCGCGCGCTCCACGGCGCGAAGTGGTCGGAGCACATGGCCATCTCGAAGCCGGCCTCCTCGGCGGCCTTGACGTCGCTCAGGAGCCGGCTGGGGGCGATCTGCTCGTGCGAGGCATGGAATCCGTAGGCGGTCATCCCTCCTTCCTAAGGGGGTTCTGGTCCGGGCGCCTCCCGAACGGCCCGGGCCGGGGGAGGATGGGCCCGTGACAGAGCTGATCACGGAAGTGGGCCGGTGGTGGGCGCAGGCCTGGCAGCGCCTGCAGCCCGACCTCGTCCCGGCTAGCGCCTGGCCCGTCGCGGCGCTGGTGCTCGCCGTCGTCGCGGCCGTGGTCCTCGCGCCGCCGCTGTGGCGCGGGGCGCGGGTGCTCGTCACGGTGGTCCACGAGCTGGGGCACGGGCTCGTCGGGCTGCTCTGCGGCCGCCGGTTCACCGGGCTCGTGCTGCGCGGGGACATGTCCGGCCACGCCGTCACGGTCGGCCCGTCCCGCGGGGCCGGCCGGGCGCTGACCACCTGGGCGGGCTACCCGGCCCCGGCCGTCGTCGGCGCCGCCGCCGTGCAGCTCGCGGCCGCCGGGTGGGCGCCGCCGGTCCTCGCCGTGACGGCGCTGCTGCTGCTCGGCGCCCTCGTCCGGGTGCGCTCGATCTACACGGCCGCCGTCATGGTCGCACTCACCGCCGTCACCGCCGCGCTCTGGTGGTGGGGCTCCGGCGTGGCCCAGGCGTCGGTGGTCCTCGGGATGGGGGCGTTCCTCCTGGTCGGGTCCTGGCGGCACCTGGGCGCCGTCGTCCGGCACAGCTCGCCCGCCTCGGACCCGGCGGTGCTCGCCCAGCTGACGCGGGTGCCGCGGTGGTGCTGGCACCTGACGTTCGTCGTCGTGCTGGCCGCGGCGAACTGGTGGGCGCTCGCGCCGGTGCTCGAGCTCGGCGGTCTCGGGCGCTGAGTGCACACGACTGTCCGCGCGCGGCTGTGCCCCGCTCGGTACGATGCGCATGCCTTGAACCTGGCGACGGCGCCTGGAGCCGCGATGAACCTCGAGAAGGTGGTCTTCGGCTTCTTCGTGGTGCTCGCCGCCACCCTCAACTTCGGCTTCTTCATCGGCGACATCTCGGACCCGGCGGTCCACAACATCTTCGAGCTCTTCGCCGCCGTCGTGGTCAACCTCATCGCCACCGTGCTGAAGTTCGGCGACCGCACCCAGATCGGCGCCGTCCACCTGGCCACCAGCCTCGTCGCGGACCTGCAGCTCATCGCGGCGGCGACCGTCTGGGCGTACGCCTCCGCCGCGTCGGCGGGCCCGCCCGGCCCCGAGGCGACGGCGAGCGTGGTGTCCCTGTCCGGCGGCGCGCTGCTGGCCAACCTCGTCTCCGTCACGCTGCTCCTCATCGAGACCGTGTCGTTCCACCGTCGCTAGCCACCGGAGAGCGTCGTGGGGAACCCGCTGCTGACCTTCTGGTACCGGTTGTTCGGGCCCGGCGCCCGGCGGGCGGCCGACGACGAGCGGCTCCGACGCGACGACGCCTCCGCCGAGCAGGCGACGGCCACGGTGTTCCTCGTGCTGCGCCGGATGCGCCCGCCGCTGATCGTGCTCGTCCTGATCTTCGCCGTCACGGTGCTCGGACTGATGCTGATCCCCGGCCGGGACGCGTCCGGGCAGGCGGTGCGCGTGGGGCTGCTCGACGCGTTCTACGTCATGAGCTACACCGCCACGACGATCGGCTTCGGCGAGATCCCCGCCCCGTACACCGAGGCCCAGCGGCTCTGGCTCACGTTCTCCATCTTCCTGACGGTGGTCGGCTGGGCCTACGCCATCGGCACGCTGCTCGCGCTGCTGCAGGACCGGGAGTTCCGCCGGGCGGTGGCCCTGCAGCGTTTCGTGCGTCAGGTCACCCGGCTGCGTGAGCCCTTCTGGCTCATGGCCGGGCAGGGGCAGACGGGGAAGCTGCTGGGGGAGTCGCTCGACGCGCTCGGCCGCCGCTTCGTCGTCGTCGACGGCTCCGAGGCTCGGATCGCCGAGCTGGACACGCAGTCTTACCGCTCGGACGTCCCGGGCCTGGCGGGGGACCCGGGCAACCCCGGGAACCTCGTCGCCGCCGGCCTGACGCACCCGCGCTGTGCGGGGGTGCTCGCGCTGGCCGAGGACGACCGGACGAACCTTGCCGTCACGACGGCGGCGGCGCTCCTGCGTCCCGATCTGCCGGTGGTGGCGCGCACGCTCTCGCGCACGATGGCGCAGCGGATGGCGGCCTTCGGCGGTCCCACCGTCGTCAACCCGTTCGACGTCTTCGGGGAGCGGCTCCGCCTCGCGCTGCAGGCGCCGGCGGGGTACCAGCTGATCCAGTGGCTGACGGCCCTGCCGGGGGACACGATGCCCGCCCGCGGCGCGCCGGTGCAGCGGGGCCGCTGGGTGGTCTGCGGCTACGGCCGCTTCGGGCAGGAGCTCACGGCGGACCTGCGCCAGAGCGGGCTGGAGGTGACCGTCGTCGACCGGGGCACCACGACCAGCGACGACCCGACCGTGATCCGCACCGACGAGCCCGAGGACGTGGTGATGGCCCGGGCCGACGTCGCGCGGGCGGTCGGTCTCATCGCCGCGAACAACGACGACATCGCGAACCTGACGCTCGTCGCCGCCGCGCGGCGGGCGAACCCGGCGCTGTTCCTCGTCGCGCGCCAGAACTCCCGTGCCAACGACCCCCTCTTCGAGCAGCAGGACATCGACCTGGTGATGGTGCCCGCGGAGGTGGTCGCGCACGAGGTGCTCGCCCACCTGGGCAGCCCGGTGCTGCTGTACCTGCTGAAGGAGATCGGCGCCCGTGACGAGGACTGGGCCGAGGAGGTGGTCGCCCGCCTAGCGGAGCGGTGCGGGACGGACGCGCTGACGACCTGGAAGCTGGCGCTCGGCGAGGCCGAGGCGGCGCCGCTCCTCTCGTGGCTGCGGATGGGGCAGGCCCGGATCGGCGACCTCCTGCGCAGCCCGGACGACCGGGACCGGCCCGTCGCCGCCGTGCCGCTCGTGGTGGTCAGGGGGCAGGAGCGGACCATCGCGCCGGACGACGACTTCGTGCTCGCGCCGGGCGACGAGATCCTGCTCGCCGGGCAGCCGGGTGCGCGCCTGGACCTGGAGAACACCGTCGTGGACGAGGCGACCCGGGAGTACGTGATCCACGGCCGCGAGGTGCCGTCGGGCTGGCTCTGGCGCACCCTCGCGCGGGAGCGGACGACGGCGGGGGCGCGGCGGCCATGACGTCCCGGGCCGTCGTCGCGGCCTCGGCAGTCCTGGCGGTCCGCCCTGGTGGTCCTGGCCGCCGGGCGTCAGCGGTGTCGCGGGGGGTGCTGGGCGTCAGGCGCCGGCGGCGGTGCGAGGTGTGATCTGCTGGACGGCCCACCGGTTGCCGTCCGGGTCGGCGAAGAAGACGAAGGAGCCCCAGGGCATGTCCTGGATGTCGCTGACGTCCGTCCCGCGCGCCGCGAGCTCGTCGTGGGCCGCCTCGATGTCGGTGACGACCAGCTGCAGGCCCTCCACCGAGCCCGGCGCCATCGTGCTCAGCCCCGTGCCGATCGCGATCGACGCCGGCGAGCCCGGCGGGGTGAGCTGGACGAAGCGGATGCCGCCGCCGACGTCGTGGTCGTGGTCGACGTGGAAGCCGGCCTTCTCGGTGTAGAAGTCCTTGGCGCGGTCGACATCGGAGACGGGGACCTGGACGAGCTCGAGGCGGAAGTCCATGGCCGGGAGGCTACGCGCGCGGTCCGCGCGGCGCACCGCGTTTGGTCCAACTCGGTGCCGGTTCCCTCCACCGAAGTGGTCCGTGGCACTGGAGCGGCCCCGCCCCCCGATCATCATGAGCGACGTCTGTGCCGGCTGGTTTACGACAACCTTCGTCGAGACGGCAAGAGCCGCATCGGACTACCTCCGACTGCGGCTCTTGCCGTGCACCTCCATGTGGAGCGGGTGACGGGAATCGAACCCGCGCTATCAGCTTGGGAAGCTGAAGTTCTACCATTGAACTACACCCGCGTGCGCCTGTGACGCGTCGCCACTATACCTATATCGGTCCGTGCACGACGAACTCATCCTAGGTGACGAGAGGCCAGAGGCATGACGACCCCCACGAATCCCGGTCCGGACGACCCGCACGCCGGCGGTCGACCCGTGCCTCCGGAGGGGGCCGGGCAACCGGACGGCCCGCACCTCCCCGGCCCAGGCCAAGAGGTCCCCGGAGCTCCCGGCTTCGACCGGCCGCCAGCGTACGGCGCCGCGCCTTCCGGGCCGGGGCCGGGCCCCAGCCAGCGGGACTTCGGCCAGCCGCCCTCCAGCCAGGGCCAGCCGCCCTTTGACCAGCCTCAGTACGGGCAACCGCAGTATGGCCAGCCCACTTCCGGTCAGCCGCCCCAGGGGCAGCCGTACGGCTACCAGCCGTACGCGGATCCCCACGCCCGGTCGCGGGTCGTGGCCGGCGTCCTCGGCATCCTGCTCGGCGGCCTCGGCATCCACCGCTTCTACCTCGGATATACCGGGATCGGCATCCTCCAGATCGTCGTGACGATCCTGACGTTCGGGCTCGGCCACCTGTGGGGACTCGTCGAGGGTGTGCTCTACCTCGTGTCGAGGACGGGGTACTACAGCGTCGACGCGGACGGGCGACCGCTGACCAACTGACCACCCGCCGCGTCGTCAGTAGATGACGCGTCGTCGTCAGTAGACGACCTGTCACCGCACAAGGGCGGGCACCACACCTGCGGCTGGCCGCGGTTGCTTGGATGGCAGGATGGTCGCCGTGCTGCTCTCCGACCGCGACATTCGCGCCCAGATCGACGCAGGACGGGTCCTCATCGACCCGTACGAGCCCGGGATGATCCAGCCCGCGAGCTACGACGTGCGGCTCGACCGCCTCTTCCGGCTCTTCGACAACCACAAGTACCCGGTCATCGACCCGGCGGAGGACCAGCCCGAGCTCACCCGCCTGGTCGACGCCGGCCCGGACGCCCCGCTCGTCCTCCACCCCGGCGAGTTCGTCCTCGGCGCCACGTACGAGACCGTCACGCTGCCGGACGACATCGCCGCGCGCCTGGAGGGCAAGTCGTCACTCGGCCGCCTCGGCCTGCTCACGCACTCCACCGCCGGCTTCATCGACCCCGGCTTCACCGGGCACGTCACCCTGGAGCTGTCCAACACGGCGACGATGCCGATCATGCTGTGGCCGGGGATGAAGATCGGCCAGCTGTGCTTCTTCCAGCTATCCTCGGCCGCCGAGCGTCCCTACGGCTCCGGCGCGACGGGCTCGCGCTACCAGGGTCAGCGCGGGCCCACGGCCTCCCGTTCGCACGTGAACTTCGAGCGCACGGTCATCGAGGCGGGCCTCCCGTGACCGAGACGGCCGCGTTCGAGGACGGGCTGGCCGCCGACCACCACCTCCTGCTCCTGCCCGGCGACATCGACCCGGACGAGCTCGAGGCGCTCGCCGTCTCCCGCAGCGCCGACGCCGGGTGGGCCGCGCCCGGCCAGCTGCAGCTCCTGTCCGGCGTCCACCTCACCGGCCCCTGGTCGGTGAGCGCGGGTGTGCGCACCGGCCTGGATCTGCCTGAGTGGACCGAGCAGGCCTATCTCCTGCTGTGCCCGCCGCAGCGCGGCGGCCCGCTGCCGGCCGAGCTGCGCGGCATGGACCCGGTGCTCGACGCGTTCCCGCAGGGCGTCCCCGAGGGAGCAGAGGCGACGGCGCTCGAGCACCTGCGCGCCTTCGCCCGCCGCCTGCACGGGGCGCTGCGGCTCGCCGGCACGGGTGCCGTCGTCGTGCCCGACCCGGACTCCGCCCTCGACCTGACCGTCCTCGCACCCGTGTGGCTCGAGCACGACGCCTGCCTCCAGGTGCTCGCCGGGGTGCTGCCGAGCGTGCGCTCGCTGCTGGACGAGATCCCCGAGGAGCTCGCGGAGAACGAGCTCGAGGGCTACGCGCTGGTCACCGACGTCGGTGGCGGCGACCTCGTCGTCGTCGACGTGACCGGGCTCCAGCACCCGCCGACGGTGCTGCGCGGCACCGACTGGGCGCTCGGCGGCGTGGTGTCCTACGAGATCCGGTGGCGACCGACACGGCCAGAGCTCGCCTACGTGACCCGCCCGACGCTGGCCGTGCGGCAGGCCCGGGCCGAGGCGGCCGCGGTGATCGAACGCGCCGCGGCGGCCCTGCACGGCACCGTCGGCGGGGAGGTCTGCGACGACGACGGCTTCCTGGTGGCGCCCGAGGACCTCGCGGGCTGACGGCGCCCGAGGACTCGCGCGCTGACGGCTCCGTCTCACCCGCGGGCATCCGCTCACGCCAGAGAACCGGCAGCACGAGCACACCCGCCGCCGGCTGGCCGGCCCTCGCCCTCGGGACCCTAACCATTTCGTATCGCTGGGCGTGGTGGGGGCGTCGAGTGGCACCTTGCGGTCGGGTCTGGCGCCGGGGAGGCAGCCATAACGTGTCGTTCGGCGCGGTGGGGGCGTCGAGTGGCACCTTCTGGTCGGGTCTAGCGCCCGGGAGGCAGCCATCACGTGTCGCTCGGCGCGGTGGGAGGGGCGCGGCGTTGCGGGGAGCGGCTGGTCGGCCTGGTCCGCGGGCGGCGTCGACGGCGTTTCCCACGGGGCCCTACGGCCCCCCATGCCGCTGGCGCCGAGGTCGCCTTGTTAGGCGAGGTCGCCTTGTTAGGATGGTGGCAATCCCCGTTGTGCTCTGCCCGGGCCGTGACGGCTCGGGATCGCATGGTGCCCGGTCCGGGGACAACTGCACACGTCCGACCGCACCCCGCCCGACGCCCACGCTTATCCAGGAGCGGCCTTGCTTGAACTGCTGATGATCCACGCTGTTGCGGCCATCGTCGCGCCAGCGGTCGTCGGCAGGTTCGGGCGACGGGCCTTCCTGGCCCTGGCCCTCGTCCCCGGCGCGGCAGCCGTGTGGGCGGCGATGCAGACCCCCGCGGTCCTCGCCGGGAACTTCCCGACGCAGGCCGTGTCGTGGGTGCCCTCCCTCCACCTCGACCTGGTATTCCGCCTCGACGTGCTGTCCTGGCTGATGGTGCTGGTGGTCGGCGGCGTCGGGGCGCTGGTGCTCGTGTACTGCGCCGCGTACTTCTCCGCCTCGGCGACGGCGCTGGGCCGGTTCGCCGGCGTGTTCGTCGCGTTCGCGGGGGCGATGCTGGGCCTGGTCGCCACGGACAGCTCGATCATGCTTTACGTGTTCTGGGAGCTGACGACCGTCTTCTCCTTCCTGCTCATCGGCCACTACCACGAGCGGCAGAGCTCCCGCCGGGCGGCCATGCAGGCGATCATCGTCACCACCGTCGGCGGTCTGGCCATGCTCGCCGGGCTGGTGATCCTCGGGGAGGTCGACGGCGGCTCGTACCGCCTCAGCGAGCTGGTCGCCGCCGCGTCCGCCGGCCAGGTCGGCGCGGGCGCACCCCCGGCGCTCGTGCCCACGGCGATCGCGCTCGTGCTGCTCGGCGCGCTCGGCAAGTCCGCGCAGGTCCCGTTCCACTTCTGGCTGCCGGCCGCGATGGCCGCGCCCACCCCCGTCAGCGCGTACCTGCACGCGGCAGCCATGGTCAAGGCGGGCGTGTACCTCGTGGCGCGGTTCGCCCCCGGCTTCGCCGACGTGCCCGTCTGGCAGGTCCTGGTGCTCATTGCGGGGCTGGGCAGCCTGCTGCTGGGCGGCTACCGGTCGCTGCGCCAGCACGACCTCAAGCTCCTCCTCGCCTTCGGCACCGTCTCCCAGCTCGGGCTGATCATCGTCCTGGTGGGCTACGGCGACAGCGCCGTCGCCCTCGCTGGCCTGGCCATGCTCGCCGCGCACGCCATGTTCAAGGCGTGCCTGTTCCTCGTCGTCGGAATCATCGACTGGTCCGTGGGCACCCGCGACCTGCGCGAGCTCTCCGGGCTGGGGCGCCGCATGCCGGTGGCGGCGGTCGCCGCGGGCCTCGCCGTCGCCTCGATGGCGGGCATCCCGCCGCTCGCGGGCTACGTGGCGAAGGAGGCCGCGTTCGAGGGCCTCGTCCACCGCGGCGGGGCGCTGGACGTGGTGGTGCTCGTCGCCATCGCCGTGGGCTCCGCGTTCACCCTGGCGTACGGGCTGCGCTTCTGGTGGGGGGCGTTCGCCGACAAAGCGGGCGTGGCCGTGCCGGCGTCCCAGCGCACCTCCCGGCTGATCATGGCCTCGCCCGTGGTGCTCGCCGCCGGCGGCCTCGTCGTGGGCCTGGCGCCTGCCACGACGGAGCGGTTCCTGGCCCCGTACGCCGCGGCATACCCCGGAGAGGCCGGGCACCTGACCCTGTGGGGCGGGTTCGGTGCCGCGTCCTTCACGACGGTGCTCGTGATCGTCACCGGTGTCGCGCTGTTCCTCGGCCGGAGCCGCGTCGAGCGGTTCCAGGACTCCATTTGGGAGCCCCGGGGCGCGGACCAGGTCTACCGCGCGATCCTGCGCGGGCTCGACAACCTCTCCGCCGACGTCACCGCCTTGACTCAGCGTGGCTCGCTGCCCGCCTACCTCGCCATCATCAGCATGACCATGGTGGCGCTCGCCGGCGGGACGGCGCTGGCCCTGGGCGACAGCTGGCCCGAGCGGCTGCGCCCGTGGGACCGGCCCATGCAGGCCTTCGTGGCCGTGATCATCGTGGTCGCCGCCGTCCTCGCCGCCCGCGCCCGCCGCCGCCTCAAGGCCGTCGTGCTCCTGGGCGTCGTCGGCTACGGCGTCGCGCTGCTGTTCGAGCTGCACGGCGCGCCCGACCTGGCGCTGACACAGGTGCTCGTCGAGACGGTCACCCTCGTCGTCTTCGTCCTCGTGCTCCGCCGCCTCCCGGCCTACTTCTCCAACCGCCCGCTGGCGGCCTCCAGGTGGTGGCGCGCCATCCTCGGCGGCATCGTCGGCATCACGGTCGCCATGCTCGGCGTCCTCGCGGCCGGGGCGCGGATCCACGTCCCGGTCTCGGTGGACTTCCCCCGGGAGGCCTTCGAGTTCGGCTACGGCAAGAACATCGTCAACGTCACGCTCGTCGACATCCGCGCCTGGGACACCATGGGCGAGATCTCCGTGGTCGTGGTGGCCGCCACCGGCGTCGCCTCCCTGATCTTCCTGCGGGCCCGCACGGGCATGATCGACCGGACCAGGCACCTCGCCGAGGCGGTGCAGCGACACAGCGTGTGGTACAACGGCCCCGACGCCGCCGCCCGGCTGCGGCGTCCGCCCGGGTCCGAGACGCCCGCCCGCGGCGTCCGGGTGCCCGGCCGCAACCGCACCTGGCTCTCCGCCGGGGCCACCCTCTCCCCGCAGCGGCGGTCCGTCATCTTCGAGATCGGCACCCGTCTGGTCTTCCAGTCGATGCTGGTGTTCTCCCTCTTCCTGTTGTTCTCCGGGCACAACGCGCCCGGCGGCGGGTTCGCCGCCGGGCTCGTGGCCGGCGTCGCGCTGATCGTGCGGTACCTGGCCGGCGGGCGCTACGAGCTCGGCGAGGCCGCGCCGATCCACCCGGGTGTGCTGCTGGGCGGCGGACTGTTCCTCTCCGCCGGGGCGGGGCTCGTCCCGCTGCTGGTCGGCGGGACCGTGCTCCAGTCCACGATCTTCGACTTCCACCTGCCCGTCTTCGGCGGCGTCCACCTGGCCACCGCCCTCTTCTTCGACATTGGGGTCTACCTGGTGGTCATCGGCCTGGTCCTCGACATCCTGCGCTCCCTGGGGGCGGAGGTGGACCGCCAGGGCGAGCTCGAGGGCAAGCAGGCCCCCGAGATCGCGTTCGACGACCCGGCCCGGGTGCTGGACGACGCCCTGCCCGCCGAGGACCGGCGCGCCGTCGCCGCCGTCGTCCCCGCCCCGCCCCCCGAGGGGGCAGGCCGATGACCATCGACATGGCCCCCGCCGTCACGCTGGTGCTGCTCGTCGCCGTGCTCGTGGGCACCGGGGTGTACCTCATCCTCGAACGCTCGCTCTCCCGGGTGATCATCGGCACCGCCCTGATCTCCAACGGCGTCAACGTGCTCATGCTCATCGCCGGCGGCCGGGCAGGCGGCCCGCCGATCCTGGGCGAGACCGCCCCGGCGGACATGTCCGACCCGCTGCCGCAGGCGATGGTCCTCACGGCCATCGTCATCACCCTGGGCATGACGGCGTTCCTGCTCGCCATGGCCTACCGCTCCTGGCAGCTCAACGGCCACGACGAGGTGCAGGACGACCTGGAGGACCGCCGCATCGCCCGGCGCGCCGCCCGCGACGAGCTGTCCGCGCGCGCCACCGACGACGCCGGCACGACGCTGGCCCAGGACGCCGCCACCACCCGCGACGAGACGGCCACCGCCGAGGACGAGCACGCGCCGCGCGGGCACCACCCCGCCGCCGTGGGCGCCGACGACGAGGAGGCCCGCCCGTGACGTGGCTCCTCCCGCTGCCCGTGGTGCTGCCCCTGCTTGCCGCGGGCGTCGCGCTGGCCCTGGCCCGCTACCGGCGCCTCCAGGGCATCATCTCCGTCTCCACGCTGAGCGTGGTGCTCGTCGTCGCCGTGACCATGCTGGTGCGGGTCAACTCCGGGCCGCTCGTGCTCGACGTCGGCGGCTGGGCCGCCCCCGTCGGCATCGCCCTGGTCGCCGACCGGCTCTCGGCCCTCATGCTGGTCATCTCCGTGACCGTGACCCTGGCCGTGCTCGTGTACTCCCTGGCGCAGGGCATCGCCGACGGCGACGAGGGCGCCCCGGTGGCGATCTACCACCCGACGTTCCTCGTGCTCTCCGCCGGGGTCTCCAACGCCTTCCTCTCGGGCGACCTGTTCAACCTCTACGTCGGCTTCGAGATCCTCCTGGCCGCCAGCTTCGTGCTCATCACCCTCGGTGGGACGCGCGAGCGGATCCGGTCCGGGACCATCTACGTGGTCGTCTCGCTCATCTCCTCGGTCGTGTTCCTCGTCGCGCTCGCGCTGATCTACGCCGCGACGGGGACCGTCAACATGGCGCAGCTCGCGCTGCGGCTGCCGGAGATCGCGCCCGGCACCCAGCTCGTGCTCCAGCTGATGCTGCTCACCGCGTTCGCCATCAAGGCGGCCATCTTCCCGCTGTCCGCGTGGCTGCCGGACTCCTACCCCACCGCCCCCGCGCCCGTGACGGCGGTGTTCGCCGGGCTGCTCACCAAGGTCGGCATCTACGCGATCATCCGCACCCAGGTGCTGCTCTTCCCCGGTGGCCGGCTCGACGACCTGCTCATGTGGGCGGCCCTGGCGACGATGATCTTCGGGATCCTCGGCGCCGTCGCGCAGGAGGACATCAAGCGGCTGCTCTCCTTCACGCTCGTCAGCCACATCGGGTTCATGGTCTGGGGCATCGCCACGGGCACCGCGGCGGGCCTGTCGGCGGCGATCTTCTACGTGGCCCACCACATCACCGTCCAGACCTCCCTGTTCTTGGTGGCCGGGCTGATCGAGCGCCGCGGGGGGACGACGTCGCTGGTGCGCCTGGGCTCGCTCGCCCGCGTGGCGCCGGGGCTCAGCGTCGTCTTCTTCATCCCCGCGATGAACCTCGCGGGGATACCGCCGATGACGGGGTTCCTGGGGAAGGTGGGCCTCGTCGAGGCCGCCGCGGCGCAGGCCACGAGCCTGGACTACGCGCTGATTGCCGGCGGCCTCGCCACCTCCCTGCTGACGCTGTACGCGATCACCAAGACGTGGAACATGGCCTTCTGGCAGGACGCGCCCGAGCCGCTGCCGGAGACGACCATGCCCAGGGCGATGGTGGGCTCCGCCGCCGCGCTCGTCGTCTTCTCCCTGTTGCTGGCGCTGGTGGCGGGCCCGCTCTTTGGGTACACCGACCAGGCCGCCCGCGACCTGCGGGAGCGGGCGCCATACATCGAGGCCGTGCTGCCCGAGGGCGGGCGGGGGACCGGCCAGTCGCCCGACGTGGCCGAGCAGGGGGACCGTCGCGCCGCCGACGCCCCGGGTGGCTCCGCGACGCCGGGCGCGCCCGCGGCCCCGGCGGGGGGTGGGACGCCGTGAGCGCGCCCCGCCGTCGCTGGCCCCGCGCGTCCTGGGGCATGATCGTCTGGCTCACGGCCGTCTGGGTGCTGCTGTGGGGGGACATCAACGCCGCGAACATCCTCGCGGGTCTCGGCATCGCGCTCCTCGTCACGACGGCCGCGCCGCTGCCCTTCGCGCCCTTCGACGGTCGGTTCCGGCTCTGGGGCGTGGCGCGGCTGGTGGTGCGCTTCGCCTACGACGTCATCGTCGCGTCGCTGCAGATCTCCCTCAAGACGATCCGGCGCCAGCAGCCGCGCGGGGCCGTGATCCGGGTGCGGCTGCGCTCCCACTCGGACACCTTCCTCACCGCCACCGCGGGCATGTCATCCCTCGTCCCCGGCTCGATCGTGGTCGAGGCGCACCGGCTGACCGGCACCCTGTACCTCCACGTCTTCGACGTCGAGCTGGCCGGGGGCCTGGAGCACGCGCACCGCACGGTGCTCGAGCAGGAGGAGCGGATCCTGCGCGCCTTCGCCTCCCGCGACCAGCTGATCGACGCCGGCTACGCACCCGGCTCCTCGCCCCGCGCAGGGCGGCTGCCGGCCGCCTCCACCGGCGGGGCGGCACGCCCCGCCGGGCGTGCCCCCGGACGCGAGGAGGGCCGATGAGCATCGTGTACGCCTACTGCATCCTGGCCCTGGCCCTCGCCGGCCTCATCGCCCTCGTGCGCATGGAGCGCGGCCCCAGCATGCTGGACCGCATCGTGGCGCTCGACGTCATCACCGCCGTCGTCCTCGGGGCCGTCACGCTCGTCTCGGCCGGCTCCCGCCGGACCGACCTCGTGCCGGTGCTCGTGGTACTCGCCACGGTCGGCTTCGTCGGCTCCGTGGCGATGGCCCGCTTCGTCGCTGTGGAACGCGCCGAGGAGTCCCGCATCCTCACCAAGGACGAGCTCAGGGAGCTGCTCGCCCAGCAGAAGGTCATCGACGACGACGCGGCGCCGGTGCACGACCCCGACGCCGCGGCCTCGGCGGCGCGCGGCGAGGAGCCGGAACCCGGGGAGTACGCCATCGAGTCCGCGAACGACGCCGCCGGGTCGGACCTCGGCGACGGGCGTGCGTCGGGCACGGAGGGGGAGACACGATGAGCTGGAACCACGTGGCCGACGTCCTCGGCGCGGTCTGCCTGGTGCTGGGCTCGACCCTGACCCTGGTCGCCGCCGTGTCCGTGAACTTCTTCCAGGACCTGCTCTCCCGCATGCACGCGGCCACCAAGCCGCAGGTGCTGGGCCTGGCGCTGATGATGACCGGGCTGGCGCTGATCGTGCGCAACCCGGTGGTGGGCTGGACGCTCGTGCTCGTGCTCGCGTTCCAGCTGATCACCGCCCCGATCTCCGCGCACATGGTCGGGCGCGCCGGGTACCGCACCGGCAAGGTGGACCGGTCCCGGCTGGTCGTCGACGAGCTGACCGAGGACCTCGAGGCCTCCGCCCGGCAGGCCGCTGCGGAGGCGCCCGCTGCGGAGGCGCCCGCGGCGGACGCCGGCCGCGGCAGTGACGGCCGCGGCGATGGCCGGCGCAGCGGCGAAGACACGTCCGCGCGTCGCTGAAGCCGCAGGTCAGGGGCCCCCGGCCGGGGGGTCGGTGGGCGCGCCGGTGCGGGGTGCGGCATGATCGATGCGGGTGCGTGCGAGCACGCACGGGACGCCGGACTCGGACAAGGAGCATCGATGGACATCGGCTGGAGGGCAGTGAGCGGGGGGTCGTTCCTCATCGCGGGACTGCTGACGAACAAGATCCTCGATGTCGGGTGGAAGGCCGTGACCGGTCACGAGCCGCCGCACGACCCGGACGACCCGGGCGTGGCGCTGTGGGAGGTCCTGACCTTCGCCGTGGTCTCCGGGGCGCTCGTGGGGCTGACCCGCCAGCTGGCGCTGCGCGGTGCCTCGAAGTGGTACGGCGGCCCGGGGGCCGGGAAGATCGACAAGCACGCCTGAACCCAGGCTGCCGGCCGGCCCGCGGTCCGGCGTCGAGAGGCCCCGGCCCGGACCGGGGCCCGGCCCGGGCCGGGGCCCGGTGTAGGCTTTCCCCGAACGACAGGGGAGCGCCATGATGGCGCTGAGAGTGCGGACAGCCGCAGACCCTCGAACCTGCACCGGTTAGCACCGGCGAAGGAAGTCGGGAACGTCTCTCCCTGCCGTCGCCACGCGACGCCCAGGCCGCGGGACGACGGCGGGCCCTCCTGAACATGAGGAGGAGCCAATGACCACCAGCAAGCAAGCCGCCACCGGAGCCGCGGCGGAGACGACCCCGCGCCGAAGGCCCGACCGCACCGGGCCGAGCGCCCGCCGGCGGACCCGCCGCGGGCGGACCGGTCGGGCCGCGGCGGCCCTCGCGGCCGGCGTGCTCGTGCTCGCCGGGTGCAGCCTCACGGGCGGGGACAGTGCCGCCTCGGGCACCAAGGGCAGCGAGCTGACCGTCGTCACCCACGACTCCTTCAACCTCAGCCCGAAGCTGCTCGACTCCTTCCGGTCCGAGACCGGGTACCAGGTCAAGACGGTGGCCCCCGGCGACGCCGGCGCGCTGGTCAACCAGCTCATCCTCACCAAGGACTCCCCGCTCGGCGACGTCGTCTACGGCATCGACAACTCCTTCGCCGCCCGGGCCGTCGACGCCGGCGTCCTGGTGCCCTACACCTCGCCGGCCCTGCCGGCGGGCGCGGCGCAGCACCCCGTCGACGACCGCGGCTCGCTCACCCCGGTGGACATGGGGGACGTGTGCGTCAACGTCGACCACAGGTGGTTCGCCGACGCCGGCATCCCCGAGCCAGTCACCCTTCAGGACCTGGCCGAGCCCGCCTACAAGGACCTCCTCGTCGTGACGAACCCCGCGACGTCGTCCCCGGGGCTGGCCTTCCTCCTCGCGACCGTCGGCGCCTTCGGGCCGGACGGCTGGCAGCAGTACTGGCAGCAGCTGAGGGCCAACGGGGTGAAGGTGGACCAGGGCTGGGAGGACGCCTACTACGTGGACTTCTCGGGCTCGAGCGGCGCGGGACCGCGCCCCCTGGTGCTCTCCTACTCCTCCTCGCCCGCGGCCGAGGTGCCCGAGGGGGCCACGGAGCCGCGGACCGGCGCGCTGCTCGAGACCTGCTTCCGGCAGGTCGAGTACGCCGGCGTGATCGCCGGCACGGACAACGAGGCCGGCGCGCAGGCCTTCATCGACTTCCTGCTCTCGCCGGAGGTCCAGGCGGACATCCCCGGACAGATGTACATGTATCCGGTCGACGGCGACGTCGCGCTGCCCGAGGCGTGGGCGAAGCACGCGCCGCTTGCCGAGCACCCATTCACGGTCTCCCCGGCCGACATCAGCGCCCACCGCGACGAGTGGATCGCCGCGTGGACCGCCACCGTGATCGGCTGACGTGACCGTCCCCGCCCCGACCCGTGACCCCGCCGCGCCGGTGGGCCCCGCCCGGCGCGCCGCCGGGCCGCACCGAGCTGCCCCCGGGCGGGGCAGGGGTGACCCCGGGCGCCCGGCGGGCCGGGGCCGAGGCGCCGCGGGGCGCCCGGCAGGGCGGGCGCGGGGCCGCGGCGCCGCGTGGCTCTACGGGGGGATCGCCGTCGGGCTGCCGCTGGCGTTCCTGGGCACGTTCTTCGCCTGGCCCGTCCTCGCCCTGGTCGCGCGCGGGTTCTTCCCGGGCGGCGCCCTCGACCTCGGTGGCTTCGCCGACGTCTTCGCCCGCCCGCGCACCCTGCGGATCCTCGGCCAGACCCTCACCCAGGCCGCGCTCGGGACCGCGGGCGCGGTGCTGCTCGGAATTCCGGGCGCCTACGTGCTCTACCGGTGCCGCTTCCGCGGCCGCGGGCTCGTGCGCGCATTAGTGACGATCCCGTTCGTGCTGCCCACCGTCGTCGTCGGGGTCGCGTTCCGCTCGCTGCTCAGCGTGGGCGGCCCGCTGGGCTTCCTCGGCCTGGACGGGACGTTCGCCGCGATCGTGCTCGCCCTGGTGTTCTTCAACTACTCGATCGTCGTGCGCACCGTCGGGGGGATGTGGGCGCGGCTGGACCCCCGCGCCGAGCAGGCCGCCCGCGCGCTCGGGGCCTCGCCGTGGCGGGCGTTCGTCACCGTCACCCTGCCGGCGCTGGGCCCGGCGATCGCCTCGGCCGCCTCCATCGTCTTCCTGTTCTGCGCGACCGCCTTCGGGGTGGTCCTCGTCCTCGGCGGCGTCCAGTTCGGCACCATCGAGACCGAGATCTGGGTCCAGACCACCCAGTTCCTGGACCTGCGCGCCGCCGCGGTGCTCTCCGTCGCCCAGCTCGTGGTCGTGGCCGCCGCCCTCACGGTGGCGGGCCGCGCGCGCGCCCGCCGCGAGCGGGCCCTGCCGCTGCGCACCACCGACGCCGGTCACCCCCTGCGCCTCGTCGTGCGCCGGCGGGGCTCGGCCGCCGGCCCCGGCCCGGCGCGCGGGGGCGCGGCGCCCGCCCGGTGGCGCGCGGGCCCGGACCTCCTGCCCGCCCTGGTGACGGCCGCCGTCGTCCTGGGCCTGCTCGCCCTGCCGCTGGTGGGCCTCGTCGCGCAGTCCCTGCGCACCCCCGCGGGCTGGGGCCTGGACAACTACGCGAACCTTGGGACCACCGGCGGCTCCGGCGCCCTCACGGTCTCCGTCTGGGAGGCCACCGCGAACTCCCTGCGCGTGGCTGTGGACGCCACCGTGATCGCCGTCGTGGTCGGCGTCCTGGTGGCGCTCGTGGTCTCGCGCCGGCCCCGCTCGCGCGCGGCACGGCGGGGCGTGGCCGCGCTCGACGCGGTGTTCATGCTGCCGCTCGGCGTGTCCGCGGTGACCGTCGGCTTCGGCTTCCTCATCACCCTGGACCGGCCGCCGCTGGACCTGCGCTCCTCGCTGATCCTCGTGCCGATCGCGCAGGCGGTGGTCGCCGTGCCGATGGTGGTGCGGACCGTGCTGCCGGTGCTGCGGGCCATCGACCCGCGCCAGCGGGAGGCGGCGGCCGTGCTCGGCGCGTCACCGCTGCGCGTGCTCGCCGGCGTGGACGGCCCGTACCTCGTGCGGGGCCTGGGCCTGGCGGTCGGGTTCGCCTTCGCGGTCTCGCTCGGGGAGTTCGGGGCGACGTCGTTCCTCGCCCGGCCGGACCGCCCCACGCTGCCCGTGGTGATCTTCCGCCTCATCGGCCGGCCGGGGGCGGAGAACTACGGCATGGCGATGGCTGCGGCCGTCGTGCTGGCGGTGCTGACGGCGGGCGTCATGGCGCTGGCGGAGACGATGCGGACGAAGGAGGCCTCCCAGTGGTGAGCGAGCTGCACGTCCCGGCGGCCGGCGGCCGGCGTGCGCCGGCGCCCCCGCCCGAGGCCGACGCCCGCCGGGCCCCGGCGTGGTCGCCGCGGTCGCCCGGTCATGCGGGGCTGTCCGTGCGGGGCCTGGTGGTCCGGTACGACGCCGGCCGCGGCGGGGCGACGACGGCGGTCGCCGGCGTGGACCTCGACGTCGCCGTCGGCGAGGTGGTCGCCCTGCTCGGGGCGTCCGGCTCGGGCAAGTCCTCCCTGCTGCGCGCCGTCGCCGGCCTCGAGCCGGCGGTCGCGGGCACGATCGGCTGGGACGGGCGGGACGTCGTGGGCGTCCCGGTGCACGAGCGCGGCTTCGGCCTGATGTTCCAGGACGGCCAGCTCTTCCCGCACCGCTCGGTCGCCGGGAACGTCGCCTACGGCCTCGCGATGGCGGGGGTGCCCCGCGCGCTGCGGCGGCGCCGCGTGGGCGAGCTGCTCGAGCTCGTCGGCCTGCCCGGCTACGGCGCGCGCGCGGTGAGCACCCTCTCGGGCGGCCAGGCCCAGCGCGTGGCGCTCGCCCGGTCCCTCGCCCCGGCGCCCCAGCTGCTGCTGCTCGACGAGCCGCTCTCCGCGCTGGACCGGGGGCTGCGCGAGCACCTGACCGGCGAGCTCCACGACATCCTGCGGGCCACCGGTACCACCGCCCTGTACGTCACCCACGACCACGACGAGGCCTTCACGGTCGCCGACCGGGTGGCCGTCATGGCAGACGGGCTCATCGCCCAGGTCGCCGGCCCCGGCGAGCTGTGGCGCGCCCCGGTCAGCCGCGAGGTCGCCGCCTTCCTCGGGTACGGGCCGTTCCTCCCGGCGGTGGCGGCCGGCGGGCTCGCGCGCACGGTGCTGGGGCCGGTGTCCGTGGCCGGCGAGCGCGGCCCGGTCCTGGTCGGGCTCGGGCCGGGGGCCCTGCACCTCGCGGAGGGCGGCGCGGGCGACGGCACGCCGCTGACCGTGGCCGCCACGCGGTTCCGCCGTGGGCACACCGAGGTCGCCGTCACGCTCCCGGACGGGCAGACTGCCGTGGCCCTGGCCGGGCCGGCCGCGCAGGTCGGCGCGCAGGTGCGGGTGCGGCTCGACCCGGCGGGCGTCGTCGTCGTGCCGGCCGGGGAGGACGCGCGGGCCTGACCGTGAGCAGCGCCGGTCAGGGCATCGCCGGGAGCTGGCCGAGGAGCTTGTCGACGCGGGCGTCGAGCTCGTTGCGGATCCGCCGCGCCTCCTCGATGGTGTCCTCGGAGGCGTCGTCGAGCTCCCAGTCCTCGTAGCGCTTCCCGGCGTAGACGGGGCAGGCGTCCGGGCAGCTCATCGTGATGACGACGTCGGCGGCGCGGACCACGTCGTCCGTCAGCGGCTTGGGGTAGGCGTCGGCCATGTCCACGCCGAGCTCCGCCATGGCCTCCGCCGCGCGGGGGTAGACACGCTCGATCGGGGAGGCTCCCGCTGAGCGGGCGTGCACCCGGCCCTCGGCGCGGCGGTTCAGGAGGGCGGCGGCCATCTGCGAGCGCCCGGCGTTCTCGACGCAGACGAACAGGACCTCGGGGACGGCGTGGGGCAGCGCGCCCTCGGACTGGGCGAGGGCGGTGAGCCGGTCGGTCGCGAACTTCTGGGCCAGCGCCGGCAGCATCGCGCTGACCCGGGCCGTCCGGGCGAGGGCGGCGTAGGACTCGAACACGTAGCGCTCGACCATGTCGGCGCTGAACGTGCCGGCGAACTTCTCGGCGAGCTCCGCGGCGATCGTGCGAAGGATGTGGTCGGGGTGGCTCAGACCCGGGAGCCCCTTGTCGCCGTCCATTGGTGCTCCTCGTGGCGTCATTGCGTGGGTGCGACGGAGTGCCGTTCATTCTGCTCCTACCCCGGCGCCCCTGACCTATGTCGCCTCGGCGTAGTTGTCGACGACGGCGACGTCGAGCGGGAACTCGACCGGGAAGTCCCCGAACAGGAGCCGCCCGGCACCCGCGGCCGCCTCGCGCACCGCCGCGGCGACGGCGTCGGCGAGGTGGGCGGGGGAGTGGACGATCACCTCGTCGTGCAGGAAGAACACGAGGTGCGGGGCGCCCGCGCCGGGGGCTGCCGGGCCGCTGGTGCCCGGGTCGCCTGCCGCCGGGTCGTTCCCGGCGATCTCGCGGAGCCGGCCGCGCAGGTCCGCCATCCAGCACAGGGCCCACTCGGCGGCGGTGCCCTGGACCACGAAGTTGCGGGTGAAGCGCCCCCAGTCGCGGGCCTGCCGGTAGGCGCGGCGGCGGTCGGCCTCGTCGGCGTCTGGCTCGCTCGCGCGCCGCTGGGCCTCGTGCCACGAGCCGGCCGGCGGCGGGGAGGTCCGCCCGAGCCACGTGCTCACCACGCCGCCCCCCTCGCCCACCTGCGCCGCGTGCTCGACGACGCCGGTGGCCCGCGGGTACGCGCGCACCAGGCGGGGCATGAGCCGGCCGGCCTCGCCGGTGGTCGCCCCGTACAGGGCGCCGAGCATCGCGACCTTGGCGTGCGCGCGCGTGTCGACGATCCCGTCGTCCACCAGGCCCTGGTAGAGATCGGCCCCCCGGCCGGCCCGGGCCATGTGCCCGTCGCGGGACATGGCCGCCAGCACGCGCGGCTCGACCTGGGCGGCGTCGGCGACGACGAGCTTCCAGCCCGGGTCCGCCGTCACCGCGGCCCGGATCTGCCTGGGCAGCTGGAGGGCGCCCCCGCCCCGGGTCGCCCACCGGCCGGTGACCACGCCGCCGGGCACGTAGTCGGGCCGGAACCGGCCGCCCCGGCCGCCCGCCGCCGGCCGGACCCAGGCGTCCATCCAGGCCCAGCCGTTCGCGGAGAACAGGCGGGAGAGCTGCTTGTACTCCAGCAGCGGCGGGACGACGGGGTGGTCGAGCTCCGCGAGCTCCCACTTCCTGGTGGTGCGCACGTCGAGGCCCGCGCCCCGCAGGGCCCGCAGGAGCTCCGGGGCGGAGTCGGGGTTGAGGTCGGGGGCGTCCAGGCACGCGCGGATCTGCCCCGCGAGCGCCTCGAGCCGGGCCGGGCGGCTCCCGTGCCGCGGCCGGGGCCCGAGCAGGTCCGTGAGCAGCCGGTCGTGCACCTCGCGGTCCCACGGCAGCCCGTCGTGCGACATCTCGGCCGCGATGAGCGCACCGGCGGACTCCGCGGCGAGGAGGAGGCGCAGCCGGCCCGGGTCCGCCGACCCGTCCACGGCAGCGCGCTGGCGGGCGTGCTCGGCCACCACGTCCTCCGCGGTGTGCGCCTGGACGAGGCCGTCCAGCAGGGTGGGCTGGTGGTCGACGTCGCCGCTGAGGGATGTGTCCCAGGCGCCCGGCGGGGCGCTCGCCAGGGCGGATCCGGCGCTCAGCGCGGCGTGCCGCAGGACCGCGTGGCACAGCCGCAGGTCGTGGCAGCGCTCCACGCGCACCGACGCCTGCAGCAGCGCGGGGTAGAGCGAGCCAGTGTCCGCCCAGACCCAGCGGGGACGCCTGGCCTCGAGCGCGCGCACCCGCTCGGGGAGCTCCTCGAGGGGGAACCGGGACGTCGTGCCCGCCGCGCCGCCGTCGGCCACGAGGTGGACGTTCCCGCGCTCCACTGCCACGACGACGTCCACGTGCCCGAGCGTAGTTGCCGCCGGGGACACGGTCGCCGACGCCGCCGCGGCCGGGCGGCCACCGGCGTCGCGGCCCGGGGCCCGCCCGGTCAGCCGCCCGGCGATGGCCCGGCCGCGGCGGCGGCCTCCCGGTGGCCGCCGCGCTCGAGCTCCTCGGCGGCACGCGCGACGTTGCGCTGCATCCCGCCGAAGACGAGGCCGTGGAAGGGGGAGATGGCCCACCAGTACGCCTGGCCGAGCAGCCCCTGGGGGTGGAAGACCGCCCGCTGCCTGAACAGCGTGCGGCCCCGCTCGTCGGCGTCGGCGATGAGCTCCAGCCACGCCAGTCCCGGCAGGCGCATCTCGGCGCGCAGGCGCAGGAGGTGTCCGTCCTCGATCTGCTCCACGCGCCACCAGTCCAGGGCGTCTCCCACGGACAGGTCGCGCGGGTTGCGCCGGCCGCGGCGCAGCCCCGGCCCGCCGAAGACCCGGTCCATGAGGCCCCGCGCCACCCAGCCCATGCGCCACGAGTACCAGCCGTTGGCGCCGCCGATGCCCTCGATCACGGTCCACAGGCTGGCCCGGCTGGCCCCGACCAGGCGCTCACGCTCGTCGACCTGGAGGCTGCCGCCCGCCCACTCCGGGTCCTCCGGCAGCGGGTCGCTCGGGGCGTCGGCGGTCGACGCGGAGGACCAGGAGGTGCTCACGTCGAACTCCCGCACCCGCTGGAGCGCCAGCTCCACGGCCCGGTCGAAGCCGAGCAGCCCCTCCGGGGGGTCCGGCACGTAGCGGCGGATGTCGTCCTCCTTCGCCACCACCTCGTGGATGAGGGACTCCACCAGCGGCCGCGCCAGCCCGGACGGCACCGGGGTGACCAGGCCCACCCAGTGGCTCGCCAGCTTCGGCGTCAGCACCGGCACGGTGCGGATCACGCGGGCCGGCAGGCCGGCGACGGCGGCGTAGCGCTGCATCATCTGGCGGTAGGTGAGCACCTCCGGGCCGCCGATGTCGAACGTGCGGCTGACCTCCGGCGGGACGCGGGCCGCCCCCACGAGGTAGCGCAGCACGTCGCGCACCGCGATGGGCTGGATGCGGTTGTCCAGCCACTTCGGCGCCACCATCGCGGGCAGGCGCTCGGTGAGGTAGCGCATCATCTCGAACGAGGCGCTGCCCGAACCGATGATGACGGCGGCCTGCAGCACGGCCGTGGGCACCCCGCTCGCGAGGAGGATCTCGCCCACCTCCCGGCGGGAGTCGAGGTGGGGCGAGAGCTGCTCGTCGTCAGGGTGCATCCCGCCGAGGTAGACGATGCGCCCGACGCCTGCCTCGCGGGCGGCGACGGCGAAGGTGCGCGCCGTGCGCCGGTCGCGCTGCTCGAACGTGGCCCCCGTGGCGAGGGAGTGGATGAGGTAGTAGGCGACGTCGACGCCCTCCATCGCCGCGCGCAGCGCACCCACGTCCTGCGCGTCGGCCTGGACGACGTCCACCGCGCCGCGCCAGGCGCGGTCGGCCAGCCGGTCCGGGTGGCGTGCCATGGCGCGCACCGCGAAGCCGGCCGACAGGAGCTCGGGGACCAGCCGCCCGCCGATATAGCCGGTGGCGCCCGTGACGAGGGCGGTGAGCTGGCGTTGGTCGGACATCGGTCTAGACCTTCCGTGGGTTGCGCCGGGCGATCGCGGTGGTGAGCGCGGTGGCGAAGCCGCACCACGCGGCGTAGGGCGCCAGGGCGACTCCCGCACCCGGCCGTGCCCGGTAGGTGCGGCGGACCAGGTCGGCGCCGCTCAGGGCGAGCGCCGCGCACTCCGCGGCGGCCACCCAGGGGCGCCTGCCACGCCAGAAGAGCCAGCTCCAGCCGGCGTTCAGCACGAGGTTGCCCGCCAGCGCCCAGAGGTAGCGCCGGCGCTCCGGGTCCTCGCGCTCGTGCGCGTCCAGCGCCGCAGCGGCCGCGAGGGCGATGCCCAGGTACAGCGCCGTCCACACCACGGGGAACGCCACCGGCGGCGGCTGCCACGCCGGCTTGCGGAGCGCGCGGTACCACGAGGCCGACGGGTCCGTCGCGACCGACCCGGCCACCGCCGTCAAGACGCAGGCGACCGAGGTGCCCGCCACCGTCGCCGCGCGCATCACGAGCCGGCGGCTTCCTGGATCGTGCTCATGCGTCGTTCCTACCGCAGGGCTCGCGCCCCGGCGCGCCGAGCGCGCGATCGCCCCGCCCGGCGCGCGCGAGGACGGTACCTTCGGCCCAGCCGCGCTCGCCCAGGGCGTGGAGGTGGGGATGGAGAGGCGGATGACCCACGGGAGAGCGCGCGGCGCCACGGGGCCCGGGCCGGAGCGCACCGAGGTGCTGCACCGCGTCGCTGCCTTCACCGACGCCGCGGTGGCCATCGCGCTGACGCTGCTGATCCTGCCGGTCGTCGAGCTGGCCCCCGAGGCCGCCGACGCCCGGGTCGGGGCCCTGCTGGCCGACCACGTGGGCGAGCTCGTCAGCTTCGGCGTCTCCTTCCTCGCCATCGCCGCCTTCTGGCGCGGGCACCGCCGCCTCTTCGAGCAGGTGACGGACTATGACGACACGCTCGTGGGCCTGACGTTCCTGTGGCTGCTGGTCATCGTCGTCATCCCGTTCCCGACGGCGATGCTCGGCGCCGGCGAGGGGCCACGGATTGACACCACCAGCTTCTACCTCGCCACGCTGACGGTGGGGGCGGTGGTGGCGGCCGCCCAGACGGCGTACGTCCGGCGGCGGCCCGGGCTCCAGCGTGGTGGTGACGGGCCGGCCAGGCTGCGGGCGCTCCAGGCCCGGGAGGCCGCGTCCGCCGCCCTGTTCGCGGTCGCGACGGTCGTCGCGCTGGCGTGGCCCGTCCCGGCGCTGTTGCTGCTCCTCGCCATGCCGGTGGCCACCCGCCTCGGCACGGGTCTCGACCGGACCAGGCGCCGACGGCGTCGGTGAGGCCCCGTGGGGCCGCTGCACGCGAGCGTGCGGGGCCCGGCCGGGGCCGGGCCCCGCACCGGGGGATCGACGATGTGCGGCGGGGCCGCGGTCGCCGCGCTACGGGCGCGTGTGGCGGCCCGTGTCGCGGTCGGTGTCGGTGTCGACCTCTTCCTTGCGGACCTGCTCGGTGACCTCCCGCTGCTCGGTGACGGTGTCCTTGTTGAGCCGGACCTTTTCCACGGGCACGGTGTCCTTGTCGACGACGACCTCGTCCTCGTGGAGGGTTACCTCGGCCTCGTCGTCACCGATGGTGGTGGAGTGCCGGTCGCCGTCGGTGATCGGCTCGCGCTCGATCCGGACCTCCTCCCGGGTGACGGGGACGGTCTTGGTCACGTTCTCGGTGATGACGTACTTGCGCAGCCGCGCGCGGCCCGCCTCCCGCCGGCGGGTGCCGACGTTGACCTGCTCCTCGGACAGGACCACCGAGGCGTCGTCCCCGCGGTCGGTGTCGAGCCTGTCCCGGTCACGGAGCCCGCTCGTGCCCGCCGTGCCGCTCATCGTGGTGGTGGTGTCGACGTCGGTCCTGCTGTAGCCGGAGTCGTCGAGGTGGTAGTAGCGGTAGAGCTCGTCCTCCTCCGCCTCGGAGAGGTGCTGGTCCGTGTCGATCCTGGGCGCGTCCTTGACCATGGACTTGTCGTAGGGGACGCGCACGGTGTCACCCTCGACGGTGGCGGCGCTGAGCGGCACGAACGACTCGGACGTGCCGAAGAGGCCCGTCTTGGCGGTGACCCACGTGGGCTCGCCGGTGACGTCGTCGACGAAGACCTGGCCGACGGTGCCGATCTTGTCCCCGTCGTTCGAGACGACGGTGGCCTTGCTGTCGATCAAGTTTTGGATCTGCTCGGTGGTGATCATTTCTTCTCCTGGGGGTCGACGTCGGCGCGGCACCCGGATGAGGGCGCGCGCCAAGAAGGACTGGTGGTGGATGTCGTTGACGCGGCTCCGCGCGGTGCCGGCCCGCCCGGTGGGGCTAGGCCTGCTGCGGCGGGGCGTTGTCGATGCCGCCGAGCTGGCGGAGGAACTCGTGGCACTTCCTCGCGCGCTCGGAGTCCTCGGCCATGACCGACTCGAAGAAGGAGGCGATCTCCTCCTTGCCCGCGTTCCGGGCGTCGCGGACGTACTGGCCGTAGTCGTGCCCGGCCTTGAGGGAGTGGTACTGCACCGAGATGAGGTCGTACGTGACGTCGTCGAAACCGGTCTCTCCGGTTGCCATTGGTGTCCTCCTCCAATCGGCTTGTCGGGACCATCGAGAGCGTTCGGTGCGCGGCCGGCCAGGCGTTCCCGAGGTGTGCTTTACAACGTACGCGCCCGCGTCGCGCCCGCAACCGCAGGGAGTGAGCATCCGATCCGGGTTCGGACGCGGGAGCGCCGACATGGGCCCCGCAGCGGTGCCGGCGCCCCGCCGTCGGGCGCCCCCGATGGCAGCCGGGCGGCGGCGCAGCGAAACTGACGGGACGGATCGAGGCAAGGAGCGTCCATGCTGGGTCTTCCCGACGGTGTGCGGGCATGCCTGTTCGACCTCGACGGCGTCCTCACGCGCACGGCAGAGGTCCACCGTGCCGCCTGGTCCCACGCGTTCGACGGCTACCTGCGCGAGCGCGCGCGCCGCACCGGGTCGACGTTCGTGCCCTTCGACCCACGGGCCGACTACGCCACCTACGTCGACGGGAAGCGGCGCGTGGACGGGGTGCGGGACTTCCTGGGCAGCCGCGGGATCGTCCTTCCCGAGGGGACGCCCGAGGACGGGCCCGCGACGGAGACGGTCTACGGCCTCGGCAACGGGAAGAACGAGCTGCTGCTCCGGCTCATCGAGGACGACGGTGTCGAGGTGTACGAGGGCAGCCGTCGCTACGTCGAGGCCGCGCGGGCCGCGGGGCTCGCTCGGGCGGTGGTCTCGAGCAGCGCCAACACGCGTCTGGTGCTCGGCGTGACCGGCATCGCCCCGCTCTTCGACGGCGTGGTCGACGCCGTCGTGGCCCGGCAACGGGGCCTGACGGGCAAGCCCGCCCCCGACACGTTCCTCGAGGCCGCACGCCGGCTCGGTGTGGAGCCCGCGGACGCCGCCGTCTTCGAGGACGCGCTGGCCGGGGTGCAGGCCGGCCGGGCCGGCGGCTTCGGCTACGTCGTCGGGGTGGATCGCCTCGGGCAGGCGGACGCGCTGCGCGCCAGCGGCGCCGACGTGGTGGTGCGGGACCTGGAGGAGCTGCTGTGAGTGACTCGCGCGTGCTGCCCGTCGAGCCCTGGTGCCTGCGCGAGCCCGAGCTCGACCTGGACCTGCTGGGGCAGACGGAGTCGCTGTTCGCGCTCTCGAACGGGCATCTCGGGCTGCGGGGCAACCTCGACGAGGGCGAGCCCAACAGCACCCCCGGCACGTACCTGAGCTCGTTCTTCGAGCGCCACCCGCTCCCCTACCCGGAGGGCGGGTACGGGTACCCGGAGTCGGGCCAGACGATGGTCAACGTCACCAACGGCAAGCTCATCCGGCTGCTGGTGGACGACGAGCCCTTCGACGTGCGCTACGGGAGGCTGCTGAGCCACGAGCGGGTCCTGGACTTCCGCGCCGGGACGCTCTACCGGGAGGCCGAGTGGGTCTCGCCCGCGGGCCGGCGGGTGCGGATCCGGTCCACGCGCCTGGTCTCCTTCGCGCAGCGCGCGATCGCCGCGATCGCCTACGAGGTGGAGGCGATCGACTCCGAGACCCGGGTCATCCTGCAGTCCGAGCTCGTCGCTAACGAGGCGCCGCCCGAGATGCACAGCGACGACCCCCGCGTGGCGGCGGCGCTGGACGCGCCCCTCGAGGCCGTCGCCCAGGACGTCGAGCAGCACGGGGCGGTGCTGGTGCACCGCACCCGGCGCAGCCGCCTGCAGATCGCGGCCGGGATGGACCACGACATCGAGTCGCCCGTGCAGTACGACGTCGAGAACGAGGCCCGCGACGACTGGGCGCGGACCACCGTCGTCAGCGTGCTGCGGCCCGGGCAGACGCTCCGCCTCGTCAAGTACGTCGGGTACGGCTGGTCGGCGACCCGGTCGGACTCGGCCCTGCGGGACCAGGTCGCGGCCGCGCTGACCAGCGCGCGCTACGCGGGGTGGGACATGCTCGCGATGGCGCAGCGCAGGTACCTCGACGCGTTCTGGGCGTCCGCCGACGTCGAGGTCGACGGTGACCCGGTCGCGCAGCAGGCGGTGCGTTTCGGCCTGTTCCACGTGCTCCAGGCCGGCGCCCGCACCGAGCGCCGCGCGATCGGCGCGAAGGGGCTGACCGGCACCGGGTACGGCGGCCACACCTTCTGGGACATCGAGGGCTTCGTCCTGCCCGTCCTCACCCTGACCGCGCCCGAGGCGGCGGCGGACGCCCTGCGCTGGCGCGCCTCGACGCTGGACCTGGCGCGGCAGCGTGCCGGCACCCTCGGCCTGGCCGGCGCCGCCTTCCCGTGGCGGACCATCGGCGGCGAGGAGACCTCGGCCTACTGGCCGGCGGGCACGGCGGCCCTGCACGTCAACGCGGACATCGCCCGGGCGCTGGAGGAGTACCGCCTCATCACGGGCGACGAGGAGCTCGAGACGGAGTGCGGCCTGGAGGTCCTCGTCGAGACGGCCCGGCTGTGGCGCTCGATCGGTCACCACGACCGGCACGGCCAGTGGCACGTGGACGGCGTCACCGGGCCGGACGAGTACACCGCCGTCGTCGACGACAACGTCTTCACGAACCTCATGGCGGCGCGCAACCTCCGCGCCGCCGCCGAGGCGTGCGCGCGGCACCCGCGCGAGGCCGGTGACCTCGGCGTGACGACGGAGGAGACCGCGACGTGGCGCAACGCCGCGGACGCGGTCTACGTGCCCTACGACGCCGAGCTGGGCGTGCACCCCCAGTGCGAGAACTTCACCAGGTTCGCCGAGTGGGACTTCCGGGACGACTCCTTCTACCCCCTGATGATGTCCGCGCCGTACTTCCAGCTCTACCGCAAGCAGGTCGTCAAGCAGGCGGACCTGGTGCTCGCCATGCACTGGTGCCCGGAGGCGTTCACGGCCGAGCAGAAGGCCCGAAACCTGGACTACTACGAGCGCCGGACCGTCCGGGACTCCTCGCTGTCGGCCTGCACGCAGGCCGTGCTGTGCGCGGAGACCGGCCACCTGCGCCTGGCGCACGACTACCTCCACGAGGCGGCGCTCGTGGACCTGCGCGACCTGCACCACAACACCAGCCAAGGGCTCCACATCGCCTCGCTGGCCGGGACGTGGACCGCCCTCGTCGAGGGGTTCGGCGGCCTGCGTGCCGGCGGCGAGCGGGTCTGCCTGGCCCCGGCTCTGCCCGACGCCATCACCAGGATGGCGTTCCGGGTGCGCTGGCGGGGCATGCTGCTGCTCGTCGAGATGACCGGCGAGGAGGTGCGCTGCAGCCTGCCCGACCAGGTCGACGCGGCGCTGCCGGTCCGGCTCTACGACGAGGAGCTCATGGTCACGTCCGCCGAGCCGGTCAGCCGCCCGTGCCGGCGCCGCGACCCGCTGCTGCCTCCGCCGACCCAGCCGCCCGGGCTCGGGCCCCGGGCGCGGTTCGCGGCCGCCGAGGTGTGACCGGCGCGGGACGGCGCCGGGGCGGCGTCAGCGTCCGAGCAGCGCGTCGAGGTCGACGTCCCCCTTGAGCAGGCGGCCCGCCTTCCCGAGCTCGACGAAGGCGATGGCGGGTCGCCGCCGTCCGCGCGCACCGACGCCCGCACGGCCCTGTCCCCGATGGCGTTGACGGCTCAGCATTGGGGCTCAGGCCCGGGGCGGGAGATAGGCGATGGCGTCGATCTCGACGAGGAACTCGGGGCGGCCGAGGGCGGCGACCTGCAGCACCGAGATCGCCGTCGGGTGCTGGCCCCACACCCGCTGGGAGGCGGCGAACCCCTCCCGGGCGTCCTGGCCGGCGACGAGGTAGACGGTCATCTTGGCGACGTCCTCGCGGGTGCCGCCGACGGCCGCCAGCACCGTCAGGAGGTTCTCGAGCGCCCGGGCGGTCTGCGTGGCCAGGTCTGTTCCGACGACGGCGCCGGCCGGGTCGACGGCGTTCTGGCCGCCGATGACCAGGAGCCTGCCGGGGCCGTCGAGGAGCACGGCCTGGGAGAACGCCGGGTTGGCGTGCATGCCGTCGGGGTTGATGTGGGTCAGCGTCATCACTGGTCTCCCGCCTGCGTGGTGGTGGAGCTGGCGGGCTCAGCCCAGCAGCTGCCGCATCGTCCCGAGGCTCTGCGGCGCGACGAGGATCCCGCGCTCGGTGCGGCTCCACCACTGGTGGGTCCGGCGCAGCTCCTCCCACGTGGAGTAGCGGTAGCGGAACACCCGGGCCCGGACGTAGCGCGGCCGGCGGCCGGCGAACGGGTCGGTCGCCAGCAGCCGCAGGGTGGCGCGGTCCGCCTCGAGCAACCGCATGAGGAACACCGTGAACCACCGGTGCTGCGCCGCCGAGCCCAGGGCGAGGAACCACATGCCCCAGTCGAGCCGCAGGTGGTAGGGCGCCCACTGCCGGGGCATGCGCCCGGGGGAGCCCGGCTTGCCCTTGAACTCGTACTCGCGCCAGTCGGTCGTGAACGGGTCCTCGTCCTCGGTGCCCTCGACGACCACCTCGTCCCGCCGGCGGGTGATGGAGCCGAACGCGCCGTAGGCGCCCGCGAGGTGCCAGCGGTTGAACGAGGCGTTCATCTTCTGGTGCCGGTCGAGGAGGTTCCGCGCCGGCCAGTAGCTCAGCACCACCATCACCGCGGTCATGGCGAGCACGAGGACGACGAACCACGGCGGCGTGGGCGCGTGCGGCTGCGTCCCGGGGCTCCACGGCAGGGCGGCGTCCAGCACGTCGTCGCCGACGGCGCTGAACGCGAGCAGCATGGTCAGCGCGTTGAGCCAGGCGAAGTTGCCCGAGAGCATCAGCCACCCCTGCGTGACGACGACGACGCCCGCGGCGATCGAGGCCACCGGCTGCGGCACGAAGAGCAGGAAGGGCACCACGAGCTGGGTGACGTGGTTGGCGGCCACCTCCACCTTGTGCAGGGGCCGGGGCAGGTGGTGGAAGAACCAGCTGCCCTGGTTCGGCATCGGCTGGGTCTCGTGGTGGTAGTACAGGCAGGTCAGGTCACGCCAGCAGGGGTCGCCGCGCATCTTGATCAGCCCGGCGCCGAACTCGAGCCGGAAGACGAGCCAGCGGAACAGGAAGATCACCGTCACGGGCGGGGCGACGGCGTCCGAGCCGAGGAACGCGGCGAGGAAGCCGGCCTCGAGCAGCAGGGACTCCCAGCCGAAGCTGTAGAACACCTGGCCCACGTTGACGATGGACAGGTACAGGGCCCAGACGACGCCGAAGGCGAGCAGCGGCAACCAGGGCGGCCCCGCCTGGGGGAGGCCGACGACGATGCTCGCCGCCACGACCCCGCCGGACCAGGCGACGGCGAGCAGCAGCCGGTCGGAGTAGCGCCAGTGGAACAGGCTCGGGGCCAGCCGGCTCGGCACGCGGGCGACGAACCGCGGCACCGGCAGCAGGCCGTGCTCGCCCAGCAGCGGGCGGAACTGGCGCAGGGCGGCGACGAAGCCGATGACGTAGACGGCGGCGATGCCGCGCTGCAGCACGAAGCGTGCCACGTCGTAGCTCTCTGCCGCGAACCAGTCCACGGCCGCGTCCCCTCCCCCTCCTGCTCCCATTGCACACCCCGGGCGGGGCGGTTGCAGCCCGAGCGGGGGGCGCACGGCGCGAGCGGGCGGCGTGCGGCGCGAGCGGGCGGCGTGCGGCGCGAGCCGGTGGCGGGGGCGCGAGCCGGTGGCGTGGCGGCGCGCGGCGCTCAGCCGGCCGCGTACCTCAGGGAGCCGGGGACCGCGGGGCACTCGCGCCCGATCTGCATGGGGGCGATCCGGCCCTGCTCACGCAGCCCGAGCAGGCGGGCGACCACCCGGTCGCGCAGCGCCCACGGGTCGATGGTGTTGAGGTAGATCTTCGTGCCGCCCTCGAACCCGGCGACGGTCGAGATCCGCCACTTCAGCATGATGCGCCACGGCATCGGGGCCCGGACCCCGACGGGTCGGTAGTGCCACTCCTCGTTCGTGGGGACCAAGACGCCCGTGGCGGCGTGGCAGGCGTGGACGACGTCGGACACCGCGCGCAGCTCGTCGTCGTCGTGCTCCCACGGGGCGTTGTGCGCGCTCTTGGAGTAGACCTCCAGCGTCGGGTAGCGGTGCCCGAACCCCGCGAAGGCGACGGCGTGGGTGTTCTCGGCCACGACGAGGTGGGCCGTGATGGCGTAGTTCAGCGCGGCGTCGTTGAACACGTCGGGGTTCGACGCAAGGCGCTCCAGCTCGGCCTCCATCTGGGCCCCCCGCTCGTCGATGGCGACGAGCTGCTTGTGGAGGTGGTCGAACGAGGCACCAGCCGGCCGCAGCCAGTTCTGGAACACCGCCACGTACCGGGCGTACGGGATCGCCTCGTAGAGCGAGCGCGCCGCCGCGGCGGTGTAGGCCGTGAAGTGGTGGTGCTCCCCGGGCGTGAGCGTCCCGGCGGAGGCCAGCTCGGCGTCGGTGGTGGCGCCGTCGACGACGTGCCGGCGGGCGACGACGAGGTCGTGCCCGCCCGCGAAGAAGGCGGCGGACAGGGCGAGCCGTTCCCCCTCCGTCATGGCGCTCCACTCGGCCTCGGTGCGCCCCTCGGCCAGCAGCCGGTCGTGGACGACGGCGAGCACGTGCGCGCGACCGGCGGGGGAGGCTAAGTAGGCGCGCCGGTGTGCCTCGGCTGCGGCCGGCGGCGCGTAGCCGTAGTTCGCGCGCCAGTACTCGTAGGGAAGGATCTCGAAGAGGTTGGGCACCCGGCGGAACTCGGCGACGGTGTCGTCCAGCCGCTCGGCGGGCAGGTTCTCCAGCACCTCCCAGCGGCCGCCGTCGCCCCGGCCGGGCCCGCCGTCGCCCCGGCCCGCTCGGCGGACGAGACGGGACTTCTCCGGCGGCGTCCGAAGATAGTTCCGCTCGCAGAACGCGCAGAGGCGGCCGGCGGCCGCCGGGTCCAGCGGTGCGGGCGCCGTCGCCGTGGCGCGCAGGGGCCGGTGGGCGCGCCCCGGCACCGTCCACACCTGGGTCCCGGTCAGGGGGTTGACCTGCTTGATGGTGCCGTCCGCCATCCGGGTCAGCGGCCCGCCGTCGGGCACGTCGGGCACGCGCATGGCTGCACCGTACGCGCGGGTCCGGGCGCGGACGCGGAATGCCGTCATCCCGTGTCGTGTTCGGGCAGGTATGGAGACCGTCACGCAGAACAAGGGCCAGTTCGAGATCGTCGTCGACGGCACGACCGCAGGGCTGACGCAGTTCGTCGACGACGACGGGCTGCGGATCTTCTTCCACACGGAGACCGGCAAGGAGTACGCCGGCCAGGGCCTGGCCGGTCGGCTGGTCGCGCGCGCGCTCGAGGAGACCCGCGCCGCCGGGCTGCGGGTCGTGCCCGTGTGCCCGTACGTGGCCGCCTACGTGGGGCGCCACCACGAGTACGACGACCTGGCCCGGCCGGTCACGCGGCGCGCGCTGCGGATCGTGCGGGACCACGAGCTGACCCTGGAGGCCGCGGCCGGGCCGGCTCCCGGCGAGCGGTCGTGAGCACCACCCGCCCGCGCCGCCGGCCCCTCTGCTCACCGCTCCTGTCCCGCCGGGCCGGAACCTCTCGACCGCGCGGGGCCCGGCTGCAAGACTGACGGCGCTCATCCGCTCCCGGACCCTCCGCCACGCGGCCTCTTCCCGAGGCCGGCCAAGCGGGCGGGGCGGAGGTGCGCTGCCGCATCGACGAGGGGACACGCCATGGCGCCCGACACGTACCTCGAGGGGCTGTCGAGGGCGGACTGCCTGAGGCTGCTCGCCACGGTGCCGATTGGTTGGCTCGCGTACTGCGGGTCGGGGCGGCCGCACCTGGTGCCGGTCAACTTCGTCGTCCATGAGAACGAGGTGGTCGTCGCCACCGGGTACGGCGGCAAGCTGGCGGCGGCGGCGCGCGACGCCGTCATGGCGTTCGGCGTCGAGTCGATCGACGTCGGGAACCGGACCGGCTGGTCCGTGACGGTGACGGGCCGGGCGCAGCTGATGGGCGACCCGCTCGTGAACGCGGCGCGGCCGGCCGTCGACTCGTGGGTCATCCGTGAGGAGGCGATCTCCATCGCCATCGGCATCGAGGATATCTCCGGCCGGCGGATCGCCACGACCGACGGCTGACGCGGTGCAGCGCTCTCGCGGGTGCGTCAGTTTTCGAGGGTGCGCGCACGCCGCGCGAACCAGCGGACGAACCCTCGTTGCCACGGTGTGTCGACGGCATGCCTGTCGTAGTGCGTCCTGACGTACCCGATCGCCTCCCGGGCCGTCAGCCCGCCGAGGGTGCTCATGCACGCCAGGGCGGTGCCCGTCCGTCCCCGGCCGGCGTGGCACGCGAGCTCGACGCGGCTGTGCGCGGCCTGCTGGTGCGCCAGGACGAGCGCCCGGGCCGCCCGGCGCCAGCCCAGGGGCAGCAGGAAGTCGGGCCACGGGACCCACCTGCTGTCCCAGCCGAGCGGGGGCGGGGGCAGCCCGGTGAGGTAGTACCCGTGGTCCGGGTCGGGGCCCCCGGGGGCCGGCCGTCTCAGGCCCCGCCCGCGCACGCGGCGCCCGTCGGGCAGCTGGAGGACGCCCGCCACCAGGGGCCAGGGCTCGAAGCCGTCGCCGGCCGCACGCCCGTCCGAGCCGCGCGCGGATCGCATCGCTCCAGTATCGGTGGCAGGACGCAGGCGGGCACCGTGAGCGCCGTCGGGAGGGAGTCCTCATGAGGGCCGTGACGATCACCGAGGCGCCCATGGCGGTGGCGGACCTGCTTGCCGTGGTCGACGGCGCACCGGTCGAGCTGGACGGCGCGGTCCGCGCCCGGATCGCGGCCGGTCGCCAGATCGTGGACCGTGCGCTCGCCGCCGGTCAGGCCGTCTACGGCCTGACGACCCAGGTCGGCCACGGCAAGGACACGCGGCTCACGGACGAGCAGGTCCGCGGCGAGCAACGCTTTCTCGTCATGTCGCACTTCGGGGGCGTCGGCCCGCCCCTGCCCACCGCTGCCGTGCGCGCCGCCCTGGCCGTGCGCCTGAACGGCATCGCCCGCGGCGGTTCGGGTGCCGCGGTCGCGGTCGCGGAGGCCCTGGCCGCCATGCTCAACGCCGGCGTCCATCCGATCGTGCCCGAGACCGGCTCGGTGGGGGCCGGCGACCTCTCGCAGATGGCCGGCATCGCGCAGGTCGCGATCGGCGAGGGCCGCGCGGAGCACCGCGGCGAGGTCCTGCCCGGCGGGGAGGCCATGCGACGCGCCGGGATCGTCCCGCTCGTGCTCGGCGGCAAGGACGGCCTGGCGCTGATCTCGGCCAACGGCGTCTCGGTCGGGCAGGCGGCGCTCGTGGGTGCGCGGGCCGCGCGGGCCGCGGAGGCCGCCGACGACGCCGCGGCGCTGTCGATGGAGGCCACGGGCGCCAACGTCTCGGTGATCGGGCCCGCCGTCGGGCGGGCCAAGCCGATCCCCGGGCAGGTCGCCGCCGCAGACCACCTACGTCGGATGCTCGCCGGCAGCGGCCTGACGGCGCCCGGCGGCGCCCGGTCCGTCCAGGACGCGCTCTCGTTCCGCGTCGTTCCGCAGGTCCACGGCGCGCTGCGCGAGTACGTGGCCGCGGCGTCGCACGCGGTCTGGACCGAGCTGAACGCCGCCGCCGACAACCCGCTCGTGTCCGTGCGCGAGCAGGCGACGATCAGCAACGGGAACTTCCATCCGATGGTGATGGCGATCGCGTTCGAGGCGCTGCGGATCGCCCTGGCGCACGTCGGGCAGCTGAGCGAACGCCGGATGGCGCACCTGTGGGACGCGTTCTTCCGGCAGGCGGGCGGCCGGCCCCCGGGCAGCCTGTACGGCCTGCCGCTGCGCTACCCGGCGGCGGCCCTGTTCTCCGAGCTGAAGCAGCTCGCGGCACCCGTGACGCTCGACACGCCGCCGCTCGACCTCGGCGTCGAGGACCATGCCACCGGCGCGCCCCTCAGCGTGCGCAGGACGGATGCCGCCCTCGACCTGCTGGACGACCTGCTGGCCATCGAGCTGCTGCTGGCCCGGGACGTGCTCGCCGCGGCGCCCAGCCGGCCCGTCCTCGGCGCGGGCACGGACGCGACCCTCCGCCGGGTCGAGCAGGTCATCGCCGCCGCCGGGCCTTTTCCCGACGACGTCCACCGCGCCCTGAGGGGGCCGCGGCCGGGGCGAGGAGACGCGTAGCGCGGAGGTCGTCACGCGGACGGGCCGTCGTCACGCGGACGGGCCGTCGTCACGCGGACGGGTCGAGGAGCGCGGCGATCGGCGCCGTCCGCACGACGTCGCGGACGGCCCGCGCGAGCTCGTCGTCCGCGGTGACGAGGGCGTCCGCCTGCAGCTGGGTGAGGGCCACGTACTCGGCGTCGAGGGTGGACGGCCAGCGCAGCCGGTCCGCCAGCTCCCACGCGCGGCGCCGGAGCACGGCGTCGCCGAGCAGCCTGATCTTCATCCGCCCCACGGCGGCGAGGCGGTCGAGCGCGACGTCGGCCGGGAGCTCGCCGCGGAAGACGGCCTCGTGCAACGCCGAGAGGGTGTGCGACCGCAGGAGCGTCGGGGCGAGGAGGGCGTGGACGTCGGGGACGGTGGCGCCCGTCGCCGCGAGGTGGAGGACGGCGCCGGCGTCGACGACGAACCTGGTCATCGAGGACCTCCGATCGGCAGGGGCATGTCGCAGTGTGGCATCGTGGGCGAGCGCGACCGGGCACTTTCGGGCGCGCTGGGTTCGACACCTGTCAGGGGTTGAGGAGGTCCGCCGCGGCCGCTCGCACGGCCGCGGTGATGCGCTCGATGCTGGGGGAGCGGAGCCGCCAGCGTTGCCAGTACAGCGACACGTCGATCCGCTCGCGGGCGGCGAGCCGGACCAGGCGGCCGGTCTCGAGGTCGTCGCCCAGCTGGTCCTGAGGCACCGCGCCCCACCCGAGCCCCGCGCGCACCGCGGCCAGGAACCCCTCCGAGGAGGGGACGACATGGGTGGGCGGGCTGCCGGTGACGCCGTGGGTCGCGAGCAGCCGCTGCTGCAGGTCGTCCTTGGCGTTGAACCGGATGACCGGCATGGCGGCCCAGTCGTACCCGCGCCCCTGTTCCCAGCGGCCGGCGAGCCGGGGCGCCGCCACCGGGATGTAGCGCATCGTCCCGAGCCGTTCGACCGAGCAGCCCTGGACGGCGACGGGGTCGGAGGTGACCGCCCCGAGGACGGCCCCGGCGCGCAGCAGCGCCGCGGAGTGGCCCTGATCCTCGACGTGCAGCCGCATGGTGACGTCGCTCCAGGTGGCGCACTCGTCCAGGACCCGGACGAACCAGGTCGCGAGCGAGTCAGCGTTGACGGCAACGGGCAGGTCCATGACCGGCGCCCCGCCGGCCGAGAGCTCCGCGAGGGCCTCGCTCTCCAGGAGCTGTTGCTGGCGCGCCAGCCCGAGCAGCACGTCACCGGCCCTCGTCGTCCGGGCCGGGATCGCGCGGACCAGGAGAACTTGGCCGACGTCGGACTCCAGTGCCCGGATGCGCTGGCTCACCGCCGAAGGGGTGACCGAGAGGTGCCGTGCGGCCGCCTCAAAACTGCCGGCATCGACGATCGCCATGAGCGCCGCGAGCTGTTCCGTCCGGACTCGCATGAAGAAATGCTAACCGGAGTGCAGAAAGTGTCGCTTCACTTCATGGGGCGGCCTCCTTAGGGTCGAGCCTGTGCCCGCTCTGCTCCCCGGCCTGTTCACCGGCCTCTCGCTCATCGTCGCCATCGGCGCCCAGAACGCCTATGTCCTGCGGCAGGGCCTGCTCCGCCACCATGTCGGCATCGTCGTGGCCATCTGCACGGTCTCCGACGTCCTGCTCATCGGCGTCGGGGTCTCCGGCGTGGGCTCGGTGGTGCGGGACCACCCCGCGGTGTTGACGGCTCTGCGGTGGGTCGGGGCGCTCTACCTCGCCGGCTACGGCGTCCGGTCGCTGTGGAGCGCGCGCCGGCGGCAGGCCCTCCGTGCGCTGGAGGGAGGACGTCCGGGGCGCAGAGCGGTGATCGCCACCACGCTCGCCCTGACCTTCCTCAACCCCCACGTGTACCTCGACACCGTGCTCCTGCTCGGCTCCATCGCCAACCAGTACGGCCCCGAGCGCTGGTGGTTCGCCGCCGGCGCCGTCCTCGGCAGCGTGCTCTGGTTCACCGGGCTCGGCCTCGGCGCGCGGCGGGCCTCCCGCGTGCTGAGCCGGCCGTCCACGTGGCGGGTCCTGGACCTCCTCATCGGCGTCGTCATGCTGACCCTCGCCGTCAGGCTGGTGCTCGGATGACCGACGCCCGCGGCCTGCCGAGGACCCGTGCTCACCTGGGCGGGAGCGACCTCGTGTAGGCGACCCCCTGCGCGACCCACCGCCGCAGGGCCTCCTCGGTCCGGGCCGCGGCGGTGTCGATGTGGAGCCAGCCGTCCATCGCCCGCCCGCGCATCTCCATGCGGCGCACGTGCGGCTCGTCGACCAACGACTCGGTCAGAGCTGGGTCGACCCGGAGCAGCAGCCCGCCCTGGCCGCTGGCGCCGACCGCCAGGTGGCCGTTCAGGAGGAAGGCCAGGCCACCGAACATGCGCTTCTCGGTGAGGCCGGGTTCGTCCCGCACGATCTCCCGGACGCGGTCGGCGAGGTCTTCCTCGTACGCCATGACGCCAGTATCGCGCGGACGGACGGGACGACGGCCCACGAGGTCTAGGCGCGCCGACCGGCGACCAGGGGGAGGACGGCCGCAGCGACGATGAGCCCGGCGCCCATGGCGGCGGCCAGCGAGATGGACTCCCCGAACACGGCGGCGCCGAGCAGCAGCGCCACCACGACCTCCCAGTAGGACAGGCTCGAGAGCTCCGCGGCGCGCAGGTGCTTGCCGGCCACGACGAGCAGACCCAGGGCGAGCAGGCCGCAGACGAGGAAGAACGCGACGGCCCACGCCCAGTGCGTGGCGGTCATGCCGGAGATGTCGGGCCGCGTCAGCGCGACCATGCCCGCGGTGCCCAGGGTGCCGAAGGCGAAGTTCCAGAAGCTGCGGATGTCCGCCGGCATGTCGGTGCGGTAGCGGTAGCACAGGAGCGCCGCCCCGTAGAAGACCCCGGAGACGACGCCCAGCACGGTGCCCAGGACCGGCTGGTCGGAGCTCGGCGCCGGCTGCCCCCCGATCAGGCCGGCGGCCAGCATCATCCCGAGGAAGCTCCCCGCCAGGGAGAGCAGCTCGACACGGGTGATCGACTCCTTGAGCAGCACGCGGGCGAGGACGGTCGCCAGGACCGGGCCGAGGTAGTGCAGCGCCACGGCCCGCGAGAGGTCGATGAGGACGGTCGCGGACAGGAGCGTCGCGAGCGACAGGCCGAGAAAGACGCCGCCGAGCACGACGGACCAGGACAGCCGGGTGCGGCGCAGGACGCCGAGGCGGCGCGCGACCGTGAGGATGGCCAGCATGCCGAGCGCGCCGACCAGCATGCGGCCCATCGTGAGCGCCTCGCCGATCAGCGCGCCGGGCGGGGCGGCCATCCGGCCGAACACGCCTGCGGTGCCCATCGCGGTGGCGGAGACGACGATGGCGAGCACACCGAGCCGGCGGTTGGGGCGCGGGGCGCCGGACGGCACCCGGCGGACCGGTGCCGGCTCAGGCGGGACGACTTCGTGCGCGCGCACGGGCGCGTCGACGGACAGGGCCACAGAACTCCTCAGGGCGAACGCGCCGAGGCGCGCAGAACGGGTGGGTGTTCCCCGCTCTGTCATCGGACCTGAGAGCTTTCGCGGGCCGGGCCCGCTTACACCGTCGGTGAACCCGTGAGGGTTGCTTTCCAGAGGAGCCTCGCCGCGGCGGTCTGGGGGGCCTGAGAGATTCCCGGGGAGGTTGCTCCTTCGGCGCCCGCTGCTGCGGGACTCTCCCGCTGCGGTTCGGTGGCATGTTCAGTTGTCAGGTCAAGTATGCCGCATCGGACGTCAGTAGGACCAAACGCGCGGTCCCCGCGGGGTGTGGTGTTGGTCGCCGGCTCCGGCCGGGGCATGACGCGCCGGGCCTCCTGATCGTGCTGGCGTCGCCGCGGTCAGTAGTAGGTCGGCGGCCGTTCGCGGGGATCGGCCCGGACGAGGTCGAGCCGGGGATCCGCGACGAGCTCGTCGATGGCCGACTGGTCGGCACCGATCCCGGCCCAGTGCGGGTCGACGTCCCTGGCGACGCACCAGGCGTGGTCGGCCGGCCAGACGAACGCGGGCTCGGCGAGGGACCTCGGGCGGCCGGGCCACATCTCGGCGGCGCCCCAGTCCCCGAAGTCGGTCAGCCTCCCCTGGAACAGGTAGAAGGCGCGGTTCGGGACGACGACCTTGGGCCCGTCCAGCACCGAGCGGGGAAACGCCGGCGCGATCGGTGGGCCACGGCGCAGGCCCGCTGCCGGGTCGCTGTAGACCGCGGGGAGCGCGCGCCGGCGGCCCGTGGCCCGCCGGAGCCGTCGGGCGAGGGCCGAGACGGCGCCGGTCAGCGGGTTGACGGGCCGGGCGCCCTCGCCACCCTCGAGGTCGCCCCAGCCGTCCCAGAGACAGAAGTAGCACCGGTCGGGCGTGTCCGTGTGGCGCGCCAGCGTGTCCAGCGCGCCGCGCAGCTGCTCGCTCTCGGGCGGCGCATCCTCGGCCGGGTGGACGTCGTTCTCGCTCTGCCCCGGGTGCGTGGGGTCGGGCAGGAACCGCAGCCGGGCGTACGCCGGGAAGCCTCGCGGGCCGAAGGTGACCAGCTCGTCCCACGGCTGGTCGCTCCGGGCGATCCAGGCCGCTGCCGACAGGTCCGGGCTCGGGGTCAGCGCCACACGCCCATCCTGCCCGGTCACGGCCTCCGGCACCCCGTCCCGGGAGCTCAGGTTTGCCCGCGGGGGTGGTGCGGTGCGGCAGTCGAATTTCACGGATTTTCTTCGCTGTCTTCTGTTTGTGTTCTCCGCTACGTTCGCGGTGCACGCGGAAACCTGCAGAACTGCCCCGTCCCCCGGCCCGCACCGTCGCCAGGGGAGGCCGTGAGGCGAGCGCCGTCGGCGAGCGTCCTTCGCGGTCGACCCGGGGACTTCTCAGAGGAGGGCTGCTGTGGTCCAGACTGCTCCGGACGCACGCCAGGGTCGCACCGGGTTCATGGTCTCCAAGGGGTGGGTGCAGGGCGTCGCGCTCGTCATGCTGTTCGGGTTCTTCATCATGGGCCTGCTGGCCATGCGGACCTACACCGACTCCATGCCCCTGCCGGACCGGGTGGTCGACAGCCAGGGCGACGTGGTCTTCACCGGCGAGGACATCACCGCGGGACAGCAGATCTTCCTGCGCCGCGGGCTGCAGCAGTACGGCTCGATCGTCGGTCACGGCGGCTACCTCGGACCGGACTACACGGCCGACTACCTGCGCCGGTCCGCGACCTTCGTGCTCGATGCGCTGCGCGACTCGGGCGTCCAGGACCCCCAGGCGGAGCTGGTGAAGCTCCTGCGCACGAACACCTACGACGAGGCCTCCGGGACGCTGCGGATCAGCGACCTGCAGGTGGCGGCGTTCGAGGAGATCCAGGGGCACTACGCCGACTTCTTCGGCTCCCCGACCACGCGGTACGGCCTCATCCCCAACGCGATCACCGACCCGGCGGACATCCGCGCGCTGACGTCCTTCTTCGCGTGGACGGCGTGGGCCGCCGCGGCGGAGCGCCCCGGGCACGGCTACTCCTACACCAACAACTGGCCGCCCGAGCCGCTGGTGAACAACAGGCCGACGGCGGACATCCTGGTCTGGAGCGGACTGTCGCTGGTGGCGCTCCTCGCCGGCACCGGGGCCCTGTTCGCCGTCTACGGCCGGTGGAGCCGGAACGTGGGCTGGCACAGCACCGAGGCGCCGGTGCTCGCGTTCAAGCAGCCCGGCGAGGTGGCGGTCACGCCGGCGCAGCGGGCGACGGCGTGGTACTTCCTCGTCGTCGCCGTGCTGTTCCTCGCGCAGGCGCTGCTCGGCGCGGCCGCGGAGCACTACCGGGCCGAGCTGACGGGCTTCTTCGGGTTCGACCTCGCCCGGATCCTGCCCTACAACCTCGCCCGCACCTGGCACGTCCAGCTCTCGCTGCTGTGGACCGCGGCCTCGTTCCTGGCCGCGGGGATCTTCCTCGCCCCGTACGTCTCCGGGCGCGAGCCGAAGAACCAGCACGTGCTCACGTACGGCCTGCTGGGCGCGCTGGCCCTGGTGATCGCCGGCTCGTTCGTGGGCGAGGCGATGAGCATCTTCGGGGTCGGGTGGGCCGCCGGCTCCCCGCTGTGGGACCAGCAGTGGGAGTACCTGGACCTGCCGAAGGTGTGGCAGGGCATCCTCACGATCGGCATGTTCCTGTGGATCGCGATCATCTACCGCACCATCCGCTCCCGGCTCAAGACCGAGCACCGGGGGAACCTGCCGTGGCTGTTCTTCTACGCCGGACTCGCCATCCCGGGCTTCTACGCCGTGGGGATGCTGGCCGGCACCCGGACGCACCTGACGGTCGCCGAGTTCTGGCGGTTCTGGGTGGTGCACCTGTGGGTGGAGGACTTCCTCGAGCTGTTCACCACGGTGATGGTGGCCTACATCTTCGTGATGCTCGGCGTGGTGCGGCACCGCATCGCCATGCAGATCATCTTCCTCGACGTGATCCTCTACTCCGCGGGCGGCGTCCTGGGGACCATGCACCACCTGTACTTCTCGGGCACGCCCGTGGAGCACATGGCGCTGGGGGCGTTCTTCTCGGCGCTGGAGGTCATCCCGCTGACGTTCCTGACGATCGAGGCGTGGAGCTTCCTCCAGCTCGGGTCGCGGCAGGAGTCCCGCAGCTCCGCGCCGTTCCCGCACCGCTGGGCCGTGATGTTCCTGGTGGCGGTCGGGTTCTGGAACTTCCTCGGCGCCGGGGTGTTCGGGTTCCTCATCAACCTGCCGATCATCTCCTACTACCAGATCGGCACCGCGCTGACGGCGAACCACGCCCACGGCGCGATGATGGGCGTCTACGGGATGATGGGCGTCGGCCTGTCGCTGTTCGCCCTGCGCTATCTCATCCCGCCCCGGCGCTGGCCCGACACACTCGCCAAGGTCTCCTTCTGGTCGCTGAACATCGGCCTGGCCTGGATGGTGTTCGCGACCCTGCTGCCCCTCGGCGTCATCCAGCTCTGGTACTCCGTCAACAACGGCTACTTCGAGGCCCGCGAGCTCGGCTACCTCACCCAGACCGGCAACGCGGTGCTGGAGTGGCTGCGCATGCCCGGTGACCTGGTGTTCATCATCGGCGGCGTCCTGCCGTTCCTGTGGATCACCTGGCTCGGGGTCCGCCACCGCATCAGGTCGACGACGCTCGAGGTGCCGCAGGAGGAGCTGTTCGTCATCGACGCCGTCACCGCGGCGGGCCGGGCCGCTTCCGCCGAGGGCGGCGGCAGCGGCACGAGCCGGTACGGCTCGGACCGGCGCCGCACCGATCCCGAGGGCACGCCCTCGGGCGGGGAGGCGCGATGAGGGTCGACATCGCCGTCTGGCTCGCGGCCGCCTACGCGGTGGTGCTGCTCGTGGTGGCCTTCGGGCTCGACTCCATGGCGCGGCGCACGGCCACCCGCACGGCGGCGTGGCGCTCGGGAGCCTTCACGTACCACGCGGACCACGACGCGTGGGTCTGCCCCGAGGACCAGTGGCTCTGGCCCCAGTCGTTCGACCCCGAGAACCGGGTGATGCGCTACCGGGCGAGCCCGGCGGTCTGCAACGCCTGCCCCGTCAAGGACACCTGCACGACGTCGGACCACGGCCGGGAGATCAGCCGAAACGTCGACCCCTGGCCGAGCTCGGAGGCGGAGCGGTTCCACCGGGGCATCGCCTGCGCCGTGGCCGTCCTGGGAGCGGTATGGCCGCTGGGGATGATGCTGGGCGGGCGGACCTCCGCCGAGCTGCTCGTGCTCGCCGCGTCGCTGGCCGTCGTCGCCCTCGGCAGCTGGCCCCTGTGGTCGCACCTGCGCCGGTCGCCGGCGGCGTTCCCCGATCACGTCAAGGTCGAGCGGCCCGACGCCGCGGCGGCCGCCCGCGCCGTCGAGCGCTCGCGCGAGCTCCGGCGTCGTTCCGGCTACCGCTCGGACCGGGTGGCCGGCGCCGTGACGGCCGGGCCCGCGGCGGCCGGGCCTGTGGCTGCGGCGCCGCCGACGGACCGGTTCGCCACGCGGTGGGGCGCGTTCGAGTCGCTGGCCGAGGACGAGGACCCGCCGGGCGGGTGGAGCAGGAGGGGGCGGCGATGAGCCCGTGGCAGGTGGTGGCCGTCGTCCTGGTGGCCGTGGTGGTAGCGGCGCTGACCGTGTCGGTGAAGGTGGTCCGGGAATACGAGCGGGGCGTCGCGTTCCGCCTGGGTCGGTTGCGCGAGCCGCTGGGGCCGGGGGTGCGGCTGCTCTTCCCCGGCATCGACAAGATGGTCCGGGTGGACCTGCGGGTGGTGACGCTGACCATCCCGCCGCAGGAGGTCATCACCAAGGACAACGTCCCGGCCCGGGTCAACGCCGTCGTCCTGTTCCAGGTGACCGACCCGGTCCAGTCCGTCATGGCGGTGGAGAACCACGCCGTCGCGACGTCGCAGATCGCGCAGACCACGCTGCGGTCGGTGGTGGGCCGCGCGGATCTGGACACGCTGCTCGCCCACCGCGCCGATCTCAACGAGGACCTGGCGCAGAGCATCGCCGCCCAGACGGCCCCGTGGGGCGTGCAGGTCAACGTGGTGGAGATCAAGGACGTCGAGATCCCCGAGGCGATGCAGCGGGCCATGGCCCGGGAGGCGGAGGCGGAGCGGGAGCGGCGGGCGAAGATCATCAACGCCCGCGGCGAGCTCCAGGCCTCCGAGGAGCTCCGGCAGGCCGCGGACACGCTGAGCCGCAGCCCCGCGTCGCTGCAGCTGCGATACCTCCAGACGCTCCTGGAGCTCGGGGCGGACCAGAACTCCACGGTGGTGTTCCCCCTGCCGATCGACATCATCGGCCCGTTCCTGGGGACGTTGCCGCACCTGATGGACAAGCTCGGCACGTCCGCGTCCAACGGGCACGCGCCACGTCCCGCCGCGCGCCCGCCCGCCGCCCCGGAGCCGGCGACGCCCGCCAGAGACGGAGACGACCATGACTGAGGCCCCGGAGCCGCGCAACGCCGAGGTCCGTGAGCAGCCGATGGACCCCGCGGAGCTGCCGGGCGTCCACCGGATCATCGTCGGCACCGTCATCGCGGTCCTCGCGCCGCTGTTCGGGTTCCTCGTGGGGTCGATGACCGGGGCGACCAGCCAGCGGGACGCCCTGCAGGGGCTCTACCTCTGGCTCGTCGGCGGCATCGTCCTCGGCGGCATCGGGGCCATGGTCGCCTTCGTCGGCGCGCTGCGCCTGCTGCGGTCCCGGCGAGCCCGGATCCGCGAGGGGTAGCGCCGCCCCGCGCCCGGTCGACGACCGCCCGGGCGGTTGCCGACCGGGCGGTCGCCGTGCGGGGTGGCCGGTCCTAGAACGGGTTCGGCGTGAGCGTGTACTTGGTCTGCAGGTACTCGTGGATGCCCTCGGCGCCGCCCTCGCGGCCCAGCCCCGACATCTTCCACCCGCCGAAGGGCGCCGCGGCGCTGGAGACGACGCCGACGTTCAGCCCCATCATCCCGGTCTCGAGCCGCTCGATCATCCGCTGCCCGCGCGCGAGGTTCTCCGTGTAGACGTACGAGACCAGCCCGTACTCGGTGTCGTTGGCGATGCGCACGGCGTCGTCCTCGGTGTCGAACGGGACGATCGCCAGCACCGGCCCGAAGATCTCCTCGCGCAGGATGTCGCTGCCGGGCTGCACGTCCGTGACGACGGTGGGCTGGTAGAAGGTGCCGGGGCCGTCGACCGCGCTGCCGCCGGTGCGCAGCGTCGCGCCGCGCTGGACGGCGTCGCCCACGAGCGCGGCGGCCTTCTCGACCGCGGCCTCGTTGATGAGCGGGCCGATGGTCACGCCCTCCTCCGTGCCCCGGCCGATCGCGAACCCCTCGACGCGCTCGGTGACGCGGCGGGCGAACTCGTCGGCCACCGCCCGGTGCACGATCAACCGGTTCGCGGCCGTGCACGCCTGCCCCACGTTGCGGAACTTCGCCGCGATCGCGCCGTCGACCGCCTTGTCGAGGTCGGCGTCCTCGAAGACGACGAAGGGCGCGTTGCCGCCGAGCTCCATCGAGGTGCGCAGCACGCCCTGCGCCGCCTGCTCGAGGAGGCGCTGGCCCACCGGCGTCGACCCGGTGAACGACAGCTTGCGCAGCCGCGGGTCGCGGATGATCGGCTCGGACACCGCGCCCGACGTCGAGGTGGTGAACACGTTCACGACGCCCTTGGGGAGCCCGGCGTCCTCGAGCAGCCTCGCGAAGTACAGGGTGGTGAGCGGGGTCAGCTCGGCCGGCTTGATGACGACCGTGCACCCGGCCGCGAGCGCGGGGGCGACCTTGCGGGTGGCCATCGCCAGCGGGAAGTTCCAGGGCGTGATGAGGAAGCACGGCCCGACCGGGTGCTGCGACACGATCATGCGGCCGGTGCCCTCCGGGTTGGGCCCGTAGCGGCCCTGGATGCGCGACGCCTCCTCGCCGAACCACCGGAGGAACTCGCCGCCGTAGGCGACCTCGCCGCGCGCCTCGGCGAGCGGCTTGCCCATCTCGATCGTCATGAGGAGCGCGAACTCCTCCTTGCGCTCCTGCAGGAGGTCGAACGCGCGGCGCAGGATCTCGGCGCGCTCGCGCGCCGGCGTCGCGGCCCAGGCGGGGAAGGCGTCGGAGGCCGCGTCCAGCGCCGCCATGCCGTCGGCGGGCGAGGCGTTCGCGATCGTCTTGACCGGGGCCCCCGTCGCGGGGTCGAAGACCTGCAGCGTCTTGCCGCCCTCGGCGGCGCGCCACCGGCCCCCGATGAACAGGCCGTCCGGCACGCGCGCCAGCAGCTCGGTCTCGCGGTTGTCGGTCATGGGACTCCTTCGTCGTCATCGGATGCCGTGGCATCCGTCCGTCAGGCGGGCGCGGCCCGGCGCGGGCCGCATCCGTCGTGATGCCGGGAGGTTACGGCACCCGCCGCCCCGAACAGTGTGGGCGGCGGGTGCCGAGCCGGGATGGCTCGTCCCGCCGGCGTGTCAGCCGCCCTACCGGCTCCGCTACGCGACGGGCTGCCGGTCGGCCGCGAGCAGGTGCTGGCGGAAGAACGCGGCGAGCTCGGCGGTGGCGCCCAGCGGGAGGACCGCCGCGACGTACTGGTCGGGCCGGACCACGACGACGCACCCGGCCCCGCGGTCGATGCCGCGGAGGTCGAAGATGTCGTGCTCCGGATCGACGGCGTAGACCTTCTCGTAGTCGATCAGCTGGAACGGCCCGCTGCGCGGCAGGAACAGCTCGGGGACCTTGGCGATGTCGACGCCCGAGTGCGGCTGCTGGTAGACGACCTTGACGTCGAAGATGCTGTCGACGTCGGCGCCGCCCGGCGTGTGGGTCACGACCGGCGAGTCCGGCGAGCCGGCCATCCACGCGGCCCAGTCCGCCAGCGCCGAGGCCTCGCCGGGCGCGGCGTCGGCGAACGCGTACACGCGCCACCTGCCGTCCGCGCGGTGCTGGTGCCCCAGGTGCAGGGGGTTCGCGTCCGCGACACGGACGACGGGGGCCGACTTGAAGCGCTTGCCGACCGGGAACCCCGTGGCCAGCGGCTGGTGGGCCGGCTCGGCGACGAGCATCGACGGCGGGTACTGCGTCATGAAGCCGAAGGGGAACTCGGCGGTCTTGACGTAGAAGTCGGCGAGGTCCGCCGGGTCGGCGAAGTCCTCGGGCTTCTTCGCCATGAGCGTCGACCACTCCCGGTCGAAGTCGATGAGGTTCTGCGCGATCACCTGGCGCTCGGCGGAGTACGTGCTCAGCAGGCTCTCAGGGCTGCGCCCGGAGAGCACGTACCCGAGCTTCCAGCCGAGGTTGAAGCCGTCCTGCATCGACACGTTCATGCCCTGGCCGGCCTTGGCGCTGTGGGTGTGGCAGGCGTCGCCGGCGATGAAGACGCGCGGTGCGCGCGTGCCGACCTCCTCGAGGGGCACGTCGTCGAACCGGTCGGTGACCCGGTGGCCGACCTCGTACACGCTGTGCCAGGCGACGTGGCGCACGTCGAGCGTGTAGGGGTGCAGGATCTCGTTCGCCTTGGCGATGATCTCCTCGATCGTCGTGTTGCGCACGGCCCCGTGGTCGTCCGGGGAGACCACGCCGAGGTCGACGTACATCCGGAACAGGTAGCCGCCCTCGCGGGGGATGTGCAGGATGCTGCCCCCGTTGTGCGACTGGATCGCGCACTTCGTGCGGATGTCGGGGAAGTCGGTGACGGCGAGGACGTCCATGACGCCCCAGGCGTGGTTGGCCTTGTCGCCCTGCATCGTGCAGCCGATCGACTGGCGCACGGCGCTGTGCGCCCCGTCGGCGCCGAGGACGTACTTGGCCCGCACGACCCGCTCCTGCCCCGCCCGCTCGCCGGCGGTGTGGACCAGCGTCACGGCCACCGGGTGGTCCACGTCGTCGGAGACCTCGAGACCGCGGAACTCGTAGCCGTAGTCCGGCCTCATGCGGCTGGGGGAGTTCGCCATGTACTCCGCGAAGTAGTCCAGCACGCGCGCCTGGTTGACGATCAGGTGCGGGAACTCGCTGATGCCCGAGGGGTCGTCGAGCGGCCGCTCCCCGCGGACGATCCGGGACGGGTCCTCCGCGTCCGGCCGCCAGAAGCTCATCTCGGTGATCCGGTACGCCTCCTCGATGATGCGCCCGGCGAACCCGAACGCCTGGAAGGTCTCGACGCTGCGCGCCTGGATGCCGTCCGCCTGGCCGATCTCGAGCCGCCCGTCGCGGCGATCGACGATGCGGGTCGTGACACCGGGGAACTGCGAGAGCTGGGCCGCCGTGATCATCCCCGCGGGTCCCGTGCCGACGATGAGGACGTCGACCTCGTCGGGCAGCTCGTCGGGGCGGTCGACGCCGACTCCCGCCGCGGGCTGGACGCGCGGGTCGCCGGAGACGTAACCGTGGTGATGGAACTGCATGCGATGCCCTCCTCGGACTTCGGTGTCGAGGTTTGTCGATGCGAACGGCCCGTTCTAAAATCGAACACGCAGTTCTACTATTGGGAATGGATCGTATACGATGACGAAACGGCCGCGCAAGCCCCCCGCGAGCAGGAATCAATGACAACGGCGAACCCGGCGTCGCAGACGCTGAGCCGGGGCATCCGCATCCTCGAGCTGCTCGCCGACGCGCGGGAGCCGCTGACCATCGACCAGGTCGCCGACCGGCTCGCCGTCCACCGCTCGATCGCCTACCGGCTCGTGCGCACCCTCGAGGACCACGGCCTGGTCGGCCGCGACGGCGCGGGGCGGATCGCGCTCGGCGCGCGGATGGCGACGCTCGCCGCGGGCGTCGCCGGGGACCTCCAGGCCGAGGCCCTGCCCGAGCTGACCATGGTCGCCAACGAGCTCGGCATGACGTGCTTCCTGGCCGTGCTCGACCACGAGGAGTGCGTCACGCTGGCCAGCGTCGAGCCGCGGCACGCCGTCCCCTCGGTCGCGCAGCGGCCGGGGACGCGGCACCCGGTGACCGTGGGCGCGCCGGGCAAGGCGATCCTCGCGGCGCTCCCGCAGCCCGAGTGGCCGTCCTGCGTCTCCGCGGCGCTCAGCGATGAGATGACGGTGACCGCCGCCCGCGGCTATGCCCAGAGCCACGACGAGGTCACGCCGAGCCTGCGGTCGGTGGCGGTGCCGCTGCGGCTGCGCGGCCGGGGGCCCGCCGCGATCGCCGTCGTCTACGTCGCCAGCGCGCACGAGCCACCCGCGATCGGGGCGCGGCTGGCGGCGAGCGCGGCGTCGATCCGGGACGCGCTCGGCGGCTGACGCGACGCCCACGGCCGGGAGCCCCGCCGCGACACGCCCTAGCATGAGCCCCGTCCGTGACGACGGGTGCCCGGCACCCGGAGGCAGCCCCCTCGCGCACCGCCGCGCGGGACACGGACGGACCACGCCGCCCCGTCTCGAAGGCTTCTCATGCCCACGGTCTCCGCCCATGTCGCCGCCACCCTCGCCGCCCACGTCGACCACGTCTTCGGCGTGATGGGCAACGGCAACGCGTACTTCCTCGACGCGCTCGAGCGCCAGACCCACGCACGGTTCACCGCGGTGCGGCACGAGGCGGGCGGCGTCGTCGCCGCCGACGCCTTCCACCGGGCGTCCGGGCGCGTCGCCGCGGCGACCGCGACGTACGGCGCCGGGTTCACGAACACCCTCACGGCGCTGGCCGAGGCCGTGCAGGCCCAGGTGCCCCTCGTGCTCGTCGTCGGCGACGAGCCGACGTCGGGGCCGCGCCCGTGGGACGTCGACCAGATCGCGATGGCGTCGGCCGTGGGCGCGCGCACCTACACGGCGGGGCGCACGGACGCCGCGGCCACCACCGCGATCGCGGTCGAGCACGCGCTGACCTATCGCGTCCCCGCGGTGCTCGCGATCCCGTACGACATCGCCGCGCTCGACGCCGGGCCGGTTCCGCCGGCGCCGGCCCTTCGCCTGCCCCGGCCCCTGGCGCCCCGCGGGCCGTTCGCCGAGCAGGTCGTACGCGACATCGCGGCGGCGCTCGCGGCGGCCCGCCGGCCCCTCCTCCTCGCGGGCCGCGGCGCGTGGACCGCCGGCGCGGGGGAGTCCCTCGGCGCGCTCGCCGACGCGACCGGCGCGCTCACGGTCACGACCGCGCTGGGGCGCGGGGTGTTCCCGGCCGCCGAGTTCGACCTCGGTGTGGCCGGCGGCTTCGGCGCCGAGGGGGCGATGGCGCTCGTGCGCGAGGCCGACGTCGCCGTCGTGCTCGGCGCCTCCCTCAACCAGTTCACGATGCGCTTCGGCGACCTGTTCGCGCCGGGCGCCCGCGTCTTCCAGGTCGACGTCGCCCCGGCGGCGACCCACCCGAACGTCGGCGGGTACGTGCGTGGGGACGCCGCGGTGGTCGCGGCGGGGATCACGGCCGCGCTCGCGGGCGCGACCCCGAGCGGCTGGCGGGAGTCGGTCGACCTCACCGCCGCCCGCCAGTACGAGCCCGGCGACGCGGCGGCCCCGGACGGCCGGCTCGACCCGCGCTCGGCGGCCAAGCGCCTCGGGGAGCTGCTGCCGGAGGATCGTGTGGTCGTCTCGGACGGGGGGCACTTCATCGGCTGGGCGAACATGTACTGGCCGGTGGCCGCGCCCGATCGCATGATCATGGTCGGCACCGCGTTCCAGGCGATCGGGCTGGGGTTCCCGAGCGTCCTGGGTGCGGCGCTCGCCAGGCCGGAGGCGACCGTCGTGCTGACCACCGGCGACGGCGGCGGCCTGATGGCCCTCGCCGACCTCGAGTCGGCCGTGCGGGTCGCGGGCGGCCGCGGCCTCGCGGTCGTCTGGAACGACGCCGCCTACGGCGCCGAGGTGAACCTCTACGGGCTCAAGGGGCTCGCGAGGGAGCCGATGCTGATCCCCGAGGTGGACTTCGCTGGTCTCGCGGCCGCCGTGGGGGCGCACGGCGTGGTCGCGCGGTCGCTCGACGACCTCGACGTGCTGAGGACGTGGGCGGCCCGGCCCTGGCGGGAGCGCCCGTTCCTGCTGGTCGACCTGCGGATCTCAGGGTCCGTCGTCGCGCCGTACCAGCAGGAGATCATCCGGGTGAACGGCTGACCGGCGCCGGGACAGCCGGCGCCGGTCGCCCGGAGGCTCAGACCTTCGAGAGCCCGCGGATGGGGCTGACCTCCTGCTCCGCCTCGTGGGCGAGCCCGAGGGGGATGCCGGTGCGGTCGCGCAGCAGCAGTGTCGCGATGAGGCCGAGCACGGCCATGCCCGCGAGGTACCAGGTGACCGCGGTGGTGGTGCCCGTCGCCTTGACGATCGCGGCCGCGATCGTGGGGGCGAAGGCGCCGCCGGCGATCGCGCCGATCGCGTAGGAGATCGACACGCCCGAGAACCGGATCGAGGCCGGGAAGAGCTCGGCGTAGAGCGCCGCCTGCGGACCGTAGGTGAAGCCGAGGCCGATCGTGAGGATCACGAGGCCCGCGAGCAGCGACCAGATGGTGCCGGTGTTCACGAGGGGGAACAGGGCGAAGACGCCGACGAGCAGCAGCACCCAGCCGAGCAGGTAGGTCGAGCGCCGCCCCAGGCGGTCGGAGATCCAGCCGGCCGCGATCGTCGAGAGCAGCCACGTGACGGCGGAGCCGGTCACGGCCCACAGCACCGGGCCGCGCTCGAGGGCGATCGGGCCCTCCGGGTTGGTCGCGTAGTTCTGGATGAATCCGCCGGTCGTCATGTAGCCGACCGCGTTGTTGCCGGCGAAGACGAGCGCGGCGACGACCACGAGGATGGTGTGCTTGCGGAAGAGCTGGATGATCGGCATCTGCACCTCTTCCTTGCGCTCGGCCAGCTCGGCAAACACCGGGCTCTCCTCGACCTTCCGGCGCACGTAGTAGCCGACGAGGATGAGGACGACGCTCAGCAGGAACGGGACGCGCCAGCCCCACGTGAGGAACGCGTCGCCGGGGGCGATCATCGCCATGAGGGCCATGACACCGGAGGCGAGCAGCAGCCCCAGCGGGACGCCGGTCTGCGGGCCCGCCCCGAACAGGCCGCGCTTCTTCTTCGGCGCGTGCTCGACGGCCATGAGGACCGCGCCGCCCCACTCGCCACCGGCCGAGATGCCCTGCAGGATGCGCAGGACGACGAGGAGGATCGGCGCGGCGACGCCGATCGAGGCGTAGGTCGGCAGCAGGCCGATGAGGGCGGTGGCCACGCCCATCATGATGAGCGTGACCATGAGGACGAACTTGCGGCCGTACTTGTCGCCGAGGTGGCCGGCGAGGAAGGCACCGAGCGGGCGGAACAGGAAGCTCACACCCACGGTGGCGAACGACAGCACCAGGCTGTTCGCGCCGAGGCCGGCGAAGAAGATCTGGCCGAAGACCAGCCCGGCCGCCGCGGCGTAGATGAAGAAGTCGTACCACTCCACGGTCGTGCCGATGACGGTCGCGAAGACGACGCGCCTGCGGTCGACGAGGTCGTCGGCGGGGGCTGCGGTGCCGTTGGGCCTCGCGCCTTGAGGTAGGGCGTTGGGGGTGCTCATGTGTCATGACTCCTGTGTCGATCCGACGTCGCTGTCTTCACCAAGACCGCCGAGCTAGCCCGGCTTGCCTCGACGGGTGTCATCGTATACGATTTCGGATATCACGCAAGAGCGAGGGAGCTCATGACTGAAGACACCATGACCGTCGACGGCGCGGACCCGCGGTTCGCCGCCCTCCCCGGCCGTCCCGGCAAGATCATCGCGGTCCACCTCAGCTACGCGTCGCGCGCCGACCAGCGCGGGCGCCGACCCGCCGATCCGTCGTACTTCTTCAAGCCGTCGAGCTCCGTCGCGGCCACCGGCGGCACGATCGAACGTCCGGCCGGCACCGAGCTGCTGGCCTTCGAGGGCGAGGTCGCGCTCGTCATCGGCACGGCGGCCCGCCGCATCACCCTGGACGAGGCGTGGAGCCACGTGGCATGGGTGACGGCGGCGAACGACTTCGGCGTGTACGACCTGCGGGCCAACGACAAGGGCTCCAACGTCCGCTCCAAGGGCGGCGACGGGTTCACCCCGATCGGCCCGCACCTCGTCGACGCCCGCGCCGTCGACCCGGCCGCGCTGCGGCTGCGCACGTGGGTGGGCGGCGAGCTCCGCCAGGACGACACGACCGCCGGGCTCATCTTCCCGCTCGCGCAGCTCGTCGCCGACCTCTCGCAACACTTCACGCTCGAGCCGGGCGACGTGATCCTCACGGGCACCCCCGCCGGGTCCTCCGTCGTCGTCCCTGGCGACGTCGTCGAGGTCGAGGTGGATGCGCCTGGTGCGCCGGGAGCCCCGAGCTCGGGCCGGCTCGTCACGACCGTGACGCAGGGCGCGCGGGGCTTCGACGGCGCCGTGGGGTCGCTGCCGGCGGTCGACGACCGGCAGCGCGCCGAGGCGTGGGGCTCGCGCGCCGAGGCCGGGCTGGAGCCCGAGCCGGAGCCGTTCCGCCTCACGGCGGCCCTGCGGGACAAGCTCGGTCGGGCCCCGGTGGCCGGGCTCAGCGCGCAGCTGCGCAGGCGTGGCCTGAACAACGTGACCGTCGACGGCGTGCGGCCGATGCACCCGGACGCCAAGCTGGTCGGCACCGCCCGCACCCTCCGCTTCGTGCCGGGCCGCGAGGACCTGTTCGCCAGCCACGGCGGCGGCTACAACGCGCAGAAGCGCGCGTTCGACGCCGTCGGCGAGGGCGAGGTCATCGTCATCGAGGCCCGCGGCGAGGAGGGGTCGGGCACGCTCGGCGACATCCTCGCGCTCCGCGCCCACGCACGCCGCGCCGCCGGCGTCGTCACCGACGGCGGCGTCCGCGACTACGACGCCGTGGCCGCCGTGGGCATCCCGGTGTACACGAAGGGCGCGCACCCGGCCGTCCTCGGCCGCCGGCACGTGCCCATGGACGCGGACGTGACCATCGGGTGCGGCGGCACCACCGTGCAGCCCGGCGACGTCATCGTCGGCGATCGTGACGGCGTCATCGTCATCCCCCCGTCGATCGTGGAAGAGGTGGTCGACGCGACCCTCGCCCAGGAGGACGAGGACGCGTGGATCGCCGAGCAGGTCGCCGCGGGGCACCCTGTCGACGGCCTGTTCCCGATGAACGCCGAGTGGCGAGCGAGGTACGACGCGTGGCGCGCCGCCAGGTGACGGACGTCGCGGCCCCCGGCCTCGACGGCTCCCGGAGCAAGTCGCAGCAGGCCTACCACTGGCTCAAGGAACGGATCGCGAACCAGGAGTTCACGCCGGGCTACCGCCTGGTGCTGGCCGCCATCGCGACGGAGCTGGACATGAGCGTCGTGCCGGTGCGCGAGGCGATCCGCCAGCTCGAGGCCGAGGGCCTGGTGACCTTCACCCGCAACGTCGGCGCGCAGGTGTCGATGATCGACGACACGCAGTACCGGCAGAGCATGCAGGCCCTGGCGATCCTCGAGGGCGCGGCCACCGCCCTCGCGGCCCCCCGCCTCACCACCGCCGACGTGCGCCGCGCCCGCGAGGTCAACGCGCTGATGATCGACACGCTCGACCACTTCGACCCCCGGGCGTTCACGGCGCTCAACCAGAAGTTCCACTCGATCCTGTTCGCGCCCTGCGCCAACCCGCGCATGCTCGAGCTCGTCAACGCGGAGTGGGGCCGCCTGGGCCACCTGCGCGAGTCGACCTTCAGCTTCGTGCCCGGGCGCGCGCAGGAGTCCGTGCGCGAGCACGAGAACATCGTCCACCTCATCGAGACCGGCGCCGCCCTGACGGACATCGAGAGGGCCGCGCGGCACCATCGCTCGGCCACCCTCGACGCCTACCTGACCCACGAGCACCCAGACGAAGCGCTGGGCCTGACCGCACCCCGACCGGAGGCAACCCATGAGTGACACCAGCACTGACTCGGCGACCGCGACGGCCGGCCGTCACCTGCCCGCCGACCTGCCCGACCGGATCCAGCACTACATCGACGGCGAGTTCGTCGACTCCGTGGACGGGGACACGTTCGAGGTGCTCGACCCGGTCTCGAACACGACCTACCTGCGCGCCGCGGCCGGCAAGAAGGCCGACATCGACCGCGCCGTCGCGGCGGCCACGCGCGCGTTCAAGGAGGGGCCGTGGCCGCGGATGCTGCCGCGCGAGCGCTCCCGCGTGCTGCACCGCATCGCCGACATCATCGAGTCGCGCGACGCCCGGCTCGCCGAGCTCGAGAGCTTCGACTCCGGCCTCCCGATCACCCAGGCGCTCGGCCAGGCCCGCCGCGCGGCCGAGAACTTCAGGTTCTTCGCCGACCTGATCGTGGCCCAGGCCGACGACACCTACAAGGTGCCCGGCCGCCAGATCAACTACGTCAACCGCAAGCCGATCGGCGTCGCCGGGCTCATCACGCCCTGGAACACGCCCTTCATGCTCGAGTCCTGGAAGCTGGGCCCCGCCCTCGCCACGGGCAACACGGTCGTGCTCAAGCCCGCCGAGTTCACGCCGCTGTCGGCGTCCCTGTGGGCTGGCATCTTCGAGGAGGCGGGCCTGCCCCGCGGCGTCTTCAACCTCGTGAACGGGCTCGGTGAGGACGCGGGCGACGCGCTGGTCAAGCACCCCGACGTGCCCCTCATCTCGTTCACGGGCGAGAGCCGCACGGGCCAGATCATCTTCGGGAACGCGGCGCCCTACCTCAAGGGCCTGTCCATGGAGCTCGGCGGCAAGTCTCCCGCCGTCGTCTTCGCCGACGCCGACCTCGACGCCGCGATCGACGCGACGATCTTCGGCGTGTTCTCCCTCAACGGCGAGCGGTGCACGGCGGGCAGCCGCATCCTCGTGCAGCGCGACGTGTACGACGAGTTCGTGGAGCGCTACGCCGCGCAGGCGCGGCGCGTGGTCGTGGGCGCCCCGCACGACCCCCGCACCGAGGTCGGCGCGCTCGTGCACCCCGAGCACTACGACAAGGTCATGAGCTACATCGAGATCGGCAAGGGCGAGGGGCGCCTGGTGGCCGGCGGCGGCCGGCCCGAGGGCTTCCCGACGGGCAACTACGTCGCCCCCACCGTGTTCGCCGACGTCGCCCCCGACGCCCGGATCTTCCAGGAGGAGATCTTCGGCCCGGTCGTGGCGATCACGCCGTTCGACACCGACGAGGAGGCCCTGGCGCTGGCCAACGGCGTGAAGTACGGCCTCGCCGCCTACGTGTGGACGAACGATCTCAAGCGGGCGCACAACTTCGCGCAGTCCGTCGAGGCGGGCATGGTGTGGCTGAACAGCAACAACGTGCGTGACCTGCGCACCCCCTTCGGTGGCGTCAAGGCCTCGGGCCTCGGCCACGAGGGCGGCTACCGCTCGATCGACTTCTACACCGACCAGCAGGCCGTGCACATCACGCTCGGCAAGGTCCACAACCCCACGTTCGGCAAGGTCGAGCACCACGCCGCGACCGACCTGGACGACCCCGACCCGCGCTGAGAACACCATCACCGAGAGGCAAGGACGCTGACGTGACCACACCCATCACCCCGAACGCCCCCGAGCCGGTCGTCACCGCCGAGGACCCGATCCGCGCGACCAACCGCATCCCGACGCCCGCGGCGCCGCCGCCGGACATCCTGCGCTGCGCCTACATGGAGCTGGTCGTCACCGACCTGCAGGCGTCCCGCAACTTCTACGTGGACGTGCTCGACCTGGTCGTGACCGAGGAGGACGAGGAGACCGTCTACCTCAGGAGCTTCGAGGAGTTCATCCACCACAACCTCGTGCTGCGCAAGGGCCCGGTCGCGGCGGTCGCCGCGTTCTCCTACCGCGTGCGCGCGCCCGAGGACCTCGACAAGGCGGTCGCGTTCTACACCGAGCTCGGCTGCCGGGTCGAGCGTCGCGCGGAGGGCTTCACGAAGGGCATCGGCGACTCGGTGCGCGTCGAGGACCCGCTGGGCTTCCCGTACGAGTTCTTCCACGACGTCCAGCACGTCGAGCGGCTCGCGTGGCGCTACGACCTGTACACGCCCGGCGCGCTCGTGCGCCTCGACCACTTCAACCAGGTCACCCCGGACGTGCCGCGGGCGGTGGCGTACATGGAGGACCTCGGGTTCCGCGTGACCGAGGACATCCAGGACGCCGAGGGCACCACCTACGCCGCGTGGATGCGCCGCAAGCCCACCGTGCACGACACCGCGATGACGGGCGGCGACGGGCCCCGCATGCACCACGTCGCCTTCGCGACGCACGAGAAGCACAACATCATCGCGATCTGCGACAAGCTCGGTGCGCTGCGCCTGTCGGACCACATCGAGCGCGGCCCCGGCCGCCACGGCGTCTCCAACGCGTTCTATCTGTACCTGCGCGACCCCGACGGTCACCGCGTGGAGATCTACACGCAGGACTACTACACGGGCGACCCGGACAACCCGGTCGTCACGTGGGACGTGCACGACAACCAGCGCCGCGACTGGTGGGGCAACCCCGTCGTCCCGTCGTGGTACACCGAGGCGTCCCTCGTCCTCGACCTCGACGGCAACCCGAAGCCCGTCGTCGAGCGCACCGACTCCAGCGAGATGGCGGTGACCATCGGCGCCGACGGCTTCTCCTACACCCGCAAGGGCGACGAGCCCGAGGAGCTGCCGAGCTGGAAGCAGGGCGAGTACAAGCTCGGCCACCAGCTGTGACGCCCCCGTTCCGGCCGGCCGCCGGCGGATCTAAGACGACAGAAGGACGAGGAGGACCTGATGCTCTCTCCTGAGACCATCGCCGTGATCGCGGACGAGCTCGCGGTGGCCGAGCGTGACCGCACGACCGTCCCGCCGCTGGGCGCGCGACACCCCGGGATGACCATCGAGGACTCGTACGCGGTGCAGAACGAGTGGCGTCGGCGCGCCGTGGCGGCGGGCCGTCGGCCGGTCGGCCGCAAGATCGGGCTGACGTCGAAGGTGATGCAGGCGGCGACCGGCATCGACGAGCCCGACTACGGGGCCATCTTCGCGGACATGGTACTCGAGAACGGCGCGGTGATCGAGCACTCGCGGTTCTCGAACGTGCGCATCGAGGTCGAGCTCGCCTTCATGCTGGCCGAACCGGTCGACGGGCCGGACGCCACGGTCTTCGACGTGCTCCGGGCGACCGAGTACGTCGTGCCGGCGCTGGAGGTCCTCTCGTCCCGGATCGAGATGAAGAACAAGACCATCGTCGACAACATCAGCGACAACGCTGCCATGGGTGCGATGGTCTACGGCGGCAACCCGGTGCGCCCGGGCGACGTCGACCTGCGGTGGGTCTCGGCGCTGTTGTACCGCAACGAGGTCATCGAGGAGTCCGGGGTCGCCGCGGCGGTGCTCAACCACCCCGCGATGGGCGTCGTGTGGCTCGCGAACAAGCTCGCGCAGCACGGCGACCGGCTCGAGGCCGGTGAGATCGTGCTCGCCGGGTCGTTCACCCGGCCCATGTGGGTGAACCCGGGCGACACCGTGCTCGCCGACTACCGAGAGCTGGGGACGATCTCATGCCGCTTCGTCTGAGCCCGACCTTCCGCGACGCCCTGGCGGCCGAGCACGAACGAGGCGCGGCGGCCCGGCCGCTCGCGGGGATGTGGGTGTGCTCGGGGAGCCCGCTCGTCGCCGAGATCTGCGCGGGGGCGGGCCTGGACTGGGTGCTCATCGACATGGAGCACTCGCCCAACGGCCTGGAGTCGGTGCTCGGGCAGCTCCAGGCCGTCGCCGCGTACCCGGTGACCCCGGTGGTGCGCGTGCCGATCGGGGACGTCGTGACCATCAAGCAGGTGCTCGACCTCGGCGCGCAGAACCTGCTGGTGCCCATGGTCTCGTCCGCCGACGAGGCGCGCGCCGCCGTCGAGGCCGTGCGCTACCCCCCGCGCGGGCGCCGCGGCGTGGGCTCGGCCCTGGCCCGGTCGGCGCGGTGGAACCGCGTCGACGGGTACCTCGCCGACGCCGACGCGCACGTCTCGCTGTTCGTGCAGATCGAGACCGCGGAGGGCGTCGAGGCCGCCGCCGAGATCGCCGCCGTGGACGGCGTCGACGGGGTCTTCGTGGGGCCCTCCGACCTCGCCGCCTCGATGGGGCTGCTCGGCCAGCAGAGCCACCCGGGCGTCGTCGCCGCCGTCCGCCGCGCCTTCGAGGCCGTGCGCGCGGCGGGCAAGCCGGTCGGCGTCAACGCGTTCGAGGCCGCCGTCGCGCACGCGTACATCGACGCCGGCGCCACCTTCGTGCTCGTGGGCGCCGACGTGGCCATGCTCGCACGCGGCTCCGAGGCCCTCGCGGCCGCGTTCGTGGCCACGGCCGGCGAGGGGGCGCGCGCGAGCTACTGACATCGCCGCACGACTATCGGTCGCTGCCGGAAGTTGCCCGCCCTACGGCCGCGAACCGTCAGCCCGGATCCGGGCGGGCAGGCCGGGAGTCGTGTCCAGCGGCGACTGCTCCGTGTACTGGGCGCGGTCCTCGGCCGCCGGGAAAGCCCCGCCCATGTAGATGGTCTCGCGATCGATGAGGTCGCCGCGGAAGTGGAGGATGTCGACGAACGGCATGGGGTCGGTGCCCGCGTACCCGGCTTGCCCCTCGACGACCCACGTGTCGCCCTCGCCCCGGATCGAGCGCACCACGAAGTACGTCTCGAGGGGATATGCGCCCCGCCAGGTGGTGAAGTTCTCCTTGCCGCGGAACCGCTCACCGGACTGGGGGAACTCGAGGAGGGCGTCGTCGGTGTAGACCTCCGACGCCTGCGGTTCGGGGTGGGTGAGGTTCCAGAGGAACTTCGCCTTGGCGCCGTCATAGTCCATGACCCTCCCTCCGAAGATGACCGCCATCCTCCGCCCGGGCCGGAGGGGCGGACAAGAGGCCAGCCGGACGGTGCGGGGTCGGCCGGCCGACGGCCAGGCAGCCTCGAAGCCCCGGCGCGCCGGCCGAGTCCCTCGGCGCGGGAACAAACGCGGCCCCCTCCAAGTTGAGCCATACAGACTCAAGTTTGGCCGCCCGGGTTGACAACGATCCGACGGGGCGCAGACTTGAGTGCATACGACTCAACATGGTGCCGGCGGTCCTCGCCGGCCCGGGACGAAGGAGCAGCACATGGCACGAGCGGTAGGAATTGACCTCGGCACCACCAACTCCGTGGTGTCCGTTCTCGAGGGCGGCGAGCCCACGGTCATCGCCAATGCCGAGGGCGCCCGCACCACGCCGTCGGTCGTCGCCTTCAGCAAGTCCGGAGAGGTCCTCGTCGGCGAGATCGCCAAGCGGCAGGCCGTCACCAACGTCGACCGCACCATCTCCTCGGTCAAGCGCCACATGGGCACCGACTGGAAGGTGCAGATCGACGACAAGTCCTACACCGCACAGGAGATCTCGGCGCGCGTGCTCGGCAAGCTGAAGAAGGACGCCGAGTCCTACCTCGGCGAGCCGGTCACGGACGCGGTGATCACCGTGCCCGCGTACTTCAACGACGCCCAGCGTCAGGCGACCAAGGACGCCGGCCAGATCGCCGGCCTGAACGTCCTGCGCATCATCAACGAGCCCACTGCTGCAGCCCTGGCCTACGGCCTCGAGCGCGGCAAGGAGGACGAGCTGATCCTCGTCTTCGACCTCGGTGGCGGCACGTTCGACGTCTCCCTGCTGGAGGTCGGCAAGGACGAGGACGAGTTCTCCACCATCCAGGTCCGGGCCACCAACGGCGACAACAAGCTCGGTGGTGACGACTGGGACCAGCGCGTCGTGGACTGGCTGGTCAAGCAGGTCCAGAACAAGACCGGCGTCGACCTGTCCAAGGACAAGATCGCCCTGCAGCGGCTCCGTGAGGCGGCCGAGCAGGCCAAGAAGGAGCTGTCCTCCGCGACGAGCACCAACATCTCCCTGCAGTACCTGTCCATGAGCGAGGCCGGCCCGATCCACCTGGACGAGAAGCTGACCCGCGCGGCGTTCGAGGAGATGACCTCCGACCTGCTCGAGCGGACCAAGACCCCGTTCAAGAACGTCATCAAGGACGCGGGCATCTCCCTGAACGAGATCGACCACGTCGTGCTCGTGGGTGGGTCCACCCGCATGCCGGCCGTCAGCGACATCGTCCGCGAGCTGACCGGCGGTAAGGAGCCCAACAAGGGCGTCAACCCGGACGAGGTCGTCGCCGTCGGCGCGGCCCTGCAGGCCGGCGTCATGAAGGGCGACCGCAAGGACGTCCTGCTCATCGATGTGACGCCGCTGTCCCTGGGCATCGAGACCAAGGGCGGGGTGATGACCAAGCTCATCGAGCGCAACACGGCCATCCCGACCAAGCGCTCCGAGGTCTTCTCCACCGCCGAGGACAACCAGCCCAGCGTGCTCATCCAGGTCTTCCAGGGCGAGCGCGAGTTCGCCCGCGACAACAAGCCGCTGGGGACGTTCGAGCTGACCGGTATCGCGCCGGCCCCACGCGGCATGCCGCAGGTCGAGGTGACCTTCGACATCGACGCCAACGGCATCGTCCACGTCTCCGCAAAGGACCGGGGCACGGGCAAGGAGCAGTCGATGACGATCACCGGCGGCTCCGCGCTGCCCAAGGACGAGATCGACCGCATGATCAAGGAGGCCGAGGCGCACGCCGCCGAGGACGCCAACCGTCGTGAGGAGGCCGAGACCCGCAACACGGCCGAGCAGCTGGTGTACTCCACCGAGAAGCTGCTGACCGAGAACGCGGAGAAGCTCCCCGAGGCCGTCTCGTCCGAGGTCCGCGAGGCCGTCGACGCCCTGAAGAAGGCGCTCGAGGGGCAGGACATCGACGCGGTCAAGAGCGCCCAGGCCACCCTGACCACCAAGAGCCAGAAGATCGGCGAGGCTCTGTACGCCCAGCAGTCGGCCGAGGGCACCAACCCCGGCCCGCAGGGCGCCCCGGGCTTCGAGGAGACCGCCAGCAAGGGCTCCTCGGACGACGACGTCGTGGACGCCGAGATCGTGGATGACGAGGAGACCAAGTGACGGCTTCCGACCGAGACCGCGACGAGGAGGCTTACGACAAGCCCGTCGTGACCGACAAGCGGCGCATCGACCCGGAGACGGGCAAGGCACGTCAGACGCCGGCGGAGCAGACCGCGACGGAGGCGCCGTCGTCCACCGACGGCGGCGCCACCGGGGCGGCCGCCGACGCAGCTCCGGCGACCGCGGAGGCGCCGGCGACCGGGGAGGGGGCGCCCGCGGACGGCGCGCTCGCCGCCGCCCAGGCGGAGGCGCTCGACCTCGCCGACCAGCTCGCCCGGCGCAACGCGGACATCTACAACGTCCAGCAGGAGTACAGCGCCTACGTGCGCCGGTCGAAGACGGACGCCGCGGGCCACCGCCAGGCGGGCCAGTTCGAGGTGATCGAGGCGCTGCTCGGCGTGCTCGACGACCTGGAGATGGCTCGCCAGCACGGCGACCTCGTCGGGCCGGCGGCGTCGATCGCCGAGAAGCTGGAGGGCACGCTCGCCCAGCGGTTCGACGTGGTGCGCTACGGGACGGTCGGCGACGAGTTCGACCCGGTCATCCATGAGGCGCTCATGCACGCCACCGACCCGAGCGCCACGACCACCGCGATCACGCAGGTGCTCCAGCCGGGCTACCGTGCCGGGGAGAAGGTGCTGCGTCCCGCCCGCGTGGCGGTGACCAGTCCCGAATGAGGGCCGGGACACGACTGACCAGGTGCCGCGGCGGGATCCCCGCCGCGGCACCGCACGATCGAGGAGGTGAGGCGGGATGACCGGACAGGACTGGCTGGAGAAGGACTTCTACGCCACTCTCGGCGTCGCGAAGGACGCCGACGCCGACGCGATCAAGAAGGCCTACCGCAAGCAGGCCCGGAAGTACCACCCGGACAAGAACCCCGGCGACGCCAAGGCGGAGGACAGGTTCAAGTCGGTGGGGGAGGCCTACGCGGTGCTCTCGGACACCGAGCAGCGCAAGCAGTACGACGCCCTGCGCGCCATGGCCGGCGGCGGGGCCCGCTTCTCCGCCGGCACCGGCGGGGCCGGTGGCGGCGCCGGCTTCGAGGACCTCTTCGGCGGCATGTTCGGCCAGGGAGCGCCCGGCGGCACCCGCGTGCGCTACTCCACGCCCGGCTCCAGCACCGGCACGAGCGGCGCCGGCGGGTTCGAGGACATCCTCTCGGGGATGTTCGGCAGTGGCGGGGGCTTCGGCTCCCGGCGGCGGCCCCAGCGCGGCGGCGACATCACGGCCACCACGCGGCTGCCGTTCCGGCAGGCCCTCACGGGCTCCACGGTCCAGCTCACCGTGGACGGCCGCTCCACGACCACGCGCATCCCGCCCGGGGTGCACGACGGCCAGAAGATCCGCCTGCGCGGCAAGGGCCAGCCGGGCGCGAACGGCGGCGAGCCCGGCGACCTGATCGTCACCGTGCAGGTCGACCCCCACCCGGTGTTCTCCCTCGACGGCAAGAACGTGCGCATCACCGTGCCGATCACCTTCGACGAGGCCGCGCTCGGCGCCACCATCGAGGTGCCGACCCCGGACGGGTCCGCCGTCAAGGTCAAGATCCCCGCCGGCACGCCGTCCGGGCGGACGCTGCGGGTGCGGCGCAAGGGCACGACGACGCCGACCGGGGGCGACCTGCTCGTCACCGTCAACGTGGTGGTGCCCAACCGGCTCAGCGGTGCGGCGAAGGAGGCCGTGAAGGCCTTCGCCGAGGCCAACGAGGGGGCGAACCCCCGCGAAGGCCTCTCCGCGCTGGCCGCGCAGTGAGGACAGAGCAGTGGTGGAGGAGCAGGGGCGCGGCGGGGCCGAGCAGGCTCCACGCGCCCCTGCCCGGGGCTCGGGAGGAGTGATCGCAGTGCCCCACGGGCGTGACGACGCGCCGCTCCTCACGATCTCCGTCGCCGCGGAGCTCGCGGGCATGCACCCGCAGACGTTGAGGCAGTACGACCGCCTCGGCATCGTCGAGCCGCGGCGCACGCGAGGGCGGGGACGGCGCTACACCTTGCGCGACGTCGCGCAGCTCAGGGAGGTCCAGCGGCTGAGCCAGGAGGAGGGCATCAACCTCGCCGGGATCAAGCGGATCCTCGACCTCCAGCGCGAGCTGCTCACCGCGCGCGCCGAGCTCGACCGGCTGCGTTCCGTCGCCGAGTCGGGCAACCGCATCTTCGCCGCCGGTCCCACCGGCGACGTCGTCGCCCTGCCGCGCGGCACCCGCGTGCGCCGGGTGAGCACCACCGGCGGGGGTGCGCTCGTCCTCTGGCGCCCGCCGGCGCGCTGAGCGCCGCCGCGCCCGACGCCGCGGCAGCGCCGGTCAGGCGTGCAGGGCCTGCCGGAGCCGCGCGGCGACCGCATCCAGCTCGTCCCGCGCCGGACGATGGGTCGCGCCGTCCTTGACGATGCGCAGACCGTCACCGGTGCGCCGCGGGATCACGTGCAGGTGCACGTGCCCGACGGTCTGGTGGGCGGCCTCGCCGTCGGAGAGATGCAGGTTGACCCCGTCCGCCCACGCCGGGTCCTGGCGCATCCGCGCGCCGATCCGGTGCGCCACCCGCCACACGGCCGCGCCGGCGGCCTCCGGGAGGTCCGCGAGCCCCGTGGCGTGGGCGCGGGGCACCACGAGGACGTGGCCGGTGTTGACGGGCACGACATCCAGGAACGCGACCACGTCGTCGTCGGCGTGGACCACGCTGGCCGGCTCGGCGCCGGTGACGATCCGGCAGAACGGGCACGCTGGCGCGCCGGCGGCGGCGCCGCCGGCTTGGGCCGACGGCGCGCCGGCGTCGCCGCCCCCGCTCACGACAGGCGCTGCCACAGGAACTCGAACGCGAGCGCCTGCATGAACGCCGCCTGCGCGTTCGTCGCCGCCCCGCCGTGCCCGCCCTCGATGTTCTCGTAGTACGTCACGTCCTTGCCGGCGTCGAGCATCTTCGCCGCCATCTTGCGTGCGTGGCCCGGGTGGACGCGGTCGTCGCGCGTCGAGGTCGTGAAGAGCACCGGCGGGTAGTCCTTGGCGGCGTCGAGGAGGTGGTAGGGCGAGAAGTGCCGGATGAAGTCCCACTGCTGCGGGTCGTCCGGGTCGCCGTACTCGGCCATCCAGGAGGCGCCGGCGAGCAGGTGGGAGTAGCGCCTCATGTCCAGCAACGGGACCTGGCACACGATGGCGCCGAAGAGCTCGGGGTACTGGGTGAGCATGTTGCCCACGAGCAGCCCGCCGTTCGACCCGCCCTGGGCCCCGAGGTGCGCCCGGTCCGTCACGCCGCGGGCGACGAGGTCGCGCGCGACCGCCGCAAAGTCCTCGTAGGACTTGTGCCGGTTGGCCTGCAGCGCCGCCTGGTGCCAGCGCGGCCCGTACTCGCCGCCGCCGCGGATGTTGGCGACGACGTAGACGCCGCCGCGCTCGAGCCAGGACTGGCCGGTGCCGCCCGAGTACCCCGGCAGGCGGGGGATCTCGAAGCCGCCGTAGCCGGAGAGCAGGGTGGGCGCGGGCTGGACCTCGCCGTCACGGGCCACCGGCTCGCCCGAGACCTGGAAGTACGGCACCCGCGTCCCGTCCGCGGAGGCGGCGAAGTGCTGCTCAACGTGCAGGCCGGTCGCGTCGAAGAACGCCGGCAGCGACTTGAGCCGTTCCACCGAGGTGGTGGCGCCGTCGGCGTCGAGGTCCAGGCGCGCCAGCGTGGTGGGGGAGAGGAAGCCCGAGGTCGTCAGCCACAGGGCGTCCTCCTCGTCGGCGTCGACCGCGCCGACGGCGATCGTGGCGAGGGCGGGGACCTCGCCCGGCGCGGTGCCGCCGGCCGTCAGGTCCAGCGGACGACGGCGCCACGGTCCGGGCGCGCCGCCCTCGGGGGGGATGAGCACCTCGAGCCGGTTGCTCACGTCGTCGAGGATGTTGAGCACGAGGTGGTGGCGGGTCCACGTCGCGCCGACCAGGGACGTGGTCTCGGTGGGGGTGTAGAGCACCTCGAAGTCGCGCGCGCCGGCGAGGAAGCGCTCGAAGCTCGTGGCCAGGAGCGCGCCGCCGGGGTAGGTGCGCCCGCCGGTCGCCCAGTCGTCGCGCAGCTCGACCGTGAGCCACTCCCGCTGCACGCCGGGCTCGCTCGAGCGGGGGACGTCGAGCCGGGTGAGGGTGTCGTCCGAGCCCAGCAGGAGGGTCTCGGAGTCGTAGAAGGCGTGCGCGCGCACCACGAAGTCCCGCTCGAAGCCGGGGGTCGTGTCGTGCACCGCGGCGATCGACAGGTCCGTGACGTCACCGGCGAAGATTTCCACGGCCTCCTCCGGCGCGGTGCCGCGTCGCCACCGGCGCACCGTCCGGGGATAGCCGGAGGTCGTCATCGAGCCGGGGCCGAAGTCGGTGTAGACGAAGACCTCCTCGCCGTCCGAGCCGGCCCACCCCATCCCACCCTTGGACTCGGCGCGGGCGAACCCGCCGTCGACGAACGTCTTAGTCGTGAGGTCGAACTCGCGGGTGACGTCGGCGTCCGAGCCGCCGCGCGAGAGGTCGACCAGCGCCCTGTCGAACGAGGGGCGCAGCACGCGAGCGCCGTGCCACACCCAGCCGACGCCCTCCGCCTCACCCAGTGCGTCGACGTCGACGAGCACCTCCCACTCGGGGGAGGCGGTGCGGTAGGACTCCCAGGTGGTCCGGCGCCACAGGCCCCGGACGTGCTCGGCGTCCGTCCAGAAGTTGTACAGGTACGCGCCGCGCTGGACGACGCCGGGGATCTTCTCGGTCGAGTCCAGGATCTCGAGCGTCCCCGCGCGCAGCTGCTCGAACCGCTCCGAGCCGGCCAGGGCCGCCTCCGCCTCGGCGTTGCGCTCGCGCACCCAGGCCAAGGGCTCGGCGCCCTCGACCTCCTCCAGCCAGGCGTAGGGGTCGTCCGTCTCGACGCTCGTCGCCGGGGCGACCGCCGTGCCGGTCGCTGGGGCGCTCGCCGTGCTGGTGGTCGGGGTGCCGGTAGCCGCGGGGGTGTGCGGCGTAGCGCTGGTCATGTCCGCTATCCCACCACGAGGCGCCCACGGCCGGTGCACCGACATGAGCGGTCGGCGCCACGACCCCGGCCACCGGTGCGTGTGCTGGGCCGTGTGGGTGGGGGTGTCTGTGGTGAGGGTTTGGTGGTCATGTGCGGGCGAATGCTCACCGTTGTGGGGCCGTGGGTGTGCGTGGTGGTGTCAGGTTTCGAGGAGGAGGGCTTCGCCTTGTCCGCCGCCGCCGCAGAGGGCGACGGCGGCGCGGTGGATGCCGTTGGCGTGGAGCTGGTGGGCGGCGTGGACGACGAGGCGGGCGCCGGAGGCGCCGATGGGGTGGCCGATGGCGATGCCGCCGCCGTGGGGGTTGACCTTGGCGGGGTCCAGGCCGAGCTCGGTGGTGGACTGGGCGACGACGGCGCCGAAGGCCTCGTTGATCGCGACGTGGTCGAGGTCGTTCGGGTGCCAGCCCTGCCGCTTGAGGGCCTGTTCGAGGGCGCGGGCGGGCTGGGCGTGCAGGGAGGTGTCCGGGCCGGCGACCTGCCCGGCCGCGCGGAGGGTGGCCAGGACCGCCCAGCCCTGGGTCTGGGCGTGGGCGCGGGTGGTCAGGACCACGGCGGCGGCGCCGTCGGAGATCGGGGACGCGTTCCCCGCGGTGA
>NZ_RXOZ01000030.1 GCF_003991205.1 Georgenia sp. SYP-B2076 | reverse complement strand
GGCCGGTCGGCTGGGCGGGGCCGGGACGATGGCCCTGAGCAGCACGAGCACGGACACCCTGTGGCTGTGGGCCAAGGAGTTCACCGCGGCCACCTACCGGCCCCAGCTCACCCTCGTCTTCGAGCCGGGCGAGCCGCAGGCACAAGACACGTCGGCGCCGTCGGCGCCGGCGGACGTGACCGCGGCGGTGAGCGGGGATGTGGTGACGCTGGGGTGGTCGGCGTCGTCGGATGACCGCGGGGTCACCGGCTACACGGTGCACCGCTCGCAGACCGACGGGTTCACCCCGTCGGCGGCGACCCAGCGGGGGCAGGTCACGGGGACGAGCTTCACGGACACGGGTGTGGCGGCCGGGACCTGGTACTACCGGGTGGTGGCCACGGACGCGGCCGGCAACCTCTCCGCGGCGTCGGCGCAGGCCACCGCCACGGTGGTGCCGGCGGCGCAGCCGGTGACGGTGGTGCTCGCACCGACCGCTGATGCGGTGGTGCGTCAGTCCGAGCCCGGGTCCAACTTCGGGGCGCTGAACCAGCTCGCGTCGC
>NZ_RXOZ01000029.1 GCF_003991205.1 Georgenia sp. SYP-B2076 | reverse complement strand
GGCGGCTGCGGCGACGAGGCGCTGCAGCGTGTCGAAGGGGACGGTGACACTGAGGTGGGGGCGGATGCGGGCGCCGGGGCGCAGGGTCCCTGAGTCCAGGGCGAGGTGCGCGAGCCCGACGAGGGCGTTGGCACGGCGCTGCGCCGGTGTCCGGGTGTCCGTCTTGGACGGCGTTCCCATGCGGGCCGAGAGTGCGGTCAGCAGGAGCTTGCCGTTGGTCGTGGACAGCCAGCCGCCCGGGAGATACCCGTCGGTGGTCTTCGCGAGGGAGAACTCCTCGCGCTGGCTGTCCTCTTTGTAGGCGCGGTCGGCGGCGTCGGGGTCGGCGCGGGTGCCCCACTCCTGGACCGCGAGGGTGAAGTCCGCGGCGTCGAGGGTCTTGGCGTGCTCGAGGAGGAACGCCTCGCCGACGCCGGGGTCGGTGAGGCGTTCGCGCCTGACGTCGGTGTCTGCCGTGTGCCGCACCATCGCGGTCACGTGGTCGGTGCTGATCTCGCCGGCCGCGAGGGCCTTGGCGGTGGCGGGCAGGTGGTCGCGCAGCGCCCGGGCCTGCTTGATCTCGCGTGCGGCGCTGGCGCCGTGCTTGCCGGAACGTGCCCGGTACCAGGCGGTCATGGACCGTGCGCCGTCGAGCGCCCAGAGGCCGTCCGCCTCGATGGTCGCCAGCGCGCGGGCGCCGAGCGCCTCTGCCTTGCGCCGGACCTGCTCGACACCGTC
>NZ_RXOZ01000028.1 GCF_003991205.1 Georgenia sp. SYP-B2076 | reverse complement strand
ACCACCACGACGTCACCGCACGCCACCGCGCGGCCCGGGCCCGCCGGCGCGTGTGCCACCCCCGCGCCCTGCCCGACGGCATGGCCTCGATCTACACCGTCCTGCCCGCCCCCGACGCCATCGCCCTGGACCTCGCCCTGGACGGCGCCGCCCGCACCGCCCGCGCCCACGGCGACCACCGCACCCTCGACCAGCTCCGCGCCGACACCCTCGCCACCCTGGGCACCCACGCCCTGACCCAAGGCGGCCTCGGCACCCCACCCACCACCACCGACGCGGACGCGGACACCGGCGACGCCACTACAGCCACCACCGCGGACGCCGACGCCGGCACGGCACCCGACACCCGCAGCAACACCGACCACAGCGATAACGCGGCCGGCCCCGACGCCGACGCCGAGGTCGAGGCCGGCACGGACCCCGACGCCGATATCGGCACGGACCCTGACGCCGACGCCGATATCGGCACGGACCCTGACGCCGACGCCGATATCGGCACGGACCCGGACGGTGACGCCGGTGCGGGCGTGGGCGATGTCGGCGGCGGGGGTCCGCCGGACACCGCCTCCCTGCCCGGCGCGGGCGGGGCCGGGCCACCGGGGCCGGCGGCGCCGTGGTTCCCGATCGGGCAGGTCGCCGGGGTCCCCGTCCGCGTGAACGTCACCGTCCCGCTGACCACCCTGCTCGGCGGGACCGAACCGGGCACCCTGGACGGCTACGGCCCCATCGACCCCGCCACCGCCCGCGCCCTGGCCCTGGGCGGGACCTGGCGCCGCCTGGTCACCGACCCCCTCTCCGGGCAGGTCCTCGACCTCGGCACCACCC
>NZ_RXOZ01000027.1 GCF_003991205.1 Georgenia sp. SYP-B2076 | reverse complement strand
CGGGCAAGGCCCAGATCATCGCCCAGGCCCTGACCCACGCGCCCCTGCCGGTCAGCGAGGCCGTCGAGGACGCCGTGCTGCCCACCGCGCACCGGCGCACCCACCCCCAGCTCCGCCAGGACGTGGCCCGCGCCCTGATCACCCTCGACCACCACGACGTCACCGCACGCCACCGCGCGGCCCGGGCCCGCCGGCGCGTGTGCCACCCCCGCGCCCTGCCCGACGGCATGGCCTCGATCTACACCGTCCTGCCCGCCCCCGACGCCATCGCCCTAGACCTCGCCCTGGACGGCGCCGCCCGCACCGCCCGCGCCCACGGCGACCACCGCACCCTCGACCAGCTCCGCGCCGACACCCTCGCCACCCTAGGCACCCACGCCCTGACCCAAGGCGGCCTCGGCACCCCACCCACCACCACCAACGCGGACGCGGACACCGGCGACGCCACTACAGCCACCACCGCGGACGCCGACGCCGGCACGGCACCCGACACCCGCAGCAACACCGACCACAGCGACAACGCGGCCGGCCCCGACGCCGACGCCGAGGTCGAGGCCGGCACGGACCCCGACGCCGATATCGGCACGGGCCCCGACGCCGACGCCGATATCGGCATGGACCCCGACGCCGACGCCGGTGCGGGCGTGGGCGATGTCGGCGGCGGGGGTCCGCCGGACACCGCCTCCCTGCCCGGCGCGGGCGGGGCCGGGCCACCGGGGCCCGCGGCGCCGTGGTTCCCGATCGGGCAGGTCGCCGGGGTCCCCGTCCGCGTGAACGTCACCGTCCCGCTGACCACCCTGCTCGGCGGGACCGAGCCGGGCACCCTGGACGGCTA
>NZ_RXOZ01000026.1 GCF_003991205.1 Georgenia sp. SYP-B2076 | reverse complement strand
GGCCGAGGTTGCCCTCCTGGATCAGGTCCAGGAACAGCATGCCGCGCCCGGTGTAGCGCTTGGCGAGGGAGACGACCAGGCGCAGGTTGGCCTCGAGGAGGTGGTTCTTGGCCAGGTGCCCGTCGTTGGCGATCCACTGGAGCTCGCGGCGCAGCTTGGGTGCGAGGTCCTGCTCGGCGGCGAGCCGCTCCTCGGCGAACAGGCCGGCCTCGATGCGCTTGGCGAGCTCGACCTCCTGCTCGGCGTTGAGCAGCGCGACCTTGCCGATCTGCTTGAGGTAGTCCTTGACCGGGTCCGCGGTCGCACCCGCGGTGACGACCTGCTGGACGGGCGCGTCGTCGTCGTCCGCGTCCGAGACGACGAACCCCGTCTCGGGCACCGCAGGCTCGGCCTGGCCGGCCGGCGCCGCGGCGTCGGGGACGGCCTTGAGGGCCGGCTTGGTGTGGGACGCCGACGCGGTCGCGCGCTTGGCGGGCGGCTTCGCGACCACCTTGCGGGTGGCGGTCTTCCTGCGCGCCGGGATGTCCTCGCCGGGCCCCGGGGCCGCTGCCGGTGGCCCGGCGGTGCCCTGAGCTTCCTCGCCGACCTCGCTCCCGGCCTGCGCGGCAAGCCTGGAGGGGGCCTGGCTGGTGGACTCGGAGGCAGAGGTACGCGACACAGAGAACCCTTCGGCGGAGGACGCGACCGGATGTCCGGAGCGCGGCGACCATACAATTATAACGACGAACAACGGCTCCGGGTGTGATTGGTCACCCGGAGCCGTTGTCCGTCGTTCGTGAAGGGTGGGCCGGATCCCGGCCGAGGTGCCTAGTCCAGGTAGTCGCGCAGGACCTGGGAGCGGCTGGGGTGGCGCAGCTTGGACATGGTCTTGGACTCGATCTGGCGGATCCGCTCGCGGGTGACGCCGTAGACCTTGCCGATCTCGTCCAGGGTCTT
>NZ_RXOZ01000025.1 GCF_003991205.1 Georgenia sp. SYP-B2076 | reverse complement strand
GAACTGGATGATCCCCGGGAAGATGGTCAAGGGCCCGGGCGGGGCGATGGACCTGGTCCACGGCGCCGGGCGGGTCATCGTGCTCATGGAGCACACCGCCAAGGACGGCGCCCCCAAGATCGTGACCGAGTGCTCGCTGCCCCTCACGGGCCGGGGGGTGGTCGACCGGATCATCACCGACCTCGCCGTCATCGACGTCACCCCCGGCGGGCTGGTCCTGGTCGAGACCGCCCCCGGGGTGACCGTCGACCAGGTCCGCGCGGCCACCGAGCCCGACCTGACCATCTCCGACGACCTCGTCAACGTGGCGGTCACCGCATGAACACCAACCCCACCCCCGACCCGGATGCGGCCGCGGCCGGGCGGGCCGCGCAGGCCGGCACGGCGGGCAGCGAACGGGCGCCGGGGGATGTGGTGATCGTGGGGGCGGCGCGGACCCCGCAGGGCAAGCTGCGCGGCCAGCTCGCCGCGTTCGCGGCGACCGAGCTGGGGGCGGCCGCCATCCGTGGGGCGCTCGAGGGCGGCGGGGTGCCGGCCGCGGTGGTGGACGCGGTGGTCCTCGGGCAGGTGCTGCAGGCCGGGGTCGGGCAGAACCCCGCCCGGCAGGCCGCCATCGGCGCCGGCATTCCCTGGTCCGCGCACACCACCACGGTGAACAAGGTCTGCCTCTCGGGCTTGACCGCGATCATCGACGCCGCCCGCCTGATCCGCGCCGGCGAGGCAGACGTGGTCGTCGCCGGCGGGATGGAGTCCATGACCCACGCCCCGCACCTGCTGCCCGGCTCCCGGGCCGGGTATGCGTACGGGCCGGTCACCCTGCTGGACCACACCGCCCACGACGGCCTGACCGACGCCTTCACCCACGAGCCCATGGGCACCGCCACCGAGCGCTACACCGCGTCCACCTACCCCCTCACCCGCGAGGCCCAGGACGCCGTGGCCGCCGCCTCGCACACCCGGGCCGCGGCCGCCTGGGAGGCCGGCGTGTTCGCCCCCGAGGTCGTCCCCCTCACGGTCACCACCAAGAAGGGCGAGACGGTCGTGGACACCGACGAGGGCATCCGGCCCGGCACCACCGTCGAGACCCTGG
>NZ_RXOZ01000024.1 GCF_003991205.1 Georgenia sp. SYP-B2076 | reverse complement strand
GAACTGGATGATCCCCGGGAAGATGGTCAAGGGCCCGGGCGGGGCGATGGACCTGGTCCACGGCGCCGGGCGGGTCATCGTGCTCATGGAGCACACCGCCAAGGACGGCGCCCCCAAGATCGTGACCCAGTGCTCCCTGCCCCTCACGGGCCGGGGGGTGGTGGACCGGATCATCACCGACCTCGCCGTCATCGACGTCACCCCCGGCGGCCTGGTCCTGGTCGAGACCGCCCCCGGGGTGACCGTCGACCAGGTCCGCGCGGCCACCGAACCCGACCTGACCATCTCCGACGACCTCGTCAGCGTGGCGGTCACCGCATGAACACCAACCCCACCCCCAACCCAGATGCGGTTGGGCGGGCCGCGCAGGCCCAGCCCACCGCTCCGGCCGGGCCCGGCGCTGCGGCCGCGGCCGCGCAGGCCGGCACGGCGGGCAGCGAACGGGCGCCGGGGGATGTGGTGATCGTGGGGGCGGCGCGGACCCCGCAGGGCAAGCTGCGCGGCCAGCTCGCCGCGTTCGCGGCGACCGAGCTGGGGGCGGCCGCCATCCGCGGGGCGCTCGAGGGCGGCGGGATCGACCCGGCCGCCGTGCAGGCGGTGGTCCTCGGGCAGGTGCTGCAGGCCGGGGCCGGGCAGAACCCCGCCCGGCAGGCCGCCATCGGCGCCGGCATTCCCTGGTCCGCGCACACCACCACGGTGAACAAGGTCTGCCTCTCGGGCTTGACCGCGATCATCGACGCCGCCCGGCTGATCCGCGCCGGGGAGGCCACGGTGGTCGTCGCCGGCGGGATGGAGTCCATGACGAACGCCCCGCACCTGCTGCCCGGCTCCCGGGCCGGGCACCCCTACGGCAGCATCGAACTGCTGGACCACACCGCCCACGACGGCCTGACCGACGCCTTCACGCACGAGCCCATGGGCACCGCCACCGAGCGCTACACCGCCGAGCGCTACCCCCTCACCCGCGAGGCCCAGGACGACGTGGCCGCCGCGTCGCACACCCGGGCAGCGGCCGCCTGGGAGGCCGGCGTGTTCGCCCCCGAGGTCGTCCCCCTCACGGTCACCACCAAGAAGGGCGAGACGGTCGTGGACACCGACGAGGGCATCCGGCCCGGCACCACCGTCGAGACCCTGG
>NZ_RXOZ01000023.1 GCF_003991205.1 Georgenia sp. SYP-B2076 | reverse complement strand
CGCGGCGCGCCCCGCGCGCGGGCGCATCGCCGCCACCCGCACGGGCGCGGCCCGTCCCGGCGCCGCCCGCGCCGGCGGCACCGCAGCCGGGGCGGCCACGAAGGCTGCCGCGGGGTGGGCGCAGATACCCGCCCTGAGCTACTACCTCGTGGCGGGCTCGGCGCTGCTGCTCCTCGCGATCGGCGTCGTCATGATCCTCTCGGCCTCCACGATCGAGTCCATCCGCGACAACGACGGCAACCCCTACGCGGAGTTCCTCGGCCAGGCCAAGTTCGTCCTCATCGGCCTGCCGCTGGCCGCCGTGGCCTCGCGGATCCCCGTGCACGTCTACCGCCGGCTCGCGTGGCCGGCGTTCGTCGCCACCGTCGCGCTGCAGCTGCTCATCTTCTCCCCGCTCGCGCGGGCCCAGAACGGCAACGTCAACTGGATCTACATCCCCGGCATCGGGCAGTCCGTCCAGCCCTCGGAGTTCCTCAAGCTCGCGCTCGCCCTGTGGCTCGGGCTCGTCCTGGCCCGCAAGGGCCGGCTCCTGGACGAGTGGCGGCACGCGCTCGTCCCGGGCGCGATCGGCGCGGCGCTGGCGATCGGCCTGGTCCTCGCCGGCCACGACATGGGCACCGTCATCATCATGGCCGTCCTCGTGGTGGGGGCGTACTTCGTGGCCGGCCTGCCGATGAAGTGGTTCGGCTATGCCGGCGTGGGGGCCGCGGGCGTGGCCACCTTCCTCGTCGTCGGGTCCGCGTCCCGCATGCACCGCGTCGGCGTCTTCCTCGGCCTGGCCGAGGCCGACCCGTCCGGTGCGGGGTTCCAGACCCGCCACGGACTGTGGGGCCTGGGCACCGGCGGCGTCTCCGGCGTCGGGCTCGGCGCCTCCCGCGAGAAGTGGTCGTACCTGCCCGAGGCGCACAACGACTTCATCTTCGCCATCCTCGGGGAGGAGCTGGGCCTGCTCGGCACGCTGGTCGTCCTCACCCTGTTCGGCGTGCTCGCCGTCGGCATGTTCCGCGTCGTCCAGCGCCACCGCGACCCCTTCGCGCAGATCACGACGGCGGCCATCGCGTCGTGGATCCTGGCGCAGGCGCTGGTCAACATCGGCGTCGTCATCGGCCTGCTCCCCGTCATCGGCGTCCCCCTGCCGCTGGTCTCCGCCGGCGGGTCCGCCATGATCTCCACCCTCATCGCCGTGGGCATCGTGCTCGCCTTCGCGCGCTCCGAGCCGGGCGCCACCCAGGCCCTGGCGCTGCGCCGCGGCATGGTCCGCCGCTCCCTGGCCGTCGTCTCGAGGAGGCCCCGCCGTGGCTGAGGTCGCCCCGTCCGCGCCCGCGGCCGTGCGCGTGCTGCTCGCGGGCGGCGGGTCCGCCGGGCACGTCAACCCGCTCCTGGCCACCGCCACCGCGCTGGCCGCCCTGCCGGGCGGCGCGGAGCTGACGGTGCTCGGCACCGCGTCCGGCCTCGAGCGCACGCTCGTGCCCGAGGCCGGCCTCGACCTCCGGCTGGTCCCGCGGGCGGCCCTCCCGCGCCGCCCCTCCGCCGACCTCCTGCGCCTGCCCGGGCGCCTGGCCGGTGCCGTCCGCGCGGCGGGCGCGGCGATCGCCGAGTCCCGCGCCGAGGTCGTGGTCGGGTTCGGCGGGTACGTCTCGACCCCCGCCTACCTGGCCGCGCGGCGCCGGGGCGTGCCCGTGGTCATCCACGAGCAGAACGCGCGGCCCGGGCTGGCGAACCGGCTCGGGGCCCGCTGGGCCGCCGCCGTCGCCCTGACGTTCGCCTCCACGCCCCTGCGCGCCGCGCACGGGCGTACCGAGGTCACCGGGCTGCCGCTGCGCACCCCCATCGCGGCCCTGGTCGCCGACCGCGCCAGCGCCGGGGACGCCGCCGCCCGCCGCGCCGACGCCGCAGGGCGGCTCGGCCTCGACCCCGGCCGGCCCACGCTGCTCGTCACCGGCGGTTCCCTCGGCGCGCTGCGCCTGAACGAGGCCGTGGCCGGCGCGGCGGCCGACCTCGTCGGTGCCGGCGCCCAGGTGCTGCACCTGACGGGACGCGGCAAGGACGAGCCGGTGCGCGCCGCCGTCGCCGCGGCCGCCCTCGCCGACCCGGCGGTCGCCGAGCGCTACCACATGCGCGAGTACCTCAGCGCGATGGAGCTCGCCTACGCCTGCGCCGACCTCGTCCTGTGCCGCTCCGGCGCCGGGACGGTCAGCGAGCTCGCCGCCCTCGGCCTGCCCGCCGTGTACGTCCCGCTGCCCGTGGGCAACGGCGAGCAGCGCCTCAACGCCGCTGACGTCGTCGCGGCCGGCGGCGGCGTGCTCGTCGCCGACGCCGACCTCGACGCCGCCTGGGTGCGCCGCCGCGTCACCGCGCTGCTGGGCGACCCGACGGCGCTGGCGGCCATGGCGGCGGCCGCCGCCGGCGCCGGGCCCGCCGACGGCGCGGCCCGCCTGGCCGCCCTCGTGGTCGAGGCGGCAGGCCGTGGCTGAGCGCTTCCACCTCATCGGCGTCGGGGGCGTCGGCATGGCCGCCGTCGCCGAGCTCCTCGCCGCCCGCGGGCACGAGGTCTCCGGCTCCGACCAGCGCGACTCCGACACCCTGGCGCGGCTGCGCGCCCTCGGCGTGCGCACGCACGTCGGGCACGACGCGGCCCACGTGCCCGGCGCCGCCGCCGTCGTGGTCTCCACCGCCGTCCGCGAGACCAACCCCGAGCTCGTGGCCGCCCGCGAGCGTGGCCTGCCGGTGCTGCACCGCTCCCAGGCGCTCGCCCTCGCGGCCGCGGGCCGGGACCTCGTGGCCGTGGCCGGCGCCCACGGCAAGACCTCGACGTCGGCGATGCTGGCCGTCGCGCTGCGCGAGGCGGGCCAGGACCCCTCGTACGCCATCGGCGGCACCGTGCTGTCCCTCGGGACGGGCGCGCACCTGGGCCAGGGCGACGCGTTCGTGGCCGAGGCCGACGAGTCCGACGGCTCCTTCCTCAACTACGCCCCCCGCGTCGCGGTGGTGACGAACATCGAGCCCGACCACCTGGACCACTACGGGTCGGAGGCCGCCTTCCGGCAGGCCTTCGAGGACTTCGCCGCCCGGATCACCCCTGGCGGGCTGCTCGTCGCCTGCGCCGACGACCCCGGCTCCCTCGACCTGGCCCGGCACGCCCGGGACCACGGCACCCGGGTGGTCACCTACGGCACCGGCGAGTCGCCCTGGGCGGGAGACGCGCCGGTCCCAGACGCGCGCGCTCTAGACGCGGGGACCCGTGCGGCGGCCCCCGGCGCACCCGCCCCCGGCACGGCCGCGCACGTCCAGGTCCGCGGGCTCGAGCTGACGCCCGCCGGCGCCCGCGCGCGGCTGCACACGCGAACCGACGTGCCCGACGTGCCCCTCGAGCTGGCCGTCGGCGGCGCGCACATGGCGCTGAATGCCGCGGCGGCGTGGTGCGCGGGCGTCGAGGTCGGCGTCGAGCCCGGGGCCATGGCGCGCGCGCTGGGCGCCTTCACGGGAACGGGACGCCGCTTCGAGCACAAGGGCGCCGCGGGGGGCGTGCGCGTGGTCGACGACTACGCCCACCACCCCACCGAGGTGGCCGCGACGCTGCGCACCGCCCGCCTCGCCGCGGGCGGCGGCCGCGTGCTCGTCGTCTTCCAGCCGCACCTGTACTCGCGCACCCGGGAGTTCGCCGAGGCGTTCGGCGCCGCGCTGGCGCTGGCCGACGAGGTCGTGGTCACAGACGTCTACGGCGCCCGCGAGGACCCGGTGCCCGGCGTCGACGGCTCGCTCCTGACCGCGGCCATGGCACGCCAGGGGGCGGGGGAGCGCGGCCGGTACGTCGCCGACCGCCTCGAGGCGGCGCGCACCGTCGCGGACCTCGCCAGGCCGGGGGACCTGCTCCTGACCCTCGGCGCGGGCGACGTCACGGAGCTCGGCGCGGTGATCCTCGCCAGGCTCGAGGACCACGCATGAGGCCGCCCGCCGCCCCCCGCCAACCACGCCGGACCCCGACCGACCCCGAGCCGGCGGCGCCCGCCCGGCCCGGGCGCGCGCCCGCGTCCACGCCGAGGCGGAGCCCGCGGAAGGCGGCCACGCCCGCCGGCGCGCCCACCCGGTCCGGTGCCGGGCCGGGCGCCGGGCGCGCGGACAGCGCGTCGGGCACCGCCCGGGGGGACGGCGCCTCGCGCCCGTCCGCCGCACGAGCCGGTGCGCCCCCGGCCCCCCGCCCGGGTGCCGTGCGCCGGCCCGCGGGGACGGCCCTCGCCGAGA
>NZ_RXOZ01000031.1:322984-357583 GCF_003991205.1 Georgenia sp. SYP-B2076 | reverse complement strand
GGGCGGCGCGCCGCGCCGCCCGTCCCGCGCAGCCCGGCCGCCCGGCGCGACCCGGCCGTCCGGCGGAGCGCGGTGCGCCCCCGGACGGCGAGCGCCGCCCGGGCGCGGAGGTGGACGTGATCGTCGTGACCTACCGCAGTGCCGGATACGTCGGCGAGTGCCTGCGCGCCGCCGACGCCGCGCTCCGGGACGTCCCGGGCGCGCGCATCATCGTGGTCGACAACGACTCCCGGGACGGTCTCGAGTCCGCCGTCGCCGGCGTCTCCGACCGGGTCGAGCTGGTGCTGCGCGACGTCAACGACGGGTTCGCCCGCGGCTGCCACGCGGGGGCGGCGCGGTCCGGCGCCCGTCGCCTGCTCTTCCTCAACCCCGACGCCGTGCTCGAGCGCGGCGCCGTCGAGGCCCTCCTCGCCTGCGCGGCGGCCCACCCCGACGCCGGGCTCATCGGTGGCCGGGCGCTGACCGACGACGGCCGGACCGACCCGCGCTCCTGGTGGGGGCCGCCCACGCTGTGGTCGGCGCTGTGCTTCGCTACCGGACTGTCCAGCGTCTTCCCGGGCTCGCGCTACCTCGACCCGGAGTCCTCCGACCGCTGGCCGAGCGACGCCCGGACGGTCCCGGTCGTCAGCGGCGGCATGATGCTCGTGGAGCGGGACGCGTGGGAGGCCCTGGGCGGCTTCGACCGGGACTTCTTCCTCTACGGCGAGGACGCGGACCTCAGCCTGCGGGCCGGCCGGGCGGGCTGGTCGCCGCGGGTGTGCCCGGACGCCATCTTCCGGCACCGCGTCGGGGCGTCCTCCAACGGGTCGAACCGGCTGCCGCTCGTGCTGCGGGGGCGGGTCACCACCTACCGGAAGAACCTGCCCCGCCCGTGGGGGGGCGTCGCCGGGGAGCTCCTCGTCGCCGGAGCCGGGGTCCGGGCCCTGGCGGCCGGCCTGCGCGGCCCGGGGGGCCGCCCGGCCGCCGGCGTCGAGGCGTGGCGCGACACCTGGCGCCGGCGCGCCGAGTGGCGCCGGGGGTGGCTGCCCGGCGAGTTGCCGCAGCCCGGGTCGGAGACGTAGCCCGCGTCGGAGACGTAGCCCGGGTCGGAGACGTAGCCCGGGTCAGAGATAGCGCACGCGGAAGCGGACGCTCCCGGCGACCCGACCGGCGGCGCCCGCGGCCTGCTCGGCCCACCACCACCGCCGCCGCGGGGACACCAGCGCGCCGGGGAGGGTCACCACCAGGCGTGCCCACCGCAGCGCCACCCCGGCCAGGCGCGGCCGGGGCATCCCCGCCGCGGCGTAGTCCCGGAACAGCCGGCCCCGCGAGCGGCCCGTCCGGTACGCCTTGACCGCCACAGAGCGCAGGGTGTGCCGGTGCCGGTAGTGCACCACCGCGTCCGGCGCGTAGGTCAGCCGGTACGACGCGAGCTGGAGCCGCCAGCAGAACTCGGTGTCCGGCCCGCCGTAGTCGTAGTCCGCCGCGAACCCGCCGACGGCCTCGAAGACGCGGCGGTGGACACCCAGGTTCGCGGTGATGGCGCGGGGCAGGAACCCCGCGACGACCGGGAGATGGTCCGGGTGGCGCGGCAGGTACGGCAGGGGACGGGGGGTGAGGCGGTCGTTCTCGATCGCGCCGCCGACGGCGTCGCTCGCCTGGAGCGCCGCGACCATGGCCGCGACCCACCCGGGCGCGACCTCGTCGTCGGCGTCGCAGAAGAGCAGCAGGTCGGCCGACGACGCGGCGGCCCCGGTGTTGCGGGCCGCGCTCGTGCCTGGCTGCGCGCAGGAGAGCACGCGGAGCGCCGGCAGGCGGGACTCGTAGGACTGGCACACCTCGACCGTCGCGTCCGAGGAGCCGTTGTCGACGACGATGACCTCCCACGCGGCGTCGACCTCCTGCCGCGCCAGCGCGCCCAGCTGCGTCCCGATGGTCCCCGCGGCGTTGAGGGCGGGGATGACGACGCTCACCGAGGTGTGGGCCACACCCCGAGACTAGCGACGCGCGCCCGCGCCCGGACCGGCTTCCACAGGACTCGTTGACGGAGGCCGCGGCGCCCGGTTTGATGAGGGTTTCCCCTCACCAGTGGAGCGACGTGGATGTCCGCCACCCCAAGGTCCCGCACCCGAGCCCTGCTTCTGGGCGCCGCCGCCGCCGTCGTCGTCGCCGTGGTCGTCGCGCTGATCACCTACCTTCCCGGTCGCGACGAGCGGACCCCGACGGACGGCGCCTCGCAGACGGCGCCCGCCACGCCGGAGCCCACCCCGCCCTCGCCGTCGACGGCGGGCCCGGCGCCCTCGGCCGGCTTCCCCGACGCCACGACGACCGGGGTGCCGGACGGCACCAACCTCGTCCAGTCGGACAAGCTGACCATCGACGAGGACGGCACCGTCATCGACGGGCTGGAGATCCACGGGAACGTCGTGGTCGAGGCGGACGACGTCGTCATCAGGAACTCCCGCATCGTGATGACCTCGGGGAAGATCGCGATCCGCGTCAAGGGCGACAACTTCGTCATGGAGGACAGCGAGATCGACGGCCAGGGGCGCGCCAACCCCGCGATCGCCTACAACGGCTACACGCTGCGCCGCGTCGACATCTACAACGTGGCGGAGGGCCCGCGCATCGCCGGCGGCGACGTCACCATCGAGGACTCCTACATCCACGACCTGGTGCAGCGCGGGGACAACCACACCGACGTCATCCAGGTGATGTCCGGCGAGAACATCGTGGTGCGCGGCAACAACCTCCAGGCCTACAACCCGGAGACCGGGATCTACGGCAACGCCGCGTTCATGTTCGGGGAGGACTCGGGCCCGGTGAGCAGCTGCACCGTCGAGGGCAACCTCATGAACGGCGGGAACTACACCGTCAACGGCGGCGGGAGCGGCACCGAGGGCGCGGCCTGCGACTTTCGTAACAACACCGTCCAGGGCGACTTCCGCTACGGCGCCAAGGCGCACATCGGTCCCAACGCGACGTGGGACGACTCGAACATCGTGCTGGGCGCGGAGAAGCCGGACGACGACTGACGCTCCCGTGCTGGGACGCCGCCCGGAACCGCCCCGACCCTGGTGCCGGGACGCCGCCCGGAACCGCCCCGGCGCGGGCGCGGGGCCCGTACTGTCCCTGCATGGAGCACAGCGGCGACCTGCTCGGACTGCGGTGCCGGTGCGGCGGCGCGCTGCGCCGGACCGCGCCGGGCGTCGTGTGCGGCGTGTGCGCGTCCCGGTACCCGGTCGACGGGCTCGGAGTCGTGCGCCTGAGCGAGGCGGACGAGCCGTGGGACGGCGTGCCCGCGCACGCGTCGGCGGCGGCCCGGCGCTCGGCCACCGTGGAGCGGCTCGTGGACGAGATGGTCGACGGGGACGAGCCGTGGCCGGCTGACCTGAGGCGCCGGCTGCTCCACCCGGCCGGGGGCGCCGCGGCCACGCTCGTGCCGCTGGGGCCGGGCGCGACGGCGCTCGACCTCGGGACCGGATGGAGCACCCTCGCCCGGGCGGTGCGCTCCTTCGGTGCGGCCGTCGCCAGCGCCGACTGGGTCTACCCGCGCCTGCGGTTCGACGCGCTCATGCACGACGCCCCGGCCGACGTCGCCGTCCACATCAACGCCGCCGGGCCGCTGCCCTGGCCGGACGGGTCGTTCGACGTCGTCTTCGTCGACCTGAGCGCGCTCGAGCGCGCGCTGCGCTCCAAGCCCGGTGCGGCGCAGGCACAGGACCGCATGCTCGCCGAGGTCCGCCGGGTCCTCGCGGACGACGGCGCGCTCGTGGCGGGCACCCGCAACCCCCTCCGCGACCTCGCGCGCCGGGGACTGCCCGCCGCGCGGGGCGCCGACTTCTGGCAGGCGGTCCGCCGCCCGAGTGGCGAGGACCGCCTCCGCCGGGCCGGCTTCACCCCCGCCCGGGTGGTCGTGCCCTACCCCGGCCGCGAGACGTGGCGCTGGCTGATCCCGCAGGAGCGCCTGCGGGCGCACCTCCGCGCCACCATGGCGCCGTCGTCCCCGCGCAGGCGCGCCGTTCGGCTCGCCGTAGCGGCGGGCGCGGGCGCGTGGGTCATGGCGGACTACTATGTCGTGGCCCGCACCGGGCGCTCGTCCCTCGGGCCGGTGCGCACGCTCGCCGAGCAGCTCGCCGGCGGCCCGGGGGAGCCGGCACCGGTGACGATGGCGCTCAGCGACGCCCGCGTCGCCATCGCCGGGGCCCGGGACTTCGTCAAGCTGCCGCTCTCGCGGGAGCAGCAGGACAAGATCGTCGACGAGGTGCGCAAGACCAACGAGGCCCGCGAGACTGCCTTCGCCCCGTTCGTCATCGACCGGGCGAGGGTGGAGCGGTGGGGCGCGCTGCCGTACGGCGTGTACCCGCTGCTCACGCGCCCGCGGTCCGACCCGGCGCGGGCCCGTGCCACGGTCGACGCGGCGCTGCGTGCCGTCGACGCGGGCGTCACGGCGCCGGTGGGCGCCACGACGTTCTGGCGGAGGCTGTCCGGGCCGCAGGGCGGGAGCGACGCCGACGACGTCGGGGCCGGCGCGCTGCGCGAGAGGGTGCTGGGCGGCTGGGGCCCGGCGACGGTGCCCGTCGGCCCGACGCACGGGGACCTCCACGCCGGCAACACCCTGCTGCCCGGCGCCGGGCACCCCCTGCTGGTCGACTGGAACAGGTTCGAGCGCCTGAACCCGCTGCTGCTCGACGGCGTGTACGCCGCCGTCGACGGTCACCGCACAAGGAGCCGCGCCACGCTGGCCCAAGCCCTCGTCGCCTTCGCCGACGGCGAGATCCGCGGCCGGATCGCGGACCGGGCGGCCACGGTCCTGGGCGAGCTGACGCCGCTGGAGGCCGCCACGCTCGTGCTCCTCGACCGCGCCATGTCCTACGGGCTGCCGCGGCGGCGTCACCGGCCGTGGACCCTGCCGCCGTTGGAGCAGGCCGTCGCCGCGCTCGCGGCGCGCCTGGACGACGAGGACCGGGCGGAGCGCGGGTGAGGTGGTGACGCGCGCGCCAGGTGGCGACGCGCGCACCAGGTGGTGACGCGCGCGCCAGGTGGTGACGCGCGCGCCAGGTGGTGACCGGTCATCTCCTGACGATGCTCGCCCACGGCGCGGGACGGCGTCAGTCGCCGCCGTCGTGGGCCGCCACCGGGACGGCGGTGCGGCCCAGCGCGCGCTCGTACGCGCCGAGCAGCGCGGGCACGGAGTGCTCCCACGAGAGGTGGCCGGTGAACCGGGACCGGCCGATCTCGCCCATCCGCTCCCGCCTCGCGGGGTCGTCGAGGAGCTCGGCGATGCAGTCGGCCAGGGATTCGGCATCGTTGGGCCGCGCGTAAAGGCTGGCCTCGCCGGCGGACACCCGACCCTCGGCGAGGTCGAACTGCACCATGGCCTTGCCCAGCGCCATGTACTCGAGGATCTTGTTCATGGTCGAGATGTTGTTCATCTCGTTCGCCTCGTCGGGGTTCACGCACACGTCGGCGGTGGACAGCAGGCTCGCCAGGTCCTCGTCGCTGATGCGCCCGAGGAACGTCACGTTCTCCTCCAGGCCCAGCGCGCGGGCCCGCGCGACCAGCCTCGGGAAGTCCGGCCCGGAACCGGCGAGCGAGAACTGCACGTCGTCCCGTCCGCGCCGGCCGACCAGGATCTTGGCCGCGTCGAGCAGGTAGTCGATGCCCTCCTGGACGCCCATCACGCCGACGTAGGCGACGAGGTGACGCTTGCCGCGGCGCAGCGCCGGATCCGACCGTGCCGCGTCGAACCGCTGCACGGTCGGGGCCGAGCGCACGACGAAGACGTCGTCCGGGCACATCCCGCCGCGCTCGATGGCGATCCGCCGGTAGCTCTCGTTCGTGGCGATCGAGACCGTGGCGGCGGCGAACGTCCACCGCTCGAACATCTCCACCACGCGCACCAGCACGCTGCCCCCGGCGTGCCCCTTCGCCACGACGAGCTCGGGGGACGCGTCGTGATGGTCGAAGATGAAGCGGGTGCCCGTCAGCCGGCGGAACGGGCTGGCGACCAGGTACAGCAGGTCCGGCGGGTTGCACGCCTGGATGACGTCGATCCGGCCCGCCCGGTGCACCTTGAGCGCGAGGCGCAGCTGCGCGGCGAGCGCCATGGGGTACTCCAGCAGGTACCCGGCGGTGCCGGCCGCCTCGAACGGGCTGGCGTAGCGGAAGATGTGGACGCCGTCGAGGGTCTCGTACGTCTGGGGGTGCTCCTTGGACCGGGGGCAGATGACGTTGACGTCGTACCCGGCGGTCCGGAGCGTGCGGGCCTCCTGCCACACGCGCTTGTCGAACGGGACGGCGAGGTTCTCCACCAGGATGAGGACGCGCGGAGGGCGACCGTCCGGGCCGGGCGGACGGCGCCGCCCCGCCCTGCCGGTTGCGGCCGCGCCGCGCCAGGTCACCACGTGAGACCTACGTAGTTGGCGGTCGGTCGCGCCGGCCGTGCGATGCCGCAGAGGTCGAGGACGGTCTGGTCCGGCCGCGCCTCGGCGAGGACACGGGCGTACGCGGGGTTGTTCTGCGTGACCACGAGGACGTCGGCGGCGCGGACGACCTCCTGGAAGTCGTCGTGCAGGTGCTCGGCGATGTGCGGCAGGACGGCGAGCACGTAGGCGCGGTTGGCGCCGATGAGCTCACGGAGGTTGACGTGCTCGTCGTGGATGCGGACCTCGTAGCCCTTGCCGAGCAACCGCTCGGCCAGCTCGAGCGAGGGGCTCTCGCGCAGGTCGTCGGTCCCCGCCTTGAAGGCCAGGCCCAGGACAGCGACCTTCTTGACGCCGAGGGTCTCGATCTTCTCCAGCGCGAGGTCGAGGTGGGCGCGGTTGCTGGGCAAGATCGACTCCAGGACCGGGATGCTCGCCCCGTTGCGCCGCGCCCGGTACGTGAGCGTGCGCAGGTCCTTCGGCAGGCACGACCCGCCGAACGCGAAGCCGGGGGTGAGGTAGCGGCTGGAGATGTTGAGCCGGGTGTCGGACTTGAAGATCGACATCACGGCGTGGCTGTCGACGCCGTAGGCCTCGGCCACGCGGCCGATCTCGTTGGCGAAGGCGACCTTGAGGGCGTGCCAGGCGTTGTCCGAGAACTTCACCATCTCGGCCACCGCGATGGGGGTCCGGGTCACCTCGGTGCTGAATGGGCGGTACAGGGAGGCGGCGACGCGTGCGCTCCTGTCGTCCTCGGCGCCGATCACCGTCTTCGGTGGCGAGAGGAAGTCGGCAACCGCCGTGCCCTCACGAAGGAACTCCGGGGAGAACGCGACCCCGAAGTCCTCGCCCCGCCTCTTGCCCGAGCGCTCCTCCAGCAGCGGGACGAGGTCGCCCTCGACGGTGCCCGGCGGGACGGTCGACGTGATGAGGACCAGCCGCCACCCGTCCGCGTCGGCCAGCGCGCGCCCGATCTCCCCGACGACCTTGAGGACGTCGTCCAGGCGGACGTCGCCGTTGCGGCCCGAGGGCGTCCCGACGGTCACCAGGACCGCCTCCGCGGCGGCCACCGCGCCGCAGATGTCGCTGGTGGCGCGCAGCCTCCCGCGGTCGACGTTGTTCTGCACCAGCTCGCCGAGCCCGAGCTCGCTCACCGGGCTCACCCCGGCGTTGATCTGGTCGATCTTGATCTGGTTGACATCCACCCCGACGACCAGGTGCCCGCTCTCCGCGAGACACGCCGAGGTGACCGTGCCGACGTATCCCAGCCCCACGATGGCGACTCTCATGATGTTCTCCCCCCGGCCGCTGTCCCACGGCGTCGTGGTGTTGTGGAGCACGATAAGGGGATTGTGTCCGGCCGCGCGCCCTAACGGATTTTGACCTTTTCTCCCCTTAATTATGGAGCCCTCAACCTCACTCGGTCGATCGAAATTCTGGGCGCCCTAGGGCCGCCAGTCAGGGATGTCAGCGTAAAACGGTCGAACCCTGACGTAATCTTTCCGAGTTTTGGACAAATCGGTGTCCGTCTTGGGGAAGGTTTCGGGGAGCGTCTTATAGGTTCACAGCCGAGAGTTGTGGCGCTACGCTTCGCCGAAACCGTCAGCTGAGACTAATTCGGCCTTGAGCCCGCGGGGGTGCCTGCATGAGCGTCAGCGTCTCGAAGCACGTCGGTCGTCTCGCCAACCGTGCGAAGCGGCAAGCCATCGCGTCGGTGCCACCGGTGCGTCGGATGGCCCGGTACCGGCACGACCGTCGTGTGCGCCGGTACGCGTCGAGGCTCCCTCCTCTCAGCGCCGAGGACGCCGCCGTGGTGAGTCGGCTGCGGGCCGACGCGATCCATGTCACCACGCTGGGTGAGCTCGCGCTCCCGGGCACGGCCGAGCTGTGCGAGGGGCTCGAGCGGCTCGCGACGGCCCTCGCGAGCAGGCCACCCCTCCCGGGCGGCACCGTGCGCCCGTCCATGGACGAGCTCGTCGCCGATCCGCGGGTGTGGCAGTTCGGGCTGTCGGAGCGCATGCTCGCCATCGCCGAGAACTACCTCGGCATGCCCGCGCGCTACTACGGCGCGGACGTGCGCCGCGAGATCGCCGACGGCGAGGCCCACGACGTCCGGCAGTGGCACCGCGACATCGAGGACCGGAGCACGCTGAAGATCCTCGTGTGGCTCAACGACGTCGACGAGGACGGCGGGCCCTTCGCCTACATCCCGGTCGACCGCTCCCAGGAGGTGGTCGACCGCCTGCACTACGTCGCCGGGTTCGTGAGCGACGCACGGATGCGCCAGGTCGAACCGGAGCAGGAGTGGCGCACCTGCCCCGGGCCGCGCTGGACCGCGGTCATGGCCGACAACTGCCGCCTGGTGCACCGGGCGACGCCGCCGCGCGCCCGGGACCGTTACTCGGTGACCTTCACGTGGACGTCTCGCCACCCGGTCAAGACGATGCCGCAGGCGCCCATGACGGACGCGCAGGCGCGTCGCGCCAGCGCCGGGCTCACGGCGCGCCAGCTCGCGTGCCTGCCCCCGGCGCTGCAGAAGCAGGCGCGCCGGTAGCACGTCCCGGCCGACGCCACGTGCCGGCCGAGCGGTGCCTGGCTACCGGCGTCGGCCACCCGGTGAGATCTCGGTCGCAGCGCGTTCTCGAGGGTTCCTCGCCCGCGGGGGGCCTCGGGAACCGCCCGGCCGCGGCGTCGCGCCGCGTGGGACCCCGCCGGGCCGCCGCGACGCGGCCCCGCGGGCGCGCTCCCGGGGCGGCGGCGCCGGCCCCGTCGGGGGCGTCCTGCGTCCCCGGGGTTCCGGCAGCGTCCCGGATGCCGCTAAGATGATGAGGTTGCCTCGGCGAGGGACGCCGGACGGGCCAGAACGTTGACCCGGGCTCCAGATCGGTCAGGTCGTGACCAAAGAACCACGACGGCGGACCGGCGGGAGCCCACCGGATCCGTGATCGACGCGGTGGTGCCTTGTTGCGCCGTCCGTACGACGTCCCACGCCGAGGCCCACCGCTCATCGAGATCCGACCGTCTTCAAGGAGACCCCCGTGGCTGACAACCTGAACCTGACCGCGACCCGCCGCACCGAGTTCGGCAAGGGTGCGGCGCGCCGCACCCGCCGCGCCGGTCTCATCCCCGCCGTCCTCTACGGCCACGGCACGGAGCCCCAGCACCTGGCGCTGCCGTCCCACGACACCTTCCTCGCGCTCAAGGGCAACGCGAACGCCCTGATCGCGCTGGACATCGAGGGCACGGAGCAGCTCGCCCTGGCCAAGGACATCCAGCGCGACCCGGTGCGTCGCACCATCGAGCACCTCGACCTCGTCGTCGTCAACAGGGGCGAGAAGGTCACCGTCGAGGTCCCGGTCCACGTCGTCGGCGAGTCCTACCCCGGCACGATCCACCAGCTCGAGCTGCAGACCCTGACCGTCACGGTCCCGGCTACCAGCATCCCCGAGAACGTGTCGGTCTCCGTCGCGGGCCTCGAGGACGGCGCCGTCGTGCGCATCTCCGACATCCCGGTGCCCGAGGGCGCCTCGATCGACGACGAGCCCGAGACCGTCGTCGTCGTGATCTCCACGCCGCGCACCTCCGCCGAGGACATCGCGGCCGACGAGGCCTCCGCCACCGCCGGCGCGGCCAGCGGGGTCACCGCCGAGGGCTGATCCGCACCGTCGTCGCGCCCAGGCCGTCTCGGCCTGGGCGCGACGTGTGTGGGCGCACAATGCTGGGCGACGCCGTGACGCCCTGGAAGAAGGAGAAGGATGAGTCCGTGGCTCGTCGTCGGCCTGGGGAACCCCGGGCCGGAGTACGCCGGCAACCGCCACAACGTCGGGCAGATGGTGCTGGGTGTGCTGGCCGGACGGATGAACGGCTCCTTCACCTCCCACAAGGCACGCGCCCAGGTGCTCGACGGCCGCCTGGGCACCGCCCCGGGCGGGGCCCCGGGGCCGCGCGCCATCCTCGCGAAGCCGGGCTCGTACATGAACGTCTCGGGCGGGCCCGTCGGTGCGCTCGCGAAGTTCTACGACGTCGACCCGGGGCACCTGCTCGTCGTCCACGACGAGCTCGACCTGCCCGTCGACACCCTGCGTCTCAAGCTCGGTGGCGGCGAGGGCGGCCACAACGGGCTCAAGTCGATCTCGGCCGCGCTCGGCACCCGGGACTACCTGCGGCTCCGCGTGGGCATCGGGCGCCCGCCCGGCCGGATGGACCCCGCCGACTACGTGCTGCGCGACTTCGCCGCGGCCGAGCGGCCCGGCCTCGCCGTCACCCTCGAGGAGGCGGCCGACGCCGTCGAGGAGGTCCTTACCCTCGGGCTGGAGAAGGCGCAGCTGCGCCTGCACACCCCCGCCTGACGGCGCGCCGACGGACGGCGGCGGGGCGACGGAGGTCGGCCGGCGAGGGTCTTCGGCCGGGTGCCCGCACACCCCGCCGGCCCACCCCTCTCCTCACCCTGCGTGGACCCCTCCGTTTCAGCCTCACTTCATCCCCCGCGTGCGGCGTGACGGATCTCGGTGACTGGTTCTCTGACGACCACCGGAGTGCGACGCGGCGACCGACCTGGTGCCGTGCCGTGCGACGGCGCCGTCCACGGACGGCTCGGTACGGACGCGGGGAGCGCGGAACATGGATCGGACGCCAGACCTCACCCGGACGGCGCGATCGGGCGTACCCGCCCTCGTCGTCACCCTCCTGCTCGCGCTGGCCCTCGTGGCGGTGCCCCGGGAGAGCGCCCAGGCCGTCGCTCCCGCGCCGACCGCCGCCGTAAGCGTCCCCGCTCCCGCGCCGACCGGGGTGAGCGTCCCCGCCAGCGTGCTGGCGCCCGCACCCCAGGCGGTTGCCGCCGCCCTCGTGGCCAGGGACATCCCGATCTCCGTGAACACCGGCGAGAAGCCGCAGTCCAAGGTGTGGCAGAACCGCGGCACCTGGTGGGCGGTGCTGGCCTCGACGGCCGTCTCGCCGTCGGGCACCTGGCTGTGGCGCTACGACGACGGCAGCTGGACGAACGTCCTGCGGGTCTCGACAGACACCACGGTCCGCGCCGACGCCAAGCGGGTCGGCGACGTCACCCACATCCTGCTCCACGGCCCCAGCCCTTCGCTGGTCTCAGTCGAGTACGACGCCGGGAGCAACAGCTACCGGCCGTGGGGCGCGCGCGCCGGCGCGACGCCGGTGTCCCTATCGGGCAGCGAGACCGCGACGATCGACATCGACTCGCGCGGGCGCATGTGGGTCGCGTACGACACGACGAGCGAAGTGAAGGTGAAGTACGCCGACGCGCCCTACACGAGCTTCTCCGCCGCCATCACCGTGGCGTCCGGCGTCACCGTCGACGACATCGCGGACGTCACGGTGCTGCCGGGCAAGGTCGGCGTGCTGTGGTCGAACCAGAACACCAAGCGTTTCGGCTTCCGCACGCACACCGACGGCGCCAGCCCGACCACCTGGTCCTCGGACGAGGTGCCGGCGAGCCAGTCCGCGCTCTCGGTGGGCAAGGGCATGGCGGACGACCACCTCAACGTCGCCGTCTCGTCGAACGGGACGCTCTACGCGGCGGTGAAGACCTCCTACAACACCTCCAGCCAGCCGGCGATCGGCCTGCTGGTCCGGCGCCCCGCCGGGACGTGGGACCCGCTGCGCACGGTGGACACCATCGGCACCCGGGGCATCGTGCTGCTCAACGAGCAGGAGGGGACCGTCCGCGTCGTCTACACGCAGAGCACCAACTACGACAACATCCTCATGAAGACGGCCTCACTGGCGAACCTGACGTTCGGGTCCCGGCAGACGGTCCTGTCCGGGGGCTACAACAACGTCACGAGCGTGAAGGACACCTGGAGCGGGCAGGTCATCGGCCTCGCCTCCTCGGTCAGCGCCGCCCGCGCCTTCACGATCGGCACCGGCGCGACGCCGCCCGCGCCTCCGGCGCAGCCCCCCGTGGCTGCCGACGGCACCCTCACCGTGATGCAGGGGCAGTCCGCCGACGGGACCCTGCGGGCCACCACCAGCTCTGGCGGCCCGCTCACCTACGAGGTCGTGACGCCGCCGACGCAGGGCTCCGTCGTCGTCCGCGACCCGGCCACCGGGGTGTTCACCTACACCGCGGGGGCCGCCGCGAGCGGCACCGACAGTTTCACGTTCCGCATCAAGGAGGGCGAGCTGTGGTCCGCGCCGGCGACGATCCGGATCACCATCGGCACCACCTCGGCCGTGCGCGGGACGTGGAGCCTCGACGAGGGCCAGGGCACGGTGGCCGGTGACGGCTCCGGGCTCGGGAACAACGGTGTCGTCAAGGGCGGTGCGACGTGGGTCGCCGGCAAGGCCGGGACCGCGCTCGCGCTGAACGGCACCACGGGCTACGTCGCGGTGCCGGACAAGGCCTCGCTCGACCTGACCGGACCGATGACGGTCTCGGCGTGGGTCCGCCCGGAGGTGGCGGCCACCCAGTACGTCGTCAAGAAGGCCAAGAACGGCGGCACCGACGGCTTCGAGCTGGGGCTCTCCAGCGGCGGGACCGCGTTCCTGCGGCTCAACCAGACGACGTCCGGGGACACCTACCGGGTGGAGTCCACCTCGAAGTACCCCGTCGACAAGGCCACCTGGATGCACCTGACGGGCACCTACGACGGCACGACCATGCGGCTCTACGTCAACGGGGCTCTGCAGGCCTCGAAGGCGGGACCGGCGGCGATCCGGGCCAACAGCCTCGAGCTGGCCATCGGCGCCGAGCCGGGCGGCGTGCGCCCGTTCAAGGGCGCGATCGACTCCGTCGGCCTGCAGGGCCGGGCGCTCAGCGACGCCGAGGTCGCGGCGCTCGCCAGGGGCACGGCGGCCGCGGGGACGGCCGCTCCCACTCTCGCGCCGGAACTGACGCCGACGCCGGACCCGACACCCGGCGCGACGGCCGACCCGAGCCCGACGGCGGGCCCGAGCCCGACGCCCGGCGCGACGGCGGACCCGAGCCCGACGCCCGGCGCGACGGCGGACCCCACGGCAGCGCCCGACCCCGGCCCGACGGCGGAGCCCAGCCCCGCGCCGGGCGAGGCTCCGACGTCGGACCCCGCGCCGACCGGCCCGGCGGCACCCGACCCGAGCGGCCCGCGGGGTGCCTGGCTGCTGGACGAGGGGCAGGGCACGGCGGCCGGGGACAGCTCAGGGTTCGCCAATGACGGCGTCGCCAAGGGCGCGGCCGCGTGGGTTCCCGGCACGGCCGGCGCCGGGCTGCTGCTCACCGGCGGCTACGTCGCGGTGCCGGACCGGGCATCGCTGGACCTGACGGGTCCGATGACGGTCTCCGCCTGGGTCCGGCCGGAGAAGGCCGCCACGCAGTCCGTCGTGAAGAAGGCCAAGACCAACACGGACGGCTTCGAGCTGGGTCTGTCCAGCCGGGGCACCGCGTTCCTGCGGTTCAACGAGAAGACCTCGGGCGACGCGTACCGGGTGGACTCCGCCTCGAGATACCCGGTCGACGGGTCGACCTGGGTGCACCTGACGGGCACCTACGACGGCATCACCATGCGGCTCTACGTCAACGGCGTCGAGGAGGCCGCCACAGCTGGACCGGCGGCGATCCGGGCGAACGGGTACGAGCTGGCGATCGGCGCGGAGTCCGGGGGCACGCGAGCGTTCACCGGGGCGATCGACACGCTGGGGCTCTACGGACGGGCGCTCACCGCGCAGGAGATCGCCGCGCTCGCACGGCCGTAGCTGGCGCTCCGCAGGAGGTCCCGTCATCGCACGCCAGAGCGTGCGACGTGCCGGTAGGAGCGGGGTGGGCGCCGTCGCGCCCTGGCGACGGAGCCGCTCAGGGCCGGCCGAGAGCCCGGTAGGTCCAGCCGGCGGCGCGCCAGGCGGCGGGGTCGAGGACATTGCGTCCGTCGATGATGCGTTTGCCCGCGACGACCTGGCCGAAGGCGGTGGGGTCGAGGTCGCGATACTCCTGCCACTCGGTCAGGAGGAGCACGACGTCGGCGCCCGCGGCCGCGGCCTGGGCCGTCGGCGCGTAGGACAGGTCCGGCCAGGCCTTCTCGGCGTTGGCCATCGCGGCGGGGTCCGTGACGAGGACGTGGGCCCCCTGCAGCTGCATCTGAGCGGCGACGTTCAGGGCGGGGGAGTCGCGGATGTCGTCCGAGTCGGGCTTGAAGGCCGCACCGAGCACCGCGACGTTGCGGTCCACGATCGACCCGCCGCAGACCTCGCGCGCCAGGTCGACCATCCGCACGCGTCGCCTCATGTTGATCGCATCGACCTGGCGGAGGAACGCGAGCGCCTGGTCCACGCCCAGCTCGCCGGCGCGGGCCATGAAGGCGCGGATGTCCTTCGGCAGGCAGCCGCCGCCGAAGCCGAGCCCGGCATTGAGGAACTTGCGGCCGATCCGGGCATCGTGCCCGATGGCGTCGGCGAGCTGGGTCACGTCGGCGCCGGTGGCCTCGCACAGCTCCGCCATGGCGTTGATGAAGGAGATCTTCGTGGCCAGGAAGGAGTTGGCGGCGACCTTGACGAGCTCCGCGGTGGTGTAGTCGGTGACGACCTTGGGCGTGTGCTCGGCCAGCGGGCCGGCGTACACCTCGTCGAGGAGGGCCTCCGCGCGCAGCCCCGCGTCGCTGCCGGCACCGTCGGGCACGCCGTAGACAAGCCGGTCAGGGTGCAGGGTGTCCTTGACGGCGTAACCCTCGCGCAGGAACTCGGGGTTCCAAGCCAGCATGGCGTCCGGCTCGGCCTCGGCGACCAGCGCGGCGAGGCGGCGGGCGGTCCCCACGGGAACGGTGGACTTGCCGGCGACGAGGCTGCCCGGGGCCAGGTGCGGCAGCAGGGCGTCGACGGCGGCGTCGACGTAGCGCAGGTCCGCGGCATACTCGCCGCGCTTCTGGGGTGTACCGACGCACAGGAAGTGGACCTGGGCGTCGCCGGCCGCGGCGATCTCGGTGGTGAAGATCAGACGCCCGGTCGAGAGCGTCTCCCGGAGCAGCTCCGGCAGCCCGGGTTCGTAGAACGGTGCCTCGCCGCGGGCGAGGGAGTCGACCTTGGCGGCGTCGGTGTCGATGCCGACGACCTGGTGGCCCAGCCGGGCCATGGAGGCGGCATGGACGGCTCCGAGGTAGCCGCAGCCGATCACCGAGATGCGCATGGGACCCTTCCCCCTGATCGCCCTTGCCGTGCGGAGCCATGCTGTCATCTCCGGCCCGGCGACGGGTCGTACTTCGCGCACGTTTTCGTCGCCACCCGATGGTCGGTGGCCGCCCGAGCGTTCGCCACGGCGAGCCCCGCGCAGCGGCCGCCCGCGTGGACCCCTCGCGAGGATCCCGCAACGGGTCCGCACGAGTTCCGCACATCGCACCACCCGGGCCGGGAGGGGAGCAAGATCCATAGATCAGCAGCCGCGCGCGATCGCCGCGGGCGGCCAAGGGCGGCAAGGACCGCGGGGAACCTATCGGTCCGCGCTGGAAGAGCCGGGAGAGGAGGTGGTGCGCTGTGACAGATCGCGACCTCAAAGGTTATGTGCCGGGCGGGTTCGACATGCTGCACATCGGGCATCTCAACATCCTTCGAGCCGCCCGGGCGAGGTGTGATCGTCTTGTCGTCGGCGTTGCCACGGACGAGGCACTCGTCACCATGAAGGGGCGGGCCCCGGTGATCCCGTTCGGGGAGCGCATGGAGATCGTGTCCCACCTCCGCTTCGTCGACGACGTGGTGCCGGACGTCTCGCAGGACAAGCGCATCGCCTGGCGATCTCATCCCTTCGACGTGCTGTTCAAGGGCACCGACTGGGAGGGCACGCCGAAGGGAGCCCGCCTCGAGGCCGAGATGGCGGAGGTGGGAGCCTCGGTGGTCTACCTGCCCTACACGCCTTGGACGTCGTCGACGATGCTCCGGAACTTCTTGACGGCGGCAAACGGCTAGCGCGCGCTGTCGATGAGCCCCCGTGGCTCAGCCGGCTTCCGGGGGAATGAGGCCGGCGGACCGCCGTCGCCGGCGGTCGGGTCTCCCAGCGCATGGATCTGCCGCAGCTCCCGGCGTGATCCGATGCCGAGCTTGCGATAGATGTGCGTCAGTCTCAGCTCGACGGTACGCACGGACAGGTAGAGCGAGCCGGCCACCTCCTTGTTGGACGCGCCGCGGTACACGAGGGTCGCGATGCGGCGCTCCTCGTCCGTCAGGCGCGCCCCGTCGACGGCGGGGCGGTCCGTCGTCGTGGCAGTCGTGGCCGCGATCCGGTCGTCGAGAGCTGCGACGAACGCGGAGGCGCCCGCGGCCCGGTAGCGCTCGCGCGCACGGCGGAGCAGGGTCAGGCGACGCTCCTGGGTACTGCCGGGGGAGTGGAGGGGCGTCCTCGGCGCTACCTGGGGGGAGTGCGGATCTGCACCCACGGCGCCGAGCATGGCCTCGGCGAGCTCGAGCACAGCGGCCTCCTGGCCCGCGTAGGGCAGCGAGCGGGCCATGTCGGCCGCCTCCTCCGCGAGGGCGACGACGTCGTCGTGGGGCGCGTCGAGCAGTGGACCGACCACCGATGCGAACCGTGCCGGGGCGTTCACATCCGTTCGGGGTGTCGGCGGCGTCGCGTCGGGGTGGTCCATCCTGAGAGGCACCGACGTGTCACCTTGTCCATGCGCGCGGTAGGTGGCGACCGCGGCGGCGACCCGCACGGAGGTCAGCGTGTCCGCGGCCAGGGTGTGCCCCGCCAGGGCCTCGTTGAGGTGTGCGGCGGCCTCGGCGTTCCTGCCGCCGAGCAGCGAGCGCATGCCCCGCACGCGTGCCACCTCCGCCACGAGAGCCGGCAGCCTCGACTGACGTGCGAGGCGAGCGGCCTCGTCGAGCCACGTCCCGGCCTCCTCGTCCCTGCCCAGCAGGACGAGCGTGCGGGCAACGACACACAGGCCGATGCCGCCATGCACCACGTGCAGCGGCGTCGCGCGAACGGAGCCGGCGACGATCTCCTGAGCTCCGTGGAGGTCCCAGGTGGACAGGTGCATCTCCAGGGTGAGAGAGGCCGTCCATGCCGCGGCCCAGCTGGCCGGGTACCGCCGGGTGGCCTGCTGCAGATCGAGCAGGCCGGCACGTCCCTCCTGCCACCGCCCGTCGCGGATGAGCAGGGCGACGTAGGTCAGGGAACGCTCCCAGTCGGCGACGTCGATTCCTGGTGCCGGCTGTCCGAGCCCGGTCAGCATGAGCGCGGGTGGCCGGTGGCCCTGCGAGCGAAGGACGACGGCCCGGGTGAGATCGAGCTCGTCAGGCAGGTTCGTGGCCGTCGCGCGGCGCGGCTCGGTGTCTCCCGCCAGGTCGCCGGCGAGGCGCTCCGCCAGCTGGAGGAGCTCCTCGGCCGAGCGGTCGTCACCGTACTCGCAGCACAAGCGCGCCACGAGACAGGCGAGCGACGCCGCAGCGTCCGGGCTCGTCTCCGTCAGCCTGGCGATCATGGCTCCGGCGCGGGTCAGCGGCACTGCCCGGTCCCAGCCGGCCTTCGTGAGGACGAAGGCGGTCGCGGCCCGGTGCAGCGTCTCGCTGTCGGTCGCGAGGGTCAGGGCGGCGCTCAGGAGCGGGAGTGCGTGCCCCGGGTACCCCGCGAAGGAGGCTGCGACGCCCCCGAGGAGGGGGAGCCCCGCGAGGTCGGCGCCAGGCTCCGCCTGCTTCAGGGCGGCTTCGACGAGCCGGAGCGTCCGGGAGAGCTCGCCTTCGTCAAGCGCGATCCGTGCCTCGCGCTCCATGAGTGCGGCAGCTCCCGGCGAGGGCGTGGCGCCGGACTCCACGGAGTGCCACACCTGCTCGATCGTGCCGTCGGCCGCGTGCGCCGCGAGGGTTCTGTGCGCCTGGCGAACTTCGTGGAAGGGCGTGACGGCGAGCACCGCCGAACGAAGGCGTGGCCGGTTGAACACGATGCGATCTGCACCATGGCGGAGCACCGACCGCCCGTCGGGGCCGGGAACATCACCGACCGCCACGGTGGAGGTCGCCTCGAGCAGCTCGGCCTTCGGCGTGAGGGCCACCGCCGCGCACAGCACGAGGGAGCGTTGCTGGGCGTCGAGACCGTTCCACCAGGGGCGGTAGATCCCGGAGGAGACCTGAGTGCCTGGGAGAGGATCAGGCAGCGGTGACGCGGCCCTGCACTGATCCTCGTCGAGAAGGTCGCACACCTCGAGGACGTCCCCGGGGTTGCCGTCGGTGAGCTGGCCCAGCTGGTGCGCGAGAAAGTTCGGCACCTGGGGATGGTGGGCGCGCACGAGCCGCGCCGCCTCGTCGGGCGTCAGCGGTGGCACGTGGTGGACCCACAGGGACCCGGCGGGGCTCGACTCGAAGGCCGTGCCAGGCAGGTGAGACGCAGTCACCACGACCAGGACGGGCATCGACGTGATGGCGGCAGCCAGTGACGTGAGGGCGGTGAAGAGGCCCTCCACCTCGAGCGGGACGTCTTCGGCCGTGAGGATCATGGGCCGTTCGGCGCTGGCCTGCCGGGCGATGCCGATGGCGGCTCGCAGAACCTCCGGGTCGTCCAGGGCGACAGCACCGTCGCTGTCGATCATCCGATCAAGAATCCCGGTGGCGACCGGAGCATCGAACGGATAGCCGCTGGAAACAATCCTGGTGAGGGAGGTGACCGAACCGTTCTGGAGAATCCCGGCCGGCACGTGCATTCCGCGCACGTTGGAAACCGTCCGGCCGGCCATCGCTATCGCCTCGCGGAGGAGGGTGGACTTTCCGATCCCGTGCTCGCCGAGCAGGACGATCACGCTCCCGCGGCCGCCCGCGAGGCGTGTGACGAGGTCCCGGATCCTGGCGATCTCATTCTTACGGCCGATCAGGCGTGACGCCGCATCCCCTCTCTCCGCGGCGTCATCCATCCGTGCATCGTACTGAGAACTCGTCCCGTGACGGCCGGTTTGCCGGGCGTCTTGTTATTGCGGCGTCGAGAGGTCTCGCGACGGAATTGGAGGAGCCGGCTTCGTGGTCCGTGGTGACGACGCGGCGGCGACGATGGCCGCGACTGCGTCGTCGATCTCTGCAAGGGCTCGTCGGTAGCCCGGCATGCGCCGGGGCTCCGCCACGTCGTCGTCCTCCGGGCTACGGACGGCTCGCGTGCGAGCGAGGGGGGCGCCGGCGACGAGAAGGCTCAGACGAGCCCGGACGTCTGCGTCCGCGGGTACGTCGCCCAGGCCGTCCGAGGCGAGCAACGATGCCAGCCGCGCGAGCTCACGGAGCGTGAAAGACCTGCGCACCGCATCCGGCGCCAAGGAGACGGCCGCCGCGCGGTTCTCCCGTGCAACGGCGAGGACCAGGTCGGCATCTCTGACCATCGGCGCGGTGAGGGGCGTGGAAGTCGCCTCAGCGGGCTCGAGGCCGCGCGCCTGAAGCAGCGTCCGCATCCGTTCGGCTGGGGGTTGTCCTGCGATGGCTCGGGATCCCGCCCTGGCCACCGAGATGTCGGCGTCGCCGACGGTCGCCAGGAGGAGCGCCTGTGCTGCGACGGACCGGGCCACGTCGTGGGTCGATACGACGAGGACGGAGTATCGGGCTGCCTTGTCCGGACGGGCCTCGAGGGGCATGGCGGCATGTGTCATGTCTGCCTCCAGAGGTGGGGCCCGGTAGGGAGACCGGCCGACCCGCTCAAGGGTCGCACCACCCGTTCCCTGTGCACGGGGGAATAACCGCATCGTTTCCGCATGCTTGACCGGACCGGACCGGCTGAGTCGGTGGAGGCGGGCCGGCTACCACCCGGCGCGTCGTGCCAGAGGGTTATCGCACGCGTCCGGAGTCGTCCATCCGTTCCGCGGTGCTGCGGCCGTCCGGGGCCGCGGCGTCGACCGGGTGGGAGGGGGGCGTCGCGTGAGCGGGACTCCTCGTCCCACCTCCCGGGCCCCGCCTGGCGGCGTGCGCGAGACCTTCGTAGGGCGCAGTGGGTGCGGGAGGAGCGGTGGGCGCGTACCCGTAGGTCTGACGGGCGTGCTCCTGTGGCGAGACCATGTTCATGATGGTGCCCAGGATCGGCGCGCCGATGGATTCAAGAGTCTCGACCGCGAACGCCAGGTCCCTGCGGTCGGCCTTCCCCGAGCCAACGATCAGGATCGCGCCACCGGCCGCCTTGGCCATCAGGGCCCCGTCCGTGACCGGCACCAATGGGGGGCAGTCGATGATGACGGTGTCATAGGAGGCGCGCAGCTCGGTCAGAAGTGCCGCCATGCGTTCGGAGCCGAGCAGCTCGCTCGGGTTCGGCGGTACCTGCCCCGAGAGCAGGACATCGAGCCCCCTCTCTCCCCACGGCTGGATCACGTCGGTGAGCTGGGCGTCCCCGATCAAGACCGTCGTCAGCCCGACGGCACCCTCGAGGCCGAGGTACTGAGCAAGCCGGGGACGCCGGAGGTCCGCCTCGACGAGACAGACGCGCTCGCCGGCCGCCCCGAGAGTGATGGCCAGGTTCGCGGCCGTGGTGCTCTTGCCCTCTCCCGGAACCGACGATGTCACGGCGAGCACAGTGTGAGGCTCTACCGCACCGAGGAACTTGATGTTGGTGCGGATCTGCCGGAAGGACTCAGCGCGTGGCGAGTGATCCGCGGTGTCCGTGAGCAATGGCCGACCTTCGGCGCCGACGTCGAAGGTCACCGTGCCGAGCGGGGCGGCATCGACGATCGAGGCGATGTCCGCCACGCTGCGCACCCGGGTGTTCAGTGCCTCGCGCAGGGCCACCACGCACACGCCCGCGACGAGCCCGCCGACGGCACCCAGCGCGAGGGTGACTTTCAGCCGGGGCGCCGACGGCGACTGAGGAGGCTCGGCGGACCGAATCGGCTCCAACCGCACGCTCGGGGCTCCGGTCGCCGTAGCCGGCTCGAGGCGCGCGACCACCACGGCAAGCTGGTGGGAGATGGCATTGGCGATCCGCGCGGCCGTCTCAGGGTCCTGGTCGGACACCGCGATCGAGATGAGGACGGTGTTCAGCGGAGACGTCACAGAGACCTTCCGCGCCATTTCGGCCGTGGACAGGTCCAGCCCGAGCGCGGTGATGACGGGCCCCAGGACGACGGGTCGCTGCGCGATCGCGCTGTACGAACGCACCTGTTTCTGCGAGTAGTCGCCGCTCTGCACCAGCTCCTGCGCGGAGCTACCTCGCTGCGTGATCACGACGACCTCCGCCGTGGCCGTGTAGACGGGTGTACTGAGCAGCGCGTAGCCGCCGGCCGCGATGACACCGAGCAGGAACAACGTCACCAGCGTGAGCGCGCGCGCCCTCGCCAGCATCACGTAGTCGCGCAGCTCCACCCGGCCGCCCTTCGCAGCAGATCGTGTCCGGGTGCGCGTGCACCCAAGGACCGCATTCTCACACAGCAGACTTCCCCAGCGGGGTGGTAATCGCCCCTCGATGGAGATTGCCGCGGCAGGCCCGAAAATCCCGTGCCGGTTCCGGCCCGGGAACCGTGCCCGGCCGCTATCGTTCCGACCACATCAGCACATTGATAGCGAGGAGCGCCCCCGTGCCTAAAAAGGCTCTTATCACCGGGATCACCGGCCAGGACGGTTCATACCTGGCCGAGTTGCTGCTCGAAAAGGGGTACGAGGTGCACGGGCTGATCCGTCGTGCCTCCACGTTCAACACCGCGCGAATCAACCACCTTTACCAGGACCCGCATGATTCCTATGCGCGCATGTTCCTTCACTACGGTGACCTGACCGACGGCTCGCGGCTCGTCACCCTTCTCGAGGGGATCCAGCCGGACGAGGTCTACAACCTCGCGGCGCAGTCGCACGTGCGGGTCTCGTTCGACGAGCCGGAGTTCACCGGCCTCACCACGGGACTCGGCACCACCCGCCTGCTCGAGGCGCTCCGGATGATCGGCCTGCCCTCGCGCTTCTACCAGGCGAGCTCCTCGGAGATGTTCGGGGCGGCGCCCCCGCCTCAGGACGAGAACACGATCTTCTACCCTCGCTCCCCGTACGGGGCGGCGAAGGTCTATGCCTACTGGATCACGCGGAACTACCGCGAGGCCTACGGCATGTTCGCGGTGAACGGGATCCTCTTCAACCACGAGTCCCCGCGACGCGGCGAGACGTTCGTGACCCGGAAGATTGCGATGGCGGCAGCGGCCATCGCCGCCGGCAAGCAGGAGAAGCTCTTCATGGGCAACCTCGACGCCGTCCGCGACTGGGGATACGCCCGCGAGTACGTCGAGGGCATGTGGCGCATGCTCCAGGCTGATGAGCCGACTGACTACGTCCTGGCGACAGGCGTGCCCTACACCGTCCGTGACTTCCTCGGATTCTGCTTCGACCGCGTGAACCTCGACTGGGAGAAGCACGTGGAGTTCGACGAGCGCTACCTCCGGCCCACCGAGGTGGACTCGCTCATCGGCGACGCGGGCAAGGCCGAGCGAGATCTCGACTGGCGCGCCCAGGTGCTGGCTCCGGACCTGGCCGCCCTGATGACCGACGCCGAAGTCACTGCACTGAGGTGAGTGGCGCGGTGGAGGCGTCCGGGGAACGGATCCTGGTCGTCGGCATCAACTACAGCCCCGAGGCCACCGGTATCGCGCCATACACGACGGCGATGGCTGACAGCCTGGCCGAGGGCGGCGCGCGCGTGCGGGCGATCACGGGGATCCCGCACTATCCCCAGTGGAGGGTGACCGACCGGCGGTACCGGTCTGGCCGGAGGTGGCGGGAGCGCCTCGGCAGCGTCGAGATCACCAGGGTCGCTCATTCTGTACCGGCGCGCGCCACGCTCCTCGGCCGCATGCGGATGGAGGCGGAGTTCTTCATCCGCGCGACGCGCGAGGTCCGCGCCGACGATTCCAACGCGATCATCGCCGTCACGCCGTCGCTCTCGGGCGCCGCCGCCGCCTTTGTCGGCGCCCGGGGGCGGCCGGTGGGAGTCGTCGTTCAGGACATGACCGGCGCGGGCGCGGGCGAGTCCGGGACAACGGGCCGGAGGCTCGCCCGCCTCATCTCGCACGGCGAGCACGCGTTGATGCGACGCGCCGCCGTCGTCGGAGTGATCACGCCCAGGTTCGGCGATCTGCTGCGCCAGCACGGGGTGGCGGGCCGCCGCATCATGGACCTGTCGAACTTCACGCACATCGATCCCGTCAACATGAACAGGATGAAGGCACGGCAGCGACTGGGCTGGCCACAAGGCGGGACGTTGGTGGTCCACACCGGCAACATGGGGATGAAGCAGGGGCTCGAGTCGGTCGTGGAGGCGGCACGCGTGGCGCAGGAGAAGGGTCTGGACGTCACCTTCGTGCTGGTCGGGGACGGCAACCAGCGTGATGACCTTGAGCTCCTCGGCAGGAATGTGCGGAACCTGCGCTTCGTCGACCCGGTCAGTGCGGAGGAGTATCCCTACGTGCTGGCGGCGGCCGACGTCCTGCTCCTGAACGAGCGGCCAGGTGTCCTCCAGATGAGCCTGCCCAGCAAGCTGACGTCGTACGTCAGCGCGCGTCGACCCGTGCTCGCTGCGGTGGAACGATCTGGCATCACCCGCGCGGTGCTCGAGGAGGACAGCGCGGCCGCACTCGTCGAACCGGGAGACGCGGTGGCGCTGCTCGCCCATGTGGAGCGGCTCATGGCTGACGATCAACGTCGCGCCGATCTGGTCGAGGCAGCCGCCGCGATGGGGGCGCGCCGATATGGCAGGGAGGCGGCCGCACGACGCTATCGAGACTTCGCCCGGCGGCTCCTCGACGAGAGATGACGCGTCTCAGGCATCGGCACTCACGGCGCGCTTGGCGACGTGTCGGTCCGTCCATCGCCGCCTTCGCCGTCTGCGCCGCGATCCTCAGCGGTCTGCTGCCGCTGCTGCTCGTGCGCGAGGTACCCGACGAGGGGCGCAGCGCGGGCTGGTACCTCACCGGCCCCATCATCGTGTGGGCGGGCATCCGGCTGTCGTACAGGGTGGTGGACGGGCGGCCGAAGTTGTTCGACTTCATCTTCTGGCTGTTCACCTACATCTTTCTCGGGCTCGCTCCCACCGCTCAGATCCGCAGCGGGCAGCTGTCGACCACGACGCCGGGCATGCATCCCGCACTCGACGTGCCGACCGCCACCGTGGTCTGGCTGGGGCTCATCGCCTACGAGTCGGGGCGGTGGCTCGGGCGCCGTCGACGCCGCAGGCGCATCGATCCCCCGGAGATCCCCGGCGACGCCGTGGACGGACGCCGGGCCGTGGCCGTCGCCCTGGTGGGGCTGGTGGCTGCGGCCTACTACGTCTCCAAGATCGGCGTGGGCACCCTGTTCATGAGCAGGTACTCCTCCTTCGACATCCGCAGTGCCGCACTGCCCGACCTCGCCGTCCGTTCCATCGTCATGGCCGCCGCGTCCTACCCGCTGCTGATCGCCTCGGGCGCCTTCGCCCGGCTGCGCGCGGCGGCCGGTTCCCGAGGCAACCACTACGCGCTCGCGCTCCTCGTCACCGTCCCCGTCCTCCTCGTCGTCGTCAATCCGATCAGCAGCGCCCGGTACGACTTCGGGACGGTCGGGTTTGCGCTCGTCGTTCTCGCGGGGGCGATGGCCACGCGCCGACGTAGCCGACTGTCGCTCGTGGCGACGCTCGTCGCGTTCCTCTTCGTCTTTCCCCTCGCGGACGCCTTCCGTACCGATGTCGTCAACCTCGACCGAGGAGGATTCTTCGCGGAGTACATGAACAATCCGGACTACGACGCGTTCTGGCAGATCGCGAACACGGTCTCTTATCTCCGCGACGTCGGTCTGAAGCCGGGGATGCAAGCGCTCGGTGTGCTGTTCTTCTGGGTGCCGCGGGCCGTCTGGCCGGGCAAGTCTGTCGACACCGGCGTGCTCCTCGCGGACTACCGGGGCTACACCTTCGACAATCTCTCGGCGCCGCTCTGGGCTGAGCTCCTCATCAACGGGGGCGTGGCGCTCCTGCTCGTGGGCTTCCTTGCCATCGGGTGGCTCCTGTACCGGTTCGACGTACGGGTGGCCACGGCGCTGACGGGTACCGGCCAGCTGTGGTCGGTGGTCGGTGCCGTCTTCCCGTTCTACATGGTGATCCTGCTGCGCGGCTCGCTGCTGCAGGCCACCGGCACCCTCGCCGTGTCGGTGGCCTGCGTGCTGGCGGTCCGGGCTCCCGCCCGCCGGACTCGGCTCGGTCCGCGCACTCAGGCGCGCAGCCGCGAACGGGTTTCGCGCACCTCGCCGTACACAGCGACCAGGCGGCCGGCGACGGCGTCGATGCTCAGGCGCTCGCGGGTCAGGGCGGCGCCCGCCTCGCCCATCCGGCGGGCCGCGGTGGGATCCGCGAGCAGCGCCCGTACGGCGTCGACGAGAGCGTCGAGTCCCTCGTCGGTCACGATGCCGCTGCCGCTATCGCGGATCAGCGGCGCCAGCCCGCACGACTCGGTCACGACGACCGGCCGTCCCAGCGCCATCGCCTCCAGGACGGACATGGGAAAGGGTTCGTCGATCGAGGGCAGCACGTAGACGGCGGCCTGCGCCATCCTCGCCAACGTGTCCTCGGGTGCGAGCGGCCCTTCCCAGGTGACCGGTGCCGCGGAGCCGGCGATCAGCCGCGCTACCACGGCTCCCTCCCCCTCGTCGGGGCCGACAAGGGAGAACCGGGCGTCCGGAAACTCGTCGTGCAGGCGGTGCGCCATCCGGACGAAGAAGGTGGGACGCTTGCGGGCGTGGAGCCTGGCCAGGAACAGCACCTCGGACCCCGTGACCGTCGCGGCGCCGGGGGGCACGGGTACACCGTTGAGCATCTCGACCAGGGGCAGGGCGGTGCCGCTCACGGCCAGCAGGTCCCTGCGCTCCCGTGGTGTCAGGTACAGGACCGCCCCGGCACCGTGCAGGACGGGCCGGGTCAGAGCACGGTCCACCGGACGAGACAGGAGGCGCGACGACCGGTCGATCATGCCGTGGGTCTGCAGCACGTACGGCACACCCAGACGGCGGGCGAGCGTGGCCGCCGGGAGGGTGATGAGGTCCCTGGCCGCGTGGACGTGCACCACGTCTGCCCCGGGCATCGCGCGGCGGAGCCACCGGTGGAGCCCCGGGGAGGCGAGTCCTGCGAAGCCGGCGCCCGGGACCGCGGTCCTGGCCGGGAAGAGGCGTACCGGAACACCCTCGATGTGCTCGGGCGGTCGGTCGTAGCCCCGAGCGCCGGCGGCGATGATGACCTCGTGGCCGAGGGCACGCAGCTGAGCCGCCTGGTTCACCGCCACGCGAGTGGGGCCGCCGTAGGCGCCGTCCGGGCTGAAGAGCGTGGCGACGGAGATGATCCGCATATCAGCGCTGTTCCGTGCGCGTCACGCCGCGCGCGCCAAGGACGACGGCATCGGCCGGCACGTCACTGGTCACGAGCGCCGTCGCGCCGACGACCGCGCGCGCACCGACGCGGACTCCGCGCAGCACCGTCGCGCGGGCGGCCACCCAGACGCCGTCCTCGACGACGATCGGCGCGTTGTCGAACTCGAAGGACGGCGAGCGCGCATCGTGGCTCCCGGTGCACAGCATGGCCTGCTGGGAGATGCACACGTCGGAGCCGAGCGTGATCGGCTCCAGGTTCAGCAAGTAGGCACCTTCACCGATCCAGGTGTCGTCACCGACCTCGAGCTTCCACGGCCAGTGGATGCGCACGTTGTGACGGATATTGGTTCCGGTACCGATGGACGCGCCGAACGCGCGCAGGATTCGTGCCCGGACCGACGGGGGGCACCACCACCGGGTCACGACCGCGCCCGAGACCAGCATCCAGGCGACCTGGGCTGCCGGGCCGCGCCCCTTGTCGTACCCGACGCCGGTGAACCGGCCGAGGCGACGGGGTTCGGGGGTCACCGCCTCACCACCGGCTCGTGCTCGAGGAACCACTCGTACGTCGAGCGCAGCCCCTCCTCGAACGGGATGGTGGCCCGCCATCCCAGCTCGGACATCCGCGAGACATCGAGCAGCTTCCGGGGTGTGCCGTCCGGCTTGCTGGGGTCCCACTGGATCGCCCCCGTGTAGCCGACGGCGCGGGCCACCGTCTCCGCGAGCTCGCTGATCGTCATGTCGGCACCCACACCGATATTGATGGGCTCAGGGGCGTCGTAGGTCTCCAGCAGGAAGAGGCAAGCCGACGCCAGGTCATCGACATGGAGGAACTCCCGGCGGGGCGTACCGCTGCCCCAGCACGTCACCGACGGCAGGCCGGCACGAGCCGCTTCGTGGAACCGGCGGATCATCGCGGGCAGCACGTGGGAGTGATGGGGGTGGAAGTTGTCACCGGGCCCGTACAAGTTCGTCGGCATGGCCGAGATGTAGCGCAGACCATGTTGGCGTCGCAGCGCCTGAACCTGGAGGACCCCGGCGATCTTCGCAATCGCATAGGCGTCGTTGGTGGGCTCCAGCGCACCGGTCAGGAGCGAGTCCTCCCGGATCGGCTGCTCCGCGAACTTGGGATAGATGCAGCTCGACCCGAGAAAGAGGAAGCGCTCCACGCCCTGAGCCACGCTCGCGTCCATCAGGTTGACCTGGATGCGAAGGTTGTCCGACAGGAAGTCGGCCGGATAGGCGTTGTTCGCCCCGATGCCCCCGACCCTGGCGGCCGCATCGATGACGACCTCGGGACGCACGCTGGTCATCATGGCTTCCACCGCATCGCGGTCCCGCAGGTCGAGCTCTGCCGAGGTGTGCCCCACGAGGCGCGAGAATCCACGGCCTTCCAGGTGGCGCCAGACGGCCGAGCCGACGAGCCCCCGGTGGCCCGCGATGTAGACGACGGCATCGCGGTCGAGCGGCGTGGTCGGGGTCATGATCGCCAACCTAAATCATCGACGGCGTTCACGGAGCGGGTTGCGCGACTCATTCGTCTGGTCGTCGAAACCGCGCCCGGGAATGGGCAGAACAACTACTCTCGCACGCATGGCCGCGGCCGCCCGGGGGCCGCAAGAATCCATCCGCGGCAGGGTTCCCGGCCGACGCGCTCGACGCACGCAGAAAGGCACGCATGAGCAGGCGGCTACGGGCAGTGCGCGAGAGCCACGCGGCGCGCGCCGCCACCGCGGGGCTCTCGCGCATGTTCGGGTTCGGACTGAGCATGGCGCTGCTCGCCGTCGTCTCGCTCATGGTGATCCCCGCAATGGTCGCGGCCAGCGGCCCACGAGCCTGGGCCGCGATCGCCACGGGGCAGGCTGTTGGCGCCGTCGCCGCCGTCGTCATCGCCTACGGCTGGGTCGTCACCGGGCCCGCGCGCATCGCCAGGAGCGGCCGTGCGGGCGGAGTGGTGGAGTACGGCGAGTCGCTGACGGTCCGCCTCGTGATCTTCGCCCCTGTTGCCGGGGTCGCAGCCGGAGTCTCCGCCGTCGTCGCCCTGGACCACACCGGCCTCGCGATGCTGGGCTCGCTCTCCTCGGCCACGGTGGGGCTCACGGCCAGCTGGTACTTCGTCGGCCTCAGCCGCCCATACCTCCTCCTCCTGCTGGAGACCGTCCCGCGCCTCACCGGCACGGTGGCGGGAATCCTGCTGATGAACGGCGGCGCGGACGCGGCGGCGGGCCTGTGGGGTCAGCTGGCCGGCATGGCAGGCGGCGTCATCCTGTGCAGTGCCTGGATCCTGTGGGGCCGCGCCCGCGCCTCGTTCGGTGCCCGGCGCAAGGTCGTGCGGGTCCTCGCGGAGCAGCGAGACGGAGTGCTGTCCAGCGCGGTCTCCTCGATGTACAGCGCGCTGCCGATCGTGATCGTTGGGTTCGTCGCCGCGCCGGCCCAGCCGCAGTTCGCCGTCATCGACAAGCTGCAGCGGCAGGTCTCGGCGGCCATCTCGCCGTTCGTCACGGTCCTGCAGGGATGGGTACCTCGCGCGGCAGGCAGGTCCCTCACCCGCCGGGTGTCGGTGGCGCTCGTCGCGACCTCCGGCGCGGCGCTCGTTCTCGCGGCCGGCCTGGTCCTGGGCGGCCCCCTCCTCGTGGAGTGGCTCGGCGGCGGGCAGATCAGCGTGCCCCCCGCGGCCATCGCCCTCATGGCCGCCGTCCTCGGCGTCGGCCTGGTGGAGTCCGTGGCCGCTCGTGCCTGCCTGGTGGCCGTGGGACGCCTCGACTACATGGCGCGCGTCACAGCCCTCGGCTCCGCCGTGGGCCTGCTGCTGGTCGTGCTGCTCGCCAGCCAGTGGGGGACCGTGGGGGCCTTGTCGGGAATGGTCGCGGGCCTGATGGTCAGGGTCGTGCTGTGTCTGCTCGGGCTGCGCAGGGCCACGTCGGCCGGGCCTGTTGCCGTGGCACGGCCACATGCACAAGGGAAGGGTCGTTCATGAGCCGACTGCGAGACGTTGTCCTCCTCATCGTCTGGCTGCTGCCGGCGAGCGGGGCGAAGAACGCCATGCTCCGTGCCGTGGGGCACCGCGTGCACGCGACAGCGCGCGCGCGGTGCAGCCTCGTCTGGCGCGCGCGAACGGTCGAGATGGGACCCGGCAGCCGGATCGGGCGATTCAACGTGGTCAAGAATGTCCGCCTGCTGCGGCTCGGTCGGGAAGCATCGATCGGCCGCATGAACCTCATCTCCGCCCACCCGGTATACGGGCGTCTCTACCCCTCGGGCGCGTCCATGACGCTGGGGGACCACTCCTATCTGACCAGCCGTCACTCGGTCGACTGCTCCGGACCCGTCACCATCGGCGACTTCGCTGCCGTGGCCGGCCACCGGACGACCATCCTCACGCACTCCGTCGACGTGCGCACTGACGCCCAGCTCGCCCATCCGGTGACCATCGGGCCGCGCAGCTTCGTCTCGACGAACTGCCTCATCGTCGGCGGAGCCGAGCTGCCGTCGTCGTCGTTGCTGGCGGCGGGCGCGGTCCTGGCGCGTGCACGCACGGGCGGAGAGCCCGGCCTGTGGGCCGGGGTGCCCGCACGCCGCGTCGGGGAGGTCGAGGGAAGCTGGTTCGCCCGCGCGGAGACGCACACGCACCGGGTCTTCGTGCCGGAGACGGGCGAGACGGTCGAGAAGGCGTTCTAGCCCCAGCACTGGCCCCTTCGTGCTGGGCGGCGACCGACTGCCCGGCCGCCTCGGCCGCGCCACCAGGTGCCCACGCGCCGGCACGTGCGTATCCGGTGCGCTTGCGTGGCAATGGCCCTGTGCCGGCCCGGGCGGCGCGAGAAACGCCGTCGGCACGGGGTAGCGCGGGGAACCGCAAAGAAACCGCAGTTGCCGCATTCCCCCGGTCATATTCGGCCGCCGACGGTGCGGCCGCCTCGACACTCTGCCTACGGGTCGCGCCAGTCCTCAAGGCGGCGATCCGCTGGGCATCCCGTGGCGGCGCAAACGCACGGACCCTGCAACTGTGAGAGGTCACTATGCGAAAAGTCGGATCACTCCTCGCCGGAGCGCTCCTGGCGGTCGGCTCCCTGGTCGCACCATCAAGCACACCGACGGCGGACGCCTTGTCCGAGGGTGTGGCGTTCACGGCGGACAACGCACCCACATGGCAGACGAACGGCACCGTGTGGGCGTTGGCCCAGTCCGGTGGGACGGTCTTCGCCGGGGGCAGCTTCTCCCAGATTCGACCGCCGGACGGCGCAGCCGGGACGGCGCGGGCCGAGGCGAACTTTGTGAGCTTCAACGCGGGCACCGGAGCGCCGGCGTCCTGCAACCCCGACGTCACGCTCGGCGGGGCCTCGGCGACGGTTCGGGCCCTGGCGACCTCGCCGGATGGCAGGACCCTGTACATCGGTGGGAACTTCTCTGCCGTGGGTGGGGTGAACGTCGCGCGCATCGCCGCGCTGGACGTCGCGACCTGCACGGTCACGCCCTTCCGGACGCCGGCGATCTCCTCGATCGTGCGCGGGCTGGCCGTGACCGAGAACGTGATCTACGCCGCCGGTGAGTTCCGCACGGTCGGTGGTCAGGTCCGGGAGCGGTTCGCCGCCTTCGATGCCCGCACCGGCGCGCTACTGCCATGGACCGCGAACGCGGACGCGTTCGGCAAGGCCGTCGCCGTCTCCGCCGACAGGTCCGTGGTCCTGATCGGGGGCGACTTCTTCACCGTCAACGGACAGGACTCGCACTCCATCGCCGCGGTCGACGCGGTGACGGGGCAGAACGTGCGCAACTACCCGCGCGGCTTCATCCCGGACACCTCGACGACCCAGACGATCACCGCCGACGCGACGAGCTTCTACGTCGGCAACGAGGGAACCGGCGGAGGCGTGTTCGACGGCTCGTTGGCCATCAACTACTCCGACCTCAACCAGCGCTGGCGCAACAACTGCCTGGGTGCGACCCAGGCGCTGGTGGTCGACGAGGGAACGTTGTACGCGGCGAACCACCACCACGACTGCTCCTCCATGGGGTGGTTCCCCGACGGCCGCCGGATCTACCTGACGGCGCAGCGCACGGACAACGCCGAGATGCTCGCCTGGCGCCCGGAGCTCAACGACGGCAACGGCGAGGGCATCGGCCCGCGTGCGCTGACGGTTGCCCGCGCCGGTGGTCAGAAGGTCCTGTGGGTCGGTGGGGAGTTCACCCGCACGAACGGTGCCCCGCAGCAGGGCCTGACCCGCTTCCCGGCGGGGCCAGACACCGGCACCCTGGCGACCCCGTCGGCGACCGCGGAGTCGCTCACCACCGGGACCGTGAAGGTGCGCTGGCGCACCATTCTCGACCCCGACGACGGCAACCTCACCTACCGCGTCTTCCGTAACGGCGCGGAGATCGGCCAGGTGCGGGCCGAGTCGCGGTGGTGGTACCTGCCGCAGGCGTCCTTCACCGACACCACAGCGGTGCCTGGCACGCAGTACAGCTACCGGGTCAGCGTCAGCGACGGGACGACCACGTCGGCCCAGTCCGCGGCGGTCTCCGTCCGGGCGGCCGGCGCGGACGTGCCCTATGCCTCCGCCGTCCTGCGTGACGGTGCGACGCTCTACTGGCGCTATGACGAGGCTGCTGGGCGCTACGGCGCCGACTCCTCGCCCGGCGACCGCAACCCGCAGTACATGCAGAGCCCGGGCTACCGGGCCACCGCCAACGCGGTGCCCGGCGAGCCGGGCTACGCCATGGACTTCGGCGGTTCGGCCTACGCGTACAGCGACAACCTGGCCGAGGGCCCGACCACGTACTCCGCGGAGACCTGGTTCAACACCACGACCACCTCGGGCGGGAAGATCCTGGGCTACGGCAACGCGATCCCGACCACCCACAACCCCCCGCAGAACCCGCTGAGCGGCAGCTACGACCGGCACATCTACATGAACAACGACGGCCGCCTCACCTTCGGCGTCTGGACCGGTGGCGCGCAGACGCTCTCCTCGAGCAAGCCCTACAACGACGGCCAGTGGCACCACGTGGTCGCCACCCAGGGCCCGGCCGGCATGGCGCTGTACGTGGACGGGCAGCGGGTCGGCCGCAACTCGGTGACGAACGCCCAGGCCTACCGCGGATCGTGGCGCACCGGTGGGGACAACCTCAACGGCTGGCCCAACCAGCCCGCCTCGAACTTCTTCGACGGCCTCATCGACGAGACGGCGATCTACCCCGGCGTCCTCTCCCAGCAGCAGGTGATCCAGCACTACACGCTCGCCGGCGGAACGCCTGACGTGCCGGCGGCGCCGTCGGACGGTTACGGCGCGGCCGTGTACCACGACGACCCCGACCTGTACTGGCGCCTGGACGAGACCAGCGGGAACGTTGCCGCTGACTCGGGCCTGTACGGAATGACCGGACAGATCCTCGGCGGCGTGACGCTCGGGCAGCCGCCCGCCATCACCTCCGGAACGTCCATGGCGCTCGACGGCAGCGACCAGGGCCGTATCCGGTCCACCGCGAGCACCGGGTCCCCGGCGCGGTTCAGCACCGAGGCCTGGTTCTCCACGACGACCACGTCCGGCGGCAAGCTCATCGGGTTCGGCAACGCCGCTGAGGGCCTCAGCAACAACTACGACAAGCAGATCTACATGACCAACGACGGTCGCCTCGTCTTCGGCGTGTACGCCGGTTACGCCGCCACCATCACCTCGACGAGGCAGTACAACGACGGGCAGCCCCACCACGTTGTCGGCACCCAGGGCCCGGACGGCCTGGCCCTGTACGTGGACGGCATCCTGGTCGGCACCGACAGCCAGACGACCAACCAGGGCTACACAGGCTACTGGCGGGTCGGCGGGGACAACCTCAACGGCTGGCCCAACCAGCCCGCGGGGGTCAACTTCGCCGGCCGCATCGACGAGGTGGCGGTCTACGGGCACACGCTGACGGCCGAGCAGGTGGCTAACCACCACACGCTGGGCACCGGGAGCACGCCGCCCGACCGGACGGCGCCGACGGCGCCGGCCGACCTCACCGCAGGTGCGGTCGACCAGGACGTGGTGCTGTCGTGGTCGCCCGCGACCGACGATGTCGCCGTCACGGGCTACGTCGTGCACCGCTCGGACACCGACGGGTTCACCCCGTCGGCCGCGACGCGGCTCGGCGAGGTCTCCGAGACGAGCTTCACGGACACCGGTGTGGCGGCCGGGACCTGGTACTACCGGGTGGTGGCCACGGACGCGGCTGGGAACCTCTCCGAGGCGTCCGCCCAGGCCACCGCCACGGTGGCGGCACCGGACACGTCGGCGCCGTCGGCGCCGGCGGACGTGACCGCCACGGTCAACGGGGATGTGGTGACGCTGGGCTGGTCGGCATCCTCGGATGACCGCGGGGTCACCGGCTACACGGTGCACCGCTCGGACACCGACGGGTTCACCCCGTCGGCGACGACGCAGATCGGCTCGGTCTCGGGGACGAGCTTCACGGACACGGGTGTGGCGGCCGGGACCTGGTACTACCGGGTGGTGGCCACGGACGCGGCTGGGAACCTCTCCGAGGCGTCCGCCCAGGCCACCGCCACGGTGGCGGCACCGGACACGTCGGCGCCGTCGGCGCCGGCGGACGTGACCGCGGCGGTGAGCGGGGATGTGGTGACGCTGGGCTGGTCGGCATCCTCGGATGACCGCGGGGTCACCGGCTACACGGTGCACCGCTCGGACACCGACGGGTTCACCCCGTCGGCGACGACGCAGATCGGCTCGGTCTCGGGGACGAGCTTCACGGACACCGGTGTGGCGGCCGGGACCTGGTACTACCGGGTGGTGGCCACGGACGCGGCTGGGAACCTCTCCGAGGCGTCGGCCCAGGCCACCGCCACGGTGGTGCCGGCGGCGCAGCCGGTGACGGTGGTGCTCGCACCGACCGCTGATGCGGTGGTGCGTCAGTCCGAGCCCGGGTCCAACTTCGGGGCGCTGAACCAGCTCGCGTCGCG
>NZ_RXOZ01000031.1:0-322889 GCF_003991205.1 Georgenia sp. SYP-B2076 | reverse complement strand
ACCACGACCGACCCGGCCGCCGGGTCTGCCGGCAGCCACACGGTCGCCTGGGCGGACGGGGCGTGGACCGAGAACGCGGTCACGTACGCCAACCGCCCGACGGTGACCTCGAGCGTGCTGGGGACGCTGGCCGGGGGGAGCGCGGCGAACACCCAGTACCAGGTCGCGCTCGACCCGGCGGTCGTGGCCGGTCGGCTGGGCGGGGCCGGGACGATGGCCCTGAGCAGCACGAGCACGGACACCCTGTGGCTGTGGGCCAAGGAGTTCACCGCGGCCACCTACCGGCCCCAGCTCACCCTCGTCTTCGAGCCGACGCCGTGACGGGGCGTCGCGCCCGGGCAGGGGGTCGCGGGTGAGGAGAACCGGCAGGTAGCACCACCGGCGGGGCACGGCGCACCCAGCGCCGTGCCCCGGCGGCGTTGCGCCGCCGTGCCGACCCGCACATCCCTCCCCGGCCCGCAACGAACCCGCATCCGTCCTTGCCGTGCAGGTCATCGGGCAAGAGACTCAGTACCTGGGCCTCCGAAACTCGGCGGGCTCGACCGAGCACCGCTTGGAGGCGCGCCGGCGTCCGGGCCGTCGAGGCCACCTACGAGAGGACACTGCATGTCGCGATTCCGTGACGCTGTACGCCAGCTCTCCTCCCGCCAGAAGAGCTCGAAGGGCGTGTCCTACTACTCGAGGTGGATCAACCGGCCAGGAGGGCGCGTACTGGCGGCGGCCGCCTCCCTGACCCCCATGACACCCAACCAGGTGAGCATCGTCAGTGGTGCCGTGTCCGCCGTTGGTATTGCGCTGATCGCCCTCGTGCCCCCGGCCCCCTGGTTGGGCGTCGTCGTCTGGCTGGTGCTGGCCCTCGGGTTCATGCTCGACTCGGCCGACGGCCAGCTGGCCCGCCTCACCGGTCGAGGAGGGGCGGCAGGAGAGTGGCTGGACCACGTGCTCGATGCGGCCAAGATGGTCGGGATCCACGCCGCCGTTCTCATCTCCTGGTACCGCTACGCCAACCTGCCTGACGAGCGGATGCTGCTCGTCCCCCTGCTGTTTATGCTCGTGGTGGTCGTCCTCTTCGTCGGCGGAACCCTGACCGAGCTGCTCCTGCGGGGCAGCCGTCCCGTCGCCGACGGGAAGTCTCCCTCCGCGCTCCGGTCCATGATTCTGCTCGTCGCGGACTACGGCGTCTTCTGCTTCACCTTTCTCTTTCTCGGAATGCCCGGGGCGTTCGCGACGATTTATGCCGCATTCGCGGCGGCGAATCTGTTCCTGGCCTGTCTGCTGCTCGGCAAGTGGTTCACCGAGCTGTCGTCGCTGCCGCGGCGGGCCGCGTCCGCCGGGACAGGCGGGGTGGGCGGCACCGCCGGCTGACGCACGACGAACGCGCTGATCGGGCGCTTACCGACACGTGTGGCGAACTTGCCGTCTCGAATGGTGAGAAATTCCTGGGAGACTTTGCCGCCAACCGCGTCGCGACGGGCCACCTCAGGGTCGGCGTGGCGCCCGCCGCTCCCGCCGTGTTATGCGATCGTGACCTGCGCAGATGTCGACGACGACGTCTCGCGTGCGTGGCTGCCTCGAGAGAGCACCTCCAGGCAGGGGCGCTCTCTCCCTCGGGGACGAGTTACGGAGGCACGGATATCGGTCCTCTTCTGCCGATACGGTCGGCGGCAAAACCCTAGAGGAGGACGCTCATGCAGCCCCGGCAACAGCGACGACGCGTACACCAGCACCGACGGCTCGGGCTTCGGGCGTCACTCATCGCTCTGTCCGCCTTCGCCATGCTTGCTGCGGGCCTGACCACGGCGACGCTCCCGGCTGACGCGGCGACCACGTCGAAGATTGCCGTCGCGCCGGCGCAGATGACCTTCACGGATTCGTATGCCAGGAACGCTCCGCAGGACGGTCATATCTACACTATCGCGACGAGCTCTCGGTACAACACATTCCTGAAGTTCAATGTGCCCGCACTGGCGGCGAACCAGAAGATCGTCGGTGCGACGCTGGAGATCGATGCCTGGGCCAGCTCAGCGACGAAGGCAGGTCTGGAGATCTACCCATCCTCGTCCGGCTGGGACGCGAGGACCCTGACCTACAACAACAAGCCGACGGCGGGCGCGAGGGTGAACACCCCGGCGCTCCTGGTCAAGGGCGTGCGCACGGACGTGCCGCTCAGCAGCGTCTCCTCCGTCGTCCCAGGGCAAGCCGTGTCGTTCCAGCTCAGCTACAAGCAGCCGAGCCCGGACATCAAGATTCTCAAGAGCGGTGACCGGGCTCCGAAGCTTCGGCTGGAGGTCGCCGAGGTGGCTGCCCCCGCTCCTCCTGCGACGCCTCCGCCGGCGGCGGCGCCGCCCGTGCCTCCTTCGGGTGACCTGGGTGGTGGGCCGTTGGCGGTGGATGTGGCGGGTGTGGGGCAGGGGAAGAAGGTGTTCGCGCATTATTTCCCGCCGTATCCGATCTCGTTCAACAACCAGGCGCCGGCGAGTGATTACTACACGGTGAACTATCTCGCGCCTGATGGGGAGGGTGGTAAGCATCGGGCGTATGGCGGGTTGCTGCGGGATCGGCCGATCGCGCGTCAGCCGTTGGCGGGGGACTGGGCGCAGGCGGACATGCGTGCCGAGGTGAAGCAGGCGGCGGATGCGGGCATCGATGGGTTCTTCGTCGATGTGCTGAGCCTGTCCGGGGGGAACTGGGACCGCACCATCGAGGTGATGGAGGCGGCGCAGGCCTCGGGTCGGGGGTTTGTCGTGGCGCCCCAGCTGGATACGACGGCCAGTGCTGGTCAGGCGCCCGTGGCGGAGGTCGCGGCGAAGATGGCGCAGCTGGCCAGGATGCCGGCCGCGTACCGGTTGGGCTCGGGGGAGTTCGTCCTGTCGGCGTTCAAGGCGGAGGGCCGCCCGGCGTCGTGGTGGTCGAGCCTGATGGGTGTGCTGCAGAACCAGTACGGGATCAAGACGGTGTTCATGCCGGTCTTCCTGGATGCCTCGCGGATGACGGAGTACGCGGGGATCAGCTATGCGATGGGCAACTGGGGGGTGCGTAACCCGGGCAACACCCTGGCCGGCCCGAACTATGCCGCGCAGGCGCACGCGCTGGGGTCGCGGTGGATCGCGCCGGTCTCGGTGCAGGACGAGCGTCCGAACCAGGGCGTCTACTGGGAGGCGGGGAACCTGGGGAACCTGCGGGCGTCGTGGTCGCGGGCGATCGGCGACGGTGCGGACTTTGCCCTGCTGACCACGTGGAACGACTACAGCGAGAACACGTCGTTCGCGCCCTCGGCGTCGCACGGCTACGCGTTCTTGGACGTGAACGCGTACTACCTCACGCAGTTCAAGACCGGGGCGGTCCCACGGGTCGTGCGGGACGCGGTCTACGTGACCCACCGCACGCAGCCGGTGACGGCGCAGCCGACCCTCCCGCACCGGCTGATGGCGCTGCAGCACGGGGATCGTGACCCGGCCCGCGACACGGTCGAGGTCCAGACGTTCTTCACCGCCCCGGCCGCGGTCACGGTCACGGTCGGGTCGGCGACCCACACCTACACCGCGCCGGCCGGCGTGGGGGTGAAGTCCTTCCCGCTGCAGACAGGGAACGTCGGGGCCTCGGCCGTGCGCAACGGCCGGTCCATCGGGGTGGCGGCCTCGCCCTACCCGGTCACCACCCGGCCCGACAACCAGGACCTGCAGTACTACGCCGTCAGCAGCCGCCGCTAACACCCCGGGGGCGACCAGCGCGCTCCCGCGGGTCGGACCGGCGCAGGCGGGTGGTAGGCGGATGACGCGGACGCCCGGCTGGATTCGTCCGGCCGGGCGTCTTGCGTCGGCGCCCGTCGAGCTCGGCGGGCGCCGACCTGTCAACAGCAGATCCGAATATGCCGCTGCGCGAGCACCGTGATCTTCTTCCACATTCCGCCCTCTCGCGGATTGCCTACGTGAGACGATCCAGCATGGCCTCACGGTTGACCGCCGGTCATGCCAGGCGGCTGATCCACCTTGTCCTCGTCGTGCTCCTGGCCCTCGGCGCAGGAGCGCTGTGGTACTTCATCGTCGGCAGCCAGGGGAGCGAGGCCGCACCGAGAGGCGAGAAGGTCGCCGTCTTCCTCGGCGACTCCTACACCCAAGGGGTAGGGGCGGGCTCCCCCGAGGCGCGGTGGGCGTCCGTCGTCGCCGCCACGGAGGGCTGGCGCGAGGTCAACCTCGGCCGCGGCGGAACCGGCTACCTTGCCACCGCGGGCGCCGAAGGATGCGGCCAGCCGTACTGTCCCAACTACCTGCAGACGCTTCCCGATGTGCTCTCGGCCGCACCCGATGTCGTCGTCGTCGCCGGGGGACAGAACGATCTTGCTGCTTTCGGCAGCGAGCCCGCCGTCGTTGTCGCGCAGATCGATGCCACCTTCCGGGCGCTGCGTACGGCGTTGCCGTGGGTGACCATCATCGCGGTGGGCCCGTCGTCGCCCGGGGAGGCCGGCGAGAGCACGCGTGCGCTCGACGCCGAGGTCAGGCGGGGCGCGGAAGCTGCCGACGCGGTCTATGTCAGCCTGCTCGATCCGCCGGCGATCACCAAGGACATGGTCCTGCCCGACGGCGCGCACGTCGGTGACGCCGGCCATGCGGCGATCGCTGGGCGCGTGCTCGATGCGCTGGACTAAGGACGACGACGGAGGGCTGAAGCCGGTCAGCGCCGGGCCGGGCACGCGGGGCTCACGCGCCCGTCGGCTCGGTCTCGTCCTGCTCATGCTGATCGTCGTGGTCGGTACATCGATCGCCATCGTGAGGCCGCTAGTGCTGACAAGTCCGCGTGATGGGTCGTTGGCCGTTGATGCGACGCCTCCGCCGGCGGCGGCGCCGCCCGTGCCTCCTTCGGGTGACCTGGGTGGTGGGCCGTTGGCGGTGGATGTGGCGGGTGTGGGGCAGGGGAAGAAGGTGTTCGCGCATTATTTCCCGCCGTATCCGATCTCGTTCAACAACCAGGCGCCGGCGAGTGATTACTACACGGTGAACTATCTCGCGCCTGATGGGGAGGGTGGTAAGCATCGGGCGTATGGCGGGTTGCTGCGGGATCGGCCGATCGCGCGTCAGCCGTTGGCGGGGGACTGGGCGCAGGCGGACATGCGTGCCGAGGTGAAGCAGGCGGCGGATGCGGGCATCGATGGGTTCTTCGTCGTTGTGCTGAGCCTGTCCGGGGGGAACTGGGACCGCACCATCGAGGTGATGGAGGCGGCGCAGGCCTCGGGTCGGGGGTTTGTCGTGGCGCCCCAGCTGGATACGACGGCCAGTGCTGGTCAGGCGCCCGTGGCGGAGGTCGCGGCGAAGATGGCGCAGCTGGCCAGGATGCCGGCCGCGTACCGGTTGGGCTCGGGGGAGTTCGTCCTGTCGGCGTTCAAGGCGGAGGGCCGCCCGGCGTCGTGGTGGTCGAGCCTGATGGGTGTGCTGCAGAACCAGTACGGGATCAAGACGGTGTTCATGCCGGTCTTCCTGGATGCCTCGCGGATGACGGAGTACGCGGGGATCAGCTATGCGATGGGCAACTGGGGGGTGCGTAACCCGGGCAACACCCTGGCCGGCCCGAACTATGCCGCGCAGGCGCACGCGCTGGGGTCGCGGTGGATCGCGCCGGTCTCGGTGCAGGACGAGCGTCCGAACCAGGGCGTCTACTGGGAGGCGGGGAACCTGGGGAACCTGCGGGCGTCGTGGTCGCGGGCGATCGGCGACGGTGCGGACTTTGCCCTGCTGACCACGTGGAACGACTACAGCGAGAACACGTCGTTCGCGCCCTCGGCGTCGCACGGCTACGCGTTCTTGGACGTGAACGCGTACTACCTCACGCAGTTCAAGACCGGGGCGGTCCCACGGGTCGTGCGGGACGCGGTCTACGTGACCCACCGCACGCAGCCGGTGACGGCGCAGCCGACCCTCCCGCACCGGCTGATGGCGCTGCAGCACGGGGATCGTGACCCGGCCCGCGACACGGTCGAGGTCCAGACGTTCTTCACCGCCCCGGCCGCGGTCACGGTCACGGTCGGGTCGGCGACCCACACCTACACCGCGCCGGCCGGCGTGGGGGTGAAGTCCTTCCCGCTGCAGACAGGGAACGTCGGGGCCTCGGCCGTGCGCAACGGCCGGTCCATCGGGGTGGCGGCCTCGCCCTACCCGGTCACCACCCGGCCCGACAACCAGGACCTGCAGTACTACGCCGTCAGCAGCCGCCGCTAACACCCCGGGGGCCAGGGAGGGCCGGCCTGCACCAGGTTGCCGGTTTCTCGCCCGCGTCCCCGGCCCTGGTCGGCACGCCGGCGCGCCCGTGGTCGGGCCGCCCGACGTACCATCCAGGGGCGGCGCCGGGGCCATGGAGACGTGCCCGCGTGGGTGGCTCGTCGGCACAGGGTTGACGGGCGATCGGGTTCCCCGAGGACACGTGAGGCACTGCCACGACGAGAGACAAGGGCTTCGGATGAGCATGGGCGGCGGCCACATGGGCGGCATGGGCGGGGGGTTCGGGCGCACGCTGCGTCAGGACTCCTCGGTCAAGGACCATCGACTGACGCCGGGGACCACCCGGCGGGTGATGGGCTACGCCTCGCCCTACCGGTTCCAGATTGCCTGGTTCCTGCTCCTCGTCGTGCTCGGCGCCCTCCTGGTGGTGGCCACGCCGTTGCTGCTGCAGCGCCTCATCGACGACGGCGTGGGCGCCGGAGACCGCCGGCTCGTCGTGATCCTCGCGGGCCTGGTGGCGGCGGTCGCCGTCGGCGAGGCCGTCCTGGCCCTCGTGCAGCGGTGGTTCTCCACCCGGATCGGCGAGGGGCTCATCTACGACCTGCGCACCGACGTCTTCACGCACGTGCAGCGGCAGTCGGTGGCGTTCTTCACCCGCAGCCAGACCGGCTCGCTGGTCACCCGGCTCAACTCCGACGTCATCGGTGCCCAGCGTGCGTTCACCTCGACCCTCTCCGGCGTGGTCTCCAACGTCATCTCGGTCGTCGTCGTCCTCGGGACCATGGTGGCGCTGTCCTGGCAGATCACCGTCGTCGCGCTGCTCGTGGTGCCGGCGCTGCTGCTGCCCGCCCGCCGGGTGGGGCGTCGCCTCGCCGGGCTGAACCGTCGCGGCATGGAGCTCAACGCCGAGCTCGGCAACCGCATGACCGAGCGGTTCAACGTGGCCGGCGCCCTGCTGGTCAAGCTCTTCGGCACGCCGGAGCGCGAGCAGGCCGAGTTCTCGGCCAAGGCGGCGGACGTGCGCGACGTCGGGATACAGACCGCCATGAGCAGCCGCGTCTTCTTCGCGGCGCTGGGCGCGATGGCGTCGCTGGCGACCGCCCTCGTCTACGGCGTGGGCGGCTGGCTGGCGATCGACGGCGCGGTCACGGTCGGCACGCTCGTCGCGTTCGCCGGGCTGCTGGGGCGCTTGTACGGCCCGGTCACCGCCCTGAGCAACGTTCAGGTCGACGTCATGAGCGCGCTCGTCAGCTTCGAGCGGGTCTTCGAGGTCCTCGATCTCGAGCCCCTCATCATCGACGCGCCGGACGCCGTCGACCTGCCGGATGGCCCGCTCTCCGTCGAGCTCGACGACGTCCACTTCGCCTACCCCGGCGCGTCCCAGGTCTCGCTGCCCTCCCTCGAAGGACTGCCCGCCGGGTCGGCGGCGGATGCGGCGCTGACGCGGCAGCGCACGGGGCGCGCCGGCGACCTCGACGAGGAGGTCCTCAAGGGCATCTCCCTGCGCGTCGAGCCCGGCACGATGCTCGCGCTCGTCGGCCCGTCCGGTGCGGGAAAGACCACCCTGTCCACGATGATCGCGCGCCTGTACGACCCGACGTCCGGCGTCGTGCGGGTGGGCGGGATGGATGTGCGCACCGTGCGCCAGTCGAGCCTGCACCGGGCGGTCGGCGTGGTCACGCAGGACGCGCACCTGTTCCACGACACCGTGCGCGCCAACCTGGACTATGCCCGGCCGGGTGCCACCGAGGCGGAGCTGTTCGGCGCGCTGCGCGCGGCCCACGTCGAGCAGCTCGTCCGGCGGCTGCCGCAAGGGCTGGACACCGTCGTGGGCGACCGCGGCCATCGGCTCTCGGGCGGTGAGAAGCAGCGAGTGGCCATCGCGCGGCTCCTGCTCCGCGCGCCGCGCGTCGTCGTGCTGGACGAGGCGACGGCGCACCTGGACTCCGAGTCCGAGGCGGCCGTGCAGCTTGCCCTGGACACCGCCATGGTGGGGCGCACGTCCATCGTCATCGCGCACCGGCTGTCGACGGTGCGCAAGGCCAGCTCCATCGCCGTGATCGACGCGGGCCGGGTGGTGGAGCGCGGCACGCACGCGGAGCTCCTCGCCGCCGGCGGCCTCTATGCCGAGCTCTACGAGACCCAGTTCTCCCACCAGGACGCCTGACGGGGACCGTCTAAGCGCGTCCCTGCCGGCGACCGGCGGCGACCGGCGGCGACCGGCGGCGACCGGCGGCGACCGGCGGGGACGGCAGTCGTGACCCGAGCGGCAATCCCCGCGCCCGCGCACCACGTACAAGGAGCGTCAGGCGCGACGCCCTCGTCGTTCGGCGCTTCCGGGCCTCTCGCCGTGGTCATCCTCGTGACGGCACGACCGGCCGCTTCCGCGGCAGAGAAGGAGCCCTTCATGCTGGACCTGGTCACCGGCCTACCGGTGCACGCGCTCGTCGTGCACGCCGTGGTCGTCCTCCTCCCGCTCGCCGTCGCGGGCACGATCGTGGTGGTGCTCGTGCCCGCCTGGCGCCGCGCGTACGCGCCCCTCGTGGCGCTGGTGGCCACGGTCGCCACCGCACTCGTCCCCGTCGCCACCGAGAGCGGACTCGCCCTCATGCGCCGTGTCGGGCCGCCCCTCGCGGCGCACCAGGCCGAGGGGCAGCGGCTCGTCTATTTCGCGGTGCCGCTGACGGTCCTGCTGTGGGCCCTCGTGGTCGCCGACGTCGGCAGGCGTCGCGCCGCCCGGGCGGCCGCCCCGGCGACGACGGAGGACGGGGGAGACGCCGACGCCGGCGCGGCCGCGCGGGGTGCGCAGGTCCGGACCCGCCTCGCGCCGCGCACCGAGCCGGCGACGGCGCCCGGCCGGCGCCTCGCGACCGTCGTCGCCGTCCTGGCCCTGGTCGCGGCGCTGGCCACGGGGCTCCAGGTCTTCCGGGTGGGCGAGAGCGGTGCTCGCTCCGTGTGGGGCGGCGTCGGCCAGGGGGACTCCGCGCCGCGCACGTCCGTCCCCGCCCCCTCCGGCGGATGACCGGGCGCCGCTTATCGCTGCCGACGCCGCGGCCGTAGACTCGTGCCAGACCCCGCCTCCACCCGGATGCGGGGCTCGCGTGCTGCCCGCCCAGGGCCCGGTCCGCCGGCACGCCCGGCCGGCCCGGGCGGCGACGACGGCGCAGCGCGCCCTCACCGCCGTTCCCCGCGAAGGACCCATGAAGCTCACCGGACTGCTCCCGCTGCTGCGCACCGACCCCGGCGTCGGCTCCGCCACCGAGATGGCGCACGAACCGGTCCTGCCGCCCGAGGTCACCGTCAACGCCCCCCTCGGTGTCCGCACCCCGCTGATCGCCGAGCTCGCCGGCGGGGAGAAGGGCCGCCCGGTCGTCCTCGTGACGGCCACCGGCCGTGAGGCCGACGAGGCCGCCACCGCCCTGCGCAACTACCTCGCCGACGACGAGGTCGCCGTCTTCCCCGCGTGGGAGACGCTGCCCCACGAGCGCCTCTCCCCGCGCTCGGACACGGTCGCCCGCCGCCTCGCCGTCCTGCGGCGCCTCGCGCACCCCGTCGCCGGCGGTGGCCAGTCCGGGCCGCTGACGGTCCTGGTCATGCCGGTGCGGGCGCTGCTGCAGCCGGTGGTGCGGGGGCTGGGCGAGCTCGAGCCCGTCTCCCTCGAGGTGGGGGAGGACGTCGACCTCGAGGAGGTCGCCGCGCGCCTGGCCGCGGCCGCCTACACGCGGGTCGACATGGTCGAGCGGCGCGGCGAGTTCGCCGTCCGCGGCGGCATCCTCGACGTGTTCCCGCCCACCGAGAACCACCCGATGCGCATCGAGTTCTGGGGCGACACGGTCGAGGAGATCCGGTGGTTCGCCGTCGCGGACCAGCGCTCCCTCGAGCTCGCCGAGCACGGCCTGTGGGCGCCGCCGTGCCGCGAGCTCCTGCTCACCGAGCCGATCCGCCGCCGCGCGCTCGCCCTCGTCGAGGATCTCCCCGGCGCCGCCGACATGCTGGAGAAGATGGGGCAGGGCATCGCCGTCGAGGGCATGGAGTCCCTCGCCCCCGCGCTGGTCGACGGCATGCAGCCCGTCCTCGACCTCGTCGCGGACCGCTCCCTCGTGGTCCTGTCCGACCCGGAGAAGATCCGCCGCCGCGCGCACGACCTCGTCTCGACCACCGAGGAGTTCCTCGCCGCCGCGTGGGCCACCGCCGCGCAGGGCGGCAAGACCCCCCTCGACCTGCGTGCCGCCTCCTTCGCCCAGCTCGCCGAGGCCCGGGCCGTGGCCCTGACCCGCGGCCTGGGCTGGTGGTCGCTGAGCTCCCTGCCCGCCGACGCCGCCCTCGCCGAGCTCATGGGCGACGACGGCGCCGCGGCCGCGCTCGCCGTCGCCGCCCGCGACGTCGAGCGCTACCAGGGCGACGTCGCCCGGGCGCTGACGGACCTCGCCGACCTGGTCCGCCAGGGCTGGCGGATCGTGCTCGCGACCGAGGGCCCCGGGCCCGGCCGCCGCATGGCCGAGCAGCTCGCCGCCGCGGACGTGCCCGCCCGGCTCGTCGAGGAGATCGCCGAGGAGCCGCCCGCCTCGGTGGTGCTGGTGACCACGGCGTCGTCGGGGCGCGGGTTCGTCGCCCCCGACCTCAAGCTGGCGCTGCTGTCCGAGGCGGACATCACCGGCCGCGCGGGCACCTCCACGCGGGACATGCGCCGCATGCCGTCCAAGCGGCGCAACGTCGTCGACCCCCTGGCCCTGCGCGCCGGGGACCACGTGGTCCACGAGCAGCACGGCGTCGGCCGCTTCGTCGAGCTGGTCCAGCGCACCATCGGCGCCGGGACGGACGCCACCACGCGCGAGTACCTCGTCATCGAGTACGCCAGCTCCAAGCGCGGGCAGCCCGGCGACCGGCTCTTCGTGCCCACCGACTCCCTGGACCAGGTCACCAAGTACACCGGCGGCGAGTCGCCCACCCTGAGCAAGATGGGCGGCTCGGACTGGGCCAAGACGAAGAACAGCGCCAAGAAGGCGGTCAAGAAGATCGCCGCCGAGCTCATCCGCCTCTACGCCGCGCGCATGTCCACCAAGGGGCACGCCTTCGGCCCGGACACGCCCTGGCAGCGCGAGCTCGAGGACGCCTTCCCCCACACCGAGACCCCCGACCAGGTCGTCACCATCGACGAGGTCAAGGCCGACATGGAGAAGGCCGTGCCGATGGACCGCCTCATCAGCGGCGACGTCGGCTACGGCAAGACGGAGATCGCGGTGCGGGCGGCGTTCAAGGCCGTCCAGGACGGCAAGCAGGTGGCCGTCCTCGTGCCCACCACGCTCCTCGTCCAGCAGCACCTCGACACCTTCTCCGAGCGGTACGCCGGCTTCCCGGTCACCGTCAAGGCGCTCTCGCGCTTCCAGACCGACGCCGAGGCGGCGGCCGTGCGCGACGGCGTCAGCAAGGGCACGGTCGACGTCGTCATCGGCACGCACCGCCTCCTCACCGGTGAGGTCCACTTCAAGGACCTCGGCCTCGCGATCGTCGACGAGGAGCAGCGCTTCGGCGTCGAGCACAAGGAGACGCTCAAGCAGATGCGCACGAACGTGGACGTGCTGGCCATGTCCGCGACGCCCATCCCGCGCACCCTGGAGATGGCGATCACCGGCATCCGGGAGATGTCGACGCTCGCCACCCCGCCGGAGGAGCGCCACCCCGTGCTCACGTTCGTGGGCGCCTACGAGGAGAAGCAGGTCGCCGCCGCCGTCCGCCGCGAGCTGCTGCGCGAGGGCCAGGTCTTCTACGTGCACAACCGGGTCTCCTCGATCAACAAGGCCGCGCAGCGCCTGGCCGAGCTCGTGCCCGAGGCCCGGATCGCCGTCGCGCACGGGAAGATGGGCGAGCACCAGCTCGAGCAGGTCATCCAGGACTTCTGGAACAAGGACTTCGACGTCCTCGTGTGCACCACGATCATCGAGACTGGCCTGGACATCTCCAACGCCAACACCCTGATCGTCGAGCGCGCGGACGCCTTCGGCCTGTCCCAGCTCCACCAGCTCCGCGGCCGGGTGGGCCGCGGCCGCGAGCGCGCCTACGCCTACTTCTTCTACCCCCCGGAGAAGCCCCTGACGGAGACGGCGCACGACCGTCTCGCGACCATCGCCGCGCACACCGACCTCGGCGCCGGCATCCAGGTGGCCATGAAGGACCTCGAGATCCGCGGCGCCGGCAACCTCCTGGGCGGCGAGCAGTCCGGCCACATCGCCGGCGTGGGCTTCGACCTCTACGTGCGGATGGTCTCCGACGCCGTGGCCGAGTTCCGCGGCGAGAAGGAGCAGGAGAAGGCCGACGTCAAGATCGAGCTGCCGATCGACGCGCACGTCCCGCACGACTACATCGCCCACGAGCGCCTGCGCCTCGAGGCGTACGCCAAGATCGCCGCCGTCAGCGACGACGCCTCCATCCAGGCGGTGCGCGAGGAGCTCGTCGACCGCTACGGCCCGATCCCCGACCCGGTGGACCGGCTCTTCGCCGTCGCCGCGCTGCGCGAGCGGGCCCGCGCCGTGGGGCTGACCGACGTGACCGCGCAGGGCAAGTTCGTCCGCCTCGCGCCGGTCGAGCTGGCCGAGTCCGCGCAGCTCCGGCTCAAGCGGCTCTACCCCGGCACCGTGCTCAAGCCGGCGGTGCGCACCATCCTCGTGCCCTTCCCGATGACGGCCCGCCTGGGCGGCAAGCCGCTGCGCGACGTCGCCCTGCTGGACTGGGTGAGCGAGCTCATCGGGTCCGTGATCGGCGACTCGGTCGCGGTCGCGGCGAAGGTGGGGACCGCTGCGCGGTAGTGGCCGCCGCTTCGGGCCGGGCGCACGGCGCCGGCGACGACCGTCGGGGCCCCGGTGTCGGGGACATGTCCGCGCTGCCCCTACGATGGGTGAGGTTCAGCACAGCAAGCCGGCAGCGCAGGCGCCGGGGAACTCGGAGGTTAACGGTGGCAGCTCAGCGCCGCACGCGGCTCACTCGTGCCCTCGTCGTGCTCGCCGCGGCGGGTGTCGCACTGTCCGGCTGCGCCGCGCAGCCGGGGACGGCCGCCGTCGTCAACGGCACGCGGATCACCGAGAACGAGCTGGACGACGCCACCCTGGAGTACGTCTCGCTCACCGGGCAGAAGACGGAGCCGGTCGCGGTGCTCAGCACGCTCATCGCGGCCGAGGTCCTCCCGAAGATCGCTGCCGACCATGGCGTCGTCTACTCCGACGAGCAGGTGATCGAGATGTACAAGCAGCAGGCAGGGCTGCTCGGCACGACGGCGCCGAAGAGCTACTCGCCGGCGTTCGTCGACCTCGGCCACTATCTGTTCGCGGCGCTCGACCTTCAGTCGAGCCCCGAGGGTCCCGCGGTCATGGAGGAGTTCACCAAGGCGATGGCGGACGCGGACATCGACGTCAACCCGCGTTACGGCCAGGCGGTCGACGGCTCGATCAAGCCGGTGGCGCACGACTGGATCGCGCCGACCGAGACCGCGGGGCAGGGCGCCGCGAAGCCGTAACGACGGCGTCGCGCCACGACGTGGCGCAATCTCGTCGTGGCGCGAGTTCGTCGCGCCACGAGGCCGCGCGGTGGCGCCGCGTCCGCGACGACGGCCCTTCCCGGAACCCGGCGCTTCCCCGGGCGCCGGGCGCCGCGCCTCCCGGCGCCGGAGACGCGGCCGACAACCGGGTGAGGCTGCTCACATCCGGCCGCCTAGGGCCCGGCCGTGGGAGTGAGGTCCCTCGCTGACGCACAGGCCCCGTACTACCGTGGGGCGGGTATTGCGTCAGACCCACTCACCGAATGAAGGAGTACCTGTGGCCAGCATCGAGGCCGTTGGAGCCCGCGAGATCCTTGACTCGCGCGGCAACCCCACTGTCGAGGTCGAGGTTGCGCTCGAGGACGGCACCGTCGCCCGGGCGGCCGTGCCCTCCGGCGCCTCCACCGGCGCGTTCGAGGCCGTGGAGCGCCGTGACGGTGACAAGTCCCGCTACATGGGCAAGGGCGTGCAGAACGCCGTCGACGCCGTCATCGACATCATCGCCCCCGAGATCCTCGGCATCGATGGCACCGAGCAGCGCATCATCGACCAGACGCTGATCGACCTCGACGGCACCGCCAACAAGGGCAAGCTGGGCGCCAACGCGATCCTCGGTGTGTCCCTCGCCGTCGCCAAGGCCGCCGCCGAGAGCGCCGGCCTCCCGCTGTTCCGGTACGTGGGTGGCCCCAACGCCTACCTGCTGCCCGTGCCGATGATGAACATCCTCAACGGCGGCTCGCACGCCGACTCCAACGTCGACATCCAGGAGTTCATGGTCGCCCCCGTCGGCGCCCCGACCTTCAAGGAGGCGCTGCGCTGGGGCGCGGAGACCTACCACTCCCTCAAGTCCGTGCTGAAGGCCCGCGGCCTGGCCACCGGCCTCGGCGACGAGGGCGGCTTCGCCCCGAACCTCGAGTCCAACCGCGCCGCCCTGGACCTGATCCTCGAGGCCATCGAGAAGGCCGGCTTCAAGCCGGGCGAGGACATCGGCCTGGCGCTGGACGTGGCCGCCACCGAGTTCTTCTCCGACGGCGCCTACCAGTTCGAGGGCAAGGCCACCTCGCCCGCCGAGCTGATCGCCTACTACGAGAAGCTCGTGGCCGACTACCCCCTCGTCTCCATCGAGGACCCCCTGAGCGAGGATGAGTGGGACAGCTGGGCCCAGCTGGTCTCCGAGGTCGGCGACCGCGTGCAGGTCGTCGGCGACGACCTGTTCGTGACGAACCCCGAGCGCCTGGCGAAGGGCATCGAGCTCAAGGCCGCGAACTCCCTGCTGGTCAAGCTCAACCAGATCGGCTCCCTCACCGAGACCCTCGACGCCGTGACGCTCGCGCAGCGCAACGGCTTCACCGCGATGGTCTCGCACCGTTCCGGCGAGACCGAGGACACCACCATCGCGGACCTGTCCGTGGCGGTGAACGCCGGCCAGATCAAGACCGGTGCGCCGGCCCGCGGCGAGCGCATCAACAAGTACAACCAGCTCCTGCGCATCGAGGAGGAGCTCGACGAGGCCGCGGTCTACGCCGGCCGCAGCGCCTTCCCGCGCGTGGGCACGCAGGCCTGACGCCGGTCCCCGCCGGGTTCGCGCCCGGCGGGGAGGCGCCCGCCGGGTTCGCGCCCGGCGTGAACGCGCCGTCGGCCGGAGCCGCGGTGCGTGAGACGTCATCCTGTGGCGGCTTCCCGGGTACATCCGACAGGCGTTGCCCTGCCGGATCTACCCCGGGAACGTCGTCGCCGGGACGACTCACGCACCGCGGCTCCCGGCGTTCGTGGGCGCCATGGGAGACGATGGTCGCCATGACCAGCCGGCGGCCGAGCGCACCCCGCACGGGGCGCCCCGATGAGCCGCCCCGCGCCACGCGCAGGCCGGCTGCGGGCCCGACCGGCAGGCCCGCCCGCACGGCGCGACCGGCCGGCGCGCACGACGATGCAAGCGCCAAGGGCTCCAAGGGCGCTCAGGGGAGCCGGTCCACCTCGGGCAAGGGCTCCAAGGACGCCGAGGGGAGCCGGTCCACCTCGGGCACCAAGGGCTCTGGAGGCCCAGGCGGCGGCCCACGCACCAGGGCGGGGGGCGCCGGCGCTGGCGGTGGTCGTGCGGCCAAGCCCGGCGGCGCGGTGCGCCCGTCCTCGTCTGGGCGCGCGACCTCTGCACCGCGCTCCGCGGGGGCGGGACGCCCCGGCACGACGGCGGCACGGGCCTCCTCGACGCGGTCGTCCTCGACGCGGTCGTCCACGCCGCGCGGCGCCGGTCGCGCCCGGCGGGCCGTGACCTTCGGCGAGGGTGGCGCCGCACCGAGCCCCACGATCAGCCTGCGCGCGCTGGGGCTGTTCTTGGTCGCCCTGGTGGCCTTCGCCGTGCTAGCCCCCACGTTGCGGTTCGCCGTCAACCAGCAGGAGCAGCTCCGCTCGCTCAACGCCCGCGTGAGCGACGCGCGTGAGCGCAACGGCGACCTCGAGCGCCAGCTCGCCCTGTGGCAGGACCCCCAGTACGTCCAGGCGCAGGCCCGGGACCGCCTCGGCTTCGTCATGCCGGGGGAGGTGCCCTACGTCGTCGTCGACCCGGAGACCATCACCGGCGGCGAGAGCGAGGCGCAGATCGAGGCGGCGGAGCGCGCCGCGGACCGGGCGGCGGCGACCCCGTGGTACCTCCACGTGTGGGGCTCGGTCCAGGTCGCCGGGACGTCGGCGACCGGCGACGAGGACCCCTCCGGCCTCACCGTCAGCCCGGACGACCCGCCCGCCCCGTAGCCGTCACTGTCAGTAGATGACCGCTCACGGCTGTTGGGGGGCCTCGGCGGTGAGCGGTCATCTACTGACAGCCGCCGGCCCGCAGGCACCGATAGGTGGCGGCCGCCGCCGATGACCTATCGTGCCGGGGACAAGTCTTGCGGCGGACGTTTCGTCGCCGCGCCCGGATGACGACCCCTCACCACCGGGAGGGACGAAGGAGAACCGTGGACACGAGCGTGACGGAACGCGACCTCGAGGTGCTCGCCGAGCAGCTCGGCCGGGTGCCGCGCGGCGTCGTCGCGATCGCCGCCCGGTGCATCTGCGGCCGGCCGCTCGTGGTGCGCACGGCGCCCCGGCTCGACGACGGCACCCCGTTCCCGACGTCGTACTACCTGACCTGCCCGCCGGCCGTGAAGGCCGCGAGCACCCTCGAGGCCGAGCACGTCATGGACGGCATGAACGAGCGGCTGGCCGCCGACCCCGACGTGGCCGCCGCCTACCGCCGCGCGCACGAGGACTACCTGGCGCGCCGGGCCGAGCTTGGCGAGGTGCCCGAGATCGCTGGCATCTCGGCCGGCGGGATGCCCACCCGCGTGAAGTGCCTGCACGCCCTGCTGGGACACACGCTCGCGGTGGGGGAGGGCGTCAACCCCTTCGGGGACGAGACCCTGCGCCTGCTCGAGGGGATCTGGAGCCCGCACCGCTGCTCCTGCTGACCGGCCGGAGCCGCGTCGCACGGAGGGCGGCTGTCACGCCTGCGGGTCGGTGACGTCGGCCACCTGCGCCCCCAGCGCGGCGGTGAGCGCGTCGGCCTGCACGGTCGCGGCCACGCCGTGCGCCCCCGCGCCGATGGAGACCGTCCCCGCCAGCGTGGCGTCCGCGAGCACCGGCCACGCAGTGGTCGCCCCGAAGGGCGTGATCGTGCCGCGCTCGTAGCCGGTGACGTCCTTGGCGACGGCGGCGTCCGGCATGGAGATCCGGTTGACGCCCAGCAGGGCGCGCAGCTTCGGCCAGGAGATCGTGCGATCACCGGGGACGAGGACGAAGAGGTAGTCGTCGTCGCCGCGCCGCACGACGAGGGTCTTGATGATCGCCGACGGGGCCACGCCCCGGGCCGCGGCCGCCTCCGCCAGGGAGGAGACCCGGCCGTCACGCGTGAGCGTGAACTCGATCCCGGACTGCTCCAGCGCCGCCACGGCACGCTCCTCGCTCATGACCCCACCATAGGGCGCCGCGCGCGCCGGCCACGGCCCGGTCGCGCCGCCGGGATGGGGACGGGCCCGGCGCGACGTCGGTGGCGCGTGGGAAGGTTGGTCCCGTGACTCGCGTAGCTGCCATCGACTGTGGGACCAACTCCATCCGCCTGCTCATCGCGGACGTCGACGCCGCCGGCCCCGGCCAGCGACTGACGGACGTGCTGCGCCGCATGGAGGTGGTCCGGCTGGGGCAGGGCGTGGACCGCACGGGGCGCCTCGACCCCGTGGCGCTCGACCGCACGCTCGCGGCCGCGCGGGGGTATGCCGCGCTCTGCCGCGAGCACGACGTCGAACGCGTGCGCTTCGTGGCCACCTCGGCCACCCGCGACGCGGAGAACCGGCAGGACTTCGTCGACGGGGTGGTCGCCGCGCTCGGCGCCCTGCCCGAGGTCGTCTCCGGCGAGGAGGAGGCCGCGCTCAGCTTCCGGGGGGCGGCCAGCGTGATCGACCCCTTCGCGCACCCGGGCCCGTACCTGGTCGTCGACATCGGCGGCGGCTCGACCGAGCTGGTGCTCGGACAGGGGCAGCCCCACTCGGCGTACTCGATGGACGTGGGTTGCGTCAGGCTGACGGAGCGGCACCTCCACGACGACCCGCCGACCCCGGCGCAGGAGGAGGCGGCCCGTGCGGACGTGGGCGCGATGCTCGACGCCGCGGCCGCCGTCGTCCCGCTGGGCCGCACCCGCACGCTGATCGGGCTCGCGGGCTCGGTCACCACCGTCACCGCCCACGCCCTCGGGCTCGCCGCCTACGACGCCGCCGCGATCGACGGGGCGGCACTCGGCACGCCCGCGGTGCTGGGCTCGTGCCGTGCGCTCCTGCACGCCAGCCACGCCGAGCGGGCCGCGATGGGGTTCATGCATCCCGGCCGCGTGGACGTCATCGGCGCGGGCGCCCTCGTGTGGTCCGAGGTCGTCACCCGCGTGCAGGCCGAGATGGCCGCCGCAGGCGGGGCGCTGACCACGGTGGTGACCAGCGAGCACGACATCCTCGACGGGATCGCGCTGTCGATCGGGGGCTGACACCAGGCGGGACGGCCGCCCGGGCCGGTGGCCGCCCGGACCGGCGTCCGCCCCGGATCAGCGGCCGGGCAGGGTCCGCGCGCGCAGGCGGGCGCGGACCCGCAGGGCGGCGGCGCCCAGGACGGCGGCGATGAGGGAACCGACGATCACGCCCACGCGGGCGTGCGCCGACTCGGTGGTGCCGGCGTCGAAGGACAGGCTGGCGATGAGCAGGGAGACGGTGAAGCCGATCCCCGCCACAATGGCGACGGGGAACAGGTCCGCCAGGGACATGCCGTCGCCCAGGCGCAGCCTCGTGAGCCGGAGCAGGATCGCGACGCCGCCCCAGATGCCCAGGAGCTTGCCGAGCGGCAGGCCGAGGTAGACGCCGATCGCGACCGGGTCGGCGAGCATCCCGCCCAGGCCGCCCGAGTCGACGACGGAGACGCCCGCGGCGAAGAAGGCGAAGACGGGCAGCACGAGGCCGCTGGACCAGGGGGAGAGCCGGTCACCGAAGCGGTGGGTCAGGGCCTGCGCCTCGCCCCGCCGCGTCAGCGCCGGAACCGTCATACCCATGAGCACGCCGGCGATCGTGGCGTGGACCCCGGAGGAGTGCATGAGCCCCCACGCCACGACGGCGACCGGCACGAGCAGCCACCAGCTGGTCCGCCGTCGCTGCACGAGGAAGCCGAACAGCGCGACCATGGCGAAGGAGGCGAGCAGGAACAGGACGTGGATCTGCTCGGTGTAGAAGATCGCGATGACGGTGATGCCGAGGAGGTCGTCGGTCACGGCGAGGGTGAGCAGGAAGGTGCGCACGGCCGGGGGGAACCCGCGCCCGAAGATCCCCAGGACCGCGACGGCGAAGGCGATGTCCGTGGCGACGGGGATGGCCCAGCCGCCGTACGTGCCGGAGCCGGAGAGCACCTGGACGAGGGTGTTGACCAGGGCCGGGCCCATCATGCCGAAGATGGCGGCGAGGATCGGGACGAGCGCCCGCCTGAGGTCGCGCAGGGAGCCGGTGACGAACTCGGTCTTCAGCTCGAGGCCGACGACGAAGAAGAAGATGGCGAGGAGGCCGTCGGAGGCCCAGGAGCTGATGGGCAGGTCGAGGTGGAGCGCCTCCGGGCCGACGAGGTAGCCGGAGAGGGCCTCGTAGGTCCCGCGCCAGGGCGAGTTCGCCCAGATCAGCGCGAGGGCGGCGGCGGCCAGCAGCACCATGCCCGCGAACGTCTCGTTCTGGAGCCTGCGCGCGTAGGCGCCCAGGAGGCCGCCTCGCTCACGCTGCCCGCGTTCGGCGGTCCGTGCGTTCTCGGTCATGGGGCGTGCACTCCCTGCAACGGTGAAGGAACCCGGCGCCCGCCGCCCGGAGGGGCGGGGCGGGATAGATACAGCCCAGGATAGGGGGCCCGAAGTGGGCGCCCTCGCGTTGCCAACGGTTGCCTCCCGAAATCCTCCAATTTCCTGGGTCCGTGCCGGGCGCCCCGCGGCGTGCGGCAAGATGGACACGCCCGCCCCCATAGCCCAATTGGCAGAGGCAGCCGGCTTAAACCCGGCCGAGTACGGGTTCGAGTCCCGTTGGGGGCACGTCCTCGGCCGGGCATGGTCGCCGACTTGGTGCCTGGCGCGGCCCCGGCCGGGTGCCACCCGCGCCGGCGGCACCCCCGTAACGCCCCCCATCACCCCGCAAGACCTCGTCAAACTGGTTCCTCGGCGGGAGGTGCGTCGCTACGTTGCGGGGATGGTTCCTTCGATCCGGGAATTGCGGGCCGTGCGCCTCGTTCTCGCGCTGCTCCTGATCGGTTTCGCGGGGCAGATGGCGATCACGGAGATCTGGCGAGAGCCCTACCCGGGCCTCTTCCAGCCCGCCTTCGGCGGCACGGGCCCCGTGGTCGGCACGGTGGACTCGGACGAGCCCACGGTCACGGTGACCTACGCCGACGGGACCGCCGCGACGTATACGCATCTCGAGGTGATGGCGCAGGCCAAGTCCTCGCCGACGAGGATCTTCTCGACCGCCTTCGGCCCGAAGAGCCCCCGGCGCGACCTCCCGGGCACGACCGCGTGGCTGGAGCGGCGCGTGGCCGATCTGGGCGGAGGGCGCGAGCCGGTCAGCGCCGTCATCGACTGGCGCACGGCGCACTACGACCTGAGCGGCGAAGCCCCGACGCGGTTCACCGAGGTCGACCGGACCGTCATCCCCTTCGGCGGCCAGCATGAGTAGCCGGCTGGACGCCTGGCTTCACGGCGGCGACTTCACCCTGACCTCCCTGGCGCGGTACCGGATCGTCTACGGCGTCATCGCGCTCCTGACCCTGCCCGACTTCTCCTGGGCCGCGATCTTCCCCGACTCGATGTTCATCCCGCCCCCCGGGCCCCTGATGCTGTTCTCCGGGTTCCCGCCGGAGGGGGTGCTGCGCGGGTTGGAGGCGGTGCTCGCGGCGTGCCTCGTCGCCATCCTCCTCGGCTGGCACACGCGGGCGGCGTCCTTCCTCGCCGTGCTCGTGCAGATGGTCGGCTTCGGCTTCACGTACTCCCTGGGCAAGATCGACCACGACATCCTGCTCGTCCTGCTGCCGGCGGCGATGGCGCTCGCCGGATGGGGGGACCGGATGTCGCTCGACGCGGTGCGGCGGCGCTCGCGCGGCGCCGCGGAGCCCCCCGAACGGGCGCGGCAGTGGCCGCTGCGGCTCTACGCGCTCATGATCGGGCTGGCCTTCCTCACGGCCGCGCTGCCGAAGATCCGGGGCGGCTGGCTCGACCCGACGACACAGGCGGTGCAGGGGCACCAGGTGCGCCAGTACTACACCAACGGCAACGACCAGCTCCTGGCCCCGTTCTTCCTCCACTTCGACCACCCGGTCTTCTGGGAGCTCGTGGACATCGCCACCATCGTGCTCGAGGCGGGCATGATCCTGTTCGTCCTGTCGTGGGTGAGCACCCGCGCGGGCTTCGCCGTCGCAGCGACGTTCCACCTGGGTGTATGGCTCATGATGAACATCGCCTTCTTCATGAACGTGGTCACCTACGGCTTCGTGGTCGCGTGGGACCGGGTCCCGCTGCCTTGTGCGCTGCGGCGCTCCTTCACCCCCCCGCCCGCGCTCGTTCGACTGACGCCGGTGGTCGTGGTGGTGGGCGGGGTCTCGTGGTCCCTCCTGATCGAGGCGGTCGGCAACGCGGCCGGCGTCGTCTACCCCGTCGTGCTGGTCGCCGGCGGGCTGGTGGGTGCGGCCTACCTGGCACTGCTGGCGATCCGCGTGGTGAACGCGCGGCGCGGGGCCGGTGCCGCCCGGCCCGCGGCCCGGGCGCCGCTGCCGCGGCGCTGAGCGAGCGGAACCGCCGCGCCGGTGCCGCGCCGCTGAGCGAGCGGAACCGCCGCGCCGGTGCCGCGCCGCTGAGCGAGCGGCACGACCGTGTCTTTGTCTGCGCGGCAGGAAAGCGGCACGGCGCGGCGCGACGTTTTCGGAGCCGGACAGCGTAGAACGTGAACCGAATTCGGGTCCGGACCTTTGTCCTGACGTGGCCGGAATCACGAGGTATATTCCGCCCTGCACAGTGGTTGCTTGCCGCTATGGCTCCTAGCATGTAACCCATGGCTTCTTTCCTCCGATCCCTCGCCGTCACCACCTCCGTGGCCGCCCTCGCCGGCGCCGGCGCCTATGTCGCGAAGTCGGCGGCGGCCCGCTCGGAGGAGCCGGTCCGTCCGGTGCTCCACGGCGGCCGCACGCCGCGCATCCTCGTCGTCGGGGGTGGATACATCGGCCTCTACAGCGCCTCCGCGCTGCGCAAGGAGCTCGGCCGCGCCGACGCCGAGATCGCCGTCGTCGACCCGCGCCCGTACATGACGTACCAGCCCTTCCTCCCCGAGGCGGCGGCGGGCTCCATCGAGCCGCGCCACGTCGTCACCTCGCTGCGCCGCGAGCTGGAGGGCGCCACGGTCCTGACCGGCAACATCACCGAGATCCGGCACGCCGAGCGCAAGGCCGTCATCAAGCCGCTCACCGACGACGAGCCCTATGAGGTCACGTACGACCACCTCGTCATCGGCCTCGGCTCCGTCGCCCGCGCCCTGCCGATCCCGGGCCTGGCCGAGAACGCGATCGGCTTCAAGCACGTCGAGGAAGCCACCGCGCTGCGCAACAAGGTCCTCAACGAGATGGCCATGGCCGCCTCCACGTGGGACCTGGAGGAGCGCAAGCGCATGCTCACGTTCGTCTTCGTCGGCGGTGGGTTCGCCGGCATCGAGGCGCTCGGCGAGATCGAGGACATGGCGCGCGCGGCCACGAAGGAGTACGACTCCATCGAGCCCGGTGACCTGCGCTTCGTCGTCGTCGAGGGCGCCGGGAAGATCCTGCCGGAGCTCGGCGAGGAGCTCGGCGGCTACGCCCTCGAGCAGCTGCGTGACCGCGGCGTCGAGATTCACCTCAACACCTTCCTCAGCTCCTGCGTCGACGGGCACGTCGAGCTCTCCACCGGCGAGAAGTTCGACGCCAACACCATCGTGTGGACGGCCGGCGTCAAGGCGAACCCGGTGCTCGCCGACACCGACCTCCCGCTGGACCAGCGCGGCCGCGTGCGCACCAACGCGTTCCTGCAGGTCGCGGACGAGGACGGCAACGTCGTCGAGAACGCCTGGGCCGCCGGCGACTGCGCGGCCGTCCCGGACCTGACCTCCGCGACGCCCGACGCCACCTGCGCGCCGACCGCCCAGCACGCCGTGCGCCAGGGCAAGCAGCTCGGCAAGAACCTGGTGCACGTGCTGCGCGGCGAGGAGCCGGAGGAGTACCGCCACGAGAACATCGGCGTCGTCGCGTCCCTCGGCCTGTACAAGGGCGTCGCCCAGATCAAGGGCGTGAAGATGCGCGGCCCGATCGCGTGGTTCATGCACCGCACCTACCACGTGTGGGCCATGCCGTCCTTCGAGCGGCGCGTCCGCATCGTGTTCGACTGGACCGGTTCCCTGCTCTTCCGCCGCGAGCTGGTCTCCCTCGGGGCGCTGCAGAACCCCCGCGCCGAGTGGGAGGCCGTCACCGCTCCCGTGAAGCAGGCCGTCGGCAAGCCGGCCGCCGCGCAGCCCGCCGAGGCCAAGACGCCGCCCCTCGAGGGGGGCAAGCAGCCCGCGGGCAAGCAGTAGCCAGACTCCCCTGGACGGCGCCGGACCGGATGGTCCGGCGCCGTCGTGCGTCGAGGGCACGACGGCGGTGCGACCGGCGTCAGCCCGGGCGCACCAGTCCCGTCTCGTAGGCGAGCACGACGGCCTGCACGCGGTCGCGCAGCCCGAGCTTGCCCAGCACGTTGCCCACGTGCGTCTTCACGGTGGGCTCGGAGACGAACAGCCGGGTGGCGACCTCGGAGTTGGACAGCCCCTCCGCCATGAGCGTGAGGACCTCGAGCTCCCGGGCGGTCAGCCGCGCCAGCCGCGGGTTGCGCTCGGCGGGTGTCCCGGCGTGCGCGCCGCTGGGCAGGTGCGGCCCGAAGAGCTCGAGCATCCGGCGGGTGATGCGCGGGGAGACGACGGCGTCCCCGCGGGCGACGCTGCGGATGGCGTGGACGAGGTCCGCGGGCCGGGTGTCCTTGAGGAGGAAGCCGCTGGCGCCGGCGCGCAGCCCGGCGAAGGCGTACTCGTCGACGTCGAAGGTGGTCAGGATGAGGACCTTGCTCGCCGGGTGCTCCGCGACGATGCGCTCCGTGGCCTCCAGCCCGTTCATGCCCGGCATGCGCACGTCCATGAGCACGACGTCGGGGCGCTGGGCGGTGACCATCTGCACCGCCGCGGCGCCGTCGGCCGCCTCCCCGACCACCTCGATGCCCGGCTCCGCCTCGAGGACCATGCGGAACCCCATGCGCAGCAGGGACTGGTCGTCGGCCAGCAGCACCCGCACGGCCGCCGCGGCGCCGTCCGCCGTCCCCGCGGTGGTCCAGTTCGTCATCGTGTCTCCTCGTCCCAGCGCAGAAGGGCGCGCACCCGCCAGCCGGTGCGGGTGGGGCCCGCCTCGACCGTGCCCGCGTAGACGGCGGCGCGCTCCCGGATCCCGATCAGGCCCTTGCCGCTGCCCGCCACGGCCGTGCCGGCGGTGCCGGCGTCATTCTCCACCGCGATGACCACCCCGGTGGGGGTGCGGTCCAGGCTCACCTCGATGCGCGGGGAGAGCCGGGCGTAGCGCAGCACGTTGGTCAGGCACTCCTGCACGATGCGGTAGACCGCGAGCTGCAGCCCGGCCTCGGCGGGCAGCGGCGGGCCGGCCTCGCTCAGCCGCACGGGCAGGCCTGCCGTCCGGAACCGGTCGACCAGGTCGGCGACGTCGTGCGCGCCGGGGGCAGGGGTCAGCGGCGCCTCGTCGTCGGTGGGAGGGGCGCCGGGCACGGGCACGGCGGCCAGCTCGTCCTCCCGGAGGACGCCGACGAGGCGGCGCGTGTCGGTCAGGGCGGCCCGGCCCGTCTCCGCCAGCTGGTCCAGGGCCAGGCGCGCCCGCACGGGGTCACGGACCAGCACGGCCGCGGCGCCGTCGGCCAGGGTGACCATCACCGAGAGCGAGTGCGCGACGACGTCGTGCATCTCCCGGGCGATCCGGTTGCGCTCGGTGCTCACCGCGATCTGCTCGCGCTGGTCACGCTCGAGCGCGAGCTGGCGGGCGTGGGCCTCCAGCTCGCCCAGGCGCATCCGGCGCGAGCGGACGTTCAGCCCCACCAGGACCGCCACCAGCATGAGCGCCAGGCTGGCGACCAGCGTGGCCCACCACGACCACGGGTCGGAGAAGACCAGGATGCTCACCACGACGGCGGACGTGGCCAGGCCCCAGCACAGCCAGGTGACCAGCGGACGGCGGTAGGCGGCCACGGCGTACAGCAGCAGCGCCAGGGTCGCGGCGTCGGAGGACTGGAGCGGGATGACGCCGTCCAGCGCGCTGAGGTCCTCGATGAGGCCGTTCGGCGGGTAACCGTCCCGCGCGAGCCCGAACTGCGCCAGGCGGGTGAGCGGGGGAGCGAGCGCGACGACGGCCACCGCGACGACCGGCAGGTGCCGGCGTAGCAGCACGAGCACCGTGAAGAGGACGTCGAGGGCGACCTGGCTGGCCGCCTGCGGCCGGAGCCCCAGGAGGTGCGTCAGGAGGATGTCCGTGACCCAGAAGGCGGTGTACGCCGCGGCGATCGAGCCGTCGACCCACCACGGGTGATCGCGGACGAACCGCAGGACCGGCCCGAGGCGCAGCCCGATGGCCTCGCCCGCGTGCGGGGGCTGGGGGCCCGGCGCGCCGAGGCGCGCCGGGGCGCCGTCGCGGGCCTGCACGGGGACGCCGCCGCGCGCCGCAGGAGAGTCCTGCGACGCACGACGGCGGAGCTTCCGGGGCACGGTCACGTCCTACCAGGCCCGGGCCGTGAGGATCACGGACCTCACGCGTCGCGGCGGCGCAGCACCACCGCGGCGGCGACCATGGCGGCGACGGCGTAGGCCGAGACCACGGCCACGCCCGCCCAGGGGGAGAGGTCGGCATTCATGCCCATGGCCTCGCTGACCGCGATGAACGACGTCGCGGCCGGCAGCGGCAGGTAGGTGACGATGTCCTGGACCCACTCCAGGGTGATGAACTGCAGGATGCCGGGCAGCAGGAGCAGCACGACCAGCGAGACGGTCACTGTGCCTGCGGTGGACCGCAGGAGCGTGCCCAGGCCGAGGGCGAACAGGGCCGCCGTCACGAGGAAGAACACCGTGCCGCCGAAGACCCGCCAGGTCTGCGGGTCGTCCAGCGCGGGCACGAGGTCGTGGTCGTCGAGCATCGGCATGGTCACGAGGAAGGCGAGCGCGAGGCCGACGACGCCCACGACCACGGTGAGCACGGTCAGCGCGATCGCCTTGGCGGCGAGCACGGGCAGGCGGGTCGGGACGGCGGCGAGGGTGGAGCGGATCATCCCGGTGGAGTACTCGCCCGTGATGAGCAGGGCGCCGAGCACCGCGATCGTGACCATGCCGAACTGGTACCCGAGCGAGACGATCTCGGCGCCGTGCATCCCGGCGAGCATCGCCGCGGTCTCGGGGGACTCGGCCATGAGGTCGAGGGAGGAGGCCTGGCCCAGGGCGAGGAGCGTCATGAGCACGACCGTCAGCCCGAGGGTCCACCACGTCGAGCGCAGGGAGAGGAGCTTGATCCACTCGCCGCGCATGACGCCGGCGAAGGTGAGGCGGGCGTGCACGGACTGCTCCGGCAGGCGGTGGGCAGCGCCGGTGGCGCCGGGGGCGGTGGTGAGGGTGCTCATCGGGTCTCGGCCTCCTGCAGCGCGGGGGTGGTCTCGGAGCGGTACTCGACCGCGTCCTGGGTCAGGCTCATGTACGCGTCCTCGAGGCTGGCGCGCTGCGGGCTGAGCTCGTGGAGCACGATGCCGGCCGCGGCCGCGGCCTCGCCGATCTCCTCGGCGGTGACGCCGCGGAGGTCGAGCGCGCCCGGCTCGGTGGACGTCACGGTGGCGCCCCGGGTGCTCAGCAACGACGCCAGGTCCGTGGCCCGCGGCGAGCGCACCCGCACCGCGGTGGCGGTGGCGGCGTCGATGACCTCCTGGACGGGGCCGGCGGTGATGATCTTGCCCTTGCCGATGACCAGGAGCTGGTCGGCGGTCTGCGCCATCTCGCTCATGAGGTGGGAGGAGAGGAACACGGTCCGCCCCTCGCCGGCCAGGTAGCGCACCAGGTTGCGCACCCACTTCACGCCCTCGGGGTCGAGCCCGTTGACGGGCTCGTCGAGGATGAGGGTGCGCGGGTCGCCGAGCATCGCGGAGGCGATGCCGAGGCGCTGGCCCATGCCGAGGGAGAACCCGCCCACGCGCTTCTTCGCGACGCCGGCCAGGCCCGTCATCTCGATGACCTCGTCCACGCGCTTGGGGGAGATGCCGTGGGTGGCGGCCATGGTGCGCAGGTGCGAGCGGGCGCTGCGCCCGGTGTGCACGGCCTTGGCGTCCAGGAGGACCCCCACCTCGCTGAGCGGGGACCGGTGCCGCGCGTACGGCTTGCCGTTGACGGTGACGCTTCCCGACGAGGGCCGGTCCAGGCCCACGATCATGCGCATCGTCGTCGACTTGCCCGCGCCGTTCGGCCCGAGGAAGCCGGTGACGGTGCCGGGCGGGATGGTGAAGCTGATGTGGTCCACGGCCGTCTTGGAGCCGTAGCGCTTGGTGAGGTCGTGAGCCTCGATCATCTGATGACCCTTCTGGTGGAGCCGGTGCGGGGGGCGCCCGGCGTCGTCGTGCCTGTTCCACGCTAGGGGCCGCTGCCATCCTCGCGGATCGGCGGTCAGGGTGATTGCGCCATCCACGTCGCTACACCGGTGTGCTGACCCCCTCATCCCCTGGGATGAGATCGGGACTCATCCCGTCGTGCCGGAACACGGACGGCCCTCGTCCCGTTGAACAGTCAGGAGTTCGTCACGGGCGGGAGCGCGCGCCGCCCGTACGATGAGCAGTGGCCAGCGACATCGGCCCGGGCCCGGCACGCGGGTCCAGGCGCCGCGACCAGGAGGCACACCCGTGAGCAATCCCTTCTTCGAGAAGAGTCCCTACTTCGGCGAGCGCGCCCAGCGCACGCCCAAGGGCTACCCGACCTACCCCGGGTACACGCCGGGCGGCCAGGCCGGGACGACCTACGCCCCGCCGGCGCAGACCCGGCCCGGTTCCTACCAGACGGGCTATCCCCAGGCCGGCTACCCCCAGCCGCCCGTGGACGACCTCGAGCGGGCCTACCGGGGTCCCGCCGCCGCGCCCGCCGACACCGGCCGGATGACTTACGACGACGTGGTCGTCAAGACCTCGATCGTGCTCGGCGTCATCATCGTGGCCGCGGCCTTCAACTGGCTCACGGGCGCGAGCCCGGTGCTCACCTTCGGTGGTGCGCTGGTCGGGTTCGTCCTGGGCCTGGTCAACTCGTTCAAGCGTGAGCCCAGCCGCGGGCTGATCCTCGCCTACGCCGTCGCCGAGGGCCTGTTCCTCGGTGGCATCTCCGCGATCTTCAACGCCCAGTGGGAGGGCATCGTCCTGCAGGCGGTGCTCGGCACGGTCGCGACATTCGTGGCGGCCCTCTTCCTCTTCCGGTCCGGCAAGGTCCGGGTCACGCCGAAGTTCACCAAGATCGTGCTCGTCGCCCTCGTCGGCTACCTGCTGTTCTCGCTGCTCAACGTGATTCTCATGGTCACCGGCGTCGTCACCGACCCGTGGGGCCTCCGCGGCGTGGAGATCATGGGCATCCCGCTGGGCCTGCTGCTCGGCGTCTTCGCCGTCGGCCTCGCCGCTGTCTGCCTGATCATGGACTTCGACGCCATCAAGCGCGGCGTGGACCAGGGCATCCCGGGACGCTTCGCCTGGTCGGCGGCGTTCGGCCTCGCCGTGACGCTCGTGTGGCTCTACATCGAGTTCCTGCGGCTGCTGGCGATCCTGCGCGGCAGCGACTGACCCAGGGCACCACTCGGTGTCACCGGCACAATGCGCAGCGGCCGTCCCCGATCTGAGGGGGCGGCCGCTGCTGCGTCCGCGCACGCCTGACGCACGTCCGGCGCGCGCCCGGCGACTGCTGCGTCCGGCGCGCGCCCGGCGACTGGTCGTGCTCGCGCGGGCCAGGTCGTCGGTTGCGTGCGGAACATGACTTCGTCCGCCCGAGCACTACCAGTGCCGTGATCCGTGGGCGACGGCCCCGATGCGGAGTGGCGCCGCCCTTGGACGACGACGGCGCGGCTCGGCTCTGTGCCGCCCGGAACCGGCCCGGACACGACGGCGCCCGGTCACCGCGAGGGTGACCGGGCGCCGTCGTGAGGGGGGCGAGGGACTACTCGACGCCCACGACGTCGACGACGAAGACCAGCGTGTCGGTGCCCTTGATGCCGGCCTGCGGCATGCCGTTGGGGCCGTAACCGTGCTCCGGCGGGATGGAGAGCAGCACCCGGGAGCCGATCTGCTGCCCGACGAGGCCGTCGTCCCAGCCGCCGATGACGACGCCCATGCCGATGGGGAAGGAGATCGTCGCGCCGCGGTCGTAGGAGTTGTCGAAGACGTGACCGCCCCACGTCTGGCCCAGGTAGTTCACCACGATGGTGCTGCCGGCCTCGACGGTGTCGCCGTCGCCCTGCTCGAGCACCTGGACCTGGAGGCCCTCGGGCGCGGCGTTGGCGGGGAAGGTCAGCTCGGGCTTGTCGCCGAAGCCGCCGGTGGCGGTGGGGAGCTCGCTCATGGGGTCCTCTCGGAAGATCGTGCGGCCCGACGGCGGTCGGGCCCGGTCCAGCGTACGTGCGGCGCCCGACGGGGTCGCGCCCGGTCCGGCCTACGTGCGCGCTCGCGGGCGGGCGTCCGGTCCCTCGTTGCGGGAAGGGCCGGACGCCGGAGGTGCGTCAGTGCGCGGTCGGCGGCGCGACGTCGACCTGGGCGGGGAGCTGGTCCTGGCGCACCAGGCCGACGGGGCACGTCATCCCGTTGGGCCCGTGGTTGCAGTAGCCGCCCGGGTTCTTGTGCAGGTACTGCTGGTGGTAGTCCTCGGCGTAGTAGAACGGTGCCGCGCCGTCGGTGCCGGTGAAGGGGCGCAGCTCGGTGGAGATGGTCCCGTACCCGTTCTCCGTGAGCACCTGCTGGAAAGCCTCCTTGGTCGCCCGGGCCGCCTGCTCCTGGCCCGGCGTCGTCCAGTAGATGCCCGAGCGGTACTGGGTGCCGATGTCGTTGCCCTGCCGGTTCGCGGTGGTCGGGTCGTGGTTCTCCCAGAAGGCCTTGAGCAGCATCTCCGGGGTGGTCTTGGCGGGGTCGTAGACCACCTGGACCGCCTCGGTGTGCCCCGTCATCCCGGTGCAGACCTCCTCGTAGACCGGGTACGGCGTGATGCCGCCGAGGTAGCCCGCCGCCGTGGAGACCACTCCGGGCAGACGCCAGAAGATCCGCTCGGTGCCCCAGAAGCAGCCCATGGCCACGTAGAGGATCTCGGAGCCGGCCGGCCACGGGCCCTGCAGGGGCGTCCCGAGCACCTCGTGCGTCGCCGGCACGGCGAAGACCGGTTCCGGGCGGCCCGGCAGCGCCTCCTCCGCGGTCACCATCTGGGTCTTGCGTCCTAGTCCGAACATGGATCCTCCTGTGTAGTCCCTGCCGCACTGCAACGCCTGGCGGCTCGGCGTTCTTCCCGCCGGAGTGGCTCGGTGCCGCGCCCGGCGGGGTGTGTCCCCGTACGCTGGGGCCGTCAACCGTCTCACGTCGATTGCAGGGGACATGCCCGACCTCACCTCCAGCTGGATGTCCCGCCTGGCCTCGCGCGGCGGGCCCGACGTGGTGGGCACCGACCACGTCCGCCCCGCGGCCGCGCCGCCGCGCCGCCGCACGGCAGTCCCCGGTCGCCGCACACAGGCCTCCGCCAGCGACGCCGTGCCGTGGTCCGTGCGCGCCGCGGCCGCCTGGTCCTGGCGGGTGCTCGTCCTGGCGGCCGCCGCGGCGGTGCTCGTCTACCTGGTCATCACGTTCAAGACCATCGTCGTCTCCGTCCTCGTGGCCATCCTGCTCAGCGTGCTCCTCGACCCGGTCTCCTCCATGCTGCGCCGGCGCCTGCGGCTGCCCCGGACGCTCGCGTCGGCCGTGACGATCCTCGTCACCCTCGCGGTGGTGGTGGGCCTCCTCGTGCTGGCCGGACGGTCCATCGCCAGCGGCTTCGGCGCCCTCGCGCAGCGGGCCAACCAGGGCTTCGGCGAGCTGATCAGCTGGCTCTCGACGGGGCCCCTGCAGATCGACCAGCCGCAGATCGACACTTGGCTGACCGAGCTGCAGGGCCAGATCCAGGCGAACGCCAGCACGATCGTCGGCGGCGTGCTCAGCGCCACGGGCTCGGTGACATCCGTCGTCACGGGCGCCGTCATCGCGCTCTTCTGCCTGTTCTTCTTCCTCAAGGAGGGGCGGACCATCTGGCAGTGGGTGTGCCGCCTGACGCCCGCGAGCGCCCGGGACCGCATCAACGAGGCCGGCATCCGCGGGTGGGTCACCCTCGGCGCCTACGCGCGCACCCAGATCCTCGTGGCCTTCGTCGACGCCGTCGGCATCGGCCTGGGCGCGTTCATCCTCGGTGTCCCGCTCGCGCTGCCGCTGACCGTGCTCGTCTTCCTCGGCTCGTTCATCCCGATCGTCGGTGCCGTCCTGACGGGCTCCATCGCCGTGCTGGTCGCCCTGGTGGACCAGGGCCTGGTCACCGCCCTGATCATGCTGGGCATCGTGCTGCTCGTGCAGCAGCTCGAGTCCAACCTCCTTCAGCCGTGGCTCATGGGCAACGCCGTCTCCCTCCACCCGATCGCCGTGCTGCTCGCAGTCACCGCGGGCACCGGCATCGCGGGGGTGCTCGGTGCGCTGTTCGCGGTCCCGTTCGCCGCCGTCATCAACACGGTGGTGCTCTACCTGCACGGCCACGACAAGTACCCGCGCCTCGCCACCGACCTGAACCGGCCCGGCGGCCCACCCGGGGCCCTCGCCGGGGCGATCGAGGACGCCTACGCGCACGTCGCCGAGGAGGACGACGACGGCGGTGTGCTGGCCGAGTCCGGTGACGACGAGAACCACGCCGGCGCGACGGCGGTCCCGGCGGACGACGAGCCGGACGAGCGCCGATGAAGGAGGTGGCGACCTTCGACCTGGCCACCTTCCAGGACGCCGCCCGGGTGGTCTCCGCCGTCGCCCACCGCACGCCCGTGGAGTCCTCGACGACGCTGGAAGGCGTCGTCGGGTCGCCCGTGTGGCTCAAGGCGGAGAACCTCCAGCGCACCGGCTCCTTCAAGGTGCGCGGCGCCTACCTGCGCATGTCCCGGCTGAGCGAGAGCGAACGGGCCCACGGCGTCGTCGCCGCCTCGGCGGGCAACCATGCCCAGGGCGTGGCGCTCGCCGCCCGGGAGCTGGGCATCACGGCGAGGATCTTCATGCCGCTGGACGCCGCCCTGCCCAAGGTCGCCGCGACGCGCCAGTACGGCGCCGAGGTGGTCCTGGGCGGCGCGAGCCTCAACGAGGCGCTCGAGGCGGCCAGCGCCGAGGCGGCCCGGACGGGCGCGGTGCTCATCCACCCCTACGACCACCCGGACATCGTCGCGGGACAGGGCACCATCGGGCTCGAGATCCTCGAGCAGGTGCCGGGTGCGCGCACCATCGTCGTGCCCACCGGCGGCGGCGGGATCCTCGCCGGGATCGCCGTCGCCGTGCACCAGGTGGACCCCACCATCAACGTCGTGGGCGTGCAGGCCGACGGGGCCGCCGCGTACCCCGAGTCGCTCACGCAGGGCCGGCCCGTGCTCCGCACCGACATGCACACCATGGCGGACGGCATCGCGGTGGGCATGCCCGGAGAGGTGCCGTTCCGGCTGATCGCGGAGCACGTGAGCGAGCTGCGCACGGTGACCGAGGAGGAGATCTCCCGGGCGGTGCTGTACCTGGTCGAGCGGGCGAAGCTCGTCGTCGAGCCCTCGGGCGCGGTGGGTGTGGCGGCCGTCCTGGCCGCCCCGACCACGTTCAACGGTCCGGTCGTGGTGGTCCTCACCGGCGGCAACGTTGACCCGCTGGTGCTCCTGCGGATCATCCGGCACGGGATGGCCGCCGCGGGGCGCTACCTCCAGATGCGGGTGCTCGTCCAGGACGCCCCAGGCAGCCTCGCACGGCTCCTGAACGAGCTCGCCGCGAGCGGCGGGAACGTGGTGAGCGTCGAGCACATGCGCACCGGCGCCGGCCTCGCCGTGGACGAGGTGGAGATCTCCGTCGAGCTTGAGACCAAGGGGCCCGAGCACTGCCAGAGCGTGCTCGAGACGCTGCGGGAGCGGGGCTACACGATCGTGCGGCCGTAGCGGCGGTCAGCCCTAGCGGCGGCCGGTGGGGCCGCCACCGAGTGGCGGCTGGTTGGGCGCCGGTGGGGCGGCATGGCGGTAGCGAGCGAGCGCGCCGAGGTACGACGACGGCGGGCCACCCCAGGGGGTGGCCCGCCGTCGTCGTGCGCGTGTCAGCCCTGGAAGGGCTTGACGTCGCCGACCTTCACCTCGATGCTCGCCCCGTTGGGCGCCACGTAGCTGACGGTGTCGCCGGCCTTCTTGCCGACGAGCGCCGCGCCGAGCGGCGAGCTCTCGGAGTAGACGTCGATCTCCAGCTCGGGCGCACCCTCGCGCGAGCCCAACAGGAACGTCCGCTCCCTGCCGGCGATGGTCGCGGTGACGACCATGCCCGACTCGATGATGCCGTCGTCCGGCGGGGCCTCGCCCACGTGCGCGTGGCGCAGCAGCTCGGTGAGCTGGTTGATGCGCGCCTCCTGCTTGGCCTGCTCCTCGCGGGCGGCGTGGTAGCCCCCGTTCTCCTTGAGGTCCCCCTCTTGCCGGGCGGCGTCGATCTTCTCGGCGATCTCGGTCCGGCCTGGACCGGAGAGGTGCTCGAGCTCCGCCTTCAGACGGTTGTACGCCTCCTGGGTGAGCCAGGTGGTGCTCGTCTGGGTCACGGCTCCTCCTCAACATACGGTTGTGCCCCGGACGCGAGCGAGAGCGGCCGAGGCAGGGGAAGGTCTCTCCGCCCGGGCGCTCGCACCTCGTGCGCCGCTCCGGGGCGGCGTGTAAAGGTAGGAGTATACCAACGCTTCCTCGTGTGACGGGTGAGAACCTGGATGCGCTCAGCCGGCGTCGACAACCTCGCAGGTGCTGACGCTGCCGGTGGTGGCGAGCTCGGTCGTGGTGACGTCCACCTCGTGCGCGGTGACCGCGGCGGGGACCGGGCCGATCACCACCTCACGGAAGCCCACCTGGGTGAAGTTCGTGTTCAGTGCGGTGAGGGTGCAGCGCACCGTCGCGCCCTTGTCGGTGATCAGGTTGAAGCGCACCGTGGTGCGGGTGGGATCCTGCACCGTGAATCCCACGCCCTCGGTGTGCACGGTGGTGCCCGCCAGGCTCGTGGCCTGCCACACGATCCCGGCGATCACGAGCGCGGCGGCGAGGACCGCGGCGACGATCAGCCCGCGTCGGCTGCCCGGTGCGCCGGGCCGGCGGCCGTAGCGGGCGTTCATGATGGCCGGGTCGACGGCGGCAGGGTCGCGGTGACCGGGTGCTGGCGTGGTGGGCACGCTTGTCCTTCCCTCGGGGATCCGTGACGGGACGTCGCGTTCGGTGCACGGATGCGAGACCATTGTCCCCGCACCCGCCCTCCCGCATGTCCGCCCGTCGGCCACGATCCCCCGTCGGGCACCCACCTTCTTGAAGGAGCTGTCCCTTGTCGCACCACGCGCTCCGCCTGATGGCCGTGCACGCCCACCCCGACGACGAGTCCAGCAAGGGTGCGGCGATGATGGCGCGGTACGCGGCGGAGGGCAACACCGTGCGGGTGGTCACCTGCACGGGCGGCGAGCGCGGCGACATCCTCAACCCGCACCTCGCGGGCAGGACGGACATCCTGCGTGACATGCCTTCCTACCGCCGCCGGGAGATGGCCGCGGCCGCGGCAGCGCTGGGGATCGAGCAGGTCTGGCTCGGCTTCGTCGACTCGGGCCTGCCCGAGGGGGACCCGCTGCCGCCCCTGCCCGAGGGTTGCTTCGCGCTCGAGCCGATGGACGTCACGGTCCGGGCGCTGGTGCGTCAGGTCCGCGAGTTCCGCCCCCACGTGATGACCTGCTACGACGAGAACGGGGGCTACCCGCACCCGGACCACATCATGAGCCACAAGGTCGCCGTCGCGGCCTTCGACGCCGCGGCGGACCCGGCCGCCTACCCCGAGGCGGGCGAGCCCTGGGCGGTGCAGAAGCTCTACTACGACACGTCCTTCTCGGTCTCGCGGATCGAGGCGGTCGACACCGCGATGCGCGAGCGCGGCCTCGTCTCCCCGTTCGCGGACTGGCTCACGCATCGCTCGGACCGGCCACGTCGGCGGGCGACGGCGCGGATCGAGTGCGCCGCGTACTTCCCCCAGCGGGACGCGGCGCTGCGAGCCCACGCCACCCAGATCGACCCCGACGGGTTCTTCTTCTCCGTGCCGCGGGACATCGAGGCCGAGGTCTGGCCGTACGAGGAGTTCGAGCTCGTGCGCACCCGGGTCCCCGTGGCGCAGGACGTCGAGGATGACCTCTTCGCCGCCGTCGTGCCCGGCGGGCTCACCGTCGTCGACGCGGTGCCCGCCGACCTCGCGGTCACCCGCTCGGGCGAGGCACGTGTCGCCGGCGCGCCTGGCCATGACCGTGCTGTCGCGGAGGCCGGCGCGCGGACGGCCGAGGCACGCGGAGATGGCAAGGTGGGGTCATGACGCCCGTGCTGGTCCTCCTCGCGGCGACGCCCACGCCGGCGCCGCCCCCCACCCAGATGCAGCCGTGGGAGGTCTCTCCCGGCATCACGGGATTCTTCCTGGGATTTTTCGTGCTCGCGGTCGTCTGCATCCCGCTGTTCCGCTCGATGAACAAGCACATGCGCCGGGTCGACCACAACCAGCGTCTGCTCGAGCGCGCGGAGGAGCTGGAGGCCGAGCGGGCGGGGGAGACGCAGGCGGCGGAGACTCAGACGGGGAAGACGCAGGCGGCCAGCGACGTGCGGCCCGCTCGCACGACGGCGGATGGCGCCGGGCGCGACGGGGCCCACCCCGGGACGGACGAGCGCACGGACTGACCGACGCCGGACCCTCGATGCCGCGCACGCCGTCGCCGACACGTGCGCAGGGGGCCGACCCCCAGGGCTCGTCCTCGCGCACGTGGTGAGGGACACTGGTGAGGTCGTTGCACCGGTGCCTCGCCGCGCCGGTGCAACGACCCGCACCCACGGGCCCACCACCGTGCGCCGGCACGCGCTGACCCGCACGGACGCTGGCCCCGCCAGGACGCGGAGCCCGGACGCTCCGGCCTGGTGGGCCGTGAGGCCGGACGGCTCGGCCCCGCCAGGACGCCGAGCCCGGATGCTCAGGCCTGGTAGGCCGCGATCGAGACCGCGATGTAGTGGCACACGTACCCGACCACCGTCGCGACGTGGAAGATCTCGTGGAAGCCGAACCACCGGGGGCTGGGGTTGGGCCGCTTGGTGCCGTAGACGACGGCGCCGAGCACGTACGCCAGGCCGCCCCCCAGCACCAGCCAGACCACCGCGGGCCCGCCGCCCTGCCAGAACTGGGGCAGGAATCCCAGGGCCACGACGCCCAGGGCCACGTAGCTCGGCACGTACACCCACCGCGGGGCGGAGAGCCACAGGAGCCGCGCCGCGATGCCGACGGCGGCGCCGGCCCACACGATCACAAGGAGCGCCGTAGCGGTGCCGCGGTCGAGCAGCAGCACGGCGAGCGGGGTGTAGGTGCCCGCGATCAGCAGGAAGATGTTGGAGTGGTCCAGCCGGCGCAGCACCGCGAACGCCCGCGGCGACCACGTGCCGCGGTGGTAGACCGCCGAGCACGTGAACAGCACCAGCGCGGCGAGCGCGAAGACCGCCGTGGACCACCGGGCCGCGGGCGTGGGGGAGAGCGCGACGAGCACGCTCCCGGCCACCAGCGACACGGGCGCCATCCCGGTGTGGATCCACCCCCGCAGCCGGGGCTTGACGACGGCGGCGATCGTCTCGACCGCGTCCTGCGGGGATGAAGCGGCGGCCGGGCCGTTCTCGTGCGCCATGACTGGGTCTCCGGAGGGTGGGAAGAGGGTGGCCGGCGCGTGCGGCTCAGCGGGCCGGTGCGCTACCTACGGTAGCGTAGGTACGCTCGTACGGCGGCGCGGTCCCGCTGCGGCGGTAACCTCTGCCATGCGGGGGGCGACCGGCCGGTATGGCGGTGCCCTCCCGTCCGCGGCGGCGCCGCGGCCGAGCTGACGAGGGGAAGTTCGAGGGACAGATGCATTTCCCGGGCCTGCTGTACCAGCTTTACGAGCGCCGCCTCGTCAGGTCCCTCGACCGCGCCAACGTCCCGCGGCACGTCGGAGTCATCCTCGACGGCAACCGCCGCTGGGCGCGGGCGCTCGGCACGCCCGCCTCGCACGGGCACCGGCGGGGCGCCGACAAGATCACCGAGCTGCTGCAGTGGTCCGAGGAGGCGGGGGTCGAGGTCGTGACCCTGTGGATGCTCTCCACCGACAACCTCCAGCGCGACCCCGTCGAGGTGGCGGAGCTCCTCGAGATCATCGCCACGGCGGTGGACAAGCTGGCGGACACCGGGCGGTGGCGCCTGAGGGTGGTCGGCGCGCAGGAGCTGCTGCCCGCCGGCGTGGCCGAGAGGCTCAGCCGCGCCGGGACCCGCACCGACGGCGTCGCCGGCCTCCAGGTCAACGTCGCGATCGGCTACGGCGGCCGCCACGAGATCACCGACGCGGTGCGGTCGCTGCTGCGCGAGCGCGCCGAGGCGGGCCAGTCGATCGAGGACGTCGCCGCGGAGATCGGCGTCGACGACATCACTGCCCACCTCTACACCAAGGGCCAGCCGGACCCGGACCTGGTGATCCGCACGTCGGGCGAGCAGCGGCTGGGGGGCTTCCTCCTGTGGCAGTCCGTCCACAGCGAGTACTACTTCTGCGAGGTCTACTGGCCGGACTTCCGGCGGGTGGACTTCCTCCGCGCCCTGCGCGACTACGCCCAGCGGGAGCGGCGCCTCGGACGCTGAGGCCGAGTGACGCGCGGGTGAACATCGCGCGCCGAACGCGTGACAGGGTGTGTTTCGGGCCCCGGCGGTATCCTGAACCTCCTAGCGTCCGATGTGTCGGACGGCACACCCGCTGTCCTCCGGGAGGTCAGCCCATGCAGCGTCGTGCTGTTGATAGGAGGGGCCGCCGGCCCCTCCTGGGCCGGCCTGCCGCCCACACCACGCCAGGGTCGTGCCTGTGTCCCACGACCCCATGCAGCTGAGTTCGGCGCCCAGGCGCCGGAGGGAGCCCATCGTGAGCGTCAACCGCATCCCCAGCGCCCAGCAGACCCGAGCCTCCGCAGGCCGTCCGACCGACGTGCCGACGACGCCGGGCAGCCCGCCGACCGACCTCGGCGCCGTCGTCGCCGACGAGATCGGCGTGGCCGAACCGACAGGGACGGCCCTGCGCACCTACGTCCTGGACACCTCGGTGCTCCTCTCGGACCCCAAGGCGATCCTGCGCTTCGCCGAGCACGACGTCGTCCTGCCGGTGGTGGTCGTCACCGAGCTCGAGGCCAAGCGGCACCACCCCGAGCTCGGCTACTTCGCCCGCAGCGCGCTGCGGCTGCTCGACGCGCTGCGCATCGAGCACGGCCGGCTGGACTCCCCGGTCCCGGTGGGCGACGAGGGCGGGACGGTGCGCGTCGAGCTCAACCACTCCTCCGACCAGGTGCTGCCCACCGGCCTGCGCCTGGGCGACAACGACACGCGGATCCTGTCGGTCGCCGCGAACCTCGCGGCCGAGGGGCACGACGTCACCGTCGTGTCCAAGGACCTGCCCATGCGGGTCAAGGCGTCCGCCGTCGGGCTGCTCGCCGAGGAGTACCGCGCCCAGCAGGTCGTGGACTCCGGGTACAAGGGCATGACGACGGCGGAGCTCACCGAGGCCGAGATGGCGCAGCTGTGGGGCGACGAGTCCCTCGACATCGCCGCGCTCACCACGCCGGGCACCCTCGCGGAGGAGCCCTGCCACACGGGTGTGGTGCTGCACTCCACGCGCGGCTCGGCGCTGGCGAGCACCACCGCGGACGGCCGCCTGCGCCTGGTGCGGGGCGACCGGGAGGTGTTCGGGGTCCGGGGCCGCAGCGCCGAGCAGCGGGTGGCCATCGAGCACCTGCTCAACCCGGAGATCGGGATCGTCTCCCTCGGCGGGCGCGCCGGCACGGGCAAGTCCGCGCTAGCCCTGTGCGCGGGCCTCGAGGCCGTCATGGAGCGCCGTGAGCACCGCAAGGTCATCGTGTTCCGCCCGCTGTACGCCGTGGGCGGTCAGGAGCTCGGCTACCTGCCGGGCGACCAGGCCGAGAAGATGAACCCCTGGGCCGAGGCCGTCTTCGACACCCTCGGTGCGGTCGTGGCGCAGGAGGTGCTGGAGGAGGTCATGGCGCGGGGCCTGCTGGAGGTGCTGCCCCTCACGCACATCCGCGGGCGCTCCCTGCACGACGCCTTCGTGATCGTCGACGAGGCGCAGTCCCTCGAGCGCAACGTGCTCCTGACGGTGCTCTCGCGGATCGGGCAGAACTCCCGGGTGATCCTCACCCACGACGTCGCCCAGCGCGACAACCTCCGGGTGGGCCGCTACGACGGCGTCGCCGCCGTCGTCGAGGCGCTCAAGGGCAAGGAGCTCTTCGCCCACGTGACCCTGACCCGCTCGGAGCGCTCCGCCGTCTCGGCCCTGGTCACCGAGCTCCTCGAGGGGATCGACATCTAGGGACCGCGCCCCCGGGCACGCGCCCTGGCCTCAGCGCACGCTCCCCGCCCCACGGCGCCGCGGACGACGACCGTCCGCGGCGCCGCGGGGTGGGATGCTCGGGCGCGTGCCTGACCTCTCCACCCTCGACTGGACCCTGCTCGCCCTCGCCGCCGCGCTCGTGGGCGCGGCGAAGACGGCGCTGCCCGGCGCCGGAACCATCTCCGTCGCCCTCTTCGCGGCGGTGCTCCCGGCCAAGGCCTCGACCGGCGCCCTGCTGCTCCTGCTCATCCTCGGCGACCTCTTCGCCGTGCGGACCCACCACGCCCACGCCGACTGGGGCGTCCTGCGCAGGCTCGCGCCCGCGGTGCTCGTCGGCGTCCTCGCCGGCACGGTGTTCCTGCGCCTGGTCGACGACGCGTCCGTGCGGCGCGTGATCGGCGTCATCCTGGTGGCGATGATCGCCCTCACCGTCCTGCGCCGGTGGGCCGCGGTGCCGCGCGCGAGCGGGCGTGGCCGGCGCCGCACACCGGCGCAGCTCACCCCGCCGGACGGGCCCGGTGCGGCCGGGGCCGCACCGGGGGGCCGGCGTCCGTGGCGCAGGCGGGCGGAGAGCGGGACGTACGGCGTCCTGGGCGGCTTCACCACCATGGTCGCCAACTCCGCGGGCCCGGTGATGTCGATGTACTTCCTCGCCGGCAACTTCTCCATGCACCGCTTCCTGGGCACGTCGGCGTGGTTCTTCCTCGCGGTCAACCTCGCCAAGACGCCGTTCTCGGTCTCGCTCGGGCTGATCACCGCGCAGTCGCTGCTGCTCGACCTGGTGCTCGCGCCGCTCGTCGTCCTCGGCGCGCTCGTGGGCGGCCGGCTGGTGCGCCACATCAACCAGAAGCTCTTCGAGCGCGCCGTGGTGGTCCTGACCCTCGTCTCGGCGACGTACCTGATCCTCTGACCCCCGGCCCCGTGACCACGCCCACCCCCGTCACAGGTCAAGTCCTGACACCACCGGCTCGGACGGGCCGCGTGGCCCGGCCAGGCGTGCCGGAGCGCCGCCTGACCTGCCGGTGCACCGCCCCACCTGCCGGTGCCGCTTGGGCGGCGTGAGCCAGTCCCGGGACGGACATCGTCGGCGCCCCCGCTCTTGACATCGGAATGCGCGCGGGTACCGTAGGGGGAACGGCGCAGTAACCGGTTTCTAAGCCGGGGCGGCCGTGCTGGACGCGGGCGGTCCCACGATCGGGGCGAAAGCGTCCGGGCTGTCGGGCTGAACGCAGATGTTCAGCACACGCGACGCCAAGGAGTGAGCCTTGACTGTTCCCAGCCTCGTCGTAGAAGACGTGAATGTGCGGTTCAAGCAGTCCGTGATCCTCGACCACATGTCGCTCGACTTCGCGGACGGAGAGTTCGTCAGCATCATCGGCACCTCGGGCTGCGGCAAGACGACGCTGCTGCGTGCGATCGGGGGGCTCCTCCCCGAGGCAACCGGGAGGATCCTCCTCCACGGGCAGCCCCTCAACGCCCCCGACCCGCGCGTCGCGATGGTCTTCCAGCACTTCGGGCTCTTCCCGTGGAAGACCGTCGAGCAGAACGTGGCCTACGGGCTGGACGTCCAGGGACGCACGGACGACGACGGCAACATCGACCGTCTCCTGGGCATCATGAAGCTCGAGGACGCGCGCAAGAAGTACCCCTACCAGCTCTCGGGCGGGATGAAGCAACGCGTCGGGATCGCCCGGGCTCTGTGCCTGGAGCCGGAGCTGATGCTGCTCGACGAGCCGCTGAGCGCGGTCGACGCCATCACCCGCGAGACGATGCAGTACGAGGTCCTGGGCCTCTGGGAGCGCCAGACCAGGATGAACGCCCTCCTCGTCACCCACGACCTGGACGAGGCGATCATCATGTCCGACCGCATCGTCGTTCTCACCGGGCCGCCCGCGCGCATCGTGCTCGACGTGCGCGTGCCGATCGAGCGGCCCCGGCAGCTCGCCGGCATCCGGAGCCACCCGGCGTACCTTCCGCTCCGGAACCAACTCTGGGACAGCCTCCAGGGGCCGGAAGCGGCGCGGGCCCCGTCCGGGAGCAGTCAGGAGTCAGCAGCATGAGCGACCCCGCACGCGAGATGTTCCAGGAGCCGGCCCGGCTGACCCCACCGACCACCACCGGCCGCATGCGCGGGCACCGGAAGACGCGCACCCGGACCCCGAGCCAGAAGCGCATGATCCGCACGGCCTCCACGATCGTCATCCTCGTCGCCTGGGAGATCTACGGCCGCACCGTCAACCCGGTCATCTTCACGTACCCGACCGCCATCGCCCGGGCGTTCGTCGCGATGGTGCGGGACGGGACCCTGGGCCAGGCGCTCGTCCAGACGCTGATCGTGCTCGCGATCGGCACCGTGATCGGGTCGATCCTCGGGATCCTCCTCGGCCTCCTGGCCGGTCGTAGCGAGACGTTCGGGGCGATCATCGAGGTCCCGGTGAACGCCCTGTATGCGACCCCGACCGTCGCGCTGATCCCGCTGGTCGTCGTCTGGTTCGGGTTCGGTGCCACGGCGAAGACGGTGGTGGTCACGTTCTTCGTGATCTTCCCCGTCCTGATCAACACCATCCGGGGCGTCCAGGAGGTCGACCAGGAGCTGATCGAGGTGACGCAGTCGTTCTGCTCGCCCGAGCGGCGGGTGTGGCGCGACCTGCTGATGCCCTCGGCGCTGCCCTACATCTTCACGGGGCTGCGCCTGGCGATCGGGCGTGGCCTCGTCGGAGTCATCGTGGCGGAGTTCTTCACGGCGATCTCCGGGCTGGGCAACCTCATCGTCACCAACGCAAACACGTTCCAGACCGACCGGATGTTCGTGCCGATCGTGCTGCTCTCCGTCATCGGCGTCATCCTCACCTCCATCCTCGCCGGGGTGGAGAAGGCCGTCGCGCCGTGGCGCCGCGGGCGCTGACGTGCCCGGACCACTGCCAGTGCCCTGATCACTGCCACAGGAAGGGTGAGACATGACCACGAGGACAAGGCGACGTCTGGCGGGGGCGGTGGCGGTCGTCACGCTGAGCCTGACGGCCGCGGCGTGCGGCGGCGGCGCGAGCCCGGGCGGGTCCACCGGCGGGGGGTCCGCGTCGGCGGGCGGCGGGGGGACCGTCAAGGTGGGGCTGCCCACCTCAGTGACCAGCTTCGCGAACGCCGACATCGTCGTCGCCGACGAGCTGGGGTACTTCAAGGACGTCGGCCTCAAGGTCGACGTGACCAACCTCAAGTCGGGGACGTCGGTGACCACGGGGGTGGTCAGCGGGAACCTGCAGGTCGGCGGCGCCAGCATCGAGCCGGTCATCAACGCCGCCGCAGGCGGCGGGGACGTCCGCATCATCGGCAGCTACACGGACCGCCTCGAGGTCGAGATGGTCACGCCCGAGAGCGTCAAGTCCGTCGAGGACCTGCGCGGGAAGAACCTCGGCGTCCAGGAGATCGGGGCGTTCCGGGAGGTCATGACCCGGATGGTCCTCGAGAGCGCGGGGATGACCCAGCAGGACGTCAGCTACATCCCCACCAACGCCGACGCCTACATCTCCGCGCTGCTCCAGGGCCGCATCGACTCGGCCATCCTTCACCCGGAGCAGGCCATCGCGGCGGAGCAGCAGGATCCCAGCCTCCATGCGCTCGTCAACCTCTACAAGGTCGAGCCGGACTACTACTACGGCGTGTACTTCGTCTCCGACAAGTGGCTGAAGGGCAACCAGGACACCGCCCAGAAGTTCCTCCAGGCCGTGACGAAGGCGCACCGCACGATGTACGACGACAAGGCGAAGGTCGTGCCCATCATCGCCAAGGCCACCGGCTTCGACGCGGCGGTCATCGACCAGGCGTGGGGCGTCTACATGACCGAGATCCAGGCCTTCCCGAAGAACGAGGGGCTGGAGCAGAACCGCCTGGACTACACGGTGAAGCGGATGGGTGAGCTCGGCACGCTGCGCAAGGGGGAGGAGCCCGACCTGGGCACGCTCGTCGACCGCAAGCCGATCACCGCGGCGGTGAAGGAGCTGGGCAAGGCCGACGGCCGCTAGCGGCGAGCCCGGAGGGAGGTAGGGGCATGGAGGCCACGAGCGCGGCGCTGGGCGTCATCGCCGACGACTACACGGGTGCCGTGGACGTCGCGGGCGTGCTGCGCGAGCGCGGTGCGGCGGTGAACCTCCACTTCGGCGTCCCGGCGGACGAGGCCGCCGGCGCGCCGCAGCCCGACGGCGGAGCGGTCGTCGTCGCGCTCAAGACCCGCTCCGTGCCGCCCGACGTGGCCGTGGCACAGGCGCTCGCCGCCGCCCGGTGGCTGCGCGCGCGGGGCGCGCGGCAGCTGTTCTTCAAGTACAGCTCCACCTTCGACTCGACCGACGCCGGGAACATCGGCCCGGTGATGGACGCCCTCTACGACGAGACCGGGCTGGCGCACTCGCCCGGCCCCGTGGCGCCCGTGCTCGCCTGCCCGGCGGTGCCCGGCTACGGGCGGACGGTGTACCAGGGACATCTCTTCGTCGGCGACCGCCTCGTCGCGGAGTCGCCGGCCGGACGCCACCCCCTCACCCCGAAGACCGACTCCGACCTCGTGCGCCTGCTCTCCCGGCAGACCGCCGCCGTGGTGGGCCTCCTGCCGCGGCAGGTCACCGCCGGGGGAGAGGCGGCGGTGGCGGGCGCGCTCGCCGCCATGGGTCGGGCGGGCGTGCGGTACGCCGTCGCGGACGCCGTCGACGACCGCGACCTGGCCGTCCTCGGCGCCGCCGCCCGTGGCCACCCGCTGGTGACCGGGGCGGCGGGACTCGCCGCCGCGCTGGTCGGGCACCTGCCGCCGGCTCTTGGAGCCGGCGAACCCCCCGCCGGCCTGCCCGCGGCCGTCGTCTCCGGCAGCGGCACCGAGGCCACCTTGGAGCAGGTGCGGCGGTTCTCCCGCCTGCGCCCGACGTTCCGGGTCGTCCCCGGCGCGATCGCCCGGGGCGACGACGTCGTCGCCGAGGCGCTCGCCTTCGCCCGGCGTCACCTGCCCACCGGCCCGGTGCTCGTCAGCGCGACCGCCCCGCCCGAGGCGGTCCGGGCGGAGCAGCAGGCGCTCGGCGCCGAGCGGGCCGCGCGCCTCGTGGAGACCGCGCTCGCGGAGATCGCGGCCGGTCTGGTGTCTCTCGGCGTCCGCGCGCTCGTCGTCGCCGGGGGCGAGACCTCCGGCGCCGTGGTGGGCCGGTGCGGCGTCGACCACGTCGTCATCGGCCGCGAGGTGGCCCCCGGAGTCTCGTGGGCCCGCACCGCCGGGCCGGACCCGCTCTGGCTGCTGCTGAAGTCCGGCCCCCTCGGCGCACCCGATCTCTTCGCGGAGGCGCTGCCGGGCCGGGCGGGCACCGGTGGTGTGCCGGGTGGCGGCATGCCTGCGGCCGCCGTCCCCGCCCGCGGCGCCGGCAGGTAAGGGGCGTCCGTGTTCCCGTTGACAGGCCCAGGAGCCGCCACTACGTTGATAGAAACCGGTTACTACGAAGGGCTGGCATTGTCCGTCACCATCCGCGACGTCGCTGCGGCGGCCGGCGTCTCCGTCGCCACCGTCTCCCGCGTCACCGGCCCCGGCAGCACCTACCCGGTGGGGGCCGCGACGCGGGCCCGCGTGATGGCCGCCGTCGAGCAGCTGGGCTACCGGCCCAACGGCCTCGCCCGGGGGCTGACCCAGAAGAACAGCCGGCTCATCGGCGTGGTGGTCCCGGACATCGCCAACGCCTACTACCCGGAGGTCGCCCGCGGGATCGAGGACGTCGCGGGCGAGCACGGCTACCAGGCCGTGTTCTGCAGCACGGACCGCGACCCCGACAAGGCGCGCGCCTACGTCGAGGCGCTGCTGGACAAGCGGGTCAGCGGGCTCGCGGTCATCGGCGGCGGCGAGGAGGTCGCCTTCGCCGAGGCGGACCTGGCCGGCTACGGCGCCTCCGCCGTCTTCGTCGGCCGCCCCTCCAGCGCATTCCCCACCGTCCGCGTGGACAACGTGGGGGCGGCCAGGGAGATGACGGAGCACCTGCTCGGGCTCGGCCACACCCGCGTGGGGCTCATCGCCGGCAGCGAGACGTCGTCCACCGCCTCGGAGCGCCGCCGCGGCTACCACGAGGCCCTGGAGGCGTCGGGGCACGGCCCCGGGCTCGTCGAGCTCGGCGACTTCACCGAGGCGGGCGGATATGCCGCGGCCCGGCGGCTGCTCCAGGCTCCCGAAACCCCGACGGCGATCTTCGCCTCCAACGACCGCATGGCGCTCGGTGCGCTGGCGGCTCTGTCCGACCTCGGCCTGCGCGTGCCGCAGGACGTCGCCCTGGTCGGCTTCGACGACGTGCCGATGTCCACATATGTCCGGCCGGCCCTGACGACCGTGTCGGTATCCGCCCGGGAGCTGGGGGTGCGCGCGATGCTGCTCCTCCTCCAGCGCCTGAACGGGCAGCCCGGTCCGAGGGAGGTCCGGGTCAGAACGCGACTGATCGTCCGCGAGAGCTGCGGCGCGAGCCGGCAGACACGAACAGCGAAAGACCCAGACGCGCCGTCGACGTAGACGGCGCACAGCAACGAGGAGACACGATGACCGTCAAGGACTACGCGACGACCGACGCCAACCGCGACCGCAAGCACAACATCCTCGGCATGTCCTTCGCCGAGGTGGCGGAGCGGCTCAAGGAGCCCGGCCAGGACGTCGTGCTCGTGCCCATGGGAAGCACCGAGAAGCACGGCGCCCACATCCCGCTCGGCACCGACAGCTACGTCACCATGGAGGTCGTCGAGCGGGCCGCCGCGGCCGCCGACGTGCTCTTCACCCCGCTCGAGCCGTTCGGGTACTCCCCGCACCACATGGGCCGCAACGAGGAGGGCGCGGGGACGATCACGCTCCGGGCCGAGACCTACCGGCGGGTCCTGCACGACGTCGCCCGCAGCCTCATCTACCACGGGGTCCCGAAGATCATCTTCGTGAGCCACCACGGCTCGAACACCAAGCCGATCGACGAGATCATGCGCACGGTGCACTACGAGACGGGCGCGTTCATCTCCTTCTACAAGACGCCCACGGAGCGGGAGGCCGTCGTCGTGCAGGACCTGTTCGAGAACCCGCCGGAGGAGACCCCGGGCTGGCACTCGAGCGAGCTGGAGACCTCGTGCCTCATGGCCACCGCGGACGGCCTGGTGCACATGGACCGCGCCGTGGAGGACCGCGCGCACGCGCCGGCGTACATGGGATCGGCCTTCTCGAAGATCGACGGCACCGGGACGGTGAAGTTCCGGGAGTCGGAGAACATCTGGGTGCCGATGGACCACCACGAGTACTCCGACACCGCGACCATCGGGAACCCGTTCCGGGCCACCAAGGAGAAGGGCCTGGCCATGTTCGACCGGATGGCCGAGCACCTGGCCGCCTACGTCGCCGAGGTGCGCAACTTCGACGTCAAGGTGACGCACAGCGACTACCCCGAGCGGGCGTGGTGACGCGAGCGTCAGGTACGGGAGGTGTCCCATGAGCGAGGAAGACCGCTCCAGCCGCCTGGCTTCCGTGGAGCCGTCGGTGCTCCGCCTGCTGCGGGAGGAGCTCGTCGCGATCTCGCGGCGGGGATATGAGCGCGGCCTCGTCACCGGGGTCAGCGGGAACAACAGCCTGCGGATCCCGGGGACCGACCTCCTGCTGATCAAGACGACCGGCTGCTGCCAGGGCGACATGGACACCGCGGACACGGTGGTGATCTCCATGGAGGGGGAGGTGCTGGAGGCGGGCAAGGTGCCCTCGAAGGAGTGGCGCTGGCACTCCCGGATCTACCGCGTGCGGCCCGACGTCGGCGCGGTGGTCCACCTCCACCCGCCCTACTCCGTGGCGTTCGCCGTGGCGAACCGGGTCCCGCCGCTCGTGCACGGCGCGGCCCGGGGGCACCTGCGCAGCGTCGGCCTGGTCGACCTCCTGCCCGCCGGCTCGCCCGAGCTGGCCGACCGCATCACAGAGATGTTCTCGGACGGCGAGCTGCGGGTGGCGCTGATGCGGGAGCACGGCACCATCTCCGTCGGGCCGGACCTGCGGACCGCGTACTTCCGGACGGAGTACCTCGAGGACGACGCCAAGGTGGCGATCTTGGCCGCCCAGGTCAGCGCCATGTCGCCCGACGAGCACATCCACCTGGCGGGGGACCCGTCACCCCTGGCGGACGCCGGATGACGGCCGCCCCGCGCATCGCCGTCCTCGCCACCCTGGACACCAAGAGCGAGGAGGCTGCCTTCCTGCGCGCGGTGATCGGGGCGGAGGGCGGCGAGGCGCGGGTGGTCGACATCGGCCTGGGCGCCGCCGCCTACCCGTTCGCCGCCGTGGGCGCCCCCGAGGTGGCCCGGGCGGCGGGCCGCGAGCTCCCCGAGCTCCGGGCCGGGCTCCGGGGCGAGGCGATGGCGGCCATGGGCCGCGGCGCCGGCCGCCTGCTCGTGGACTGGTACGCCCGGGGCGAGCTGGACGGCGCCATCGCCGTCGGCGGCAACCAGGGCACGGCCATCGCCTCGATCGCGATGCGGCAGCTGCCCATCGGCCCGCCGAAGCTCATCATCTCCACGGTGGCGTCCGGGAACGTCCGCAGCTACGTCATGGACAGCGACATCGCCATGCAGTTCTCCGTCGCGGACCTGCTCGGCGGGCCGAACCTCATCACCACCCCGATCCTGCGGCGGAGCGCGGCCGGCATCGTCGCGATGGCCCGCGCGGCGTCCGCCGAGACCGAGGTCGCGCACGCGCCCGCCGTCGCGGTCACCGCGTTCGGCAACACCGAGCAGGCGGTCGTCGCCGCCGTCGCCGAGGTGCGCGCCGCGGGCCTGGAGGTCATCCCCTTCCACGCCTCCGGCGCCTGCGGGTCCGCCATGGAGCGGCTCGTCGACGAGGGACGCATCCAGGCGGTCCTCGACCTCACGACCCACGAGGTCCTCGGTGAGCTCCACCCCGAGGACATCTACGCGCCCGTGCGCCCGGGGCGCCTCACCGCGGCCGGGCGCGCGGGGATCCCGCAGGTCGTCGTCCCCGGCGGCCTCGAGTACCTGTGCTTCGGAGGGGTGGAGACGATCCCGCCCCGCTACCGCGGCCGTCCCACGCACATCCACAACCCGTACAACACGAACGTGCGCACGACGGCGGAGGAGCTCGCCGCCGTCGGCCGGCTCGTCGCGGAGCGCCTCAACGCCGCGACCGGCCCGGTCGCGGTGCTCATCCCGCTGCGGGGATGGTCCCACGTGGGCAGCCCGGGCGGCGTCCTCCACGACCCCGCCGCGAACGCCGCGCTCGTCGCCGAGCTGCGGGCCAGGCTCCGGCCCGACATCCCGCTGGAGCTCTTCGACCTGACCATCAACGACCAGGAGTTCGCCCACGCGGCCGCCCACGCGGTCGTGCGGATGATGGCGGAGCCCTCCCGGCCCCCTATTCCCGCCCAGAACCCGATGGAGACATCATGACAACGACGTCAACGAGCTCGGCGGCCCCCACCGGCACCGGCATCCCGGCCACGATGCGGGCCGCCGTGATGTTCGGTCCCGGCGACATGCGGGTCGTCGACAAGGCGGTGCCCGCGCCGCTGGCGGACGAGGTGCTCGTCAAGGTCGCCATGTGCGGCATGTGCGGGACCGACCTGAAGATCTACGACGGCCACTTCCCGCAGACCCCGCCGTACGGGGAGTACACCCCCGGCCACGAGTGGACCGGCACCGTCGTCGCCTGCGGCGAGAGCGTGGACGAGCTGGCCCCGGGCGACCGGGTGTGCATCGAGGCCCACCACGGCTGCGGGCGCTGCGACAACTGCCTCCGGGGCCTCTACACGGCGTGCCTGAACTACGGCAACCGGAAGAAGGGCCACCGGGCGAGCGGCATGACCGCCGACGGCGGGTTCGCCGAGTACGCGATCCATCACGTCTCGTCCCTGTACAAGATGCCCGAGAACGTCTCCTTCAAGGACGCGGTGCTCATCACCACCGCGGGCACCGGGCTGTACGGCCTCGAGGCCACCGGCGGCTACGTCGCCGGCCTGGACGTCGTCATCTTCGGGCCCGGCCCGGTCGGCCTCATGACCGTGCAGGCCTGCAAGCAGCTCGGCGCCCGCCGCGTGATCCTGGTGGGCACCCGCGCGAGCCGGCTCGAGATGGGCGCGCACCTCGGCGCCGACCACGTCATCAACACGCGCGAGACCGACGCCGTCCAGGCCATCAAGGACCTGACCGGCGACGGCGCCGACCTCGTCATCGAGACCTCCGGGTCGACGGCGACGCCCCAGCAGTGCGTCGAGACGGTCCGCCGGGGCGGCAAGATCCTCTTCGTCGCCTTCTACCCTGGGCCGGTGACCTTCGACCTCAGCGCCGTGGTGCGCAACGACGTGACGATGTACACCACCCGCGGCGAGGGCGGCAACAACGTCAAGCGGGCCGTGGCGCTGGCCGAGATGGGCCGGCTGAAGGGCGAGGAGCTGGTCACCCACGAGTTCCCGCTCGAGAGAATCGAGGAGGCCCTGCGGGTCATGCGCGAACGCGAGGGAGACCCCCTGAAGGTCGTCATCACGTTCTGACCCACCCCCACAGCAGTGACCGGTCAAGTCCTGACACGTCCCGCAACCCGGAGGAGGCCCCCGGTGATCGTCACCCTGCGCGGCACGACGTCCGCGGCGGTCAACAACCGCATGGTCACGCTGCGCCAGGAGCAGGGCGTCGTGTCCCTGGGGCGGGTGCTGACCCTGGTGATCCTCGCCCGGGACGAGGACTCCGCCGAGCGGGCCATCACGGTCGCGAACGTCGCCTCCCACGAGCACCCCGCCCGGGTGCTCGTGGTGCTGGCGGACGCGGGGGACCAGCCGCCGGGCCTGGACGCGGAGATCAGGGTCGGCGGGCACGCCGGCGCCTCCGAGGTCGTCGTGCTGCGGCCCCGTGGCGGCGCCGGCCTCACCCCCGACACCCTGGTCCAGCCCCTGCTCCTGCCCGACGCCCCGATCGTGGCGTGGTGGGCCGACGAGCCGGCCGCGGCGCCGTCGAAGGACCCGATCGGCACGATGGCGCAGCGGCGGATCACCGACTCCCTGCGCGCCCGCGCGCCGCGCGCCACCCTGGCCGCGCTGGCAGCCAGCTACGCCCCCGGTGACAGCGACCTGGCATGGGCCGGCGTGACCATGTGGCGCAGCGTCCTCGCCGCGGCCCTCGACGAGCCGCCCTTCGAGCCCGTCACGTCGGCGGCCGTCGCCGGGTCCGCGACGCGCCCGACGATCCCGCTGCTCGCCGGGTGGCTCGCGGCGCGCCTGCGGGTGCCCGTCACGATCCGCCCCGACGGCAGCGACGCGATCAGCAAGGTCGTCCTGGACCGCGGCCCCGGGCCGATCACCCTCGCCCGCGCGCAGGGCTCCGACGTCGCCGTGCTCTCCCGCGCTGGACGGCCCGACCAGGAGGTCAACCTCCCCAGGCGGGCGATCGAGAACTGCCTCATGGAGGAGCTCCGCCGCCTGGACCCGGACGTCACCTACGAGCAGGCCCTCAAGGAGAGCCTCACGGTGCCAGTCCTGGAGCCCGACGGGTCCGGGGCACCCGCGCGCCCCGACGCGCCGTGACCGCGGCGCGCCGTATGAAGCCATAAAAACCGAAAGGACGAACGAGATGCAGACAACCACCGGGGTCGAGATCACCGGAGCCGTCGGCGACCGCTACGAGGAGATCCTCACCCCTCGTGCCCTGGAGCTGGTCGCGCTCCTGCACCGCGAGCTGGGTGGCCGGCGCCTCGAGCTGCTCCGGGCGCGGGAGGAGCGCGTGGCCGCGCTCGCCGCCGGCGGCACGCTCGACTTCCTCACCGAGACCGCCCACATCCGCGAAGACGACTCGTGGCAGGTGGCGCCGCCGGCACCCGGGCTGGTGGACCGGCGGGTGGAGATCACCGGCCCCACCGACAAGAAGATGACGATCAACGCGCTGAACTCCGGGGCGAAGGTGTGGCTGGCGGACCACGAGGACGCTAACACCCCGCTGTGGCCCAACGTGGTGGGCGGCCAGCTCAACCTCCTCGACGCGATCAACCGGGCCATCGACTTCACCGCCGACGGGGGGAAGTCGTACGCGCTCAAGCCGGACGAGGAGCTCGCCACGATCGTGGTGCGCCCGCGCGGCTGGCACCTGCCGGAGAAGCACATCCTGGTCGACGGCGAGCGCACGTCGGGCTCGCTGGTGGACTTCGCGCTGTACCTGGCCACCGGTGGCCTGCGCCAGATGGAGAAGGGCCTCGGCCCCTACTTCTACCTGCCGAAGATGGAGTCCCACCTCGAGGCGCGGCTGTGGAACGACGCGTTCGTCCTGGCGCAGGACTTCCTCGGCATCCCGCGGGGCACCATCCGCGCCACGGTGCTCATCGAGACCTACCCGGCCGCGTTCGAGATGGAGGAGATCCTCTACGAGCTGCGCGAGCACTCCGCGGGCCTGAACGCCGGGCGCTGGGACTTCATGTTCTCCGTCATCAAGTCGTTTCGGACGCGCGGCGCGGAGTTCATGCTGCCCGACCGCAACGCCGTGACGATGACGGTGCCCTTCATGCGCGCCTACACCGACCTGCTCGTGCGCACCTGCCACAAGCGCGGCGCGCACGCGATCGGCGGCATGGCCGCGTTCATCCCCAGCAAGGACCCCGCGGTCAACGAGGCCGCCTTCGAGAAGGTGCGCGCGGACAAGACCCGGGAGGCGAACGACGGTTTCGACGGCTCCTGGGTCGCCCACCCCGGCATGGTGGAGCTGTGCAAGGAGGTCTTCACCGCCGTCCTGGGGGAGCGGCCGAACCAGCTGGACAAGAAGCGTGAGGACGTGACCGTCACCGCCGCCCAGCTCCTCGACGTCGCCTCCACGCCCGGGGAGGTCACCGAGGCGGGGCTGCGGAACAACATCTCCGTGGGCATCCAGTACCTCGCCTCCTGGCTGCAGGGGACCGGCGCCGTCGCGATCTTCAACCTCATGGAGGACGCCGCGACCGCGGAGATCTCCCGCTCCCAGGTGTGGCAGTGGCTCCACAACGACGTCACGCTCGCCGACACCGGGCACAAGGTCACCCGCGCGCTGGTCGAGCGGATCGTCGAGGAGGAGATCGCCAAGCTGCCCGGCGAGCCGGCCGACTACGAGGACGCCCGCACCACGTTCCTCGAGGTCGCCGTCGCCGACCACTACGCGGACTTCCTCACCCTCCCCGCGTACGAGCGCATGGACTAGCGCCGGGGGCGACGGCGGAGCGCGGCGCCGCCGCAACGTGGCGGGGAGACGGCGGATCGCGGCGCCGTCGCCCCACCGCGGTGCGGCGGCACCGCTGGCTGCGTCAGAGCGCGCCGATGTGGTCGACGATGTGCGCCGTCCCGTCCGCCAGGGCGTACTCGACGCCCACGATGGCGCAGCGCCCCTCGGCCACCGCGGCACCGAGCGCGCCGGAGTAGTCCCGCAGCATCTGGACGGTGGCGCGCACGTGCTGGCGCCGGAGCTCGTCGTCGTCGGGCAGGTGGAGGGTCCGGCTGGCCTCGCCGCCCTCGCTCGCCGCGTCGACGCCCGGTGCGGGCGTGGCGGGCGTGGGCTCGGGGCCCAGCTCCGCCCGGGTCAGCAGCGAGGGGATGACCCGGTCGGCGATGGCCCGCACGAACCCGGTCGGCATGTGCCCGGTGAGCAGCGCCTGCGTGGCCGCGCCCACGGCGCCGCAGTGGTCGTGCCCGAGGACGACGACGAGCGGGGCGCCGAGCTCCTCCACGCCGAACTCGATGGAGCCGATGACCGTGGTGTCCAGGACGTGTCCGGCCGTGCGGACGACGAAGAGGTCGCCCAGGCCCTGGTCGAAGATGATCTCGGCGGCGACCCGGGAGTCGGAGCAGCCGAAGAGCACGGCATAGGGCTGCTGGTTCTGCGCAACGGCGGCCCGGCGGTCCGCGCCCTGCGAGGGATGCTGCATGGCGTCGGCCACGAAGCGGGCGTTGCCCTCCTCGAGGCGGCGCCAGGCCTCGGCCGGGGAGATCTGTGGGGTGGGGGTGGTGGATGTGCTCACCCGTCCATAGTGCCCGCTGCCGGGCGCGCCCGCCGAGCCGGCTCTCGGGTGGCGCTCAGGGGCCGACGGGAGTTTGCTAGCACCGAAGTCACCAATGACCAGGAGGTCTCGTGCGACGACGCCGACTTCTAGGTGCGGGCCTGGCGCTCGCGATGGCCGCGGCCGTGTCGGCCTGCGCCGCCGAGGCAGGCCCACCGACGCTGACGTGGTACATCAACCCCGACGACGGCGGTCAGGCCGCGCTCGCGAAGGCGTGCACCGACGCCTCCGACGGGCAGTACCGGATCGAGACCGCGCTGCTGCCCCGCGACGCCGCCTCCCAGCGCGAGCAGCTCGCCCGCCGCCTGGCCGCCAAGGACACCTCCATCGACCTCATGAGCCTCGACCCGCCGTTCATCCCCGAGCTGTCCGAGCCGGGGTTCCTCGCGCCGGTGCCCGACGCCGTCGCGAAGAAGACCACGGAGGGCGTCGTGCAGGGCGCGATCGACGGGGCCAGCTGGAAGGGCAAGCTCGTCACGGTGCCGTTCTGGGCCAACACCCAGCTCCTCTGGTACCGCAAGTCCGTGGCCGAGGCCGCGGGGCTCGACATGAGCCAGCCCGTGACGTGGCAACAGCTCATCGACGCCACCAAGAGCCAGGACAAGCTCATCGCGGTCCAGGGGAAGAAGGCCGAGTCCCTGACCGTCTGGATCAACGCGCTCGTCGCGTCCTCGGGCGGGAAGATCATCACCAACCCCGAGGCGCCCGGTCGGGACATCAAGCTCGGTCTGGAGTCCGACGCCGGGCGCACGGCCGCCGAGATCATCGGCGAGATCGGGAGGTCCGGGCTCGGCGGCCCGGGCCTGCCGACGGCGGACGAGTCCGCGTCCCTGACCCTGTTCCAGGGGGACCAGGGCTCGTTCATGGTGAACTGGCCGTTCGTGTGGTCCTCCACCGCGGGGGGCGTGGAGGCCGGGACGTACGACAAGTCCCTGCTGGACGACATCGGCTGGACGTTCTACCCGCGCACCGACGCCGGCACCCCCTCGGCGCCGCCATACGGCGGGATCAACCTCGGGGTCGGGGCGTTCAGCGACCACGTGGACCTCGCCTACGACGCCGCGCAGTGCATCGTCACCCCGGAGCACCAGGCGCAGTACTTCGCCACCAACGGCAACCCGGCGGCCAGCACCGCCGCCTACGACGACCCGGCGGTCCAGAAGGCGTACCCGATGTACGCGACGATCCGCGACTCCCTCCAGGAGGCGACGCCGCGACCCCAGACGCCGTTCTACAACGAGGTGTCCACGGGCCTGCAGCAGACCTGGTACCCGCCCGCCGAGGTCGACCCGAGCCGCACACCCGAGCGGTCCACCCAGCTGATCACCAGCGTGCTGCGAGGGGAGAGTCTGCTGTGACAACTCAAGCCACCCCGCCGATCGCGCCCAACCGGGCGCCCGCCACCCAGCCGCCGGCGCGGGCCGGGAAGAGCGACCGCGCCCGGGCTGAGTCGCGGCTGGGCTGGTGGCTCGCCGGCCCGGCGTTCGTCGTCATGCTCGCGGTCACGCTCTACCCCATCCTCCAGGCCGTCTACGACTCGCTGTTCAGCTACCGCCTCACCGCCCCGGGCGAGCGCCGGTTCGTCGGCCTGGGCAACTACGCCGTCGTCCTGTCCGACCCGGTGTGGTGGCGCGACCTGCTGGTCACCGTCCTGATCACCGTCGTCACCGTGGTGATCGAGCTCATCCTGGGCTTCGCCCTGGCCATGGTCATGCACCGGGCGGTGCACCGGCTGCGCGGCCTGCTGCGCACCGCGATCCTGGTGCCCTACGGCATCATCACGGTCGTCTCCGCCTTCGCCTGGTTCTACGCCTTCGACGTCACCTCTGGGTACGTCAACCACTGGTTCGACTGGGTGCCGGGCATCAGCCCCGACCTGAACTGGTTCGCCAGCCAGGGCACCTCCCTCCTGGTGATCATCGCCTCGGAGGTCTGGAAGACGACGCCGTTCATCTCGCTGCTCCTCCTCGCGGGGCTGGCGCAGGTGCCCGGTGACATGGAGGAGGCCGCGAAGGTCGACGGCGCGACGACCGGCCAGGTGCTGCGCCGGGTGATCCTGCCGAACATGAAGGCCTCGATCATGGTGGCCGTCCTGTTCCGGGCCCTGGACGCGTTCCGGATCTTCGACAACGTGTTCATCATGACCAACGGCGCGAACGGCACGGAGACCTTGTCGCTGCTGGCGTACCGGACGTCCATCGGGCGCCTGGAGATCGGCCTCGGCTCGGCCGTGTCGGTGCTGCTGTTCGTCTGCGTGATCCTGATCTGCTTCGCGGCGATCAAGCTGTTCAAGGTCGACCTGGCCAGCGCGAGGGGGGAGTAGCGATGAGGCTCACGACGCGGCAGAAGGTGGGCTGGACCGTCATCGCGGTCATCGTGCTCGTCTACGCGCTCTTCCCCGTGGTGTCGATCTTCATGACCTCGCTGAAGTCCAGCAGCGAGATCAACTCCGGCACGTTCCTGCCCCCGACCGTCTCCTGGGAGAACTACAGCCAGATCCTCGCCGGCTCGGCGCAGGGCCTGTTCCTCCCGGCCCTGCGCAACTCGATCGGCATCTCGCTCATCGCCACGGCCATCGCCGTCGTGCTGGCCACCCTGTGCGCGTACGGGATCGCCCGGCTCGACTTCCCCGGCAAGCGGCTCATCCTCACCACGGCCCTCGGCGTCTCGATCTTCCCCGTCATCTCGATCGTCACGCCCCTGTTCAACCTGTGGCGGAACATCGGCCTGTACGACACGTGGCCCGGCCTGATCATCCCGTACCTGTCGCTGACCCTGCCGATCTCGATCTGGACGCTCTCGGCGTTCTTCCGGCAGATCCCCTGGGAGCTGGAGCAGGCGGCCCAGGTGGACGGCGCGACGCCGTGGCAGGCGTTCCGCAAGGCGATCGTGCCGCTGGCCGCCCCCGGCGTCTTCACGACGGCGCTCATCGCGTTCTTCATCGCCTGGAACGACTTCGTCTACGGCATCTCGCTGACGTCGACCAGCGCCGCCCGGCCGGTGCCGGCCGCGCTCGCCTTCTTTACCGGCGCGTCGTACTTCGAGCAGCCGACGGGCGCCATCTCCGCGGCGTCGATCATCGTCACCATCCCCGTGGTGATCCTCGTGGTGCTCTTCCAGCGCCAGATCGTGTCCGGACTGACCCAGGGCGCCGTCAAGGGCTGAGGCCCCGGCACCAGGAAGAAGAGAGGCCCACATGGCATCCATCACCATGGACCACATCGTCAAGAAGTACGGCGACGGGTTCCCCGCCGTCAACGACGTCTCCCTGGACATCGACGACGGCGAGTTCGTCATCCTCGTGGGCCCCTCGGGCTGCGGGAAGTCCACGCTGCTGCGGATGATCGTCGGGCTGGAGGACATTACCTCCGGCGAGATGCGTATCGACGACCAGGTCGTCAACGACAGGGCCCCGCGTGACCGGGACCTGGCGATGGTGTTCCAGAACTACGCGCTCTACCCACACCTGACGGTCTACGAGAACATCGCGTTCCCGCTGCGCCTGCAGAAGGGGCTCCCAGACGAGGAGATCGACAAGCGCGTGCGCAAGGCGGCGGGGCTGCTCGAGCTGAACGAGCACCTCGACCGCAAGCCCGCGAACCTCTCCGGCGGGCAGCGCCAGCGCGTCGCCATGGGCCGGGCCATCGTCCGTGAGGCCCGCGCGTTCCTCTTCGACGAGCCGCTGTCCAACCTGGACGCGAAGCTGCGCGGGCAGATGCGCACGGAGATCTCCCGCCTGCAGCGCGACCTCGGGGTCACGACCGTGTACGTGACCCACGACCAGACGGAGGCCATGACCCTCGGGGACCGTGTGGCGGTGCTCAAGCGCGGGATCCTCCAGCAGGTCGCCAGCCCCCGGGGGCTCTACGACCAGCCCGTCAACCTCTTCGTCGCGGGGTTCATCGGCTCCCCGCCGATGAACTTCCTGCCCGGGGAGGTCCGCGGTGACGTGCTCCACCTCCCGATCGTCGACGTGCCCCTGGACGACCGGCTCCGTGCGGCCGTCGCGGGCAAGGACCTCGTCATCGTCGGGATCCGCCCCGACGACTTCGACGACGCGAGCACGCTCTCCGACGACAAGCGCGCACAGGGTCTCCTCTTCGACGCGAACGTCGACGTGACGGAGTGGCTCGGCGAGGTGCTCTACGCCTACGTGCCGTTCGAGACCCACGAGGCCGTGCGCGGCAAGCTCGAGGAGCTCGACCGGGACCTGGACGGTGAGGGGATGCGCACCCAGCTCGTCGTGGCCCTGGAGTCCATGAGCGGGGTCCGGGACGGCGACACCGCCGAGCTGTGGGTCGATCCGTCGAAGATGCACATCTTCGACCCGGAGACCGGCGACAACCTCACCCGGGACGAGGACCGGGCGAACCAGCTCGACGAGGAGGCGCGGCGCCAGCGGGAGCGGTCGATCGAGCGGGCCCGGAAGCGGGCGGCCGACCGGGAGGCCATGGCCCGGGTGTAGTCAGGACGCGCGGCGGCTGACCCGGCGCCCCGGCCCGAGGCGCCGGGGTGTCGCTGCGCCGCGGGTCGGCTGTGCCACGGCCGGCCCGCGCGGCCGTCACTCGGCGGTCAGCTCGGCGCGGCTCGGCGGGTTCGCCCCCGCCCGGGAGACCGTGATGGCCGCGATGTGCGAAGCCTCGTCCAGCACCCGTTGCAGCGTGCCCGCCTCGATGTCGCGCAGCGCCTCGCGGTGCGCGGCCCCGAGCAGCCCCGCGCTCCAGAGACCGTCGATGAGCCCGGCCGTGAAGGAGTCGCCGGCCCCCACGGTGTCGGCCACCTCCACGGGCCAGGGGGCGACGTCGAGCTCGATGCCGGTCGAGGTCACCGCCCACGCGCCCCGGCCGCCACGGGTGACCACCACGAGCGCGGGACCGAGGCCGAGCCACTGCCGTGCGACCGCCTCCGGGGCGGTGTCCGGGACGAGCCAGGCGAGGTCCTCGTCGGACACCTTCACGACGTCGGACTGGGCCACGAACTCCTCGACCGTGCGGCGCGTCTGAGCGGCCTCGCCCATGAGGTTGGGGCGGACGTTCGGGTCGTACGTGATGGTCGCCGTGCCGCGGTACCGCGCGATGGTGGCGGCCACCGTGCCGGCGCCCGGTTCGAGCACGGCGGCGATGGAGCCCGTGTGGACCACCAGCGGCTCCACCATGGGTTCGGGCGGGGGCGGCGCCCACTCCAGCTCGAAGACGTAGGTCGCCCCGCCGGCGGCGTCCAGGCGCGCCCGGGCCGTCGAGGTGCGCGCCGCCCGGGCGGAGGCGGCGGAGAGCCGCACGTTCTCGAGCTCCAGGTGGGAGCGCAGCAGGCTGCCGTGCGCGTCGGCGGCGAACCAGCTCACCAGCTCGACGTCGCGGCCCAGCCGGGCCAGCCCCACGGCGACGTTGGCGGGTGAGCCGCCGGGGTGCTCGGCCGGGGTCTCGCCCGGTCGCTCGACGATGTCGATGAGTGCCTCGCCGATCACGAGCGCCGAGCCGTCGTCGCCGCGCTCGCCCGGCAGATGGGCGTGCTGGCCGGGGCCGTACGCGCGCGTGGTCGACGGCGGCGGCCCGGCGCGCAGCTCCGGGTCGTCCTCCGCGCGGAAGCGGCGGTGCTCCGCCGGCGCCTTCGCCGAGCGGCGGGTGGGCTCGCTCATCGCGGGTCCTCGCCGACGGCGGCCGCCGCGTCGTCCAGCGCGGCCTCTCGCGCGGCCTCCGTGTCCGGGCCCCCGGTCTCGGTGCCCACCGCCGACGCCGAACGGGCGGAGTCCAGGCGCTCGCGGGCGTTGTCGAGCCACGCCTGGCAGCGGGCAGCGAGCGCCTCCCCGCGCTCCCAGAGGGTGAGCGCGTCCTCGAGCGCGGTGGAGCCCGCCTCCAGGCGGCGCACGACGTCCACGAGCTCGTCACGTGCCTGCTCATAGGACAGCGTGGAGACGTCGGGCAGCTGGGTCGTGTTGGTCTGGCTCACGCCCGTCAGTCTCCCAGAGGCCTCAGACATCCGCAGGATCCCCCTCCTTCGTGGACGCGCTGACGACCTCGACGCCCAGGCGCCCGGAGGAGAGCAGCGCCTCGAGGCGCTGCCCGGCGGCGACGTCCGTGGCCGCGCGGACCACCGCGCCCGCGTCCGTGCGCAGGACCGAGTACCCGCGGGCCAGGGTCGCCGCGGGGGAGAGGGCCCGCAACTGCGCGTGCGCGGCCCGCAGCTCGGCGGAGGCCCGTTCGGTGCGCCACGCGAAGGCGCGGCGAGCGGCCGTGCGCAGGCGGTCGACCTCCTCCGCCCGGACGGTGACCAGGGCGTGCGGGCTGGCCAGGACGGGACGGGAGCGGAGCTGGTCGAGGCCGCGCTGCTCCGCCCGCAGCCGGCCGGTGATGGCCAGGTGCATGCGCTGGCGCGCCTGGGCCAGCCGGCGCCGCTCCTCGACGACGTCCGGCACGATGCGCTTGGCCGCGTCCGTGGGAGTGGAGGCTCGGTAGTCGGCGACCAGGTCGAGCAGCGGGCTGTCGGTCTCGTGTCCGATGGCGGAGACGAGGGGCGTGCGGCACACCGCCGCGGCGCGCACGAGGGTCTCGTTCGAGAAGGGCAGCAGGTCCTCCACCGCGCCGCCGCCGCGGGCCACCACGATGACCTCCACGGCCGGGTCGGCGTCGAGCTCGGCGATGGCGGAGGTCACCTCGGCGACGGCCCGGGCGCCCTGGACGGCGACCTCGCGGATCTCGAAGCGCAGGGAGGGCCAGCGGGCATGGGCGTTGACGACGACGTCGTGCTCGGCCTTGGACTCGCGCCCGCAGACGAGGCCCACGCACCGCGGCAGGAAGGGCAGCGGCACCTTGCGGTCGGCGTCGAAGAGTCCCTCGGCCGCCAGGATGCGCTTGAGGTGCTCGATGCGGGCGAGCAGCTCGCCTACCCCCACCGGGCGCACGTCGTCGGCCTGCAGCTGGAGCGACCCACGCTTGGGCCAGAAGGTCGGCTTGGCGTGGACGACGACGTGCGCGCCCTCCTCGAGCGGGGTGGCCATGGCCGCGAGCACCCGCGCCTGCACGGCCACGGGCATCGACATGTCGGCGTCGGTGTCGCGAAGCGTCAGGAACGCGAGGTTCGCGCCCGGGCGCCGGTTGAGCTGGACCACCTGCCCCTCGACCCACAGCGGGGACATCCGGTTGACGTACTGGTCGATCTTCGAGGAGAGCAGGCGCAACGGCCACGGGTTCTCGGCCGTGGTGTCGAGGGCGCGGGCGGCCAGCCGGCGCGCGGTCTGGGAGGGGCTGTCACTGCTCACGGCCCCAGCCTCTCACCGTCCACCGACACGACGGCGTGGCCGCCCACACCCGAGACCCCCGGCACCCGGCCGGCCACCCTCGGGGCCGCCGGCACGCCCGGCCCGCCACGCCCGGGGCCGCCGGCACGCCCGGCCGGCCAGCTGTTCAGCGATCCACGCCGAGGACGGCGAGGGCCTCCGGGTCGGAGTCGTCGAGCAGCTTGTGGCACCGCGCGACCTCGTCGGCCTCGCCGATGGCGGCGGCGGCGTCGGCCAGCGCCAGCACCGAGAGGAGGAAGCCCTGGTTCGGCAGGTGGCTGGCGGGCACGGGGCCCTGCCCGCGCCATCCGGCCTTGCGCAGCGCGTCGAGGCCGCGGTGGTAGCCGGTGCGGGCGAAGGCGTAGGCGGCCACGGGGTCGCCGCCGTCGAGGGCGGCGCGCGCCAGCGTCGCCCAGGCCAGGCTCGCGGCCGGGTAGCGGGCCGCCACCGCGCGGGCGTCCTCACCGGCGTCCAGTGCCGCGCGCGCCGGCACGTCGGGGTGGTCTTCGGGCAGCAGGATCGGGTCGGGACCGAGGAGGTTCGTAGGCATGTGCTGATCCTGCCTCCCGAGGGCGGCGGGCGGCTGCTGGGCGCGCCGCGCCCCCCGCCGCCGTGACCCACGCCCCCGGGCGTCCCGGCCCGACGAATCCCCGAGCCGGGACCCACCCGCCACGGCCGACGCCGCCGGGCACGTCGCCGTCATGGTGAGCAGGCGTGACGCAGCTCATGGCCCGGTTTGTGGGGCGCCCGTACTCTGGAGCGGTGACTTCCGCCGACGCCACCGCGCCAACCGCCACCACGACCGCCACCACGACCCCGGGCGTCGGGACGACGTCGTCCCTCGCCGGGGCGTCGGCGTTCCCCAGCCCGGTCGAGAGCGTGCCGGCCGTGAACGGCAAGCGCATCCTGCTGGCGGCGCCGCGCGGCTACTGCGCCGGCGTCGACCGCGCCGTCGACGCCGTGGAGAAGGCGCTGGAGCTGTACGGGGCGCCGGTCTACGTGCGCAAGGAGATCGTGCACAACAAGTTCGTCGTCGAGACGCTCAGCCAGCGCGGCGCCATCTTCGTCTCGGAGACCGACGAGGTCCCCGAGGGCGCGCGGGTGGTGTTCTCCGCGCACGGAGTCTCGCCGGCCGTGCACGCGCAGGCCGCGGCGCGCAACCTCGCCACCATCGACGCCACGTGCCCGCTGGTGACCAAGGTGCACAAGGAGGCCGTGCGCTTCGCCAGCGAGGACTACGACATCCTCCTCATCGGCCACGACGGCCACGAGGAGGTCGAGGGCACCCAGGGCGAGGCGCCCGAGCACATCCAGGTCGTCAACGGCCCCCACGAGGTGGACGGGGTGCAGGTGCGCGACCCGGAGAAGGTCATCTGGCTCTCGCAGACCACTCTGAGCGTGGACGAGGCCATGGAGACGGTGAAGCTGCTGCGTGAGCGTTTCCCCCACCTCCAGGACCCGCCCAGTGACGACATCTGCTACGCCACCCAGAACCGTCAGGTCGCGGTGAAGAAGCTGGCGCCCGGCGCCGACGTCGTCATCGTCGTCGGGTCCGCGAACTCCTCGAACTCGGTGCGCCTGGTCGAGGTCGCCCTCGAGGCCGGCGCCGGCGCCGCCTACCGGGTCGACAAGGCCGACGAGGTCGATCCCGCCTGGCTGGAGGGGGCGACGACGGTCGGGCTGACCTCGGGTGCGTCGGTGCCCGAGATCCTCGTGCGCACCGTGATCGAGCAGCTCAAGGAGCTGGGCTTCACCGGCGTCGAGGAGGTGCGGACCGCCACCGAGGACATCATGTTCTCCCTGCCCAAGAACCTGCGGTCGGACCTGAAGAAGGCCGGCGAGCAGCCCGACCGTCCCCACCGGGCCCGGCGCGAGCGCGCGGTCGCCGCTGCGGCGACGGCGACGCCTGGCGCCTAGGCCAGGCGGGCCACGCGGTCCTCGCCCTCCACGTCCACGAGCTCGGGCGCGGTGAACGTCCGCACCTGGGCGTCGTCCGCGTCGATCGCCTCGACGGTGAGGTCCTTGCCCTCCGCCAGCGACTCGAAGTCCCGCGCCGTGACGAGCAGACGCTGCTCCATCGACGCCACCGCCTTGTTGTAGTGCTGCACGCTCGAGCGCAGCGAGCGGCCGAGCGTGGAGAGGTGCCCGGCCACCACACCGATCCGCTCGTACAGCGTGCGACCCAGCGCGAGCAGCTCCTTGGCCTCGGCGGTGACCTGCTCCGCGGACCAGATCGACGCCGTCGTGCGCAGCAGAGCCAGCAGGGAGGCCGGCGCCGTGGGCGCCACGCCGTGACGCAGCGCGTACTCCAGGAGCGACGGGTCGGCCTCCATCGCCGCGGCAAGCAGGCCTTCGGAGGGCACGAACATGACCACGAGTTCGGGGGAGCCGGGCAGCTGCTCGTGGTAGCGACGCTTGGCCAGGGCGTCGACGTGGGCGCGCAGCGCCTTGGCGTGGGCCGCCAGCAGGCGCTCGCGCCGGTCGGCCTCCTCGCCGCCGGCGCGCTCGCTGATCGCGCTGGCCTCGAGGTAGGAGTCCATGGGCACCTTGGCGTCCACGGCCAGGTACTTCTCGCCCGGCAGGTGCACGACGACGTCGGGCCGCCCGGCGCCGGCGGCGCCCCGTCCGGCGGCGCCCACCCCGCCGAGGGAGCGCTGCTCGACGAAGTCGACGTGGCGCATCATGCCCGAGGCCTCCAGGACACGGTGCAGCTCGACCTCGCCCCACTGCCCCCGCGCGGACGTCGAGCGCAAGGCGCTCTCGAGCTGCGCCGTCGTGCGCTGGAGCTCGACGTCGGAGCGCCTGGCGTGGTGCAGCTGCTCGGTCAGCACCGTGTACTGCTCCGTGCGCTCCCGCTCGAGCAGCGCGACGTGCTCCCCGACCTGGGCGAGCGTGGCCCGGACGGGGGCGAGGGCCTGCAGCACGTCGTGGTCGTGACGGGCGCGCTCGTGAAGCTCGTCGACCTCCTCGGCGAGGCGCTCGGCGCGGGCCTCGGCGGCCGCCGCCCGCGCGCGCAGCCCGCTCGACTCGGCGCCGATGGCCGCCACCTCGTCCGAGCGGCGGGCCGCGGCGCGCGCGGCCGCCACCGCGAAGCCCACCGCCAGCCCGACGGCGATCCCCACGAGCATCAGCAGCACTGTTGTCATCTCCATGGTCCGCACCCTGCCAGCAGGCACCGACATCGCCGCGGACGCGCGGCCGCCCGGGTGCATGACGACCCTTCAGGTCCCGGCGCGTGCCCCCGCGATCCCGGCGCGGCGGCCCACGTGCCGGCAACGTCACACGGGCCGCCGCCTTCCCAGCACGTAGACTCGGCCCACGTGGCCCTCACCATCGGAATCGCTGGACTGCCCAACGTCGGCAAGTCCACCCTGTTCAACGCCCTGACCCGCGCGAGCGTGCTCGCGGCGAACTACCCGTTCGCGACTATCGAGCCGAACATCGGCATCGTCCCGCTGCCCGACCCGCGCCTGGGCAGGCTGGCGGAGGTGTTCCGCTCCGAGCGCCTGGTCCCGGCCACGGTCTCCTTCGTCGACATCGCGGGGATCGTCAAGGGCGCCTCGGAGGGGGAGGGGCTCGGCAACCAGTTCCTCGCCAACATCCGCGAGGCCGACGCCATCTGCCAGGTCACCCGCGCCTTCGCCGACCCCGACGTCGTGCACGTCGAGGGCAAGGTCGACCCCAAGGACGACATCGAGACGATCTCCACCGAGCTGGTCCTCGCGGACCTGCAGACGCTGGAGAAGGCGCTGCCGCGGCTGGAGAAGGAGGTCCGAGGCAAGAAGACCGCCCCGGAGGTCCTGGAGACCGCCAAGGGCGCCGTCGCGCTCCTCGAGCAGGGCACGCTGCTGTCCGCGGGCGCCGCCGCGGCCGGCCTGGACCCCGAGATCCTCGCCACCTTCCAGCTCATGACGACGAAGCCGTTCATCTACGTCTTCAACACCGACGACGACGGCCTGGCCGATGAGGCCCTGCAGGCCGAGCTGCGTGAGCTCGTCGCCCCGGCCGAGGCAATCTTCCTCGACGCGAAGTTCGAGTCCGAGCTCGTCGAGCTCGAGCCCGACGAGGCCGCCGAGATGCTCGCCGAGACCGGCCAGGACGAGGCGGGACTCGACAAGCTCGCCCGCGTCGGCTTCCAGACCCTCGGCCTCCAGACCTACCTGACGGCCGGCCCCAAGGAGGCCCGGGCGTGGACCATCCACCAGGGCTGGACCGCCCCGCAGGCCGCCGGCGTCATCCACACCGACTTCGAGCGCGGCTTCATCAAGGCCGAGGTCGTCTCCTTCGACGCCCTGATCGAGCTGGGCTCGATGGCCGAGGCGAAGGCACACGGCAAGGTGCGCATCGAGGGCAAGGACTACATCATGCAGGACGGCGACGTCGTGGAGTTCCGCTTCAACGTCTGAGACGGCGCGTTTGCGCAGCTCAGGTGTGACCACTCCCAGTCCGCAGAGAGTGCGCATGGCTCTTAGCGGGATGGCTTGAATCGGGCTGCTTCGGAGGGGCATCCCGGACCCGGCGCTATCGGTTGGCACGTCTTTAATGTGACGTCACCCGCCGGTCGGCCTTGTAGAAGCTGAACCACGGGATGCCGTTCGATGCCTGCCGTTCAACGCAGGAGAAGAAAGTCTGGTACTCCTGAGCCACCCCGACCGCCACCACCCCGGAATGGCCGGCCTTCGCCTGGGCGTCGAGGTACCGGCACATCACCTCGACCTTCCGGTCGCCCTTGCCGAACCGGATGATCCGGATGCCGTTCGCCTCGGCGAAGGCGTTGACAGCGCGACGGAACCGGGTGCCGATCTTCTCCATGATCGCCGGCGAGGGGATCGGGAATCCCAGGGCATTCCGCATGAACTTCACCACCTGCCCGGCGACCTGCAGTGTCGGAACGCACCCGTTGAGGTTGGATCCGGTCGAGGCACTCGATCTTCAGCGCCACGTGACCATCGAACACTTCGTTCACCGTCACCGTCGACATCCCACCACACTGCGGACCGATCAGGCAGCGACGCGCGAGACGAGCAGTGCGCCGCAGTGAGCCAGTCCCGGCGCTCCCCGACAACCGCGATAGCCACCACGGGTCTCAGGCAGCGCTTCGTACCGCGTGGCGCACGTAGATCACGCCATTGCGGAATCGACGGTGGTCCAGCAGCTCGAGGTCGAGCCGAACGCCCCGGGGCAGCGCCGGCTTGCCGCCGCCCACAGTCACGGGGCACAGGAGCAGCACGCACTCGTCCACCAGCCCGTGGTGGAACGCTTCGGCCCCGATGGTAGCGCCGCCGATGCTCAGGTCCGAGTCGGAGGTTTCCTTGAGCTGCCGTACCGCCTCGGGCTCGAACTGTCGCTCAATCCTCGTCCGCGCCGTCGACACCTCGTCGAGCGTTGAGGAGTAGACCACCTTGTCGGCGTCGCGCCAGATCCGTGCATATTCGCGGACGACGGCTGGTTCGGTCGTCAACCAGTCGTCGCTCTCCCATACGCGCATCGTCTCGTACATGCGGCGGCCGTACAGCGAGGTGCCGATGTGCCGCTCGTGCTCGTTCCAGAACGCGTGCACCTCCTCGTCAGGCACGGACCAATCGAAGGAGCCGGTCTCGTCCTCGAGGTAGCCGTCGAGCGAGGTGTTGGCTGCGTAGATCAACTTGCCCATGGGTGCCTCCGGCCGGACGGGTCTCCAGGGTGCATGGTCACGGCGACACCGGCAAGCATCGACGGCGGAATAAGCCGATTCCGTCGGGCAGGAGCCACGTAGGCGTCGGTGGCGTGCCTCTCGATGCATGGCTGCGACGGAAATCCGTGACGCCTGCTGGTGGGAGTCAAGATCGAGGCCGACGTCTCGGACCGCCACGTCGACATCGTCGAGGTGCGCCCACCGTGGGGCGGCGCCGGCGAGCACACCCGGTTCCCGATTGCGCGGCTCCACGACACGAAGTGACCGGCCTGTGGGCATCTACTGTCGCGACCGCGAGGTCCACGAGTACAAAGGCAAGTGCCCGACCGTGAGCGTCCACGCGCTGCTGGACTACATCGACACGGGTGGCGACCCGATCTTCTGGGGGTGACTGGGACGTCAGCGTTATCTATCGATATCGTGGAGGATATTCTCAGTTATATGAGAACTGAGGCGCCGCTCCTGGCTCCGATCTTCCGGTCGGACGGTCAGGCGCGCCTGCTCTCGACGCTCTTGCTCACCGGCGACGAGCTGAGCATCACCGATCTGGCCAAACAAGCCGGCCTGGCCTAACCGACCGCGCACCGCGAGGTCGCGCGACTGCTGGAGGCCGGCATCCTGAGCGAGCGGCAGGTGGGCCGCACGAGGCTGCTCCGCGCCAACGACGTAAGCCCGCTGGTGAACCCCTTGCGCGAAATTCTCATGGTCGCGACCGGTCCGGTGGTGATCCTGGCCGAGGAGCTTGCCCACATCGACCGGATCGAGTCGGCGTTCCTTGTACGGCTCCTTCGCGGCCGGATGCTGGGGGATGCCGGCCCGGCACCGCACGACATCGACGTCATGGTGCTCGGTGAGCCCGACGGCGAAGCCGTCTACGAAGCGTGCACCCGGGCGGAGGCCGCGGTGCACCGTCCCGTGAACCCGACCATCCTCACAACTCAAGAGTTCGGCGAGCGTTCCGCTTTCCTGAACAACGTGCGCAGCGGCCCGGCCGTCGCCGTGATTGGGCAGCTGCCATGGCGCTGAGAAGGACCCTATCCACGGCGCTCGTCCTGCGGGCGGTCGCGAACCGGCTCGGCGGCATCCTCCACGGCTGCTTGCGCCACCACGCCTTTTACGACGAGCACACCGCCTGGCACGCCACCCACAGCACGGCCGAGCCCGCCGCGGCTTGACAGCCCGGAACCGTGGGATGGCTAGCCTCGCGCTTTCATGCGCGGCGCTCCTCGGCATCCGGCCCTTATGCTCTCTGCATGGCTTCGAACCGCAAGCCACTCGACGACTTTCGTGAGACTGTGGGTCGCCTGGGCGATCAACTTCAGCGGCCCGGTCTGCGGGGCGTGGACGACCTCTTCGGCGGGCGTCCCAGACCGGTTCGGCCGCTCTCGGCGGTGCAGGCGGAGCTCGAAGGGCTCGTTGGACTGGAGACGGTGAAGGAGCAGGTACAGGCGCTGGTCGCCTTCCTGCAGGTGCAGGCGCGCCGCAAGACGCACGGCCTGCCCGAGGTGGCGACGTCCCAGCACCTCGTGTTCCTCGGAAACCCGGGCACGGGCAAGACCACGGTGGCGCGGCTCCTGGCCGAGATGTATCGGGCGGTCGGCTTGCTGCAGAAGGGCCACCTGGTGGAGGTCGATCGGGCCGCTCTGGTCGGGCAGTACGTCGGTGCGACCGCGATCAAGACCGACCGCGTGATCCGCCGGGCGCTCGACGGCGTCCTGTTCATCGACGAGGCCTACTCGCTGGCGCCGGAGGGCGAAGGACGGCTCGACTTCGGACCCGAGGCGGTCGAGGTACTCCTTAAGCGCATGGAGGATTACCGCCATCGCCTGGTGGTGATCGTCGCCGGCTATCCCCGGCTGATGGAGTCGTTCCTGGTCTCAAATCCTGGCCTCCGCTCCCGTTTCGCTCGCGAGGTCAGGTTTCCCGACTACTCGACGGACGAACTCGAGGCGATCTTCGCGACCATCCTGATCCAGCACGAGTACGTGCTAGAGCCTGGCGCCGAAGCGACGCTCCGCCGCATCCTCGGTGGCCTCCGTCATGGTGAGGAGTCCGGCAACGCGCGCTTCGCCCGCACGCTGTTCGAGCAGGCGCTCAACCGCCAGGCGCTGCGCCTGACGCGCGACGAGAACCGGAGTGTGGATGCGCTCGACCGTGCCGACGTGACGACCCTCACCGCCGACGACGTCGCCGAGGCTGCCCACGCGCTGGGCGAGGAGCCAGTGCGTGAACCCGAGCTCTCTCGATGGCGACGCTGGCTCGGGTAACGTCCTGGGCGCCGGCGGCGTCCCGGGCGCGACCCAAATATCGGCCAACCCGAGGCCTCGTGCTGACAGCCCAAGATGGTGTGGTCCGTGACGCGATCATCGCGCGGAACCCGGTTTGAGAGCCTCGCGAGCGGCGCCGGGGCTCCCGGACTCACGAAACGCTCTAGCCCGCTGAGTGACATCAGGAACTACGCGTCCCGTGACCGAAATGGTCGAGGGTTGTTGCCGCGGGTCGACAACAGAAGATGGTCGACGAGGTCTTGCTGCCGTTCCATGCACCGAAGATTGCCGCGGGCAAGAGGGGCGAAATGACGTCGCGGAAGGACTGGCGTCCGCATCGAGTCGCCAGTGCGACATCGTCATCGTGGATGAAGCGTATGACTTCTCGGTCATCCAAATTAGAGCCATGATCGCTCGTCTGCTGCCCGAAGTTTTACCGACCGTTAGGTGATCCTTCCCTGGCGGCCACCCCTCCGGTACTGTCTGGTGCGCACCTCCGAGGCGAGGAGTCGATCGTGCCGGAACCGTTTGCCTTCTCCGACGTCACAATTGTTACCGGTGATCGAGACGGGACCGTGCTGCCCGGTAGAACTATTGTCGTGGGAGCGAACGGGAAGATCGAACAAGTCGGCCTGTCGGCGGATACCGTTGTCCCGGCCGGCTATAAGGTCGTTGACTTGACTGGGCGCTTCGTCGTTCCTGGCTTGATCAACGCCCACGCGCACCTGTTCTCCAACGGCCTGCCGCTTCCCAAGATCCTCCTGAAGGAGTCCACGGCGGGAGTCCTCGCGAGGTTCGGACGCGGCCCTGTCGGCCGGCGGCTGTTCAAGAAGCGCGCAAAGGCCAATGTGCTGACCCAGTTGTATTCCGGAGTCACCACGATTCGCAGTGTCGGCGACGTGGCCTACGAGGTTGTCGAGGTTGCAGACGAGATCGAGCGAGGCGAGTATCGCGGCCCGCGGGTGCTCGGCTCGGGACCGCTGCTCGCGATCACCGGAGGGCATGGAGCACCCCAGATCGCTTTGACCAGCGATTCTCCGTGGGAAGCTCGCCGAAATGCCCGTATCAACGTGCAACGAGGAGTCAAGGCGATCAAGATCTCCGCTACGGCGGGTGTCACGGACGCTCGCGCGATCGGTTACGCCGGGCGCCCGGAGATGACCGAGGAGGAGATGGCGGCGATCTGCGAAGAGGCACACAACGCCGGTATCCGCGTAGCCGCCCACGCGCAGAGCACGGCCGGTATTCGTGCATCGCTCCGTGCGGGAGCCGACACGATCGAACATGGTGCGGCGCTGGATCCAGAGGTAATCGACCTATTCCTCGACAATCCGCGTTCGCTAAGCGGCTTCTCGGCACTCATTCCGACAATCCTGGTATGTCTGCCGCTCGTGAAGCTCGACCAGTCGATCACGGGCGCCAGCGACGTCGTCAGAGCCAACGCGGCAATGGTCTTTGAAGAGATGATGCGGGGGATCGAGGACGCACGGCAGCACGGCATCGCGATCGGCATGGGCACCGACTCGGCACTGACTTACGTGACACACTACGACGCGTGGCGAGAGATGGACCTCCTCGTGCGTTACGGGGGGTTCGCTCCGGCTCAGGCATTTAACGCCGCCACTCAAACTAACGCGCGGATTCTCGGTCTGGACGACATTACCGGTTCGATCGAGACGGGCAAAGACGCGGACCTGGTTGTACTCGATGCGAACCCGATCGACGGGTTCCGTGCCTTCGTGAATCTGAGAATGGTCGTCGCGCGAGGCGACATGATCGACACGCCCTCGGTCACTCGTCATGCGGAATTGGATGCACGGCTCGACTCCTTCTGAGTTGGGCGGGCATCGTGGCACGTCAGCCGCGGTCGTAAGCCGGGCCGCCGCTGTCAGGCGTCGACGAAACGAGCGGCTGCCGTGCCAGTGCGACGAACGTCATAGGGCGCGCCTTCGTCGTGAGGTTGAGCGGTATCGAGGGCAAGGACTACGTCATGCAGGACGGCGACGTCGTGGAGTTCCGCTTCAACGTGTGAACGGCGCGTCTTCGCACGGAGCCCGCCCTGCAGGGAGCATGGCCTGAGTTGGCTCACGGTCGGGCGCGTTTGACCGGTGGAGGTTCATGACCTGCGGTGATGGCCCGTGGTTAGTGCGTTTTCACGCACTAAAGGGTGTCTAGAGCCGGCGGTGTGGCGGTCATCGGGCGTGTGAGGACCGCGTCGGGAACGGCGGTCCAGATCGCCGATGTCGCCTGCATGGCGCCGGGCTTGAGGCGTGGGAGGTCGTGGCCGGCGCCGAGGGCGACGATGCCGCGCGCGCCTGGTTCATCGGGATGAACCCGTTCCTCTGCGAGACGCGCTCGGTCAGCGCCTGCGCCGGCCGCGTGGATGACGTCCGGGCCGCGGCGAAGGCGCAGGCGGGCGCATCCGGCGCGGCCTCGCCTACGGGGAGAGACTGGCATTGAGTTCGTTCTCGTACTCGAGCGCGGATGCCCACATCTCGTCCTCGGTGATGAACGAGTCCCATGTCCTGAGGTACGGACGGTGCTGTTCGATGCCGTTGCTGCAGACGACGTCGTCGTGCCAGTCGTCGTTCATCGTCGGGTCGTAGAAGCAGGTCCAATAGGAAGGGCCGGGCTCGGGTGCAGGTGCTGGTACTGGCGCGGGCGGCGCCTCGTAGACCGCCTCGGTGTCGGGCGGGCCGTTGTCGTCGAGCCAATCACTTCCGTCCGTGCCGGAGTATCTGTCGTAGCCGGTGCATCCGGCCACTGCGAGGCTCGCCACGGCGGCGATCAGGGCGCTTGCCGTCACTCGTCGCAACACTGAGACGCCTTCCGTTGATGGCCGCGGGGTCGGCTCTGGTCGGAGCGTATCGAGGCAACCGCAAGAATGCGCTGAAGGTCGGCCGCTTTCTTGAACTGGCGCTCCTGACCGGTGCCGCACCGGGCTCGCTATCAGCAACGTCGTCCGTCCGCTCCGGCGCTTGCACTCAGCGACCATCGCGATCAACGGCACCACACAGACCTTCGCCCCGGCCGTACCCACCGACCACCAAGCCATCCTCGACGCGACCCAAGGCGCGAAACTCACGCACTAAACGAATGAGCCAAGTCAGGCATGAGGCGGAGGCGGCTGGCCGCGCACGATCATCGGCAGATTTGATCGTTCTTCTCTACGCCGACACACGGTGGGTGACGCCCAGGCCCGCGCTGTCAGCCGACGAGGGCGGCCAGGGCGGGCACGGCCTCCGTGGGCAGCGGCAGGTTGCCCATCTCCACCGCGATGCGGCGCGCTGACGCGGCGTAGGTGGGAACCGCCAGCAGTCGGGGGACCTCTGTTGCGGCGAGCCCCACCGCTGTCGGCCCCCTCCCCACGGTGAGCCCCGCGCCCACAGCCGCGACGTGCTGGCCGTTGACGACCTGGTCGAAGCTGAAGAGCGGCACGACCACCTGGGGGACCCCCGCTGCCAGAGCGCCCATGGTCGTGCCGAATCCGCCGTGCCCGAGCATTGCCGCGGCGTGCACGAGCACAGCATCCTGAGGCCACCACTGCTCGACGTGGGCGTTCAGGGGCAGCGCACCGAGCCCGGCGGGGTCGATCTTCCGCCCGACCGTCAGCAGCACGCGCGCCTCGACATCGGCGAGGGCATCCAGCGCCGCACGGAAGACGCCAGCGAACGTCGGGAGCGAGCCGGTGACTGAGCCGAAGGTGACGTAGACCAACGGGGCGTCCGGGTCTCCCCACCCGGCTAGGCGATGGTCGCCGGTGGTCGGCGGAGGTTCGTGGAACCGCATGAAGCGGTCGGCTCCCGGCAGCACGCGGCCACCCGCGTGGTCGAGGACCTCGGGCACCAGGCTGAGGACCGTCTCGGAGGCGAGCGCGGCGGTCATCCGGCCCTCTGCCAGACCGGCGAGCCGACCCAGCTCCTCCAGCGGGTCGCCGATGGCCTCGGCGAATCGAGAGACGACCTCGTGCATGCCGATGCAGACGTGCACGTGCGGCACGCCGGCGCGCTCAGCGGCGGCGAGCGAGGCGAGCTCGGCGGATTCACGGATCACCAGATCGGGACGCCAACGCTCGACCGTCTCGATGAGCGACGGCAGCCCGGCCTGCGCGTCAATCCGCGCGAACACCTCACGGACCACCACGTCGTCGGCCTCGTCGAACGCCAAGGTCGGCAACCTGGCCATGACCGGACCTATCAGCTCACGTGGGGCGTCGGCGAACGGTTCGTGAAGGAACCCCGCCCCTGACACCGCGCCGGTGTATGACGCGGGAGCCGCCACCCGCACCTCGAATCCCGCCGCCGCAAGGGCTCGTGCGAACGGCAGGAGCGGCCCGAAGTGGCCGTCGTTGCCCGTCGTGGCACACAGCACGCGCACATGCCGAGGGTCCCACCGGGCGTCATCCCCGGCAACGCCGTGGTGCGCGTCGACCGCCGGCCGAGACCGCGAACCGAAGCCGCCCGGCCCGCCCGAGCGAGCGCCGGCGGAACAGCTTCCTGCAACGCCCTGCATCCGAACCGCCCGCTCCGGCGGAATACCTTCCACAACGTTCCTCAGGGCACGGAAGGTCACGAACTCAGATGTGCACGAGCACCGCCCGCCTCACCCCACTCCCGCCCGACGGCGCCGGCCGGACCCCCTTGCTCCGCGCGGGCCACGTCGTCCGGATCCGCCCCGCACAGGAAGCGTCCGACCGCTGATGCTCCCCGGCCGATACGCGTCCACGGCCGCGCCGACCTTCGCCGACAGGTATCTCGACGACACGCCCTGGCGGCGGCACGGCTATCCCGCACGCCCCGCCGAGTACGAGGTCGACCGGGCGCTCGAGGCGGACCAGGCGAGGTTCGTCGCCCACCTGCGCCAGGTCCTCGCCGCGGGCATGCGCATCCCGTGCGTCTTCTGGAGCGAGCTCGAGTCCGGCTGGACCTCGGACCTCCCCACTGAGCAGGAACGTGCCGCGGCGCTCTGCCGCGGTTGTCCCGCGCTCGACGCCTGTGCCGACTACGGCCGGCGCCACCCCGCCGAGCGGGGCGTCTACGGTGGCGTGACGGAGCGGCAGCGGCGGCGGCGCGGCGCACGCGCCGAGAGCCACCCGTGCACGGGCACCGGGTAGGGCGCCGGGCCGCCGTGCCCGGTGGGGCGCGGCGGCCCCCACCCCTCCGGGCACCGGGATCCGGTCGGGGCGCGGCACGTGTCGGACCCGCATGGCAGGGTGAGCGCCATGCTCATGGGTGTCGCGCAGCTCAGCGCCACGACGGACAAGACAGCGAACCTGGCCGAGGCCACCGACCTGGTCGCGCGCGCCGCGGCGGCTGGGGCGCGTCTTGTGGTGCTTCCCGAGTACACGATGTCCTACGAGCCCGGCGCCGCCTCGCTCCTGGACGCCGCCGAGACGTTGGGCGGTCCCTTCGCCGGCGCGATCGCCCGCGCGGCGCACGAGCACGGCATCGCGGTGGTGGTCGGCATGACCGAGCGCCCGGCCGACGGCGCGGCGCGGCCCGCGAACGCCGTGATCGCCGTCAACCAGGGGGGCGAGCTGGTCGGCGTGTACCGCAAGGTCCACCTCTACGACGCGTTCGGGGACCGTGAGTCGGACCGGCTCACCGCCCATCGGCCCGAGGCGCTGGTCCTGGAACTGGGAGGGCTCCACGTGGGCGTGATGACCTGCTACGACCTGCGGTTCCCCGAGATGGCGCGCTTCCTCGTCGACGCCGGCGCCGACGTCCTCGCCGTGCCCGCGGCCTGGGCGGCCGGGCCGGGCAAGGTGGACCACTGGGTCACCCTCGCCAGGGCCCGCGCCATCGAGAACACCGCCTACGTGCTGGCCAGCGGTCAGACGGGGCCGCACTGCACGGGCCACAGCATGGTCGTCGACCCGATGGGCGAGGTGCTGGCATCGGCGGGAGAGGAACCTGGCGTGGTGGTCGCCGAGGTTGTGGCCGAGCGCATCAGCGCCGTGCGCGAGCGCAACCCCAGCCTGGTCAACCGGCGGTTCGAGGTCCGCCCGCTGTAGCCGGGCGGCGCGGCCCGCCCCTACGCTGGACTCGCCGCACCCCTTCGACGCACCGCCGCCCGCCCCCGGAGGCCACGATGAACGAGTCGGTCACAGGCAACGTCAACCTCCCCACCGAGAGCGCCCGCGAGGCACTGACGGTGCGACGGGTCTTCGGCGAGGCCTACCAGCACGAGGGCGTGCTGGTGATCCCGGTCGCGAAGATCATGGGCGGGAGCGGCATGGGCTTCGGAAGTGGCCTGACGGGGGAGCAGCGGCCGGGTGAGCCGCCCAGGCCCGAGGGGCGTCACGGTCACCACGAGGCGGGTGAAGGCTCCGGCGGTGGCGGCGGCTTCGGCGTGCGCGCCCGGCCGGTCGGGGTCTACGTCATCCGCGAGGGCAAGGTGCACTGGCAGCCCGCCATGGACCTCAACCGCATCATCCTCGGCGGCCAGATCGTCGGCGCGATCGCCGTCGTGTCCTTGTCCTGGGCGCTGCGCAAGCGCCGCCGCTTCGGCGGCCGCTGAGCTCCGGCGTCGGCGCCCCGAGCGCCCAGCCGCCGGCACCGCCGAACCCCCGACGGGCGGCCGCCGGCACCGCCGAACCCCCGACGGGCGGCCGCATCGGTCGCGACTCCCCGGCAAAGCGTTAACGGACCCGGGTGTCCCAGGCCGCCGCGCGCCGTCCTCCCGTCCGGGGCCCCAGCCGGTCGTTGGGGCGTGCCCGTCGACTGGCCCCGCTGCCGGGGTGAACACCGTGCAAACGTGCGGTTTCGGGCAAACGGCCGCGTGGCGTCTCAGGTACGTCCGTGTGGGACGTCTCACATGGTGGTCACGATCGCGTAACGATCAGCTACCCTATTTCGTTCCGGGCCGGACCGAGATCTATCCTTGCCGAAACCTACCCAGCGTCGGCTGTGTCGCCGAGCGTGCTGCGCGCGGCTCTGGGCCGGAAGAGCATCGTGCTCTCTCATCAGGAGGAACATTGAAGACCAGGCGTATGGCGGGCGTGGCCGCCTCAGTCCTCGCCGGTTCCCTCGTGCTTGCCGCGTGCAGCTCGAGTGACACCAGCGACGAGAACACCACAGCTGCGGACGGCGGCGCGAGCACCGCGGTCGTCACCGTCAATGGCGGTGAGCCCCAGAACCCGCTCCTTCCGGCGAACACCAACGAGACCAACGGCGGCAAGATCACCGACATGATCTTCGCCGGCCTCGTGTACTACGACGCCGAGGGCAGCACGCACAACGAGGTCGCCGAGTCCATCGAGACCGAGGACAACCAGACCTACACGATCACCCTGAAGGACGGCTGGACGTTCTCCGACGGGACGCCCATCACGTCCAAGAGCTTCGTGGACGCCTGGAACTACGGCGCCCTGCTGAGCAACGCGCAGGCGAACAGCTACTTCTTCGAGACCATCGAGGGCTTCTCCTGGGATGTCGACTCGGAGCTGACCGGCCTCAAGGTCGTCGACGACAAGACCTTCACCGTCACCCTCACGGCGCCCGACGCCAACTTCCCGCTGCGCCTGGGCTACACCGCGTTCGCGCCGCTGCCCGAGTCCGCCTTCGCGGACATGGCGGCCTTCGGCGAGAACCCCATCGCCAGCGGCCCGTACATGCTCGACGGCGAGGGGGCCTGGGAGCACAACGTCCAGGCCACGCTCGTGCCGAACCCGGAGTACAAGGGCGAGCGCGTCCCGCAGAACGGCGGCGTCACCGTCAAGTTCTACGACACCCAGGACGCGGCGTACAACGACCTCCTCGGTGGGAACCTCGACGTCATCGACGCGATCCCGGACTCCGCATTCGCCACCTATGAGGACGAGCTGGCGGGCCGCTCGGTCAACCAGCCGGCCGCCATCTTCCAGTCCTTCACGTTCCCGGAGTACCTGCCGGAGTTCGCGGGCGAGGCGGGCCACCTGCGTCGTCAGGCCATCTCCCACGCGATCAACCGCCAGGAGATCACCGAGACGATCTTCCAGGGCACCCGCACCCCGGCCACCGACTTCACCTCCCCGGTGGTCAACGGCTGGTCCGACTCCATCCCCGGCTCCGAGGTGCTCGCGTTCGACCCGGAGAAGGCCAAGGAGCTGTGGGCGCAGGCCGAGGCGATCGAGCCGTACACCGGCACGTTCTTCATCGCCTACAATGCCGACGGCGGCCACCAGACCTGGGTCGACGCCGTGGCGAACTCGATCCGCAACACCCTGGGCATCGACGTCGAGGGCCAGCCCTACCCGGCCTTCCAGGCGCTGCTCGACGACCGCGACGCCGGCACGATGAAGGGCGCGTTCCGCTCCGGCTGGCAGTTCGACTGGCCGGGCATGGACAACTCGCTGGGGGCCATGTTCGCCACCGGCGCCGGCTCCAACGACGGCCAGTACACGAACCCCGAGTTCGACGCGCTCCTGAAGGAGGCCGCCACCGCGGGCTCCGTCGACGAGGCGACCACCCTGTACCAGAAGGCGCAGGAGATTCTCTTCACAGATCTCCCGCAGGTGCCGCTGTGGTACTCCAACGTCAACGGCGGTTGGGCCGAGGGCGTCGAAAACGTGGAGTTCAGCTGGAACAGCATCCCGCAGATGTACGAGGTGACCAAGAACTGACGCTGATGCAGCCGCATCTGTGACGGTTATTGGGGGGCGGGACCTCACGGTCTCGCCCCCCACATCTGTGCTGTGGGACGGATCACAGCAATTCGTAGACGGCTGTCCGCGGCGTATTGTCGTACGGCGCGTGTGGCCACCGCAGCGCGAGACGCGAAATTCGAACGAGGAGGAGACCTGATGCTCCAGTACATCGGGCGCAGGGTTTTGCAGGTGATCCCTGTGTTTCTTGGGGCCACCCTGCTCATTTATTTCATGGTCTTCGCCCTCCCCGGCGACCCCATCGCGGCGCTGGGCGGTGACCGCGGGCTGCCGGAGGCCGTCCAGGACCAGCTCCGGCAGCGCTACAACCTCGATGAGCCGTTCATCGTGCAGTACCTGCTCTACCTCCAGGGCATTCTCACGCTTGACTTCGGCATCACGTTCTCCGGCCGTGACGTCTTCGACGTCATCAAGGAGGCGCTGCCGATCACGTTCAAGCTCTCGGTCATGGCGCTGGTCTTCGAGGCCATCTTCGGCGTGGCCGCCGGCCTGCTCTCCGGCCTGCGCAAGGGCGGCATCTTCGACTCGACGCTGCTGGTCATCAGTCTCGTCGTCATCGCGGTGCCGACCTTCGTGATCGGCTTCGTGCTGCAGTTCGTCGTGGGCGTGAAGCTCTCCTGGCTCCCCACCACCGTGGGCGGCAACGTCTCGTTCGAGAGCCTGCTGATGCCGGCGATCGTGCTGGGCGCGGTCTCCTTCGCCTACGTCCTGCGCCTGACGCGCACGTCGGTGTCCGAGAACCTGGGCGCCGACTACGTGCGCACCGCCACCGCGAAGGGCTTGTCCCGGCCGCGCGTGATCAACGTGCACGTGCTGCGCAACTCCCTCATCCCCGTGGTGACCTTCCTCGGTGCGGACCTCGGTGCGCTCATGGGCGGCGCCATCGTCACCGAGGGCATCTTCAACATCAACGGCGTCGGCGGCACGCTCTTCCGGGCGATCACCCAGGGAGAGGCCGCCACCGTCGTGTCCCTGACCACCGTGCTCGTGCTGATCTACATCGTCGCGAACCTGCTCGTCGATCTGCTCTACGCGGCCCTGGACCCGAGGATCCGTTATGCCTGACATCACCCACACCGGTCCATCGCGCGGCCCCGAGCCGCTCGCGGTCCGCCGCCACCAGGAGCACTTCTTCGCGGAGCTCGACGAGACGGGCCTGGGCGCCGTCGACGCCGTCAGTGACACGGGGGCGCCGTCGAGCATGTGGAGCGAGGCGTGGCAGAAGCTGCGCCGTCGTCCCATCTTCTGGGTCTCGGCCGCCATCATCGTGCTGGTCTGCGCCGTCGCGGCGTTCCCGCAGCTGTTCACGTCGCAGGACCCGCGGTTCTGCGAGCTGGCCAACAGCCTCGCCGCGCCGACCGCCGGCCACCCGTTCGGGTTCGACCGCCAGGGCTGTGACATCTACTCGCGCACGATCTACGGGGCGCGCGCCTCGGTGACGGTCGGCGTCCTGACGACGATCGCCGTGCTGATCGTCGGCACCATCGTCGGGGCCATCGCGGGGTTCTTCGGCGGCTGGTTCGACACGATCCTCTCGCGCGTCACCGACATCTTCTTCGCGATCCCGCTGGTGCTGGCGGCCATCGTGATCATGCAGCTCTTCTCCGACAGCCGCACGACGATCACCGTCGCCGCGGTGCTGGCCTCGTTCGGCTGGACGCAGATCGCGCGCATCACGCGTGGGTCCGTCATGAGCGTCAAGAACAACGACTACGTCACGGCGGCGAAGTCCCTCGGGGTGAGCCGGTTCGGGGCGCTGGCGCGGCACATTTTGCCCAACGCCGCGGCGCCGATCATCGTCTACGCCACGGTCGCGCTCGGCACGTTCATCGTGGCCGAGGCGACGCTGAGCTTCCTGGGCATCGGCCTCCCGTCGTCCATCGTGTCCTGGGGCGGCGACATCTCCCAGGCCCAGGCCTCGCTGCGCTCCAACGCCTCGGTGCTCTTCTACCCGGCCGGGGCCCTGGCGCTGACCGTGCTCGGCTTCATCATGATGGGCGACGCCGCGCGCGACGCCCTGGACCCGAAGGTGCGGACCCGATGAGCCACTCGATGACCGACACGACGACGCAGCCGGCCGCGGACCTGGACGGCGCCCAGCCGCTGCTCGAGATCCGCGACCTCGAGGTCGCCTTCACGTCGAGCACCGGGATGGTCCCGGCCGTGCGGGGCGCCAACCTCACCGTCTACCCGGGCCAGTCGGTGGCCATCGTGGGGGAGTCCGGCTCGGGCAAGTCCACGACCGCCCACGCGATCATCGACCTGCTGCCCGGCACGGGCAAGGTGGTCGGCGGGTCCATCACCTTCATGGGCCAGGACATCACGCACCCCTCGCGCAAGCAGATCGAGGGGATCCGCGGCAAGGAGATCGGGCTGGTCCCACAGGACCCGATGTCCAACCTCAACCCGGTGTGGAAGATCGGGTTCCAGGTCAAGGAGACCCTCGCCGCCAACGGCATCGCCAAGGGCGCGGCCGCGAAGCAGCGCGTCCACGAGGTCCTCACCGAGGCGGGTCTGCCCGACGCCGAGCGGCGCGCAAAGCAGTACCCGCACGAGTTCTCCGGCGGCATGCGCCAGCGCGCGCTCATCGCCATCGGCCTGGCCGCGCGGCCGAAGCTGCTCATCGCCGACGAGCCCACCTCGGCGCTCGACGTGACGGTGCAGCGGCAGATCCTCGACCACCTCGAGCACCTCACCAAGGAGCTCGGTGCGGCGGTCCTGTTCATCACCCACGACCTCGGCCTGGCGGCCGAGCGCGCCGAGCACCTGGTGGTCATGCACCGCGGACGCGTGGTGGAGTCGGGCCCCGCCCGGCAGATCCTGGCCGACCCGCAGCACCCCTACACCCAGCGGCTCGTCTCCTCGGCGCCGTCGCTCGCCTCCCGGCGGATCCAGAGCGCCAAGGAGCGTGGCGAGGAGTCCTCCGAGCTGCTCACGAGCGCCGGCACCGCCCAGGCCGCGAACATCGTGGAGGTGGAGCACCTCACCAAGGAGTTCCACCTGCGCGGGGGCGTGCCGGGCGCGGGCAAGACGTTCAGGGCCGTCGACGACGTGTCCTTCGCCATCCCGCGCGGCTCCACCATGGCGCTCGTGGGGGAGTCTGGCTCGGGCAAGTCCACCGTGGCGAACGTCATGCTCAACCTCCTCGAGCCGACCAGCGGGAAGGTCGTCTTCGAGGGCACGGAGGTCGGCAGCCTCGACAAGCGCCAGCTGTTCGACTTCCGCCGGCAGGTCCAGCCGATCTTCCAGAACCCGTACGGGTCCCTGGACCCGATGTACTCGATCTTCCGCACGATCGAGGAGCCGCTGCGCGTGCACGGCGTCGGGAACAAGAAGGCCCGGGCCGAGAAGGTCGCCGAGCTGCTCGACATGGTGGCCCTGCCGAAGTCCGCGATGCGGCGCTACCCCAACGAGCTCTCCGGGGGCCAGCGCCAGCGCGTGGCCATCGCCCGGGCGCTGGCGCTGCAGCCGAAGCTGATCGTGTGCGACGAGGCCGTCTCCGCCCTCGACGTCCTCGTCCAGGCCCAGGTCCTCACCCTGCTCAACGACCTCCAGGCCGAGCTCGGGCTGACCTACCTCTTCATCACGCACGACCTCGCCGTCGTGCGCCAGATCGCCGACCACGTGGCGGTCATGCAGAAGGGGAAGATCGTCGAGATGGCGACCACCGACGAGGTCTTCGACAGCCCGCGGCAGGCATACACCCGCGAGCTGCTCGCGGCCATCCCCGGCTCGACCCTCGACGTCGTGCCGGCCGGTCCCGAGGACACGCTGCTGGTCTGACACGGACCGCGCGAGAGCACAGCGAAGGGGACCGCAGGCCACGCCTCCGGTCCCCTTCGTGGTCGCGCCGAACCGTTCCGGACACCGACCGCCATGTAATCTGGCCGGGCGCCGCTCAGACGCCCGTCAACCCGTGGGACGGCGGCCCGGCGCAGCCGCCCGCCACGGCCGGTCCGTCGCCGCGCGCCCGAAAGCTGGCCCATGCTGCAGTACCTCGCCCGCAGGCTCGTGAGCTACGTGGTGCTGCTCGTCCTAGCGGTGAGCCTCGTCTACCTCCTCGCGGCGTCCCAGCTCGACCCCCGGTCGCTGTACGAGCTGCGGAACCCGCCGCTCGACCGCGCGGCGGTCGAGGCCTCGCTGCGGGCGTACAACCTCAGCGACGCGACCCCGCTGCTCGAGCGCTACCGGACCTGGCTGGCCGGGGTCGTGACGTCCTGGGACTGGGGGCGCACGCCGTCGGGCGCCAGCGTGAACGAGGAGATCGGCACCCGCGTGTGGGTCTCCGTGCGGCTCATGACCCTCGGCTCGGTGCTCGGCACCGTCGCCGGGGTGGCGCTGGGGGCGTGGTCCGCCACGCGGCGCCACCGGGCCGGCGACCGCGTCGTGACCCTGGCGTCCCTGCTGGTGGTGTCGACGCCCGCCCTGGTCCTCGGCGTCGTGCTGCAGATCGTCGCCGTCCGGGTCAACCAGGCCACCGGCACCCAGGTCTTCGAGTTCCTCGGCGAGACGGGCCGCCACGGCGACGGCGTGCTGGCGCCGGTCGCGGACCGCCTCCAGCACCTGCTGCTGCCCACGCTGGCCCTGGCCGCTGGGCAGGCCGCCTACTTCAGCCGCATCCAGCGCAACCTCATGCTCGACACCATGGGCGCCGAGCACGTCCGCGCCGCCCGCGCCCGGGGCCTGCGCCGGGCGACGGCCCTGCGCCGCCACGCCCTGCGGACCGCGCTGGTGCCCACCGCGTCCTACTTCGCCTTCACCGTCGCGGGCCTCGTGCTGGGGGCGACCTTCACAGAGCTGGTCTTCGGCTGGCACGGCATGGGGGCCTTCGGCATGGCGGCGATCGCAGGCCAGGACGTCAACGGCGCTGTGGCCTTCGCCGCGTTCGGCGGGGTGTGCGTCGCGGCCGGCGCGCTGCTCTCCGACCTCGTCGTCGCGGCGCTGGACCCGCGGGTGCGGCTGCGATGACGACGACGGGCGCGCCGGTGACGGGCCGCGGGGCACCCGTGGGCCCTGGTCTCGCGGCGGGTGTCGCCGTCCCGCGCCGCACGCGCGGACGGCTCGTCGCCCGGCGGTTCGTCCGCCGTCGCAGCGCGGTGACCGGCCTGGTCGGCGTCGTCGCGCTCGCACTGCTGGCGGTCGTCGGCCCGATGCTGCTGCCGTGGGGCCACCTGGACGTGGACCGGGACAGCTTCCTCAGCCCGCCGGACGGCGAGCACTGGTGGGGGACCACCCAGGCCGGCCGCGACGTCCTCGCCCTCACGCTCCAGGGGCTGCGCACCTCGATGGTCGTCGGCCTCGGCGTCGCCGTCCTGCAGACGGCGGTCGCCGCCGTCGTCGGGACCGTCGCCGCCTGCTACGGCGGCTGGGTGGACCGGGCGGCCCAGTGGGTCATCGACCTGCTCCTCGTCGTCCCCAGCCTCATACTCGTGGCCGTCGTCGCGGGGCGCCCCGGCGGGCCCGGCGCCTCCGCGGCCACGATGGTCGTCGTGCTGGCCGGACTGGGCTGGATGCTCTCGGCGCGCGTGGTGCGCTCGGCGGTACTGGCGGTCACGCGGCTGGAGTACGTCGCGGCGGCGCGCTACATGTCCGTCTCCACGCCGCGCCTCATCGCCCGCCACATCCTGCCCAACATCTCCTCGCTGCTAGTGGCGGACGCGACCCTCGCCCTGGCCGGCGCGGTCCTCGCCGAGACGTCGCTGTCCTACTTCGGCCTGGGCGTCCAGGCTCCCGCGACGTCGCTGGGCACGCTCATCGCCGAGGGACAGCGCACGGCGGCGACGTTCCCCTGGGTCTTCCTCGGCCCCGCGGGGGCGCTCGTGCTCCTGCTCGTGCTGGTAGCCCTCGTGGGCGACGGCCTGCGCGACGCGCTCGACCCACGCTCGGGGCGCCCGTGACCGTCCTGCAGGTCACGGACCTGGACGTGCGCCTGCCCACGGACGACGGCGTCGTCCACGCGGTCCGCGGCCTGAGCCTCGCGGTCCGGGCGGGCGAGGTGCTCGCCGTCGTGGGGGAGTCCGGCTCCGGCAAGACGATGACGGCGCTGGCGATCATGGGCCTGGCCCCCGAGGGGAGCGCAGTCACCGGCTCGGTGCGCCTGCGCGGCGAGGAGCTGCTGGGCGCCGGTGACGCCGCGCTGTCCCGGGTCCGGGGCGCGCGCGTCGCGATGGTCTTCCAGGACCCCATGGCCGCACTGACCCCGGTGTACACGATCGGCGACCAGGTCGTCGAGGCGCTCCGCGCCCACCAGGCCATGCCGCGCCGCGCCGCGTGGGAGCGGGCGGTCGAGCTGCTCGACCTGGTGGGCATCGACCGGCCGCGCGCCCGGGCCACCGCCTTCCCCCACGAGCTCTCCGGCGGCATGCGCCAGCGCGCCGTGATCGCGATGGCGATCGCGAACGAGCCCGACGTGATCCTCGCCGACGAGCCGACCTCCGCGCTCGACGTCACGGTCCAGGCGCAGATCCTTGACGTCCTGCGCGCCGCGCAGCGCGCGACCGGTGCGGCGCTCGTCCTCATCACCCACGACCTCGGCGTCGTCGCCGGCATGGCCGACCGCGTCGCGGTCATGTACGCGGGCCGGATCGTCGAGCACGGCGACGTCCGGGAGATCTTCGCCCGCCCCCGGATGCCGTACACGATCGGGCTGCTCGGCGCGCTCCCGCGGCCGGACGCCGACGGGCGGACGGCGCTCGCCACGATCGACGGGCAGCCGCCGTCGCCGCTGGGCGCCGGACCAGGATGCTCCTTCGCGCCGCGCTGCCCCGGCGCGGTGGATGTGTGCCGCCGCGTGGAGCCGCCGCTCGCGGCGGTCGGGGCGCCGCGCGCCGCCGGCGACGCCCCGGCCGACGGCGGATGGGCCGACGGCGGATCGGCCGACGGCGGATCGGCCGGCCTCCACACGGCGTCATGCCACCGCGGCGGCGAGCTGGCCGACGGGTCCCTCACCGGCGACGCCCTCTACCCTCGGCCGCCAGCCCCCCACCGGGGCGCCCCGAAGGGGCGCCTCGAGGCCCCGGAGATCCTGCGGGTGACGGGTCTCGTGCGGCACTTCCCCCTCCGGTCCCGGGGCGTGCTGCGCCGCCGTGCGGGCACCGTCCGGGCCCTCGACGGCGTCAGCCTCGACCTGCGCGCCGGCGAGGTCCTCGGCCTCGTGGGCGAGTCGGGCAGCGGGAAGAGCACCCTCGTGCGCGAGATCCTCGAGCTCCGGGCCCCGGCCGCGGGTCGGCTCACGGTGCTCGGCGAGGACGTCGCCGGCCTGCGGGGCCCGGCGGCCCGCGCCGCGCTGCGCAGGGACCTTCAGGTCGTCTTCCAGGACCCGAGCGCGTCCCTCGACCCGCGCATGCCGGTCTTCGACCTGCTGGCCGAGCCGCTCCACGCCCACGGCGTGCGCGGGGGAGCGCGCGAGCGGCGGGTCGGCGAGCTCATGGACCTCGTCGGCCTGGAGGCCGCGCACGCCGCCCGCTTCCCCGAGCACCTCTCGGGCGGCCAGCGCCAGCGCGTCGCCATCGCCCGCGCCCTGGCGCTGGAGCCACGGCTGCTGGTGCTCGACGAGCCGGTCTCCGCCCTCGACGTCTCCGTGCGCGCGGGGATCGTCAACCTCCTGGACGAGCTCCGCACGCGGCTGGGCCTGAGCTACCTCGTCGTCTCGCACGACCTGTCGGTGGTGCGTCACCTCGCCGACCGGGTGGCCGTGATGCACCTCGGGCGCATCGTGGAGGTCGGCGCGGCCGGCACCGTCTTCGCGCGCCCCGCGCACCCCTACACGCAGGCCTTGCTCTCCGCCGTCCCCGTGCCCGACCCCGCTGTCGAGCGGTGGCGCACGCGCGTCGTCCTCCGGGGCGAGGTGCCCGCTCCGGCCGACGTCGACGTCGACGCCGTCCCCGACGCCGGGTGCCGGTTCCGCGGCCGCTGCCCGCTCTTCGCCGACCTCGACGCACCCGAGCAGGCCAGGTGCGCCACCGAGGACCCCTCGCTGCGGCCGGTGCCCACGGGACGGCACCGACGGACGGCGGACGAGGCGTCCCTGCGGCAACGGGGCGCGGGACGGCTCACGGTCGAGCGCGAGCGCGCGCCCGACCAGCAGGCCGCCTGCCACTTCGCCGGCCAGGCCCCGACGCCGTGACGGGTCTCGATCCGGTCACGATGGCGACGCCAATGGTGAGACCAATGCGGGCTTCTGACCGTCGCCGTGGTTCTATCTCCGGAGAACGTGGAGCAGACCGAGTTGCTGCGCCAGAGGCCACGGCCCCGCTCGAGGGCCGTCGCCCGTTTCCCCGGACGGCATGATGGAGGAGTTCTCGGTGCGGAGGACGAAGGGGCTCGCCGCCCTGGCGACGGGTGTGGCGCTGGCGCTGGCCGGATGCACCACCAGCAACGTGGGCGGCGCCGACCCCACCGCCTCCGCCGGCGTGGTCGAACCGGGCGGCGGCATCGCCACCGGCGAGGGCGAGCTCTTCGAGGTCAACGCCACGCCGCGCGCGGAGCTCGACCAGGGCGGCACGCTCCGTCGCGCCGTCGGCCCCCTGCCCGAGCAGTGGAACCCGCTGCACGTGGGCGGCGCCAACGCCGCCTACTCCGACGTCTTCGCGCCGATCAGCGTCGCCAACTGGGACTTCGACGGTGCAGGCGTGCCCACACCGAACGAGAACTTCCTGCTCGGCTTCGACGACGACATGGTGGGAGAGCAGGAGGTCGTCGTCCTGCACCTGAACCCCGACGCGGTCTGGAACAGCGGGAAGCCGATCACCTGGCAGGACTACGCGGCGACGGTCTCCGCGTGCAACGGCTCGAATGCCGAGTTCCAGTGCGCCACCGGCGCGTTCGCCGCGGTGCAGTCAGTCGAGCAGGGCGACACCCCGTTCGACGTCGTCGTGACGTTCAGCGCCGCCTTCCCCGACTGGAAGGCGGCGCTGTCCACCGTCCTGCCGGCCGACGGCGTCGCCGACCCGGCGACGTTCAACGAGGGCTGGCTCGAGCACCCGGCGGACTGGGCCACGGGGCCCTTCGCGGTCGAGAGCACCGATGCGGCCCAGCAAGTCCTCACCCTCGTGCCGAACGAGCGCTGGTGGGGCCCGGCCCCGATCCTCGACGAGATCCAGTACCGCGTCGTGTCGCCCGAGGGCACCGCGCTGGCCTTCCAGAACGGCGAGCTCGACGTCTTCGACGTCGGTGCCGACCCGAACGCCTTCCAGATCGCGAGCGCCGTGCCCGGTGCCGACGTGCGGCGGGCCGGCAGCACGAGCTGGCGCAACATCACCTTCAACTCCTCCGCCGGGGCGCTCACCGAGCTGGCCGTGCGCCAGGCGATCGTGCGCTCCCTCGACCGGTCGGTGATCGCCGCCTCCAGCCTCGCCGGGCTGCCCGCCGAGCTGCAGCGCCCCCTGGACAACCACATCTTCCTGGAGGGTCAAGAGGGCTACGAGGACAACGCGGCCGACTACGGGTACGACCCCGTCGGTGCCCGCGCCGCCCTCGACGCCGCCGGCTGGACGCCCGACCCGCGCACCGGGATCCGCGAGCGCGACGGCGAGCCGTTGGTCGTCCGGTTCAGCGTCCTCACCGGGGTCCCGGTCTCGGAGAACGAGGGCCAGCTCGTCCAGGCGCAGCTGCGCGAGGTCGGCATCGACGTCGAGCTCGATCAGGTGCCCGAGGCGAAGTTCGGGGAGACGCTCTTCTCCGGCGACTTCGAGCTCATGGGCATGTACTGGTACGGCTCTCCGTACCCGATGGTCGGCCTCGGCGAGATCTACGGCGACCCGGCGACGGCGCACTCGAACTTCGCACGGGTGGCATCGCCCGAGCTCGACGAGGTCATCGCCAAGATCGCGACGGAGACGGACCACGAGGCACGGCTCGAGCTGGCCGACCAGGCCGACGAGCTCATCTGGGCCGAGGCACACACGCTGCCGCTCTACCAGCGCCCGCAGCTGGTCGCCGCCGTCAGCGATCTCGCCAACGTGGGCGCGACGGGGCTGAGCAGCACCCGGCCGGAGAACTGGGGCTTCGTCGCCGGCTAACCCCCTCCCCTCCCGCCGAGCGGTCAAGTACTCGCGGGAAAACTCCGCGGGCTCGCCGGCGTGCGAGGACTTGACCGGTCGAGCGCGGTGGTGTGCGAGGACTTGACCGGTCGAGCGCGGTGGTGTGCGAGGACTTGACCGGTCGAGCGCGGTGGTGTGCGAGGACTTGACCGCTCGAGCCCCTTCCCTGGCGTGCCGGGGTGCCGCGGCGAACGGTCCGTGTACTCTCGGCCTCGACGATGATGTGACGAACGTCACGGCGGACACGTTGCGGACCCACACCGTCTGTGGGCCCGGGTCACCCGTCGGCTCCCACCTCCGAGCCTGGGTATGCACCGATCCCCGAACCAGCGCGCTGGTCCGGGGACCTCCTCCCCGCACTGGAGGAATGATGAGGCGTACTGCTGCGGCCGTGTCGGTCCTCTCCGGAATCGCGCTCCTGCTGGCCGCGTGCACGAGCGGGACCCCTGAGGAGCCCACCCCGAGCGCGTCGACGAGCGAGGGGGGCGGCGGGGAGGCCGCCACCTCGGGCGCGAAGGCGGACCTCGGCAACATCAAGACCGCCGACGGCGACATCTACTTCTCGACCGGCCAGGACGAGTGGACCGGGTACAACGACTACACCGCCGACACGTACTCGACCTACAACTCGGTGATCAACGGCCAGATCCGGCCCGGAGGGTTCAACTACAAGGGCACCGACGGCAAGCTGTACCCGAACCCGGAGTTCGGCACCTACAAGGCGGTCTCGGGGCTGGAGGGCGACGCCCCGCTGGTGGTCGAGTACACCATCAACGACAAGGCCGTCTGGTCCGACGGGAGCCCCATCGACTACGCCGACATGCTCCTGGAGTGGGTCGCGCAGAACCCCACCTGGCTCTCGCCCGACCCGCAGCACCCGGTGTTCAACCACGTCTCCGCGCAGTACCCGCAGGACGTCCCGGACGGCCCCAAGGGGAAGGTCGGCGGGAAGACGTTCACGGTCACGTACGCCAGGAAGAACCCCGACTGGGAGCTCATGGTCGGGGGCTACATCCTGCCCGCCCACGTCGTCGCCAAGCAGATCGGGATCACGGAGGACGCGCTCACCCAGGCCATCCTCAACAAAGAGGTCGACGTCGTCACGCGGGCCGCGAAGTTCTGGAACGGCTGGATCTCCCCGAACCCCGGTCAGCTGCCCGACCCGGCCATCGCCCCCTCGGGCGGCCCCTACCAGCTGAAGCCGGGCGGCTGGGAGGCCGGCCAGTCGCTCACGCTCGAGGCGAACCCCAAGTACTGGGGCACGCCCGCCGCCACGGACCGCCTCACCTTCCGGTTCCTGGCCGCCGACGCCCACGTCCAGGCGCTGCAGAACGGCGACCTCAACGTCATCGAGCCGCAGGCCACGGTGGACACGCTCGCGCAGCTGCGGGCGCTTGGCTCCGCCGTCAAGGTCGAGACGGGGGCCAAGCTCACCTGGGAGCACCTGGACTACAACTTCAAGAACGGCGTCTTCTCCGACGCCGAGGGCGGCCTGGCGCTGCGGCAGGCGTTCGCGATGTGCGTGCCCCGCCAGCAGATCGTCGACAACCTCATCAAGCCGATCAACAAGGACTCCGTGGTGATGAACGCCCGCGAGTACTTCCCCTTCCAGGACCACTACGACGACGTCGTCGCCGCCGCGTACGACGGCCGCTACGACAAGGTCGACATCGCCGGCGCGAAGGCGAAGATCGCCGAGTCGGGCATCGCGGGCCCGATCGACGTCCGCATCGGCTACTCGGCGCCCAACCCCCGCCGCACCTCGGAGGTCGACATCATCAAGTCGAGCTGCGACCAGGCCGGCTTCAACGTCATCGACGTCGGCAGCGCGGACTTCTTCTCCAACGCCCTGCCGGCGGGGGACTACGAGGTCTCCCTCTACGCCTGGTCGGGGTCCGGCCAGATCGCCTCGGGCCAGAACATCTACACCACCAACGCCCCGCAGAACTACGGCGGCTACTCCGACAAGGAGGTGGACGACGCGTGGGCCACGCTGGCGTCGTCGCTGGACCCGGCCGTGCACCTCGAGCAGAAGAAGAAGATCGAGAAGCGCCTGTGGGACACGCTGTACGGCATCCCGCTCTTCGCGCACCCGGGGACCATCGCCTACTCCGCGGACTTGAAGAACGTGCGGTTCACGGCGGTCCAGACGGGCGTGAGCTGGAACGCCGAGCAGTGGCAGCGCGCGGAGTGAGGCGGCCGGCGCCGGCCTAGCACCCGCCCGACGCCCGACGCCCGACGCCCGACGTTCGCCCCCGCCCCCCGCCCGGCACCCAGCGCCCGTCTCACGCCCGCCCGCCACACAGCGCCCGGCCGGCACGCACGCCGACCCCGCGGCCGACCCGTCGAAGGGTTTCCTGTGGTCACGTTCATCCTCCGCAGGCTCGGGATCTCGTTCCTGATCCTGCTCGCCGGCTCGCTGGTGATGTTTGTCCTCACCGTCCACGCGGGCGACCCGCTCGCGGACCTCCGGGAGTCCAACGACCCGAACCGGGACAACCTCATCGCCCAGCGCATCACCAACATGGGCCTGGACGTGCCCTGGTACGTGCGGTACCTCGGCTGGCTCGCCGGGGTGGCCGGATGCCTGGTGGGCCACTGCGACCTCGGCACCGACCGGTCCGGCGTCAACGTCACCGCCCTGCTGGCCAATGCCGCCGGAGCCACGCTGCGGCTCGTCATCCTCGCGACGCTCCTGGCGATCGTCGTCGGCGTCTTCCTGGGGATCCTCACCGCCGTCCGCCAGTACTCCGGGTTCGACTACCTCGTGACCTTCCTGGCGTTCCTGTTCTTCTCCCTGCCGGTGTTCTGGGCCGCCGTGCTCCTCAAGGAGTACGGCGCGATCCGGTTCAACGACTGGATCGCCCAGCCGCACCTGGCCCCGGCGACGAAGGTGCTCATCGCCGCGGGCGTCGGCGTGGTGCTGCAGGGCATGCTGGGCGGGGACACCCGCCGGCGCCTCGTCACGGGCGGTGGCACGTTCGTGTTCGTCCTCGCCGCGCTCGTCTACTTCGACGCCGTCGACTGGTTCCGCCGGCCGGCGCTGGGCGTCGGCGTCGTCGCCCTGGTCAGTGCGGGCGGCGCCCTGCTCGCCGTCATGCTCACGACGGGCCTGGGCAACCGCCGGGTCGTGTACGCCGCGCTCACGACCGTCGGCGCCGGGCTTGTCGCCTACGTCGCGCTCGGCGGCGTGCTGGCCGACCCGAGCTGGCCGATCCTCCTCGGGCTCCTCGCCCTGGCCCTCGCCGTCGCGGTGGCCGCCGGATGGTTCTGGGGCGGCTTCTCCCGCCGGGCCGCCGTCGGCGTCTGCGTCGTGACGGCGCTGTTCATGAGTGTCGTCATCGTCGCGGACAAGGCGCTGTCCGCCTGGGCCGGGTACCTCCAGCTCCAGCCGCGCCCGATCTCCACCATCGGGGCGAGCACCCCCAACTTCGCCGGCACGTTCTGGGAGGGCATCCTGGACAAGGGCACCCAGCTGATCCTGCCGACCATCGTCCTGACGCTGATCTCGGTGGCGTCCTTCACCCGGTACACGCGGGCCTCGATGCTCGAGGTGCTCCAGCAGGACTACGTGCGCACCGCCCGATCGAAGGGCCTGTCCGAGCGGGTCGTCATCACCAAGCACGCGTTCCGCAACGCCCTGATCCCGCTCACCACCATCGTCGCCTTCGACTTCGCCGGCCTCATCGGCGGCGCGGTGCTCACGGAGACGGTGTTCGGCTGGAAGGGCATGGGCCAGCTGTTCCGGACCGGCCTGGAGCACGTCGACCCCGCCCCGGTGATGGCCTTCTACCTCGTGACCGCGACCGCCGCCGTCGTGATGAACATGCTGGCCGACATCGCCTACGCGTTCCTCGACCCGCGGATCCGGCTGAGCACGACGCGTCGTCGCCAGGGGGCACCGCGCCCGCGCCCCGGAGCGGCCGGCGACCCGGCCGGCGTCCGACCCGCCGCCGCCCGCCCGGGCACGCTGGGAGCCACCCATGAGTGAGAGCACCTACGCCGAGGACGTCGTCCCGGTCCCGCAGTCCCCGGGCACCGACCCCACCACCGCCGCGCACGTCGACCGGCTGCTGGACGAGGACCTCGAGGGCCGGACCGACAAGAACTACTCCCAGGGCCAGCTCGTCCGGCGCCGCTTCGTGCGGCACAAGGCAGCCATGATCTCCCTCGGCGTCCTCGTGCTCATCACGCTCCTCGCCTACACCTCGATCGGGTTCGGCCCGTTCCCCGGCTGGTGGAAGCACGACTACGTCACCGCCACCACCCTCGTCGACGGCGGCCGGCCCACCCTGCGGCTCTACCCGCTGCGCGTGGGCGAGCACCCCTTCGGTCAGGAGGACGCGGGCAAGGACTTCTTCGCGCTCGTCATGCGCGGCACGCAGCGCTCGCTGCTGATCGCGTTCATGGTGGGGCTCATCGCGACCGTCGTCGGTACCACGGTCGGGGCCGTCGCCGGGTACTTCCGCGGCCGCGTCGAGGCGGTCCTCATGCGCACGACCGACCTGTTCATCGTCATCCCCACCCTCGTGCTCGCCGCCGTGCTCGGGCAGATGGCCTCGGGCTCGGGGATCTTCGTCCTGGCCCTCATGCTGGGCCTGGTGGGCTGGACGTCGCTGGCCCGCCTCGTGCGCGGGGAGGTGCTCTCCCTGCGCGAGCGGGAGTTCGTCGCCGCCGCCCGCGCGGTCGGCACGCACCCCGCCCGGATCATCGTCAAGCACATCCTCCCCAACACCCTGGGCACGATCATCGTGGCCGCCACCCTGTCGATCGCCGCGGCGATCCTCCTGGAGACCTCGCTGTCGTTCCTCGGGTTCGGCGTGACGCCGCCGGACACGTCTCTCGGCCAGCTCATCTCGACCTACCAGAACGCCTTCACCTCTCGCCCGTGGCTGTTCTGGTGGCCCGGCCTCTTCATCCTCGCCGTCGCGCTGAGCGTGAACTTCATCGGCGACGGGCTGCGTGACGCCTTCGATCCGCGCCAGAGCAGGAGGAAGGACTGATGGCCTCCACCGAGCCCGGTGGGCGCGCCCGCGACGACGGAGGTCGCGTCGGCGACGACGCACGTCGCGTCTGGGCGGGCGCCAGCCCCAGCACCGCCCGCGCCGGGGCCGGCGCCGGGCCCAGCGCCGCCAGCGCCGGCCGCGACCGTGTGCTGCGCTTCACCGACCTCGACGTCCGCTTCCGCACCGAGTTCGGCTCCGTCCACGCCGTGAAGGGCATCTCGCTGGACGTGCGCCCCGGCGAGGTCGTGGCCCTCGTGGGCGAGTCCGGCTCGGGCAAGTCCGTCACCTCGATGACCGCCCTCGGGCTGCTGCCCGGCAACGCGCGTGTCGGCGGCGACGTCGTGGTGGGCAGCCAGCATGTGCGCCGCCTCGACGCGCGCGGGCTGCGGCACCTGCGCGGCGACGACATCGGCATGGTGTTCCAGGAACCGATGACGGCGCTCAACCCTGTCCTGACGATCGGCGACCAGCTGACCGAGGCCCTCGAGGTGCACGGCCGCGCGTATGGGCGCCAGGCCGTCGAGCTCGCCGTCGAGCTGCTGCGGATGGTGGGCATCCCGGAGCCGGAGCGGCGCGTGCGGCAGTACCCGCACGAGCTCTCCGGCGGGCAGCGCCAGCGCGTGGTCATCGCGATCGCGATCAGCTGCGACCCCAAGGTCATCATCGCCGACGAGCCGACGACGGCCCTCGACGTCACGGTCCAGGCCGAGATCCTCGACCTGCTCCGATCGCTCAAGGACAAGCTCAACACCGGGATCCTGCTCATCACCCACAACATGGGCGTGGTGGCGGACATGGCCGACAGGGTCGCCGTGATGTTCAAGGGCGAGCTGGTCGAGGTGGGCAGCGCGGACCAGGTCCTGAATCACCCACGGCACCCCTACACGAGGCGGCTGCTCGACGCCGTCCCGCACCTGGGCCAGGGGCCCGGCCAGTTCGGCACCGCGCCGGCGCCGGACGTCGGGACCCGGGCGGTGCCCGCGCCGGCGCAGGACACTGGAGTCCTGGCCGCGCCCGCGCTGGAGCTCGTGGACCTCGCCGTCGACTACGAGCACCACGGGCGTCTGGCGTTCCGCGCCGTCGACGGCGTGTCCTTCCTGGTCCAGCAGGGCGAGATCGTCGGCCTGGTGGGGGAGTCGGGCTCGGGGAAGTCGACGATCGGACGGGCCGCGCTGGGCCTCATCCCCCCGGCCGCGGGCCGCATCGACCTGTTCGGCCTCAACTTCGACTCACTGCGCCGCCGGGAGGCCAAGGCCCTGCGACGGCGAATCGGCGTGATCTTCCAGGACCCGGCCGCGTCGCTGAACCCCCGCCTGCCGGCGGGGGAGATCATCACGGAGCCGCTCGTCGTGCATCGGCTCGGGGACAGGCGGGCTCGCCAGCAGAAGGTGTTCGAGCTCCTCGACGCGGTGCACCTGCCGCGCAGCGTCTACAACCGCTACCCCCACGAGCTCTCCGGCGGGCAGCGCCAGCGCGTCTCCGTCGCCAGGGCCCTCGTCCTCGAGCCGGAGCTGCTGGTCGCCGACGAGCCCACCTCCGCCCTCGACGTCTCCGTCCAGGCCAGCGTGCTGGCGATGTTCACCGAGCTGCAGCGGCGCTACCGCTTCGCGTGCCTGTTCATCTCCCACGACCTGGCGGTCGTGGACCTGCTCGCGCACCGCGTGGTCGTGCTCCAGGACGGGAGGGTCGTCGAGCAGGGCGACCGGGAGGCCGTGCTGCTCAACCCGCAGCAGGAGTACACCCGGCGTCTCCTCGCCGCGGCGCCGGTGCCCGAGCCCCGCGAGCAGCGCCGCCGACGCGAGGAGCGGCACCGCCTCCTGGCGAGCCTGGGCGAGGAGGTCACCGAGCTCAAGGTGGGGGAGTAGGCGGCGCCAGGCGCTGTGTGCCGCCAGCCGCTGGCCGCCGTCGGGCCGCCTTTGCGGGCCCCTCGGCGACTGGTAGTGCTCTGCCCGACGAGGTCGTAGATCGCGGAACATGACTTCGTCTGCTTGAGCACGACCAGTCATCAGGGTGGGCACCCGCAGGCCGAGTTTGCCCCCGGAGCCACCGAACCGGGCGTCCGATGGGCTACCGGGTCCAGGTCGGCCTCGGGCTCCGCACGCGGCGCTACACCCATCGCGGAGCTACCCGGGTATGCGGCGGGTGTCCACCTGCGCTCGCAGCCCCGGTCACCCACAGCTGGCCATCACGCCGAGTACCTTCTCCTGCACGATCCCTGGATGGTCTCCCCCATCCTTCCGCGCACGCTTCCCCGTGTGATCCTCAGGCGAGACATCGGGGACGACGCTGTTCGCGCCGCGTGCCGCTCCGGCGTCATCGTCCGGGTGCGGCCCGGCGCCTACGTCGAGGCGGTGGCTGACCAATCTCCCTGGCAACGGCGTGGGCGAGAGGCTCTCGCGTGTGCCGTGGCCGTCAGCCGCCGGCTGAGCGCGGACCATGTCCTCAGCCACATCACTGCGGCCCTCATCCACGGCTGCTGGATCTGGCGCGTCGACCCGCTGACGCACATCACGCAGCGCGCGAAGCCCAGCAACAAGGAGGCGCAGGGGTTGCGCCGTCACTGCGGCGCGCTGCCCGACGAGGACATCGTCGTCGTCAACGGGCTCCGGGTCACCACCTTGGAGCGCACCATCGAGGACTGCGCAATGTCTATGCACCCACGTGACGTACGAGACGGTGGTGCGCTGGATCGCGGTCTCCCGCGGTCTGCCGATCCCCATCGCGCAGTACCGGGTGGTCACCGCCCGTGGCGTCTACTACACGGACCTGGCATGGCGTCTCCGCAAGTGGATTGGCGGTCGGGTCGTGCGCGAATGGGCCATCCATGCGGAGTTCGACGGCGCGATGAAGTACGGGGCTGGGACTTCAATCGGCCGTGGTGCGGACGCTGCGCGCACGGTTGTGAACGAAAAGCTCCGCGAGGACGCCATCCGGGAGCTGGGGGACACCTTTCGCCGCTTCGACCGGCGCGACGTCGAGGACGAGGACAACGTGTTCCGGCGGCTGTGCGCGGCCTTCCCGGCAAGCATGACCGTCGGGCTTCGGCCCGTGCCGGGCCTTCTCGCACCGCCTGGCTCGAAGTGAGGTACCTCTGCGGGCTCGTGGGCAATGATCGAGCTGCGCCCACGCCGGCGCAGAGCCGACCGGCCGCAAGCGGTAGCGCTCCACAGGACGAGGTCGTAGATCGCGGAACATGACTTCGTCCGCCCGCGCACGACCAGTTCCCCAGAGCAGTTTCCCAGAGGCGGAGCCAAGCCCGAGGACCGAGCGCGTCGGTGGTGCGCACGCCCGGAACGACGGCGTTTCCGGCGCGCGCCCGGGTGATACTGCTTACAGCATCACCGGAGGGGGTGCCGCAAACTGGTCATTCAACGGTAGAATCGCGGTTTGGCGCCTGAAACAGGCGCCTGGCTCTGTGCGAGCAGCGACCTACGAGGTTGTGCGGCCGCGGGAAGCCTGCCTCTCACGATGAAATGAGCTCTGCGTATGCCTGTGCGCTCTGATCTGCGCAACGTCGCGATCGTCGCCCACGTCGACCACGGCAAGACCACCCTCGTCGACGCCATGCTGTGGCAGTCCGGCGCCTTCGGCGAGCACCAGCACGTCGACGAGCGCGCCATGGACTCCGGCGACCTCGAGCGCGAGAAGGGCATCACGATTCTCGCGAAGAACACCTCGGTGCACTACCGGGGTCCGGCCGCCCAGAAGGCCGGTCTCGAGAACGGCCTGGTCATCAACGTCATCGACACCCCCGGCCACGCCGACTTCGGCGGTGAGGTCGAGCGCGGCCTGAGCATGGTCGACGGCGTCGTCCTGCTCGTGGACGCCTCCGAGGGTCCGCTGCCCCAGACCCGGTTCGTGCTGCGCAAGGCGCTGGCCGCGAAGCTGCCCGTGGTCCTCCTCGTCAACAAGGTCGACCGCCCGGACTCGCGCATCGTCGAGGTCGTCTCCGAGGCGCAGGACCTCCTCCTGGGCCTCGCCTCCGACCTGGCCGACGAGGTGCCCGACCTCGACCTCGACGCCATCCTCGACGTGCCGGTCGTCTATGCCTCCGCCAAGGCCGGCCGCGCCAGCCTGAAGCAGCCCGCCGACGGCGAGCTGCCGGACTCGGAGAACCTCGAGCCGCTCTTCGAGACCATCATCGAGAAGATCCCGGCCTACTCCTACGATGAGGGTGCGCCGCTCCAGGCGCACGTCACCAACCTCGACGCGTCCCCGTTCCTCGGCCGCCTCGCGCTGCTGCGCATCCACAACGGCGAGCTGAGGAAGGGCCAGACCGTGGCCTGGGCCCGCCAGGACGGCACCATGAAGAACGTGCGGATCTCCGAGCTGCTCCGCACCGAGGGCCTGACCCGTGTCCCCGCCGAGAGCGCGTTCGCCGGTGACATCGTCGCCGTCGCAGGCATCGAGGACATCACCATCGGCGAGTCCCTCGTGGACCCCGACGACCCGCGCCCGCTGCCGCTCATCACGGTGGACGACCCCGCCATCTCCATGACCATCGGGATCAACACCTCACCGCTGGCCGGCCGCGTCAAGGGCCACCTGGTCACCGCCCGCCAGGTCAAGGACCGCCTCGACCGCGAGCTCATCGGCAACGTCTCCCTCAAGGTGCTCCCGACCGAGCGCCCCGACGCCTGGGAGGTTCAGGGCCGCGGCGAGCTGGCGCTGGCCATCCTCGTCGAGCAGATGCGCCGTGAGGGCTTCGAGCTGACCGTCGGCAAGCCGCAGGTGGTCACCAAGGAGATCGACGGCAAGCGCCACGAGCCCATGGAGCGCATGACGATCGACGTCCCCGAGGAGTACCTCGGCGCGGTCACCCAGCTCATGGCCGCCCGCAAGGGCCGCATGGAGACGATGTCCAACCACGGCACCGGCTGGATCCGCATGGAATTCGTCGTTCCGGCCCGCGGGCTCATCGGCTTCCGCACCCGGTTCCTCACCGAGACCCGCGGCACCGGCATCGCCTCCTCGATCCACGAGGGTTACGAGCCGTGGCAGGGCACGATCGACATGCGCAACACCGGCTCGATGGTCGCTGACCGCGCCGGAGCGGTGACGCCGTTCGCGATGATCAACCTGCAGGAGCGCGGCTCGTTCTTCGTCGAGCCCACCACGGAGGTGTACGAGGGCCAGGTCGTCGGGGAGAACTCCCGCAACGAGGACATGGACGTCAACATCACCAAGGAGAAGAAGCTCTCCAACATGCGATCCTCCTCGGCGGACAACTTCGAGAGCATGGTCCCGCCGCGCCTCCTCACGCTCGAGGAGTCGCTCGAGTTCGCCGCCGAGGACGAGTGCGTGGAGGTGACGCCCGAGTCGGTGCGCATCCGCAAGGTCATCCTTGACGCGCAAGACCGGTTCCGTTCCGCCTCGCGCAGCCGCCGCTCCGAGAAGGTCTGAGCACACTTCTTCCCGCGGGCGGCGACGTCCCCGGGAAGTAGTCGCCCGCGCCGTCGGCCCGTCCCCTCCTGCGAGGGGGCGGGCCGACGGCGTACCGGGCACCCGGCCGGGCCGACGCGGACGGCGGATCCGTCCCCAAACCGGGACGGCGGCCCGGGCGCGTCGTTGGATGTGCAGGCACGCCGAGAACGGCCATGATGAGCACATGACGTCCACGCGCGGCATCGCCCCCGAGATTCTCACCGGCGGTCTCGTCGGGGTCTTCGCCCATCCCGACGACGAGGTCCTCGGCGCGGGCGGGCTGCTCGCCACCGCCGTGCGCGCCGGGGTCGGTGTGACGGTCGTGACCGCCACGCGCGGCGAGCGCGGCGACGTCATCCCCGGCGACCTCGCCCATCTCAAGGGCAACGGCCCCGCCCTGGCCCACGAGCGTCAGCACGAGCTGACCCGGGCGCTCACGGCCCTGGGCGTGCACAGCCACTTCTTCCTCGACTCGCTCCCCGGCCTCGCCGGCCGCCGGCCGCCGCGCTTCACCGGCTCCGGCATGGTCTGGCAGCGTCCCGGCGTGGGCGAGCCCGAGCCCGACGCCGGACCCAGCGCCTTCGCCGGTGTACCCGTCGAGCTGTCGGCCCGGCTGCTGGCGGGGCTCCTGCGCCGCGCCCGGCCCCAGGTGGTCGTGACCGAGGAGCCCAACGGCGCCTACGGCCACCCCGACCACGTGCAGACCCACCGCGTCACGATGCGGGCGGTCGAGCTCGCCGCCGAGGCGAGCGAGATGGCCGACGACGACCCGCTGGTCGGTCTCGAGCCGTACCGGGTGCCGGTGGTCGCCTGGGTCGTCGAGAGCGAGACGCGGTACCGGTCCGCGCTGCGCTGGCTGCAGGAGGTCCATCGGCACCGTCCGGTCTTCGGTGCACTGGGACAGGCGCTCGCCCCGATCCCCGCCGACGGCGCGATGCCCTCGATGGTGTTCCCGGATGACCAGGTCGACCTGGTCATCGACATCTCGCACGCGCTGCCCGCCGTCGCCGCAGCCCTGCGGGCGCACCGCAGCCAGGTGCAGTCCGTCCACCTGGCCGACCTGACGGAGCCCGAGGAACGGGCCCAGCCGGCGCTGGGGTGGTTCGCCCTGAGCAACGGGCTGCTGCTGCCGCTGCTCGGCACCGCGTGCCTCCACCTCGTCCCGGGGTACGACGACGTCGACCGGCTCGCGGTCGAGCCGATCCACCACCGCTACAACGACCCCATCCCCGTCGCGGAGCGGTACGGCCTGGCCGGCATCGTCGGTCTCGCCGGTCTCGACGTCCGCGACCGCCTGGGCAGGACGGCCGGGCGTGAGCGCCTCGCCGCGTTCCTGGGCGCGGACGTGGCCAGGTGAGGGCGCGGTCCGCCGACCGGGTCGGCGTCGTGGTCGCCGCTGCCACCTCGCTGGTGACCGGCGTGATCGTCGGCGCCTGCGGCACGCTCGTGCACCGCTCGGATCTCGGTGGGTTCCCGGCCGGGCTGGCGCTCGCGCTCTTCGCCGCGGCGGTGGGCGCGGTCTTCGCCCGCGCCGTGGGCGACGGCGTCGCCGTCTTCGTGTACGGGCTCGCCGGCCTGCTTACGTGTCAGGTGATGACCTTCGTGGCGCCCGGCGGGGACGTGCTCGTCACCGATCAGGCGCTGAGCTACGCCTGGCTCCTCGGCCTGCCGCTGATGGCCCTCGCCGCCGCGTTCACGCCTCGTGCCTGGTACTCGGACCTGCCCGCACCGCGCCCACGCCACACCGCGGGGCCCTCGGCGAATGACTGACGCCGCCGCGACGGACCCGGGCGCGGCACGGAACGGCGGGACGGGCGCGGGCGAGGGCCCGACAGACCCGGAGGACCTCGTCGAGCGATTCCGGGCGACCATGGGGCGCCTGGCGGGTGGCGTCACCGTCGTCTCCCTGCGCAGCGGCAACCTGGACCTCGCGATGACGGCCACCGCTGTCGCCTCAGTCTCGCTGCGCCCCCCGATGGTGCTCTTCTGCGTGTACTCCGACGCCCGCCTGCGGGAGGCCCTCGACGAGACGGACACCTGGGCGGTCAGCCTCCTCGACGGCAGCGCCGCGGTGGCCGCCGAGCGGCTGGCGAGCCCGGGCCGACCGAACTTCGGCCAGCTCATCGGCGTCTCGCACCACCGCGGCGAGCGGTCCGGCGCGGCGCTCGTCGACGCCGCGCAGGGATGGCTGGAGTGCCGGACCGCCTGGATCAAGACGGCCGGCGACCACGACGTCGTCGTCGGCGAGGTCCTCGGCGCCACCCTCGGGCGGACGGGCACGGGCGGGCTCGTCCACCACCTCGGTCGCATCAAGACGGTGAGCTGACCTCGACACGGCGGGACGCACTCGCGGCGAGAGATTCCGCGTGAGGCTTAATCCGGTCACAACTTGGTGACGTTGAGCGCAGTCGCGTTCTGGCCGCCTTTGGCGCATTAACATGTCGAGGTCGCACGCACGCTGGGGGAAGAGAGCTCATCTAGTGGCACAGGACTTCAAGCCCAGGCGGAGGCCCGGTCGGCGCCCGGTAGTTCGGGCGACCGCTCACGCCGGCACACCGACACCGACCGGCCCGCACGAGGCCACCCTCGACGCTGCCCCGCAGGTCCCGGACGATGTTCCCGCCGCCACCCCCGGTACGGGGATGAACAACCTGGATGCGGTCCTGGCCGCCCGCTGGGGCGACGAGCCCGCCGACGGCCCGGCGGCCGCGGCGACGGCGGACGGTGCGGCCGGCGGCGTGGACACCGCTCCGCGGGCCGCGGGCAACGGCGTTCCGGACACGACGCCCGCGCGCGCCCCGGAGGCGGCGCCCGAGCCCGTCCCGGGGGCGGCGCGCGAGCCTGCGACCCCTACGCCCGACGACGGTGCGATCCCCGCCGCGGCGCACGCGCCCGAGCGACCGGCCACCGACGAGGTGGCGCGTGAGGGCGCTACAGCGTCTTCGGATGCCCCGCCCAGGCCTGATGCCGCGCCGGGCGACACGGCCTCGGCGACGCCCGAGGCCCCTCTCGGTGCGGGCCACGCCGTTCCCGAGCGCGAGCTGCCGGCGCCCGACGACCTCCCGACTCCGGACGGCGCACCCGCCGCCGAGGGGGAGCCCGTCGACGCACTGCCCCAGAGCGCAGAGGCCACGCAGGCCGACTTGGGGACCGTGCGCGGTGAGAGCGCCCCCGCCGCCGAGGCCGACTCTGCCCACGACCAGCCGACGCAGCGGTTTGCCGTGGCGGATGTCGACGATGCCGCGGGTGAGCCGACGCAGCGGTTTGCCGCGGTGGATGTCGACGATGCCGCGGGTGAGCCGACGCAGCAGCTCGGCGCGCACCCCGCCGGCGCAGCCGCCGCCACAGCGGAGCTGCCCCGCGCGGCGGAGGCACCTCCCGTAGCGGACGCTCCTCCCGCCTCGGACGCCCCTCCCGCCGCGCAGGACACACCGCCCCCGCCCGGCTCGCCCCTCGACCAGTTCGAGGCCGAGCAGCCCCGACGCCGCAGCAAGCGCGGCCTCGTCGTCGCCGCGATCGTCGTGCTCGTCGCCGTCGTCGCGTACGGCGTCGGCGCCTGGTTCTTCGGCGGTCGAATCCCCAGCGGGACGGTCGTCGCGGGCGTGCCGATCGGCGGGCTCTCGGCGGACGCCGCACGCGATCGCCTGGACACCGAGCTCGCGGCGCTGCAGACCGAGCAGGTGCCGGTTAGCGTCGGTGAGGCGCTCTCGAGCGTCGACCCGGCGGCCGCAGGCCTCACGTTCGACGTGGACGCCACCCTGGACAACCTCACCGGCTTCACCCTCAACCCGCGCGTTCTGTGGGGTCGCGTGTTCGGCATGGGCGAGGCGCCCGTCATCTCCACCGTCGACGAAGACGGCTTGCGCGCTGAGCTCAAGGCTGCGTCGTCCGAGGTCAACCTCGCCGCGGTCGAGGGTGTCATCGCCTTCGAGGGCGCGGTCCCGCAGGTCACCGAGCCGGTCGCCGGCAAGGAGGTGGACCTCGACGCCGCCCAGTCGTTCCTGCAGGAGGAGTGGCTGACCGCCGAGCGCCCGCTCGAGCTGCCCACCGACGAGGTCCAGCCCACGATCGGTGAGGACGCGGTCCAGGACGCCCTGACGACGCTGGCCGAGCCGCTGGTCTCCGCGCCGGTCGCCGTCAGCGTGGAGGGGCACGTCGCCGAGCTGAGCCCGGAGAAGCTCGCGTCCGCCGCCCGCTTTGTCGCGGACGGCGATGCCCTCGCCCTCGAGATGGACGGCAAGGTCCTGGCCGCCGCCGTCGCCGAGGTGGACCCGGAGATCGGGGTCGCCGGCGAGGACGCCCGGATCGTGCTGGGCGCCAACGCCCAGCCGGAGATCATCCCCTCGACCTCCGGCCGCGGCCTGGACCCCGAGGCGCTCGCGGAGGCGGTGCGCACGGCCGGCACCTCGAGCAACCGGACCGCCGAGGCGCAGCTGGTCGACGCCGAGCCGGAGTTCACCACCGCGGAGGCCGAGGCGCTGGGCGTCAAGGAGATCATCGTCGACTTCTCCACCCCGATGCCGTACGACCCGGTACGCACCGAGAACCTCAAGGTGGGCGCCGCGAAGGTGACCGGCACGCTCGTCATGCCCGGGGAGGAGTTCTCCCTCCTGAAGGCGCTCGGCCCCATCACCGCGGAGAACGGGTTCGTCTCCTCCGGCGTCGTGGAGGACGGCTTTTCCACCACCGCACTGGGCGGCGGGCTCTCGCAGCTGTCGACGAACACGTTCAACGTCGGCTACCTCGCCGGCATGGACGACGTCACCCACCAGCCGCACTCGCGCTGGTTCGACCGCTACCCGGCGGGCCGCGAGGCCACGCTGTGGGAACCCAGCGTCGACATGATCTGGCGCAACAACACCGACTACGGGATCCTCGTGCACGCCTGGGTGACCTCCGACGCGGTCCACACGCGGCTGTGGAGCACCAAGGTCTGGGACGTCAAGACCACCACCTCGGCGCACTACAACATCACCAAGCCGACAACGGTCTACAACCCCGCCGAGGAGTGTGTCTCGGAGTCGGGTGGCAAGAACGGGTTCACGGTCACGGTCAACCGGCAGCGTTTCCGCGACGGTGCGCTCGTGGACGACAAGGACATGAGCTGGACCTACCGGCCCTGGCACCGCGTGGTCTGCGGCCAGGCGCCGTCGGCGACCGCTGCGCCGGAGACGCCGAGCGCCACCCCGGAGGGCTGAGGGGCGTTCCGGCGGGGGCGGGCCGTCGTTTAGGGTCGTGGCCGTGAGCCGCATCCGCGCCGCCCGGCCAGAAGACGTCCCGACCATCCTCCAGCTCATCCACGACCTCGCGACCTACGAGCATGAGCCGGACGCCGTGAGGACGACGGCGGAGCAGCTCCGGGACGCCCTGTTCGGCGAGGCGCCGTCGGTGTTCGCCCACGTGGCCGACGTCGACGGCGACGTCGTGGGCTTCGCGCTGTGGTTCCGAAGCTTCTCTACCTGGGAGGGAGTGCACGGGATCTACCTCGAGGACCTCTACGTCCGCCCCGACGCCCGCGGCGCCGGGCACGGCAAGGCGCTGCTCCGGACCCTGGCCCAGCACGCCACGGAGCGCGGCTACGCCCGCGTGGAGTGGAGCGTGCTGACCTGGAACACCCCGTCCATCGAGTTCTACCGGAGCCTGGGCGCGCGGCCCCAGGAGGAGTGGTCGACGTTCCGGCTCACGGGCGACGCGCTGGCGGCCTTCGGCGCCCGCGGCATCACGGCTCAGTCGGGCGCGTGATCCAGATCCGGCGCGCGTGACGGCAGGGGAGGCCCCGGCGTGTCACCGTGCGGCGGAGGCCCCTGCGGGCGTGACGGCGCCGGGGGCACGAGCTTGCCCCCCACCATGAGCGCGGCGGGCACGTCGACGTCGCCCCGGCTCCGGGTGCGCACGACGACGCCGTCGAGCCGGACCTCCAGCAGGTCACCGAGCGCGTCGCTGAGGCCGCCGTCGACGCGGTAACGCACGACGACGCGCTGACCGACCCGCCACTGCAGCCAGGGCGGCGCCGGGGGGCGGGGACGCGCCGGTGGCTGCGGCGGGGTAGGTGCGGCGTCGGTCATGAGCCGAGCCTGCACCCTCGCACCCCGGTCCGCGCAAGCGGGGGCGCCGCCGGGCGGGGCGTCGGCGGCCTGAGCGCCGCCGGGGGACAACCGAAAGGTATGCCGGGCCAGATGTTCCCCACGCCACAGTGAGCGGTCAGAGGCGCACCCGGAACAGCGCCCCGCCCGGCTGGCACACCCGCCGAGCAGCCGGGACGTTCGTCGTTCCCCGGCCACTGCGGGATACTGGGTCGACGCCGCCCGCGAGGTGCCGTCGCGCTGTCGCCAAAGGAAAGGACCTCCCGTGACCTACGTCATCGCCCAGCCCTGTGTGGACGTCAAGGACAGGGCGTGCGTCGATGAATGCCCGGTCGACTGCATCTACGAGGGCAAGCGCTCCCTCTACATCCACCCGGACGAGTGCGTGGACTGCGGCGCCTGTGAGCCCGTCTGCCCCGTGGAGGCCATCTTCTACGAGGACGACACCCCGGCGATCTGGTCCGACTACTACCGCGCCAACGTCGAGTTCTTCAACGACCTGGGCTCGCCCGGCGGCGCCGCGAAGATGGGCGTCATCGACAAGGACGACCCGATGATTGCCGCGCTCCCCCCGCAGGCCTGAGGGGTGCCGCTGTACGGCAGGTCGCTGCCCGACTTCCCCTGGGACTCGCTCGCCCCGGCCAAGGTCCGCGCCGCCGCGCACCCCGGCGGCATCGTCGACCTCTCGGTCGGCACCCCGGTCGACCCGACCCCCGACGTCGCCCGGGAGGCCCTGCGCGCCGCGGCCGACGCGCCCGGGTATCCGACCACCGTGGGCACCCTCGCGCTGCGCCAGGCCGTCGTGGCGTGGTTCCGCCGCCGCCGCGGCGTGCCGGACGTGAGCACGGACGGCGTGCTGCCCACCATCGGGTCCAAGGAGATGGTGGGGCTGCTGCCCGCCCTGCTCGGGCTGGGGGAGGGCGACGTCGTCGTCCACCCGCGGGCGGCGTACCCCACGTACGACGTCGGCGCGCGGCTGGCCGGGGCGACGGCGGTCCCCGTCGACGACGACCCCGCCACGTGGCCGGAGAACGTCCGGCTCGTCTGGCTGAACTCGCCGGGCAACCCCGACGGGCACGTCCTGTCCGTGGACCAGCTGCGGCGGGTGGTCGCCTGGGCGCGCGAGCGCGGCGCCGTCGTCGCCTCCGACGAGTGCTACGCCGAGCTGCCCTGGGCCGAGCCCTGGGCGAGCGAGGGCGTGCCGTCCCTGCTCGACCCGCGTGTCACGGGCGGGTCGCACGCCGGCCTGCTGGCGCTCTACTCACTGAGCAAGCAGTCGAACGTCGCCGGGTACCGGGCCGCGTTCGTGGCCGGGGACCCGGCGCTGATCGGACCGCTGACCGAGGTGCGCAAGCACATCGGAATGATGATGCCCGCGCCGGTCCAGGCGGCGACGGCCGCGGCGCTGGCCGACGACGACCACGTCGACACCCAGCGCGAGCGGTACCGCGCGCGGCGGGCCCAGCTGGTCGACGCCGTCGAGAGCGCCGGGCTCGAGCTCGACCCGAACAGCGTCGCGGGGCTCTACCTGTGGGCCCGCGCCGCGGGGCGGCCCGAGATCGGCTCCTGGCAGATCGTCGACGCCCTGGCCGCGCACGGCATCCTCGTCGCGCCGGGCACCTTCTACGGCGGCGCGGGCGAGGGCATGGTGCGGATCGGGCTGACCGGGACGGACGAGCGCATCGGCGAGGGCGCCCGGCGCCTGCGCGCGAGCGGACCGCTGTTCCGGTAGGCCCCTCCCTCGGCGTCGCCCGGTCTGCACTAGAGTCCCGGGGGCGCCGTCGCGCGGGTCCCGCCAGACGCGGTCCGGTTCCTGCTTTTCGGTCCGCATGGCATATCTTTGTGCGACGGATCACCTTCGTCGGGGGCCATAGGTCCCCTGAGAATTGCAACGCGGCGCTCGGACCGAGGGCCCGACCATCCCGAGGAGGGGACTTATGTCGACTGCTGAGCTGAGCCCGGCAACGTTCGAGGTAGACGGGAAGACGCTCCGGTTCGACCGAGTCCCCGCCGTGGAGGGCAACGACGGGATCAACATCTCGTCGCTGCTCAAGGAGACCGGCCTGGTCACCCTCGACCCGGGCTTCATGAACACCGCCTCCACCCAGTCGTCCATCACGTTCATCGACGGCGACGAGGGCATCCTGCGCTATCGCGGATACCCCATCGACCAGCTCGCCCAGGGCTCGACGTTCCTCGAGGTCGCGTACCTCCTGATCTACGGCGAGCTGCCGGACGCCGAGACCCTCGAGTCCGTCACGCGCCGCATCAAGCGCCACACGATCCTGCACGAGGACTTCAAGGCGTTCTTCACGGCCTTCCCGGCGAACGGGCACCCGATGTCGATCCTGCAGGCCGGGATCTCGGCGCTGGGGACCTACTACCAGCACACGCTGGACCCCAAGGACCCGTACCAGCTGGAGCTGTCCACGGTCCTCCTGATGGCCAAGGTCCCCACGATGATCGCCTCGATCGCGAAGCGCGCCACCGGCCTGCCGCTGCTGTACCCCGACGCCTCGAAGAGCTACATCGAGGACTTCATCCGCATGACGTTCGGGCTGCCCTACCAGCGCCACGACGTCGACCCGGCCATTGTCAAGGCCCTCGACATGCTCCTCATCCTGCACGCCGACCACGAGCAGAACTGCTCCACCTCGACCGTGCGCATGGTGGGCTCCTCCCACGCCAGCATCTACTCCTCGATCGCCGCGGGCGTTGGCGCCCTCTCCGGGCCGCTGCACGGTGGCGCCAACGAGGCCGTCCTCGAGATGCTCACCAAGGTCCAGAGCGCGGACTACTCGGTGGACAAGTTCATGCAGAAGGTGAAGAACAAGGAGGACGGCGTCCGCCTCATGGGCTTCGGGCACCGGGTCTACAAGAACTACGACCCCCGCGCCGCGATCGTGCGCGAGGCCGCGCACGACGTCCTGGCCCGCCTGGGCAAGAGCGACGAGCTCCTCGACATCGCCATGGGCCTGGAGGAGATCGCGCTCCACGACGAGTACTTCATCGAGCGCAAGCTCTACCCGAACGTCGACTTCTACACCGGCCTCATCTACAAGGCCATGGGCTTCCCGACGAAGATGTTCACGCCGTTGTTCGCGCTGGGCCGCCTGCCCGGCTGGATCGCCCAGTACCGCGAGATGATCACGGACCCCGCGACGAAGATCGGGCGCCCGCGCCAGGTCTACACCGGCGAGGCCGAGCGCCGTTACGTGCCGATGGACGAGCGCTGACGCCGGATCCCGACGCGCGCCGCACGCCCCGCACCGATCGTGGTGCGGGGCGTGCGGCGTGTCGGGGCCGGTGGGGCGGCGTGCGGCGTGTCGGGGCCGGTGGGGCGGCGCGCGGCGTGCCGGGGCCGGTGGGGCGGCGCGCGCCCCGGCGTGACCGGGGCGCGCGGCCGGGCGGCTCAGTTGGGCAGGAACGTGCTGACGTCCACCGGCTTCTTGAGGAGCTTGTCCTTGACCGCGAGATCGCTGAGCGCGGTGATCGCGTCAGGGTTGATCGTGGCGCCGAAGTCCTCGATCAGCACCTTCTGAGCGAGGCCCTGGTCCATCTTGAGGAACGTCAGGAGGGTCTCGCGGACCTCGTCGGGGTGCGCCTGGGCATACTCGGTGGTCTCGTCCACCGCGGCGACGAACTCCTTGACCATCGCCGGGTCCTGCTCGACCTGCTTGCCGCTGGAGAACACGGCCATGGTGGCCACGCCGGGCATGGTCTCCTGGTAGTTGTACGACACCAGCTGGGCGCCGGAGTCCTGCAGGATGGTCTGGAACGGCTCGGGCACCCAGGCGGCGTCGATGTTGCCCGACTCCAGGGCGGCCGGCTGGTCCGGGAAGGCCAGCTCGACGAAGTTCACGCTCGCCGGGTCACCGCCCGCCTTGCGCACGACCTCGCGGATCGACAGCTCGCCCATCGTCTTGAGGTTGTTCACCGCGACTGTCTTGCCCTCCAGGTCCGCGGGGGAGGTGATGCCCGATCCCGCCTTCGACCACACGGACGTGATGTCCTGGCCCTCGGCCTTGGAGTGGGAGAAGCCGGTGACGACCCGGACGTCGAGGCCCTGGTCCTGGGCGACCATGAGGCTCAGCGGGTTGCTGATGGCGAACTGCATCTGGCCGGAGACGACGGCCGGCAGCAGCGCGGCCCCGCCCTGGCCCGTCTCGAGGGTGACGTCGAAGCCGTGCTCGGCGAAGATGCCCTTGTCGACCCCGAGCTGCAGCGCGGCGCTGGGAACGATGGGGAGCACCCCCATGGTGATCTTCTGGGCCGCCCCGGACGCTCCGCCCTCGGAGGCGCCGTCGCCGGGGGTCTGGGTGCTGTCGGCGGTGCCGCCGTTGCCGGTGGTGGAGCAGGCCGTGAGGGCGAGGAGGAGTCCCGCCGCCAGGGCACACATCTTCGTGCGCATGGGCTATTCCCTTTCGTTCGGTCGTGCCGCGCGGCCGGGGTGGCCGCCGTCAGCTGACGTGGTTGAGCTGCCGGTGGACCACCCGGTGCAGCAGGTCGCGCAGCGTCTCGCGCTCGGAGCCCGCGAGGTCGGCGAGCACGTCGTCGAGGGACCGCTCGACGAGGCCGCTCGCCTCCTCCAGGAGGGTGCGCCCGCGCGCGGTGATGACGACGAGGCGCTGGCGGCGGTCGTGGGGGTTGGGCCTGCGCTCGAGCAGCCCGCGCCGCTCGAGCGTGTCCAGCAGCGTGACGATCTGGCTGGGGTCGAGCCGGATGGCGTCGGCGAGCTCGCGCTGGCTGGCGCCGTCGGCGTGGGCCACGACCTCCAGCAGGGAGAACGACCGTGAGCTGAGCTCGAGCGGCCGCAGCACCGCGTTGGCCGCCGCGACGCCCTGGGCGCTGGCGAGGGACAGCAGGAGGCCGATGTTCTCGGTCACGACCTGCGTGCTCACCGGCTCGGAGGGGTGCATGGCCGTGATGCTAGGCACGAACCGTTGAGAGAGTCAATGATTGACGATCTCCATGGAATGTGGTCACACTGGGCGCGGACGTCGAGGGGGACGCGAACAGCCCCTCTCGGCGATGTCGACGCAGACACGAGGAGAGCCGCATGAGCCTGTCAGGGAAAGTCGCGATCGTCACCGGCAGCGGGCGGGGTCTGGGCCTCGCCTACGCCCAGGAGCTCGCCCGCCTGGGCGCCCGCGTGGTCGTCAACGACGTCGACCAGCAGGTGGCCGACGACGCCGTCGCCGCGATCACCGCCGCGGGTGGCGAGGCGGTCGCCGTCGTCGCCCCCGTGGGGCCGACCGAGACGGCCAAGGCCCTCGTCACGGCCGCCGTCGAGAGCTTCGGGCGCCTGGACATCCTGGTGACCAACGCCGGTGTGCTGCGCGACACCGTGCTGTGGAAGATGACCGACGACGACTTCGACACCGTCGTGGGCGTGCACCTGCGCGGCACCTTCACGTGCGTGCGCGAGGCTGCGACCTACCTGCGCGCGCAGGGCGAGGGCGGGCGGATCATCTGCATCGGCTCGCCGACCGGCCAGCGCGGCAACTTCGGGCAGACCAACTACGCCGCCGCCAAGGCCGGCATCGTCGGCATGGTGCGCACCTGGGCGCTCGAGCTCGCCCGGGCGGGCATCACCGCCAACGCCGTCATCCCGGTGGCCGCCACGGCCATGACGGAGACGGTCCCGTTCTTCAAGCAGTTCGTCGACGCCGCCACGCGCGGGGAGCAGCTGCCGCCCTTCGCGCGCCGGGTGCTGGGCTTCGGCACGCCCGACGACGTCGCCGGGGTCATCGCGTTCCTCGCCTCCGACGCCGCGGCCGGCATCAACGGCCAGGCCGTCGGCGTGGGCGGGGACCGCCTCGCGCTGTGGTCGCACCCGCAGGAGGTGGCCACCGCGTTCCAGGACGGTGGGTGGTCCTACGACGACCTCACCGAGGACTTCGACTCCCTCTTCGGCCAGGGGCTGCAGAGCGTCGGCCAGCCGATGCCGCAGCCGCCCGCGGAGAGGGGCGCCCCGGACGGGCAGCCGGCCGCCGCGAGCGGCCAGCCCGCCGCGCAGAGCGGCCAGCCTGCCGCCCAGCAGAGCGCCCGGAAGGCCGAGCAGCGATGACCCGCTACGAGTGCGCCGTCGACCCGGCCGCCGTCGTCGCCGTCGACACCCACGTGCACGTGGAGAAGGACCACGACGGCCACCTCTCCCTGCCCGGCGAGGTGCTGGACGCCGCCGCGAAGTACTTCAAGGCGCCCACCGACCGGCTGACCATCGACGAGACGGCCGCCTACTACCGCGAGCGGAAGATGGCCGCCGTCGTCTTTACCGTGGACGCCACCACGAAGCTCGGCCACGCCCCGAACAGCACCGAGGAGATCGTCGAGGGCGCCGCGCGCAACAACGACGTGCTCATCCCCTTCGGGTCCGTGGACCCCCACGCCGCGGACGCCGTCGACCGCGCCCGCCGGCAGGTCGAGGAGCTGGGCGTGCGCGGGTTCAAGTTCCACCCCTCGCTGCAGGACTTCGACCCCTCCGACGAGCGGTACTTCCCGCTGTACGCCGCCATCGAGGAGGCCGGGCTGCCGGCGATCTTCCACACGGGCCAGACCGGCATCGGCGCCCGGATGCCCGGTGGGTTCGGCATCAAGCTGGGCCTGTCCAACCCCATGCTGCTCGACGCCGTCGCCGCCACGTTCCCCGGGCTGGACATCATCATGGCCCACCCCTCGGTGCCGTGGCAGGACGAGGCGATCTCGGTGGCCACGCACAAGGGCAACGTCTACATCGACCTGTCCGGGTGGTCGCCGAAGTACTTCCCGCCGGCCCTGGTCAAGCAGGCCAACTCGGTGCTGCAGGACAAGGTCCTCTTCGGCTCCGACTTCCCGCTGCTGACGCCCGAGCGGTGGATGCGGGACTTCGAGGGCCTCGACCTCAAGGACGAGGTGCGCCCGAAGATCGTCAAGGACAACGCCGTGCGCGTCCTCGGGCTCGGGTCGGGTGCCGCCGGGGGTGAGCCGCGTGCGTGACCTGGGCATCGGCTCCTGGCCGGCGCGGCGGGTCAAGAACGGGGCCGCGCGGCCCGCGCTGGTCCACGGCGACCGGGTGGACACCTACGCCGACGTCGAGCGCCGCACCAGGCAGCTGGCGAACGCGCTGCGGGCGGCCGGCGTGCGGCGCGGGGACCGGGTGGCCTACGTCGGGTTCAACCACCCCTCGCTCCTCGAGACGTTCTTCGCCACCACCCAGCTCGGCGCCATCTGGGTGATCATCAACGCCCGGCTCGCCCCCGCGGAGGTGGAGTACATCCTCACCGACTCCGGGGCCTCCGTCGTCGTCCACGGCGCCGAGCACGCCGGGCACGCCGCGAGGCTGGCCCACCTGCCCGGTGTGCGCTGGGTGGGCGTCGACGGCGCGTCCGCCGGGGCGGCGGGCGCCGACGACTACGAGGCGTTCCTCGCCTCGGGGGGCACCGAGGTCATCGACGAGCCGGTGAGCTGGGACGACCCGGCGATGATCATGTACACCTCGGGCACCACGGGGCGGCCCAAGGGCGCCGTCCACACCCACGGGTCCCTGAGCTTCCAGTACTTCACGGCGCTGGTGGACACCGACTTCGTCCGCGACGAGGTGATGCTCGCCGTCGCGCCGCTCTTCCACGTGGCCGGCCTGAACACGATGACGATGCCGACCTTCCTCAAGGGCGGCAAGGTCATCATCCAGTCCGCGTTCAAGCCAGAGACGGTGCTCGCGACCATCGCGGACGAGGGTGTCACCTCCCTGTTCGCGGTGCCGGCCATGATGGACTCCCTCGCCCTCCACCCGGACTTCGCCGGCACGGACCTGTCCAGCCTGCGCAACGTCCTGGTGGGCGGGTCGCCGCTGCCCGACCGGATGCTGCGCACCTGGGCCGACCGCGGCGTGGCCATCCAGCAGGGCTTCGGCATGACGGAGACCGCGCCGGGCATCTACCTGCTGCTCTCCGAGGACTCCTTCCGCAAGTCCGGGTCGGCGGGCCGGCCGCACTTCTGGGTGGAGGGTCGCGTCGTGACCCCGGACGGGCGCGACGTCGCGCCGGGGGAGATCGGCGAGGTCATCGCCCAGGGGCCCAACATCATGCGGGGCTACTGGAACAAGCCCGAGGCCACCGCCGAGGCCATCCGCGACGGCTGGTACCACACCGGGGACCTCGCCACCGTGGACGAGGACGGCTACGTCTACATCAAGGACCGCCTCAAGGACATGTTCATCTCCGGCGGGGAGAACGTGTACCCCGCCGAGGTGGAGAACGCGCTGCTGGACATCCCCGGGGTGGCCGAGGCGGCCGTCATCGGGGTGGCGGACCGCAGGTGGGGCGAGGTCGGCCACGCCTACGTCGTCCTCGCCGAGGGGGCCACCCTGACCGCCGAGCAGCTCATCGCCACGCTCCAGGACCGCCTCGCCCGCTACAAGATCCCCAAGGACATCGTGTTCGTCGACCAGCTCCCACGCACCGCCACGGGCAAGCTCCAGAAGCACCTCATCCCCACGACCATCGAGGAGACCGCGTGACCACCACCGTCAGCTTCCAGGACCTGCCGGCGCTCGCCGGCACCGACCTCGGGTACTCCGCGTACCGCGAGATCACCCAGGAGCAGGTCAACCTGTTCGCCGACGCCACCGACGACCACCAGTGGATCCACGTCGACCCCGAGCGGGCCAAGGGCGGCCCGTTCGGCGCGCCGATCGCCCACGGCTACCTCAGCCTCGCGCTGATGATCCCGCTGTCCGAGGAGCTCCTCCAGGTCGACGGCGTCACCACGAAGGTCAACTACGGCCTCGACAAGGTGCGCTTCCCGTCCCCGGTGAAGGTCGGCGCGCGCGTGCGCATGGGCTCCACGATCAAGGACGTCACCGAGATCGCCGGCGGCTACCAGATCGTCCTGGAGAACGTCGTCGAGGTCGAGGGCACCACCAAGCCAGCGGTGGCGGCGACCACGCTCTACCGGTTCTACGAGTGAGGCCGGCGCCGGTGGGCCAGGAGAACGCGACGAGGCTCTACGGGGCCGTCGACCCGTTCAACTACGAGTCCCTCCTCTCGGACGCGGAGCGTGCCGTGCTGGGCAGGCTGCGCGCCGTGCTCGACCGGGACGTCAAGCCGCTCGTGAACGACCACTGGGACCGGGGCGAGTTCCCCGAGCAGATCCGCGGGCCCATCGAGGAGCTGGACCTCATGTCGCCCCCGGAGCTGGCGGGCGACGAGCCGAGCGCGCTGTACAAGGGCTTCCGCATGCTCGAGCTCGCGCGCACCGACGTCTCGGTCGCGGTGTTCTACGGCGCCCAGGCGACCCTGTTCCGCAACAGCATCCTGCTCGGCGGCTCGCCCGAGCAGGTGGCCCGGTTCGACCCGGGGGTGCGCTCCTGGGCGGTCAAGGGCGTCTTCGCGCTCACCGAGCCGGACCACGGCAGCGACGTCGCCCAGGGGCTCGAGACCACCGCCCGGCGGCAGGGCGACGCCTGGGTCCTGAGCGGCGCCAAGCGGTGGATCGGCGGCGCGGCGTACGCGGACTACCTCACGGTGGTCGCCCGCGACGAGGCCGACGGCCAGGTGAAGGCGTTCCTCGTCGACGCCCACGCCGACGGCGTCGCCATCGAGAAGATCGAGCGGAAGATCGCCGTGCGCATCGTCAACAACGGGGACATCACCCTTGACGACGTCGTCGTTCCCGAGGCGCAGCGCCTGCAGAACGTCAGCTCCTTCAAGGACGTCAACCGGCTGCTGCGCTCGATGCGGGCCGACGTCTCGTGGCTCGCCGTCGGCGCGCAGGCGGGCGCGTACGAGGCGGCCGTGCGCTACACCGGCACCCGGACGCAGTTCGGGCGGCCGATCGCCGGCTACCAGCTGGTCCAGGACAAGCTCGCGACCATGCTGGGCAACCTCACGGCGTCGCTCGGCATGGCGGTGCGGCTGAGCCAGCTGGAGGACGCCGGGGGCTACCGCAACGAGGACGCGGCGCTCGCCAAGGGCTGGATCGCCCGGCGCACCCGGGAGACGGTCGCGCTCGCCCGCGAGGTCGCCGGCGGCAACGGCATCACCCTCGACACCGACGTGGCCCGGTTCTTCGCCGACGCCGAGGCGATCTACACGTTCGAGGGCACGAACGAGATCAACCAGCTCGTCGTCGGCCGCGCCATCACGGGGATCAGCGCGTTCGTGGGGTGACCGGGGGCATGACCACTGTCAGGCGATGACGACGACGCCCGGCCCGGCCGCGGCCGCCGCGCCCGCGATGGCGCCGGGCAGGCCCGCGTCCGCGATCGGGCGCCACCGCGCCTCGTCGCCGTCCGCGCGGACCCACGCCTGCCCGTCGACGGCGACGACGCTCGCGCCGGTCTGGCTGGCCGTGGCGACCGCCCACTGGGCCACGCCCCAGGCCTGGCGCTGCGGTGTGGGGGCGAGCCCGGCGGGCAGGGAGGTGGCGTCGACCTCGAGGACGCCGCCCGCGCCCACCTGGGAGGCGATGTCCACGTAGTCGCGCACGAGGCGCTGCTGGATGATGCCGAGGCGCTGGGTGGCGGTGAGCTGGCCGTCCGTGGCGGTCGGGCCATCGGCCGGCGTGCCGGGAGCAGCGGCCTGGGCGCCCGCGCCGCCGGACGCCGCGGCGGCACCGGCGTCGCCCGACGCCCCGGACTGGGGATCGAGGTGGCAGGTGAGCGCGGCGGGGGAGTAGCCCGACAGCGCGGACGCGAAGGCGCGCCCGCGGGACTCGTGCTGGGCGTAGGCGTCGGGGAAGGCGGAGCGCTGGACGTCCTGGGCCGCGTCGGTGACGGCCTTGCCCTCCCAGCCCTCGACCGTGACGAGCACGTCGTAGAAGGCGTTCGTGGAGTAGACGGGGTCCATGATCTGCTCGACGGTGCCCCAACCCTGGGACGGGCGCTGCTGGAACAGCCCGACGGAGTCCCGGTCGCCGTAGTCGATGTTGCGCAGCTTCGACTCCTGCAGCCCGGTGGCGATCGCGACGGTCACGGCGCGCGCGGGCAGGTCCCGGTGCGCGGCCACGGCGGCGAACAGGGCGGCGTTGTCCGCCTGGTCAGCGTCCAGGGCCTGCTGGGTGCCGTCGTCCAGCGTGACCACGCAGGATCCCGAGGCGCTGGAGGTGGTGAAGACGTTCAGCGCCAGCACCACGCCGGCGACCGTGAGGGCGAGGGCCAGCAGCAGGACCACCGTGCGCCCGACGAGCCGGCGCGCGCGCGAGCGCCGGCGGCCCGGCCGCGTCCGGTGCGGCTGCGTCCGGCGGGGCTGGGACCGGGCGGGCTGGGACCGGGGCGCGGGGGACCGGCGCGGCTGCGACCGGGACGCCGAGGACCGGCGCGGCTGCGACCGGGGTGCCGGGAACCGGCGCGGCTCGGGCCGGGCAGCGTTCGCCCTAGGCATGCAGCGCGGCGTTGAGCTCCACCCCGGTGCCCTTGCGCGGGATCGCCTCGACGGCGCCGGAGAGGGAGTTGCGGCGGAAGAGCAGGTTGTCCTTGCCGGAGAGGTCACGGGCCGAGACGACCGGCGGCTCGTCGAGCTGGCCGCTCTCGGGCCGGGTCCCCCCGCCGGTCAGCACGGAGACCTTGGTGCCGGCCGTGAGGTACAGGCCGGCCTCGACGACGCAGTCGGCGCCGAGGGAGATGCCCAGGCCGGCGTTCGCGCCGAGCAGGGAGCGGGGGCCGACGGAGATGACCTGCTTCCCCCCGCCCGAGAGGGTGCCCATGATCGAGGCGCCCCCGCCGATGTCCGCGCCGTCGTGCACGACGACGCCCTGGGAGACCCGGCCCTCGACCATCGAGCGGCCCAGCGTCCCGGCGTTGAAGTTGACGAAGCCCTCGTGCATCACGGTGGTGCCCTCGGCGAGGTGCGCGCCCAGCCGCACGCGGTCGGCGTCGGCGATGCGCACGCCGGCGGGGACGACGTAGTCCACCATGCGGGGGAACTTGTCGACGCCGTACACGGTCACGGCGCCGTGCGCGGCGCGCAGGCGCGCCCGGGTTGCCTCGAAGCCGTCGACGGCGCACGGGCCCGCCGAGGTCCACACGACGTTGGGGAGCTGGCCGAAGATGCCGTCGAGGTTGATCGTGTTCGGCGCGACCAGGGTGTGGGAGAGCAGGTGCAGGCGCAGGTACGCGTCCGCGGCCGAGGCGGGCGCGGCGTCGAGGTCGATCTCTGTGCGCACCAGCTCGGTGCGGACGCGGCGGGCCGCGTCGGCGCCCTCCAGCCCGCTCAGCTCGGCGGGGACCGCCGCGCCCTCGGGGGCGGCGCCCAACGCGGGGGCTGGGTACCACACGTCGAGGGTGTCGCCGGCGTCGGTGATCGTGGCCAGTCCATGGGCCCAGGCGGTGCGCTCGGTCATGCCTGACAGGGTACGTGGACCCGCCGGCGCGACGTCCGAGGCGTCCAGCGCGTGGGGGCCGGTGTGAGCGGTCTCTCGGCGGTCAGTTGCGCACCAGGCGCGGGCCGAGGGTGCGGGCGCCGAGCGCCTCCACCCGCGCGGCGAGCCCGCGGTCGGCGGTGGTCACGGCGACGTCGACGCCCTGGGCTGCCACGCGGCCGCCCTCCCCGTCCCGGGCCCCGGCCCGTGCGCGGCCGCCCTGCAGCCCGCGCACGGTCGCGACGACCGCGTCGTCGCCGCTGCCGTCGGCCTCCACGACCAACACGCCGTCCACGCCCGCGACGCCCCGGCCCGCGCCCTCGGTGACCAGCACGATCTCGGGGTACCACCGCTCGCCGGGCAGGCCGACGTCGGCCGCGGGGAGGCCCTCGTGGGCGAGCCGGACGAGGTGGTCGCGCAGGCGCAGGGTCGCGCCGTGGCGGTCGGCCCACCAGCCGTCGGGGCGGGAGCCGACGACGTTGGCGGCGTCGACCACGAGCACCAGGCGGCGCAGCATCGTGCGCAGCTCCGGGAGCGTCGCGCCGAACGCCGGGAGGAGCTCGTAGTCCTCGATCGACGCGAGGTCGACCCACTGCACCGCGATGCTCTCGGGGTCGCTCACGCGCGGGGTGACGGGCCCGGTGGCCTCGGCCAGGACGGTGGTGTACGCCCAGTCCGGGTGGACCAGGGCCCGCGTCGCGCGCACGCGCATCGACGCCGGCACCACGCCCGCCTCCTCCGCGGCCTCGCGGACCGCGCCGGCCACCGGTGTCTCGCCGTCGCTGATGGCCCCGCCGGGCAGGCCCCAGGTGCCGCCGTGGTGCGACCACAGGGCGCGGTGCTGCAGCACGAGCTGGGGCCCGTCGGCGCCGGACCGCCACAGCAGCAGCCCCGCGGCGCCGTTGAGGCCCCAGTGCGGGTTCCCGCAGGCGCACTCGACCCAGCCGTCGCCGGGCTGGCGGTGGACGCGCGCGTCCGGCAGGCGGCGCGCGCGCGAGGGGCGACGGGCGGGCGAGGGCACGGGATCAGCCTCGCACAGCCGTGCCGCCGCGTCCCCGCGGCGGGACACCCGTCGGGGCGACTTGGCCCGCAGAGGCGCCTTCGACCGGGCAGCCGGGGCAAGTGCCCCACGACTGGGGCAGGAGTGATCAACCGCGCCGCAGAGCGCCAGGTCACGCGCCGCGCGTCGTCACTCCAGCACCACTCGTGGGGCGATCGCCCGCCGCGGGTCGACGCCCCGCCCGGTCAGTGCAGCTCGGCGTCGTCGAGCGGGTCGATCTGGCAGATGACGGCCCCGGTGGCGATGTTCTGGCCCACGCCGGCCTGCATGCTGTGCACGCGCCCGGCGCGGTGCGCCACCAGCGGCTGCTCCATCTTCATGGCCTCGAGCACGACGACGAGGTCGCCCTCGGCCACGGTCTCGCCGTCGGCCACGGCCACCTTGACGATGGTGCCCTGCATGGGGGAGGTCAGGGCGGCGCCGTTCGCGGCGGCGCTCATCGCGCGGGCGATGGAGGAGCGGCGCGCGGGCCGGCGGGCGGCGCCGCGGGGCCCGGTGGAGATGCCCATCCCGGCGGGGATGACGACCTCGAGGCGCTTTCCCCCGACCTCCACGACAACGCGCTCCGTGGCCTGCACGGGCCGCTCCGCCGGGGCGGAGGTGGGCACGGCGGGCCGGGTGGTGGGCAGCGTGCGGAGCTTGCCGGCGTAGTCGGTCTCGATCCAGGTCGTGTGCACGCGGAAGCTGCCCGCGCCCTCGTCGGCCACGAAGTCCGGCTCAGTCATCACGGAGCGGTGGAACGGGAGCACGGTGGGCATCCCGACGATCTCGATCTCGCGCAGCGCGCGGCGGGCGCGCTGGAGGGCCTGCTCGCGGGTGGCGCCGGTGATGATCAGCTTGGCGAGCAGGGAGTCGAAGGCCCCGGAGACGGTGTCGCCGGCCACCACGCCGGTCTCCACCCGGACGCCCGGCCCGCTCGGCCACGTCAGGGACGTGATGGTGCCCGGAGACGGAAGGAAGCCCGAGGCCGGGTCCTCGCCGTTGATGCGCATCTCGATGGCGTGCCCGCGGGTGGCGACCTCGGAGTAGCCGAGCTCCTCGCCGGCCGCCAGCCGCAGCTGCTCCCGGACGAGGTCGATGCCCGAGACCTCCTCGGTGACCGGGTGCTCGACCTGCAGGCGGGTGTTGACCTCGAGGAAGGAGATGGTCCCGTCCTGGCCGACGAGGAACTCGCACGTCCCGGCGCCGACGTAGCCCGCCTCGCGGAGGATGGCCTGCGAGGCGCGGACGAGCTCGGCCTCCTGCTCGGCGGTCAGGAACGGCGCCGGGGCCTCCTCGACGAGCTTTTGGTGGCGGCGCTGGAGGGAACAGTCGCGGGTGGAGACGACGACGACGTTGCCGGCCACGTCCGCGAGGCACTGGGTCTCGACGTGGCGGGGCCGGTCCAGGAACCGCTCGACGAAGCACTCCCCGCGGCCGAAGGCGGCGACGGCCTCGCGCACGGCCGAGTCGAACATCTCGGGGATCTCCTCGCGGGTGCGCGCGACCTTCAGCCCGCGGCCACCGCCGCCGAACGCCGCCTTGATCGCGATCGGCAGCCCGTTGGCGTCGGCGAAGGCGAGGATCTCGTCGGCGTCCGCCACCGGGTCCGCGGTGCCGGGGACGAGGGGTGCGCCCACCCGCTGGGCGATGTGCCGGGCGGTGACCTTGTCACCGAGGGCCTCGATGGCCGCCGGCGGGGGCCCGATCCACACCAGGCCGGCGTCCAGGACCGCCTGCGCGAACCCGGCGTTCTCGGACAGGAAGCCGTAACCCGGGTGGACGGCGTCCGCGCCCGAGCGGCGGGCGACCTCGAGGATCTTGCCGGCGTCGAGGTACGTCTCGGCGGCGCGCTCCCCGTGGAGGGCGAAGGCCTCGTCGCAGAGCTTGACGTGGAGGGCGTCGCGGTCACTGTCCGCGTACACGCCCACGGTGGCGATGCCGGCGTCGGTGCACCCGCGGGCCACGCGTACGGCGATCTCCCCGCGGTTCGCGATGAGCACCTTCGTGAGCCGGCGCATCTCGCGCGGCTGGCTGGAGGTGCTCGTCATTAGCGCTCCTTGAGTTCGGGCCCGCTGGGCGGGCGGCGGTGTTCGGGTTGGTGTCGTGCCGTGGCACCGGGGGTGCAGCGGGCGGCGGTCGGCTGCCGGCGGCGGCAGGCGGCGGGGGCGCTGACCGACCCACGGTAGCCGGGTGGGGTTGACTCCTCCCACTTTGTCCGCCCGGCGTGCCGCAAGTCTGTCCAACCAGCCAAGCCTGCTTCCGCCGGGTTGGATGATACCTACAAGTCCGGCGGTGTGAGCGGCGTCATATTGCGTGACTCTTGGTAGCAAGGTCACAAAGCGGGGCGGTGCGCTCCGGTGTGCTCCGGGCGTCCGGGTGGGACGGCCGCCGCGGGCAGGTGAGGGTGAGGGCGCCGCGGGTGAGCGGCGGCGGCGTCGACTCCCCGGCGTCGGCTCCCCGGCGTCGGCTCCCCGGCGGGGCGGCGCCCGCGCCCGCGTCGGCTCACCTCCGTCGCCGTTCCGGGCGACCCGCGGGAGGATGTCCTCCGTGCGTATGACACCCGCGCGCGGCAACGACGCGCCACCACCTGGCGGCATTCCCTCGTCCGACGGCGTACGCCTGGCCGACGAGCCCGCCGGGACGACGCCGTATGCCGCGTCCGCCGCCGGGACGACGCCGGCAGCCGCGTCCGCCGCCGTCACAGCCGAGTCCGTCGCCGCCGAGCCGGTCGCGCCCGCCGTCGAGCTCCGCCCCCACCCGCTCACGGGCGCGCTGTTCCCCTCCCCGGTGCCGCCCGGCTCGGGCTGGCCGGGGGACCCGGCAGGCGTAAGCACCCCGGTGGCGACGACGGCAGGCAGGGTCGCGCGCCTGGCCCGCACCGCTGCCGACGTGCCCGAGCTCGACGCCCGGGTCTCCGTGTGCCGCGCCTGCCCCCGCCTGGTGGCGTGGCGCGAGGCCGTCGCGACCACGGGCCGGCGGGCGTCCTTCGCGGACCAGCCCTACTGGGGCCGGCCGGGGCCCGGGTTCGGTGATCCGACACCGCAGATCCTCGTGGTCGGGCTGGCACCGGCCGCGAACGGCACCAACCGGACGGGCCGGATGTTCACCGGGGACCGCAGCGGCGACTGGATCTACGCCGCGCTGCACCGCGGCGGGTACGCCAGCCAGGCGGCGAGCCGCGCCAGCGGCGACGGGCTCGAGCTCACCGGGGTGCGGATCGTGGCCGCCGTGCGCTGCGCACCGCCCGCGAACCGGCCGACGCCCGAGGAGCGGCAGACCTGCGGGCACTGGCTCGACCGTGACCTCGAGCTGGCGGCGCCCGGGCTGCGCTCGATCCTCGCGCTCGGAGCCATCGGCTGGGATGCCGCGATCGCCGGCGCCCGGCGCCTCGGCTGGGCCGTGCCCCGGCCGAAGCCGCGGTTCACACACGGGGCCGAGGCGGAGCTCCGCACCGGCTCCGGGCATCCAGTCCGCCTGCTGGGCAGCTACCACGTGAGCCAGCAGAACACTTTCACCGGCAAGCTCACCGAGGAGATGCTCGACGCCGTGATCGCGCGGCTGTGACGCGCCAAGGTCCCCCCGTGGGTGTCGGTGCCCCGTCCTACTCTGCTCGCATGGGCACCACGAACTACTGCGACACGTTCATCGCGGTGGCCGAGGACTGCCGGGCCACCGCGGGCACCGTCCCGCCCGCCGGCGCGAGGCCGACCGTGGCAGCGCTGACGTACGAGCTGATCTCCGCGGCCCCGTACGCGCTCACGTCCGACGATGTGCTCTTCACCGTCCATGCGATCCGGCACGGTATCCCGGAGGCCGAGCGCGCGCGGGCACGCGAGGAGTTCTTCGCCCGGCCCCAGCCCTGTCTGCGTTCCTCGCCGCTGGGCAAGAGCTACGGCTGGGGCGTCCACAGCGACGGCGACGGGCGCGTGGCGCTGGTGGGGAGGGAGACAGAGCGCTACCGCGTGCTCACCGACCCCGCGGCGACGACGCCGGAGGGGAGGCCGATCGCGCAGACGCGCGCCATGCGCAGCTCCCGGCGTTAGCGGGCCGGCTCAGTCCGCCGTCACAGCGCGCCTGCTCGCCGCCCACAGGTCGGTGATCGCCACGCCGAGGTCGGCCAACAGGGTCCGCAGCAGCGGCAGGCTCAGCCCGACGACGCCGTGGTAGTCGCCCTCGATGCCGGTGACGAACGGGCCGCCCAGGCCGTCGACCGTGAAGGCGCCGGCCACCCAGAGCGGCTCGCCCGTGGCCACGTAGGCCTCGATCTCGTCGTCGCTCAGGTCGGCGAAGTGCACGATGGTCGACGACGTCGCCCCCACCTCGGCGGGCGGCCCGCCCGCCTCGGCGCGCAGCAGCCAGTGGCCGGTGTGCAGGACGCCGGAGCGGCCCCGCATGCGGCGCCAGCGGGCGACGGCGTCGCCCGCGTCGGCGGGCTTGCCCACCACGTCGGTGCCGTCGGGGCCGTCGAGCTCGAGCATGGAGTCGCACCCCAGGACCAGGTCGACCGTCGCCGCCGCGGGGGAGTGTGCATGGACGTCGCGGGCCTTGGCGCGGGCGAGCAGCAGCACCTGGTCGGCCGCCGGCACGGGACCGCTGCCCTCCCGGGCGGCGTCGGCAGCCGCGGCGGCGAGCAGCGCGGGCTCGTCCACGGCCGAGACCGCGACGAGGGGCTCCATGCCCGCCGAGCGCAGGGTGCTGAGCCGGGCGGGGGAGGCGGAGGCGAGGAGGAGCGTGGTCACGGCGGCCAGCCTAGGACGCCCGCCTCGGAGGCCGTCGCCCCGCCTGCGATGCCGTCGCCCCCGCCTCGAAGGCCCCGCCCACCCCGCGCCGGGCCCGCATGCCCCCCGCTCCGTCGCCGGTCGCCCGCCGCCGGGGCGCCGTGGGGCGCCGGCGGGGGCGCCGGCGGGGCGTCGCCGTGGTCGGTGCGGCGACGGTCGCCGGCAGCCCCCGCCGGAGCCAACCGGCGATGCCTGCACCGACGCATGACGTACGTAACCCCGGCGGACAAAGCCTTCACCAGCAGATATTTTAGGACGGATATCGCTATTACCAGATCGGTCCGTTTCACGCAATGGGCGAGCCCCTAGTTCCCCTAGGCAACCGACATCTGTCGCAGTAGCGTGGGGGTCCAGTCAACGAGGACCGGGCGCGGTCGGGCGGGGGTTCCATGTCCTATTCCCTGGGTATCGACATCGGGACGAGTTTTGTCGCGGCGTCGGTGACCCGCGTCGTGGACGGGCACGCCGTGCCGCCGCAGCAGCTGAACCTGGGGTCGCGCGCCAGCGTCGTGCCGTCGGTGATCTTCCTGGGCGAGGACGCCCAGGTCCTGGTCGGGGACCCCGCGGAGCGCCGTGGCGCCACCTCGCCGGAGCGGGTGGTGCGCGAGTTCAAGCGCCGGATCGGGGACACCATCCCGGTCGTGGTCGGCCGGATGAGCGTGGCGCCCGAGGACATCTTCGCGACGGTGGCGCGCTGGGTGGTCGACCGTGCCGAGGAGCAGGAGGGCGCCCCGCCGGACACCATCGCCGTGGCCCACCCGGCGAGCTGGGGCCAGTACAAGACGGGGCTGGTGCGCGAGGCCCTCGCCTGGGTCGGCCTGACGGACGTGGTGCTCATCAGCGAGCCGGAGGCCGCCGCGCTGCACTACGCCTCCCAGGAGCGCGTGGAGGCGGGCAGCACCGTCGCCATCTACGACCTGGGCGGCGGCACCTTCGACGCGGCCGTCCTGCGGAAGAACGCCGCGGAGACCTTCGACGTCCTCGGGCGCCCGCAGGGCATCGAGCGGCTCGGTGGCGCGGACTTCGACGACCAGGTCTTTGCGCACGTGACGGCCAGCGCCGAGGACGCGTTCGCCGGCCTCGACGCCACGGAGCCCGGTGTGCTGCTGGCGCTGGCCCGCGTGCGCCGCGAGTGCACCGAGGCCAAGGAGGCGTTGTCCGTCGACTCCGAGGCGACCATCCCCGTCCTCCTGCCCGGCGTGCACACGCAGGTCCGCCTCGTGCGGGGCGAGTTCGAGGCGATGATCGCAGCCTCCGTGCGCGAGACCATCCAGACGCTCGAGCACGCCATGACGACGGCGGGGGTGGGCGCCGAGGACCTCACCGCCGTGCTGCTCATCGGCGGGTCGTCGCGGGTGCCGCTGGTCGCCCAGCTGCTCTCCGAGGACCTGGGGCGCCCGATCGCGATCGACGCCGATCCCAAGGCCAGCATCTCCCTCGGTGCGGCGCTCGCGGCGCGTGCCGAGAATGCGGCTGGCGCCGAGAACGTGGCGGGGGCCGCGCGGACCGAGGAGCCGGCGCTCGCCGTGGCCGGCGGGACCCTGGCCGTGGGGGCGGACGGCGGAACGCTCGCCGGGCCGGACGGCGGAACCGGCGACGCAGAGCCGGACGGCGGAACCGGCGACGCAGAGCCGGCCCGGCCACGCTTCGGCGGCTGGCAGGACGGCTTCGTGGCCCACGCCGCGCCGGCTCAGCACGTCCTGGCCAGGCGCAGCACGCGGGTGATCGCGATCGCCGCCACGGTCGCCAGCATCACGGTGCTCACCGCCGCGGCCGGGGAAGCGCCCACCAGGATCCTCCAGGACGCCCTCGGGGGCTTCTCCACCCAGGCCAAGGCCGGGACCCTGGGCGACCTCAGCGCCGCGGCCGCGGAGATCGCCACGAACGGCGGGACCGCCGCAGCGGGCGCGGGCAAGGGCGCCGCGAAGGACCGGGCCACCGACGCGGCGTCCAAGAAGTCGGCCGAGCAGACGGACGCGTCCGGCGACTCGCTGACGAAGCAGCCCACCGATGCGGTCAGCGGGGCCCCGACGAGCCCGGGGACGGACCCCACGGCCGGTCCGACGCCCGGGCACCCGACCCCGGTGACCGGGACGACGCCGCCCCCGGCGGCGGACCCGACGACCCCGCCGCCGGCCGATCCCACCACGCCGCCGCCGGCCGATCCGACGACGCCGCCGCCCGCGGCGGACCCGACGACGCCGCCGCCGGTCGATCCCACGACGCCGCCGCCGGCTGACCCGACGACCCCGCCGCCGGTCGATCCCACGACGCCGCCGCCCGCCGATCCGACGACGCCGCCCCCGGCGGCGGACCCGACGACCCCGCCTCCGGCCGATCCGACGACGCCCCCGGCGGCCGATCCGACGACGCCCCCGGCGGCCGATCCGACCGCACCTCCGGCTGGTGGCGACACGCCGAGTGACGGCGCCACCACGCCCGCCGCGGGGCCCGCCCCGACCGCGGCGCCGACGGACGCCGTTCCCGCCGAGGTCGGCTAGGCGTGGACGGGGGAACCTGGGGCCCGTGGGGGGCGCGCGTCGCACGCAGCGCCGCGGCCGTGGCGCTGCACAACGAGGTGGCGGCGAGCCCGCACACCCGGCTGCTCACGAGCGTCTCCGGGCCGGGCGGCTCGGGCAAGAGCATCCTCCTGGCCGATCTCGCCTCGCTCTACCGCGCGGCCGGCTTCGAGACGCGGCACGCGGACGACGAGCTGGCCCTCAGCGACGTCGCGGCGCACAGCGCCGTGCTCGTGGACGACGCCCACGAGCTCACCGAGCCGGCCCTCGCCCGCCTGCAGACCCTCATCGAGCAGCGCGACGTCCACCTCATCGTCGCCCATCGGCCGTGGCCCCAGCCCGCCGCGCTGCGGCGGCTGCTCTCCGCCCTGGACCAGCACCACCCCCCTGTCGTGCTCGGCCCGCTGACCTGCGAGGAGATCGCCGTCTACGCGTCCTCCCTGCTGGGGCGCGCCGTGCCGACCGCCGTCATCGACCACGTGGGCGCGGCGACCGGGGGCATGCCGTGGCTGGTCCACCGCGTCGTCTCCGCGTGGCAGCGGGAGGGCGGCCGCGGCCTGGACGGGCACGACGGCCCGCGCCCGCCCTACGGCGGTGTGGTCTCGGCCGGCATCGTCGAGCAGCTCGGGCACGAGCTCGAGCACCTTGACGGTGAGCTCCGCGAGCTGCTCCTCGACCTCGCCGTGGGCTTCGACCTGAGCAAGGCGTTGCCCCCGGTGATCGAGCGCAGCCCCTACCGCACCGACGACCTGGTGGCCCGGGCCCGCTCCGACGGCCTGCTGCTCCCCGACGGCGCGCTCATCCCGCTCGTGCGCCAGGCGCTGCTCGCGACCACCGCCACGCACCACGTGCGCGCCCGCCAGCGCTCGCTCGTCGAGACCCTCGCCGGGGCGGGCCGCTCCCTCGACGCCGTCGCGCGGGGGCTCGCGCAGGCCGGGCTGGAGGATCCGCGGGTCGCGGCCACCCTTGAGGCCGCCGCGGACGACGCCCTGGAGACCGATCCGGCCGTGGCCGCCCAGCTCTACGACGAGGCCTCCGCCGCCGGCGGCGACGACCACGCGATGGCCGCCCGCCGCGCCCAGGCCGCGGTGCTCGCCGGGGACCTCGACGGGGCGGGACGGATCGTCGACCACCTCCTGACACAGTCGGGAGCCCCAGACCTTCCGCGCGCCGTCGACGTGGCCGCCGCGGTCTGGGCGCAGCGCGGCATGCTCTCCCGCAGCGCCGAGGTCTACCGGTGGCTCGGCCGTGACCGCGTGGGGGCGTCCGCGCCCCTCGCCGCCCTGTGCATGTTCGCCACCGGCGACCGCGAGGGCGGGGAGGAGATGCTCGCGGCGGAGAGGCCCCCCGGCTCGCCCACCCTGCTCCCCGCGGCGCTCGCCCTGATGGGGGAGGGCATCCGCGAGTCGATCGTCGGCACGCCCACGCGGGCGCTGTCGATGCTCGTGCGGGCCTCAGACATGATGACCTCCGCCGGCAACATCACGCCCCTGCCCTACCCGCCCGCCGGGCTGGCCGCCCTGGTCGCGCTGCACAGCGGCGAGCTGAGCGTGGCGGAGACGGTCGTCGACGACGCGATCCGGGGCGGCCAGGGTGGCGCCTGCGCCCGGTCGCCGCTGCTGCTCCTGCGCGCGTGGACGGCGATGCTGCGGGACCGGCCCGACGTCGCGCGCGCCGCCCTGCAGGCCGCCGTCTCCGCCGGTCCCGAGCTCGCGCCGCGGGAGGAGCTGTTCCTCCGGGCCCTCGAGGTCGGCCTCGCCCGGCGCACCGACGACACCCCCGGGCTGGTACAGGCCTGGACGCGCGCCCGCGAGTCCATCCTGCACTTCCCCGTCGACCTCTTCTCCGTCCTCCCGCTCGGCGAGCTGCTCGTCACGGCCGCCCGCCTGCGGGACTCCGCCCGGGCGGAGTCCCACGTGGCGGAGGCATGGACGCTCCTCGGCCGCCTCGACGACCCGCCGCTGTGGACGCTCCTCCTGCACTGGTCACAGATCCAGGCCGCGATCCTCACCGAACGCCCCGGCGACCTGGCACCCCACGCGGCCGCGCTCGTCCGGGCGTCGAAGCAGAACCACTTCGCCCTGGTCCTGGCCGCCGCGGGCCGCGCCTGGGTGAGCGTGCTCGCGGGCGACTTCAAGCCGCAGACGGTCGAGGCCGCCGCCAGGGGCCTGGCCTCGGTCGGGATGACGTGGGAGGGCTCGCGCCTCGCCGGCCACGCGGCCGCGCGGTCCGGCGAGCGCAAGGACATGACCCGCCTGCTGGCCCGGGCCCGCGACCTCCACCCGGGGTCGGGCCTGCCGGGCGGCACGCCGGCGGCCGTCTCGCCCGTGGCGCAGGGGATGCGCCCGGGGATCGGCGCGGACGAGAACGGGCTGAGCGCGCGCGAGCGGGAGATCGCTGCGCTGGTGCTGGCGGGGAAGACGTACCGGGAGATCGGCGAGACCATCTACATCTCCCCCCGCACGGTCGAGCACCACGTGGCGCGCATCCGGCGTCGCCTGGGTGCGGCGTCCCGCTCGGAGCTGCTCGCTCGGCTGCGGCTGGTGCTCGGCGAGGAGAACTGGGCGGTGCAGTAACGCGCCGATGATCGGCCGCGCCCGCTCGCCCAGTCCCTCGGTTTACGTCCTTGGCACGCCCTGTCGGGCGACTTGCGCACGCACGCCCGATCGGGCGGTTGGGCATCATGCACGCTCAATCAAGCGGATGCGCCTTGGGTGCGCCCTACTTGGGCGGATTGCGCCTTTCGCGCGCCGCGCGTGTCGTCCGCGCGGTCATTTCGGGGGAATCCTGTTCGTGTCAAGACTAAACGCGGATGAAATGCTGCGAGCACGGCCTCACCCGCGGCGTGAATAACCGTCACCCCGGTCACCCGCGCGAGGCGAATGCGGGGGGATCCCCCGCCGCCGGACCAGGGCTAGACCCCATGTAATACGGCGCAATGACGGGGAATGGCCCCGATGTGAGTGCGGGCACGCCGGCAATACGTTCGCCCCATGCCGGGCGGACCCCGTCTGGCGCAGGCACTCTCAAAGACGAGGACACCTCACATGACCACCATCGCCAACTCGTTGCTCGAGTTCTTGATGAACCTCCTCAGGGACCCGGAGGCGGCGGCCCAGTTCCGTGACAACCCCGACAAGGCGCTCCACAGCGCCGGCCTCGCCGACGTCTGCGGCGCGGACGTCGAGGCAGTCGTGCCGGTCGTCATCGGCCACGAGAAGGTCCGCCCCGAGAAGGAGCACCAGCGTCCGGAGAAGGAGCACGAGCGCCCGGAGAAGGAGCACGAGCGCCCGGAGAAGGACCACGAGCGCCCCGACCACGAGCGGCCCGACCACGACCACGAGCGGCCCGACCACGACCATGACCACGGCGAGGACCACGACCACGCCGTCACGCAGCTGACCCACATCGTCAACAACTACAAGTACACGTCGACCATCGACGACCGCGACAACATCGTCGACCAGTCGGTCAACCAGAACATCTGGGCCGACGGCGACGTGCACCAGGTCTTCGACAACGAGTCGGTCATCGCCTCGGGCGACGACTCGATCGCCGCCGGCGAGGACGTGAAGATCGACAACTCCTCCGACGAGTCGGTCAACGTGGACGCCGGCGGTGACGCCGAGGTCAACATCGGGAACAAGGACGTCGACGTCAAGGACTCTTTCAACGACGACCATTCCTTCGACGCGGACGACTCGTTCAACGACGACCACTCCGAGAACGTCGAGCTCGAAAACTCGTTGAACGACAACTCCACGGACATCGACGTCGACGTCGACGACTCCTTCAACCAGGACAACGACGGCCTCGACGTGGACGACGTAGAGGTCGACCTCTCGGAGACGGACAACTCGGAGAACGTGGACGTCAGCGACTCCTACAACGAGGAGACCACGGTCGACGCCGACCTGGACTTCTCGGAGACGGAGACCACCATCACCGACTCCTTCACGGTGGACGACTCCTTCAACCAGGAGACGGACGTCAACATCGAGGACAACTTCTCCGACAACGAGCTCGAGGCCGCCGTCTGAGCCACGGGACGACCCGGGGGCCGGTTGGGTGGCCCCTATCCGGCGGCCGGCCCATCCCCCTCGGTAGGCCCGCAGGTACGGGGGTACGCCCCGATGTGGCTGGCGCCGCCCAGCCATACGTTCGCCCCATAGGCCGAGCGGGAGACCGCCCGGCTAACACACTTCACACACTTCGAGGACGAGGACATCTCACATGACCATCGCCAACTCGCTGCTTGAGTTCCTGATGAACCTTCTGCGTGACCCCGAGGCCGCCGACGAGTTCCGGAACGACCCGGAGAAGGCCCTGCACGCGGCCGGGCTGGGCGACATCAACGCCGACGACGTCGACGCCATCATGCCGGTCGTGCTGGACTACGCGCCGGTCCGGGTGGACTCCTCCTTCGACCGGGACTACAACACCGGCGACAACTCCTCCTGGGCCGGCGGCCCCGGCTGGGGAGGTGGCGACAGGGACGGCGGGCACGGCCGGGACTGGGACAAGGACGACGGCCGCGGCCGTGACGACGACGGCCGGGGCCATGACGACGGTCGCGGCGACCACGACGACGACGACCGCGGCTGGGGTCACGACGACGACCACCACCACGCCGTGACCCAGCTGCGGCACATCGTCAACAACTACTCGTACACGTCCGAGATCGACGACCGCGACAACATCGTCGACCAGTCGGTCAACCAGAACATCTGGGCGGACGGGGATGTCACCCAGGTGTTCGACAACGACTCGGTCATCGCCTCGGGCGACGACGCGATCGCCGCCGGCGACGACGTCCACATCGACAACTCCTCCGACGAGTCGGTCAACGTGGACTCGGGCGGCGACGCCACGGTCAACATCGGCAACACCGAGGTCGACGTCGACGACTCGTTCAACGACGACCACTCCTTCGACGCGGACGACTCGTTCAACGACGACCACTCGACCAACATCGACCTGGACGACTCGCTCAACGACAACTCGGTCGACGCCGACGTGAGCATCGACGGCTCCTTCAACCAGGACAACGACCTCGTGGACGTCGACGACGTGCAGGTGGACGCCTCCGAGACGGACAACTCCTCCCACGTCGACGTGACGGACTCCTACAACGAGACGACCGACGTCGACCTGGACGTCGACGCCTCGACGACCGAGACGGCCATCACCGACTCGTTCACCGTGGACGACTCCTTCAACGAGGAGACCGACGTCAACGTCGAGGACAACTTCTCCGACAACGACGTCGACGTCGACGGCGCCTGACCGCTTCAGCACCTGGCCGGTCCCGCGGGGATTTCACTCCCCGCGGGGCCGGCCAGTGGTGTGATATGGGTCTGACAAAGGGGGACGCCGTGGTCGATCTGGTTCAGCTCGTCGAGAGCACCATCGAGCTCGTCAGCGCGGGGGACAGGGCCGACCTGCGCCGCCGCCTCGAGCAGACCCGCCGTCGTCTGCTCGATCCGAGCATCCGGGTGATCGTGGTCGGCGAGTTCAAGCAGGGCAAGAGCATGCTCATCAACGCCCTGGTCAACGCCCCGGTGTGCCCGGTCGACGACGACGTCGCCACCTCGGTGCCCACCGTCGTGCGGCACGGGGACACCCCCTCCGCCGTCGTCCTCACCGCCCGCACGGACGGGCCCGGCGACGGCGAGCCGGTGCTGGAGCGCCAGCCCGTGCGGATCGAGGACCTGCCCCAGTTCGTCAGCGAGTCGGGCAACCCCGGCAACGAGCGGCGCCTCGTCGCGGCCGAGGTGACGCTGCCCCGCGCGGTGCTGGCGGGCGGGCTCGCCGTCGTCGACTCGCCCGGCGTCGGCGGGCTGGACTCCTCCCACGCCCTGACCACCCTGACGGCCCTGCCGACGGCGGACGCGATGCTGCTGGTCTCGGACGCCTCCCAGGAGTACACCGAGCCCGAGATCCGGTTCCTGCGCCAGGCGATGCGGGTGGTGCCCAGCGTCGCGTGCGTGCTGTCCAAGACGGACCTGTACCCGCAGTGGCGCCGGGTCGCCGACCTCGACCGCGCCCACCTGGCGCACGTCGACCCCGACATCCCGCTCATCCCCGTCTCCTCCGTGCTGCGCCTGCACGCGGCGCAGCACACGGACAAGGAGCTCAACGAGGAGTCCGGTTTCCCCGCGCTCGTGTCCTACCTGCGCCACCAGATCGTCGGCAACGCCGAGCGGCTGCAGCAGCGCTCGGTCATGCAGGACCTGCTCTCGACCACCGAGAACCTGCGCATGTCGCTGCAGTCCGAGCTCGCCGCGCTGGAAGACCCGGAGCGCTCGCCGCAGATGATCGTCGCCCTCGAGGCGGCGAAGGACCGCGCGGACGAGCAGCGCCGGCGCTCGGCCCGCTGGCAGGTCACCCTCAACGACGGCGTCTCCGACCTGATCTCGGACATGGACTTCGACCTGCGCGACCGGATGCGGGCGGTCCAGCGCGACGCCGAGGCCGCGATCGACGCCGGGGACCCCGCGCCGGTGTGGGAGCAGTTCTCCGACTGGCTCGAGCAGCGGGTCGCCTCCGCCGTGTCCGAGACCTTCATCTGGACCAACGAGCGCTCGCAGTGGCTGGCCGAGCAGGTCGCGACCCTCTTCGCGGAGGACGTCGTGAGCCTCCCCGTGCTCCGCGTCGACGACACCGAGGACGTCCTCGACCCGGTCGCCCCGGTCCCGCACCTGGACGCCGACGTCGTCGGGCCGATCCAGAAGGTCCTCATCGGCATGCGCGGCTCCTACGGCGGCGTGCTCATGTTCGGCCTGCTCACCGGGCTCGCCGGCATGGCGCTGGTCAACCCCATCTCCGTCGGCGCCGGGCTCCTCATGGGCGGCAAGGCCTACCGCGAGGACAAGAAGGCCCGCCTCAAGCGCCGCCAGGTCGAGGCGAAGGTGATCGTGCGCCGCCAGGTCGACGACGTCGTCTTCCAGGTCGGCAAGCAGCTGCGCGACCGGCTGCGCCTCGTCCAGCGCACCACCCGCGACCACTTCACCGAGATCGCCGAGGAGCACCACCGCTCGCTGGCCGACTCGGTGCTCGCGGCGCAGAAGGCCGCCAACACCTACGCCGCCGTGCGCGAGCAGCGGATCAAGGAGCTCAAGGTCGAGCTGAAGCGGGTGGAGGTCCTGCGCCGGCACGCCGAGGCGCTGGGCGGCCCGGCGGTCGAGGTCCGGGCCGCGGGAGCGGCGGCGAGAGCGGTGGGTTCCGCGCGGAGCGCGCCGGGGCCGGCGGCCGCGCAGCCCGGTGGGGGTGCGCGCGCCGCGCAGCCCGATGGCGCCGCGCAGGCCGCGCAGCCGGATGGCGCCGCGCAGGCCGCGCAGCCGGATGGCGCCGCGCAGCCCGACAGGGCCGCGCAAGCATGAGCGGGGGTACCGGGGAGGCCGTGCCGAGGCTCGTCCGGGAGGCCCTGGAGGTCTACGCGGACGACCCCGACATCACGGCCCTCCTCGAGGGGTACGCGCGCCGGCTGGAGGAGCCGCTGCGCGTGGCCATCGCCGGGATGGTCAAGGCCGGCAAGTCCACGCTCCTCAACGCCATCATCGGCGAGGAGATCGCCCCCACGGACACCGGCGAGTGCACGCGGGTGGTGACCTGGTACCGCTTCAGCCCCACCCCGCGCGTGACCCTGTACCCGGTCGAGGGCGAGCCGCGGGGCCTGCCGGTCCGCCGCGTCGACGGCCTGCTGCGCCTGGACCTCGGCGGCACCCCGGCGGAGGAGGTCGCCCGGCTCGTCGTGGACTGGCCCGCGAAGAGCCTGCGGGAGGTCACGCTCATCGACACCCCCGGCATCGCCTCGCTGTCCGGGGACGTCTCCGCGCGCACGACGGCGTTCCTCACGCCCGAGGACGCGCCATCGGAGGCCGACGCCGTCGTCTACCTCATGCGTCACCTGCACGCCTCCGACATCCACTTCCTCGAGGCCTTCCGTGACACCGCGGCGGGCCGCTCCGGCACCGTCAACGCCCTGGCCGTCCTCTCCCGCGCCGACGAGGTCGGCGCCGGCCGGCTCGACTCCCTCGTCTCCGCCCGCGACGTCGCGCGCCGCTACCGGGACGACGCCGCGCTGCGCCCCCTCGCGCTCGCGGTGGTGCCCATCGCCGGGCTACTCGCGCAGAGCGCGCGGACCCTGCGGCAGGCCGAGTTCACCGCCCTGACCGAGCTGGCGCGGCTCTCCCGGGAGGATCGCGAGCTGCTGCTGATCTCGGCGGACCGCTTCGTCAGCGACACCGCGCGGGTGGACGTCGACCCGCGGATGCGCGCCAACCTGCTCGAGCGCTTCGGCCTCTTCGGCATCCGCCTGGCGCTGGTCCTCATCCACGGCGGCGGCATCACCGAGCCGACGGCGCTGGCCCGCGACCTGGCCCGCCGCAGCGGCCTGCACGAGCTCCTGCGCCTGCTCGACGGGCAGTTCCAGGCCCGGGCCGACCACCTCAAGGCGCGCACCGCGCTGGTGGGCATCGAGGCGCTGCTGCGCGAGCGCCCGCGGCCCGGGACCGAGCGGCTCGCCGCCTCGCTCGAGCGGATCCAGGCCAGCGCGCACGAGTTCCGCGAGCTCCGCCTGCTGGCGACCTCGCGCACCACCGGCCTGGGCCTGGCGCCCGGCCTGGCCGAGGAGGCGGAGCGCCTCGTCGGCGGGCGTGGGGTCAGCCCCGCCCGCCGGCTCGGCGGCCCGGAGAGCGCCTCCGCCGAGGAGCTCCGGTCGGCGGCCCTGGCGAGCCTGGGCCGGTGGCGCGCCCTCGCCGAGAACCCGTTCACTGACCGCGCCACCGCCGAGGTGTGCCACGTCGTGGTGCGCAGCTGCGAGGCCATCCTCGCCGAGGTGCCGGAGGCGGACCGGACGACGGCGCGCCTGGTGCTCGGCCCGGAACGTGGCGCCCTTGCCGAGCACGGGCCGGCTGGTTCGTTGCCGGGCGAGGCGGGCGCGGAGGGCCCCACGCCGGGCGAGGCGGGCGCGGGGGGCCCCACGCCGGCCGACCACGGAGCGGCTCACTCGCTGCCGGGCGAGCGGCGGGCGACTGCTTCGGTGCCGGGACAGCGGCGGACGGCCGGCTGGAGGCGGCGCGGGCCCGGCGGCGACGCACATGGGCCGGGTGAGGAGTCCGGAGGCCCGGGTGCCGAGCCGCCGGTGCTCTCCCAGAACCGGTCGTAGCCGGCGGTCAGGACTGGCCGTAGCCGGCGGTCAGAACCCGCCGGAGCTGGCGGTGCGCCGGCCCTGCACGGCACGGAACCACGCATTGGCCCCAGGCAGCAGGCTGGTGACGAGCGCCGCGCAGGCGAGAAGGAGCTGCGCCACGAGCGGCCACCGCACCGCGCCGCCGGCCGTGCCGGGCGCCGCGAGGAACGACTCCGCGAGGATCGCGACCACCACGTGCACGACCACCATGACGAACAGGCCGACCCGGGCCGAGCCGCGGCCGCGCATCATCGAGCGCATCAGCAGCGCCTCGATCGCGATGACCAGGACGACCGCGCCGATCGCCCCCCAGAAGACGATGGTCGCGACCTTGTCCAGCGTCTCGGCGTCACGGGACGGGTCGAGGGCGGTGACCTGGTCGAGCAACCGGGTGTGCTGGTCGACCCTCACGAGGAAGGCGAAGGCGGCAGCGGCCAGCCCGCTGGCAAAGCTGAGGAGCCACAGGGCACGGCTGACGCGCAGCGTCGTCGTCGGTGTGACGTGCTGCTGGATGGGTGCGGGGAACCGGTTGGCGATCTCGGGTCGCGGCGGTGGTGCAGGCGTGACCGGCGGGGCTGCGAGCGGCTCCGTGTTGGCCGCCCAGCTCACCGGGGCGACTCGTGCCTCGGGCGGCTCGGCCGTCGTCGACTGCGCCCGGCCCGCGGCAGCCCCGGGCGGCGAGGCGTGGCCGGGACCGGCTGGCGGCGGCTGGTCCACCGGTCCGGGGGCGGCGTGCCGGGGCCCGGTGACCGGCGCCTGGGGCGTCGGCCCGGACGGGGAAGCGGCGTCGCCTCCGAACGGTTGCGGCTCGTTCCCGGTCCCGGGGAGGTGGGAGTCATCCGCGGTGCCGCCGATGTGGGACTCGTCGCCGGTGCCGCCGGGGTGCGCGTCGTCGCCTGTGCGGTCCTGGTACGACTCGTCTCCCGTCCCCGCTCCGCCGTGACCGGCCATGCGGCGGTGCCGGCGCGCCGACCGGCCTGCGAGGGGCTGCCCCGCCCTGTGCTCCTCAGACATGCCGAAAACCTAGCCGTCGTGAGGCCGTCGCGTCCGGCGAACGTGCCGATCGCCCGCGTACCGACCCCGGCCGGCGAGACTCCGCCGTCGCCGCCGAGGTCAGACGAGCGCCTCGCGCAGCGCGTCCAGGCCGACGGACCCGACGTCGAGGGCCCGCCGGTGGAAGGCCTTGAGGTCGAAGGCCTCACCGCGTGACTCAGCCGCCGCGCGGGACTCGTCGCGGATCTCCTCCCACAGCCGCTGACCGATCTTGTAGCTCGGCGCCTGGCCGGGCCAGCCGAGATACCGGTCGAGCTCGAAGGCCAGGAAGCCCTGCGCCATATTGGCGTTGTCCTTGAGGAACACCCACGCCTTGCCCGCGTCCCAGGTGCCGCCGCCCCACTGCTCGGGCGCCGTCTTGCCGAGGTGGACGCCGATGTCGAGCACCACGCGGGCCGCGCGCAGGCGCTGACCGTCGAGCATGCCCATCCGGTCCCCGGGGTCGTCGAGAAAGCCGAGGTCGGCCATGAGGCGCTCGGCGTACAGCGCCCAGCCCTCGCCGTGCCCGCTGACCCAGGACGCCATCCGCCGCCACATGTTCAGCAGGTTGGCGCGGTAGGTCGTCTGGCCGATCTGGAGGTGGTGGCCCGGCACGCCCTCGTGGAAGACGGTCGTCTTCTCGCGCCACGTGGCGAACTCGGTCACCCCCGGCGGCACCGACCACCACATGCGCCCGGGCCGGGAGAAGTCGGCGCTGGGACCGGTGTAGTAGATCCCGCCGGACTGCGTCGGCGCGATCCGGCACTCCAGGCGCCGCACGGGCTCGGGAATGTCGAACTGCGTGTCGGTCAGGGCGGCGACGGCGGCGTCCGACGTGGCCTGCATCCACTCGCGCAGCGCGTCGGTGCCGCGCAGCATGCGGGCGGGATCGGCGTCGAGGCGCGCCATGGCGTCCTCGATGGGCGTGCCCGCGCCGTAGAGCTGGTCCGCGACCTCCTGCTGCTCGGCGACGATGTGTGCGAGCTCCTCGAGGCCCCACTCGTACGTCTCGTCGAGGTCGACGGTGGCGCCGAGGAACTCCCGCGACCACAGCGCATAGCGATCGCGACCCACGCCGTCGGACACCGGCGCCTCGGGGGCCAGCTCCTCGCCGAGCATGCGGGCGAGGTCGGCGTAGGCCTGCCGGGCATCCGCGGCGCCCGTCTCCAGCGCCTGGGCCAGCGCGGAGGTCGGGGCCTCGCCGTCGGGCCGCGCGCCTCGGACGAAGGTCGTGAAGAAGGAGGAGTCGGCGTCCGCCAGGTCGTCCGCCTGCTTGATGCACGCCTCGATCTGCCGCAGCGCGGCGACGGCGCCGGCGTCCCGGGCCGTGCGCAGCGACTCCTGGTACCCCTCGAGGGCCTCCGGGATCGCCTGCATGCGCGTCGCGATGACCTCCCAGTCCTGGCTCGTGCTCGCGGGCATGAGGTCGAACGTGTCGCGGAGCGCCTGCACGGGGGAGGCGATGACGTTGAGCTCGCGGGTGAGCTCACCGGCCTCGGCCAGCTCGACGGCGAGGCCCAGGCGCTCGCGCATGGCGGCGTGGGTGACGCGATCGACGTCGTCCAGGGGCTCGGTGCCGTCGAGCGCGGCGAGGGTGCTGCGCTCGAGGGCGGCGCGCGCCTCGATGCCGGCGGGGGAGAGGTCCGGCAGGAGGTGGTCGAACCCGGGCAGGCCCAGCTCGGTGGCGGCCAGCGGGTCGAGCTCGACGCTGCGGGCCACGTAGGCGTCCGCGACGGCGTCGGTGGGGGTGGGGGTACGCATCGGCTCGGTCACAGCTGGGAGCGTAGCGCTCGTCCCCCCGCCGCCCCCCCCCGCCGGCGAGAGGTCAAGTACTAACCGGGCGGTCCGGTGAGCGCGGCGGCCTCCGGTGCGAGGTGCGGGACAGGGTCCGGCCGTGCCAGTAGATGACCGCTCACCGGCGTTGAGAAGATGACCGCTCACCAGCACTCATGGGTGCAGGGACCAGCGCCACGCGCCGGCACCTGGCGCGGGCGTCATGCCCAGGCGGCGGGCGCGGTCGGTCCAGCGGCCGCGGACCGGCTCCGCGGACTCGTCGGGCAGCCCTCCGAGCTCGTAAACGTGGGTGCGTGCCGCGACGATGCCCGCAACGAGCGCGGCGAGCTCGAGCTCGTCCGGCCGCCCACGCACGACGCGCACGGCCGGTGGCGGCGGCGTCGCGAGCGCGGCGTCCGCGCCGCCGTCGGGGCCCGCGCCGGGCCGGACGAGCGCAGCGGCGACGGCGTCGTCCTCGCCGCCGGTGGTCCATCCCTCGGGCGAGCTCGCGCTGCGCGCCGGGACGCCGCCCAGCAGGCCGGCAAGCGCGGCACCGGGGGCGCGCCGCGCGGCGGGAGTGACGTGCGGCGCCTTCGCGGGGCGCTCGGTCGTGGCGCTCACAGCGGGATGTTCCCGTGCTTCTTGGCGGGGCCGCTCGCCCGCTTGGTGCGCAGCGCCCGCAGGGCCCGCACGATCTGCGCGCGGGTGTCCGCCGGGGTGATCACGCCGTCGATGTACCCGCGCTCGGCGGCCTCCCAGGGGTTCACGAGCGCCTCTTCGTACTCCGCGACGAGCCGGGCGCGCTCGGCCTCGACGTCGCCACCCTCCTCCGCGACCTTCTTCAGGGCGCCGCGCTGAAGGATGTTCACGGCGCCGCCGGAGCCCATGACGGCGATCTGCGCGGTGGGCCAGGCGAGGTTCACGTCCGCGCCGAGCTTCTTGCTGCCCATGACGATGTAGGCGCCGCCGTACGCCTTGCGGGTGATGAGCGTGACCAGGGGGACGGTCGCCTCCGCGTAGGCGTAGATGAGCTTCGCGCCGCGGCGGATGATCCCGTTCCACTCCTGGTCGATGCCGGGCAGGAAGCCGGGCACGTCCACGAACGTCAGGACCGGGACGTTGAAGGCGTCGCAGGTGCGCACGAACCGGGCGGCCTTCTCGGAGGCGTTGATGTCGAGGGTGCCGGCCATCTGCAGCGGCTGGTTCGCCACCACACCCACCGGGCGGCCCTCGACGTGGCCGAAGGCCGTGATGATGTTGGGCGCGAAGCCGGGCTGGACCTCGAGCAGCTCGCCGTCGTCGAGGACGTGGTCGATGACCGTGCGCATGTCGTAGGGCTGGTTGTCCGAGTCCGGCACCAGCGTGTCGAGCTCGCGGTCGGCGTCGGTGATGTCGAACGCGGCCGCGGCCTCGTCGTGGCTGATCGGCCACGCGGGGGGCTCGGACAGGTTGTTCGCCGGCAGGTAGGACAGGAGGGCGCGGACGTAGTCGATGGCGTCGTCCTCGTCGGCGGCCTGGTAGTGGGCGACGCCGGAGCGCTGGTTGTGGGTGGCCGCGCCCCCGAGCTCCTCGAAGCCGACCTCCTCGCCCGTGACTGCCTTGATGACGTCGGGGCCGGTGATGAACATGTTCGAGGTGCCCTCGGCCATGACGATGAAGTCCGTCAGCGCGGGGGAGTACACGGCCCCGCCGGCGGACGGGCCCAGGATCAGGGAGATCTGGGGGATGACGCCCGAGGCGGCCACGTTGCGGCGGAAGATCTCCGCGAACTGGGTCAGCGCCGCGACGCCCTCCTGGATGCGGGCGCCGCCGCCGTCGGAGATGCCGATGAGCGGCACGCCCGTGCGCAGAGCCAGGTCCATGACCTTGGTGATCTTGTTCCCGTGCATCTCCCCGAGGGAGCCGCCGAAGACGGAGAAGTCCTGGGAGTAGATGCACACCTGGCGACCGTCCACGGTGCCGAAGCCCGTGACGACGCCGTCGCCGGCGATGCGCTTCTTGTCCAGGCCGAAGTTCGTCGAGTGGTGCGTGGCGAAGGCGTCCAGCTCGGTGAAGGAGCCCGGGTCGAGCAGCGCCTCGACGCGCTCGCGGGCGGACTTCTTGCCGCGCGCGTGCTGCTTCTCCGCGGCCGTCGCCGCCGGGGCGATCAGCCCCTGCTGTGTGCGGGCGGCGAGGTCGGCCAGCTTCTCCGCCGTGGTGGAGGTGCCCGATGAGGGGGCGGAGGGTGCGGCCTTGGCCGGCGTGGTCGTCTCAGTCACCCAACGAAGCGTAGTTGTTGCTTCCCCACGCATCGTTGCGGGAGCCGCGCGTGTTCCGTCACGGTCGGTTGTGGGAGTCCTACAAGTTTGGGGGCAGAGGGTGCGGCTGAGTGGGCCTTCGGAGGCCCGAGCGGCGCCGGCGGCGGCCGGCCTGGCTTGCCGGGCCACGGACCCTGGAGCTGGCGGGCGGATCGCGCCACATACGCGATCGAGTCCGCCTCCCAGAGGACAAGATTGGCGTAAGTCCGCCATCCGCTTGTGCGCCGTCCCCGCGTTTGTGGCGCGATCCGAGTGCTCCCCCAGTCCTGGGAGCCTGGGGATGACTCTGTGTGATCCACAGACAACGTCGGCGGGCGAGCGCCCGATGCGCGTCAGCGGCCACCTTCGTCGGATGGAGCTCTACGCGCGGCTGCAGGATGTCGGTGGTGTGGGCAAGCGCGCCAACGTGGCGCGCAGCGCGCGCCTGCGGCGGGAGCTTGCGAGCGCGCTCGCGGAAGGCATGGTCCTCGACCTGGGAGCGGGCTGGCTCGCCACCGCCGACACTCAGGCGGCGCTGGTCAAGGCCCGACGGTTCAACGCGACGGTCACGTGCGTCAGCGCCGCCGGCTTCTATGGACTCCAGGTGCTCAGGGAACCGGCGCACGTCCACCTGGCAGTGCCCCGGTCCCGCGGCTGCCGTCCCCGCCCGTCCCGTCCCACCACCGGGGTCTACCTCCACCGAGAGTCGGCCTGGACGAGGCCCGTGGATCCACGGGTCCCGCTGGCGCCCATCGCCGAGGTGCTCACGCGAGTGCTGCGGTGCCAGCCGGAGGAACACGCGATCGTGGTGGTGGACTCCGCCCTCAACAAGAACATGATCCGAAAGGAGGAGCTCGTGCGTGCTCTGGTCGGTCCGGGCAGCGCCCACGCCCGGGTGGCGCTCGACCGGTGCGACAGGCGGAGCCGGTCTGCTATCGAGACCCGTGCTCGGCTGATCCTGAGAGCCGACGGCCTGGACGTGCGGGCCGGTGTGGTGATCGCCGGGGTCGGCGAGGTCGATCTTCTCGTCGAGGGACGGGTGGTCCTCGAGTGTGACGGGTACGCCTTCCACTCCAGCCGGCGACAGTTCGGCGAGGACCGTCGTCGTGACCGCGCCCTCGTGGCGGCCGGCTACCTGGTGCTTCGCTTCACTGCGGAAGAGATCATGAACCGGCCCGAGCTTGTGGTCGAAGAGGTACGAAGGGCACTTGCCCGACTCTGAGACGTGCGGATGCCCACGGGCGCTGGGCAAGCCCGGCGGCCAGGGTCGTCTCCCGCCGCTCTGACATGCGGCGCTCAGCGGATGACATGCGGCGCTCAGCGGATGACATGCGGCGCTCCGCGGACGGACGGGCAACTGGCGCGGGCGGCTGTTTCGGGCAAGCGCGGTGGCCTTGAGCGCGTCGCGGGGGCTTCGAGCAGGGCAGGTGCGCGGATCGCGCCACAAAGGCCCCACACGGGCGCCGCGAACTGGCGCACCCTGAGTCGGAAGGGTGCTCGAGCAGCCCCCTTTGTGGCGCAATCGTTACGAGGACCGTCCCTGGGGGCGGTCCACGGACGCAATCGTCACCGGGAACCGTGCTCTGAGCCGTCCATGGGGGCGATCGTCGCGAGGATCGCGCTCTGAGCCGTCCATGGGTGCGGTCGTCACGGCGAGCGCGCAGCCGGACGCCCACGAGTGGTTGGCTGGCCCCATGGCTGACACCTTCCCGTTCGCGCGCGTGCTGCGCGTTGCCCGCACCGGCTCGACCAACAGCGACCTTCGCGCCGCGGCGGCGACCGATCCGGGCGCCTGGCCGCATCTGTCGGTGCTGGTCACCGACCAGCAGGACGCCGGCCGCGGTCGCGCCGGGCGCACCTGGGTCACCGCGCCCGGCACCGCGCTCACCGCCTCCGTCCTGCTGCGCCCCCGCGTGCCCGCCGAGCGGCTGGCATGGGTGACGCTGCTGGGCGGCCTGGCCGTCCAGCGCGCCACCGCCGAGCTGGCCGGGGTGCGCACGGGGATCAAGTGGCCCAATGACGTCCTCGTGGTGGGCGCGGGCGACGAGGACGTGCCGGGCTGGGGCCGGGACCGCAAGGTCGCCGGCATCCTCGCCGAGGTGCTGCTGCCCGCAGGTGGCGCCGAGGGTGCGGTCGTCGCGCACGAGGCCGGCATGGCCGCTCGCTCCGATGCGGGCGCGGCCTCCGGCGCGTTCGCCTCGGCCGATACAGGCGCGGCCTCCGGCGCCCCCGCCTCCGCCCACGCCTCCGCCCACGCCTCCGCCGATGCTGACACGCGCGACCACCTCCCTGCGGTCGTCCTGGGCATCGGTGTCAACGTGCGCCAATCCCCGGAGGAGCTGCCGGTCGACTGGGCGACGTCCCTGGCGCTGGCCGCGCGCGCGACGGGGGGTGCCACGGTTGGGGCCGGCGCGACCGGTGGCCCGGCAGAGGGCGACACTGCGCCGAGCGTGGACGACACGCTCGCCGCGGTCGGCGCGCACCTCGCAGATCTGCTGGCGCGCTGGGAGCGGGCGGGCGGTGACGCCGAGGCGGCCGGCCTCGCGGACGAGGTCCGCGCCGCCTGTCTCACCATGGGCCGCCCGGTGCGCGCGGAGCTGCCCGGCGGCGCGGTCGTGGCCGGCACGGCGACCGACATCGACGGCGCGGGGCGGCTGCTCGTGCGGACGGATGCCGGTGAGGTGACCACCGTCCAGGCGGGGGACGTGCTGCACGTGCGCGCCGACATCTGAGGGTGGGGCCGTGCGGTGCTGCGAAGGCCGCCACGGCGTGGAACCGCCACCGCGTGGAACCGCCACCGCATAGAGCCGCCACCGCATTGAACGGGCCCGCTGCGACGCGTAGGCCGGGACCTCTCTCATCTGGCGTCAAGCTTCGGCGAGATACCCTCTGGGAGTGAGTACGGACACAGGCAGGACCGCAGCCGACCCGACCGGGGAAGCGGGTCACGCGGCGGGCCATGCCACTGGCTCCGGTCCCGCGTCCAACGGCGGGGCCGCCCCGGGGGCGTCCGCCAGTTTCGACGGCGGGGCCGCCCCGGGGCGGTCCGCCAGTTTCGACGGCGGGGCCCTCCAAGCGTCGTCGGCCGGCTTCAACGGCGGCGTTGCCCCCGGGTCGTCCGCCGCGTCCAACGGCGGGACCCCTGAGCCCGCCCCGGCGGCGGAAGGAAACGTGGCCGACAGCGCCCACCTGGCCCCCACCGACGCCACGCCCCCCGAGACCACCGGCCACGACGACCTCGGCCTCAACGACGGCCTCGCCGAGCCCGACACCCAGGAGCCGCCGTCGTCGACGGTCTCGGCGCGCATCGACAGCCTCCTCGGCGGCTCGGCCACCATGACGATCGTGGAGCTGGCCGAGCGGGCAGGCGTGGGCGTGCCGTTCGCCCGCACGTTCTGGAAGGCCATGGGCTTCCCCAACGTCAAGGACGACACCGTGCTGTTCGGCGAGGCCGACGTGGAGGCGCTGCACACGATGGGCGCGATGATCGAGGACGAGGTCATCGACACCACCACCGCCATCTCGCTGCTGCGCGCGCAGTCGCACATGACCGACCGGCTCGCGCTGTGGCAGACGGAGGCGCTCGTCGAGGGGGTCGTGCGGCACCGCAACGTCGACGACGTCTCCGCGCGCCTGGTCGTGCTGGACAAGATCACCACCATCGCCGGTGTCCTGCAGTCCCAGCTCGACTACTCCTGGCGCCGCCAGCTCGCCGGGCTCATCGCGCGCACGGACGCCGAGGTCGCCCACAGCCGCGCCACCTCCAGCGACCCCTACCGGATGCCGCTCCAGCGCGGCCTCGGCTTCGTCGACATGGTCGCGTACACCCGCCGCTCCACCGAGCTGGGCACCCGGGCGCTCGCGGACCTGGTCCAGACGTTCGAGTACACCTCCCGCGACGTCATCACCTCGCGCGGCGGCCGGGTCGTCAAGACCATCGGAGACGCGATCCTCTACATCGCCGACGACATCACGGTGTCCGCCGAGGTTGCCGTCAGGCTGGTGGCGGCGCTCAAGGCCGAGGAGAACATGCTGCCCGTGCGGGCGTCGATGGTGTGGGGCGGGGTGTTCTCCCGCAACGGGGACGTCTTCGGTCCCACGGTCAACCTCGCCTCGCGCCTGGTCGACGTCGCCCCGCCCGGCAGCGTCCTCATGGACCGGCCGACCGCGGACGCCCTGGCCGCCAGCCCCGCCGCGAAGCTGTACACGATGGTCCCGCGCGAGGGCGTCGACCTCCACGGGCTCGGCGAGGTCCAGCCCATCGAGCTGCGCCGCCTGCCGGACTGACGCCCCCGGCGCGGGCCCGGCCCATCGAGCTGCGCCGCCTGCCGGACTGACGCCCCCGGCGCGGGCCCGGCCCGCCTCGTCATCCAGCAGTGACACGGACTTGACCCGCACTTGACGTTTTGGCATACGATGCGACAGTGACTAACGTGCTGCTCGTAGAGGACGACCCGGCCATCGCGGAGCCGCTGGCTCGTGCCCTGGGCCGAGAAGGCTATGACGTGCGCCCACACGGGACCGGGCAGGCCGCGCTCGACGACCTGCTCAACGGCGCGGACCTGGTCGTGCTCGACCTGGGTCTGCCGGACATGGACGGGCTCGACGTGGCCCGCCACATCCGCGGGCAGGGGCTGACCCTGCCGATCCTCGTGCTCACCGCGCGCGCGGACGAGGTGGACCTCGTCGTCGGCCTCGACGCCGGCGCCGACGACTACGTCACCAAGCCGTTCCGCCTGGCCGAGCTGCTCGCCCGCGTCCGCGCCCTGCTGCGCCGCGCCGGGGGCGACGTCACCGACGACGACGAGCTCACGGCGCAGGACGTGCGCGTGGACGTCGCCGCCCACCGCGCCTTCCGCGGCACCCGCGAGATGCACCTGACGGCCAAGGAGTTCGAGCTGCTGCGCGTGCTCGTGCGCGACGCGGGCTCCGTCGTCGGGCGCGAGACCCTCATGCGGGAGGTGTGGGGCACCGACCCCACCGGCTCGACGAAGACGCTGGACATGCACGTGTCATGGCTGCGCCGCAAGCTCGGCGACGACGCCAACGACCCGAAGTACATCACCACGGTCCGCGGGATGGGCTTCCGGTTCGAGACCAGCGGGGAGTAGCCCGCCGTGCGCCGCCGCGCGGTCCAGATGATCGTCGTGGCCGTCACGGTCGCGGTGCTGCTGCTGGGCGTCCCCATGGCCGTGTTCGGCGCGATCCTCGTCTGGGACGCGGAGAACGCCACGCTGAACCTGCGCGCGGCCTCGCTCAGCCGCTCGGTCGAGCGGCGGCTGGTCCGCGACGAGGTCCTGGACGAGGACATGCTCACGCCGTGGGTCGGCGGCGTGGACAACCTCGAGGCCTCGATCCTCGTGCGCGCGCCCGACGGGCAGGAGTACACCGCCGGGCCGCGGTTCACCGACCGGGTCATGCGCTCCCGCGAGGTCACGCCGTCCGGGGCGACGGTGCGCATGGACGTCGACGCCTCGCAGGTGCAGTGGCGCGCCGCGCGGATCGTCATCCTGGTCGTGGTCGCCTCCGCGGTGGCGCTCGCGGTCGGCGTGATGGTCGCCGCCCGGCAGGCCCGAAAGCTCTCCGCGCCCCTGATCTATCTCGCCGCGTCCGCGGAGCAGATCGGCTCCGGGCAGGTGCGCCCGCGCCTGAAGCCGTCGGGCGTGGAGGAGATCGACCTGGTCGCGGCGGAGCTCGTGCGCACCGCCGACCGGATGGCCGGGCGGCTCGCCGCCGAGCGCCAGTTCGCGGCCGACGCCTCGCACCAGCTCCGCACCCCGCTGACCGCGCTGTCGATGCGGCTGGAGGAGATCCTCGCCCTGAGCGAGCAGGAGGAGGTGCGTGAGGAGGCCCGGATCTCCCTCGAGCAGATCGAGCGGCTCACCGGCGTCGTCCAGGACCTGCTCAACACCTCGCGGTCGGCGAGCGGCGGCACCACCGAGGTCGTGCACCTCGAGGAGGTCTTCGCGCAGCAGGTCGAGGAGTGGCGGCCGTCCTACCGCAAGGCCAAGCGCGAGCTCGTGCTCGAGGACGCCGCGGGCCTCGCCGTCCTCGCCAGCCCGGGGGCCCTCGCGCAGGTCCTCGCGACGCTCCTGGAGAACTCCCTCAAGTACGGCGGCGGCGCCACCCGCGTGGTCACCCGCGCGGCACCGGGTGGGCACGGGGTCTTCATCGACGTCTCCGACGAGGGCGAGGGTGTCGACGACGAGCTCGCCCCGGACATCTTCACCAAGCACGTCTCCGGCGGCTCCGGCACCGGGCTCGGCCTCGCGCTGGCCCGCGACCTGGTGGCGGCCGACGGCGGCCGGCTCGAGCTCAGCCGGCGCCGGCCCCCGGTGTTCACCGTCTTCCTCAATGCCGTGCCCAAGTCGCTGGACCCGGACGTCGTGCTCCCGAAGGGCGCGCTGGTCAGCGTCGGTCGCCGGCGACGGCGGCGCTGACCCGCCCCCCTCATGCGGTGAGCGGTCAAGTCCTAGCACCGCAAGTCCGCGCGATGTGAGGACTTGACCGCTCGCGGGCATGTGGGGCGGGCGGGGCATCACGTCCTGCGCGGGCGTCACGACCGGCGCACCCCGAGGGTGTCGACGCGGTCGTCGTTCCAGTCGCCGACCAGGATCTCGTCGCCGGGGTTGCCGTAGGCCACGGTCCGGTCGGCCACCCCGGTGCTCATGGAGTTCTTCAGGTAGTACGTGATGCCCCGGCGCACGCCGAGGGTGTCGACCCGGTTGCCGTCCCAGTCGCCCACGATCACGACGTCGCCCGGGTTGCCGTACCCGATCACCGCGTCGGCCACCCCCGTGCTGATGGAGTTCTTGACGAAGAACTGGTTGCCGCGCCGCACCGCGAGGGTGTCGACCCGGTTGCCGTCCCAGTCGCCCACGAGCACCTCGTCGCCCGGGTTGCCGTACCCGATCACCGCGTCGGCCACCCCCGTGCTGATGGAGTTCTTGACGAAGAACTGGTTGCCGCGCCGCACCGCGAGAGTGTCGACGCCGTCGCCGTTCCAGTCGCCCACGAGGATCGCGTCGCCGGGGTTGCCGTAGGCGAAGACCCGGTCGGCCGTGCCGGTCGTGTTGGAGTCGCGGACGTAGAACAGGTTGCCGCGACGCACGGCCATGGTGTCGACGCCGTCGCCGTTCCAGTCGCCGACGAGGACCTGGTCGCTGGGGGAGCCGTACTGGAAGACGCGGTTGGCGCTGCCCGTCCACGAGTCGTTGAGGTAGAACCCGACCTCGGAGGGACGGGGGGTCGGCGCGGGACCCGGCCCGGGACCCGGCCCGGGCCCCGGCCCCGGACCTGGCGCGGGGCCCGGCGCGCCCCCCTCCGTGATGGTGACGCTCGCCGCGGCCGAGACGGTGGAGGCGAGCAGCATGACCTCGCCGGTCCACGCGTCCCTGGTGCTGGTGACGTTGTTGTAGCTGCCGTTCATCAGGACGCTGGCGGGCGCCGAGAAGTCGATCGCCCGCAGGGGGGACGTCTTCGTGAGGATCTTGCCGAACTGGACGTCCTCGGTGTAGGCGACCCGCACGGTCTGCTCGCGCTCGTTCAGCAGCACGATGCCGCGGGTGCCGCGCCGGTCGACCTCGTGGAGGGGGTCCCACCGGCCGTCGGGGTGACGGACGAGCAGGCCGATCACCGGCCGTGACGCGCTGTCGTAGGAGGTCTTCACCGCCGCGTACAGCGTCCCGTCCGAGGCGACGGCGATGTTGAGGTGGTCATCGGCCATGCCGTTGCCCACGTCCAGCGCCGACTGGCTCGCCGGGACCTCCGAGCCGCTCCAGCTCTCCGGGTTCGCGCCGTCGGCGTGCGTGCGGAACCCGAACCGCTGGGAGGCCTGGTTCGACCACAGCACCCCGATCTTCCCGTTCATCGCCGCGACATCGGCGATGTCGTCCTCGGTGATGCCGGAGGCGAGCGTGATCGGCGTCGAGAACGACTTGTACGGCGCGTCGCTGTAGCGCACCTCCACCGTGGAGGAGCCGTCGGACGCGAGCCACATGCGGCCGGTGGAGTCGATGTCGATGGTCCCGGTCTCGCTGCCGGGCAGCGAGACGGCGGTGGCGCCGGGCCGCCCGCCCCACGGCCGGTACGAGCGCGTGGCGCCGACGTACTCGATGGAGACCAGCTCGCTGGAGGGCCCGTGGAGCAGGATGTGTGTCACGCCGCCGGCGGCCTTGGCGTCCGCGCGGACGGTCGTCTTGTCGCTCAGGCGCAGGACGTTCGTCCAGCCGCCGGCGTCGTGGCGCCACAGCCAGGTGCCCTGGGGGGAGACCGACGTGGACGCCAGGACGGCCCACCACCGCCCGTCGTGCTGCCAGAGTTTCGACTGGGGCTTCTCGCCCGTGTTGACGGAGACGGGGATGCTCGCCGCGGTGATCGTCGTCTGCGCCTCGGCGGCGCGGGTGGCGTCCGCCGCCGGCCCCTGGCCGGGCCGCTCGCGCTGCCACGCCAGGTCCACCGTGCCCGCCTCGCCGACGGCGGAGCGGACCTCGACGTAGTACGTCTCGCCGCCGACGGCCGCGAAGGCCGCCGAGGAGGTGCCCACGTCGCCGTCGTCGTCGTTGGCGACGACCTCGGTCAGCGCGCCCGGCACGCCGGAGTAGATGCCCAGCACGGTGTCGATCTCGCTGCCGTGGGTGCCGAACCGGAACGTGCCCGACGCCGGGGCGGTCCAGCTCCACCACGAGGGCGCGACCTCGCCGGGCGCCCCGGGCCCCGCGGAGGCGAAGTTCGCCGCGGCCGCCCGGCCCTCGGCACCGGAGATGGGCTGCGCGACCGACGCGTCGTCGCCGGCGACCATCGGCGGCCCACCGGCCGCGCGCGCCGCCTCGGGCACCGGCAGGGCCACCGTCGCGAGCACGAGGGCGAGGGCCGCCGCCAGCACGAGCGCGAGCCGCTGTGCTCCCGGCCCGCGCGCAACCACGTTCGACATGACACTCCCAAGCATCAGCACAAGCTGCCGATGCCTCCTCTGGTGGCCTGGGGAAGGCGCCGCACGGCGAGACCGTCGCGTGAGTATGGCAAGACGACGGGCTTTCCGGTGGCGGTTTCGGCAAACATTCGCGCTGAAGTCAGAGGAGCGAAGCGGCTGGTAAGGGGCAGTGCGACGAATGGGTGAGCGGTCAAGTCCTGACTGCGAGGACTTGACCGCTCACCGGTACGGGGGCCGTCTTGTGTGTCACGGGGTCCGGCGGATCCCGAGGGTGTCGGTGTTGTCGCCGTTCCAGTCGCCCACGAGGATCTCGTCGTCGGGGTTGCCGTAGGCGAAGACGCGGTCCGCGGTGCCGGTCGAGATCGCGTTCTTCAGGTGGTACTGGATGCCCCGGCGGACCCCCAGGGTGTCCGTGCCGTTCCCGTCCCAGTCGCCGACGATCGTGATGTCGCCGGGGTTGCCGTACGCGATGACGTTGTCGGCGGTGCCGCTGCTCATCGTGTTCTTGACGTAGTAGACGTTGCCGCGTCGCACGGTGAGGGTGTCCTTGCCGTCGCCGTTCCAGTCGCCCACCAGGACCTGGTCGCCGGGGTTGCCGTAGTGGACGACCTGGTCGGCCCTGCCGGAGGTGTTGGAGTTGCGGATGTGGAACTCGTTGCCGCGCCGGACGGCGAAGGTGTCGACGCCGTCGCCGTTCCAGTCGCCGACCAGGATGTCGTCGCCGGGGTTGCCGTAGGCGAGGACGGTGTCGGCCGGGCCGGTGGTGTTGGTGTTGCGGGCGTAGAAGACGTTGCCGCGTCGCACGGTGATGGTGTCCTTCTTGTCGCCGTTCCAGTCGCCGGTGAGCACCTGGTCGTCGGGGTTGCCGTACTGGAAGACCTGGTTGGCCACGCCCGAGGTCCAGGCGTCGGAGAGGAAGAACCCGAACACGGGCTGGGCCTGCACCGCCGCGGAGAACGGGTGGCTCCACCGCGTCGCGGCGCCCGCGGCGATCCGGTGGCCCGCCGTCGCGCGCGCCGTGACCGTCACGGTTCCGGTCCCGGGGTACGTGCCTGCCGCGCGGACGGAGCCGCCCAGGACGTACTCAACGCCCGTGACGGCGGGGATGGTGTAGGTGTCCGTGGCGGTCCCGTCGTTGTCGGCGAACGACACGGCGGTGGGCGTCACGGTGACCGCGTTCCCGCCCGGGTCGGCGGACCCCAGGTCGGCGACCTCCGCGGCGGTCAGCGCGCGGTCGTAGAGGTAGACGGAGTCCACCGTCCCGTTCAGGGTGCGCGAGCCGCCCGGTTCGCCACCGATCGCCAGGCCGAGATCGTTCACCCCGATCGCCGCCGGGCCGGCCACCGCGGCCCGCTCGGCGCCGTCGACGTAGATCCGCATCGTGGTTCCGTCGAAGGTGCCCACGAGGTGGGCCCAGTTCCCGTTCGCCAGGGGCGACGTCGCCGTCGCGCGGTAGGTGTCTCCCGACGTGGTCTGGTTGACGCGGAAGAACGCCTGCCCGCCGCTCGCCAGGCCGAGCTCGAACCCGTCCGTCGCGTTCTGGGCCGCCTTCTTGACCACGTACTGAGTGCGGGCTTCCGCGGGACGCACCCACGCGGCCACCGTCATCGGCCCGCTCAGATCGAGGGTGGGCGCGTCAGGAATGAGCGCGGAGCCGCCGGCGCCCAGACTGAGCGCCGTCTTCTCCACGCCGCTCACCCAGGAGACGGCGCCACGCGTCGCGCCGTTGTGCCCGGCGCCGGAGCTGTCGCCGACGACGCTGCCGCTGCCCTCGTCCATCAACCAGGCGCCGCGCAGCCCGTCCGCCGGGGCGGCCTGAGCGCCCGGGGCGGTGACGCCGACGACGAGCACCCCTCCCACCACGGCGGCCAGGAACGCCGACGCCGTCCTGCGTGGTCTGACCCTCAACACGTTGTTTGACATCGTCCCCACCCATCCGAGATCAGCCACGCGCCCGTCGCCTGTCCACGCTCGCCGACGTCGTGTGGCGCAGGTCACCATTGACCGGTGGCGCGAGTGTGGCAGAGGCGGGACGTTTCGACCGGGGAATCGGAGAATGTCACTCACGGAACTCCGGGTCCGTTTCGGCGGGACCCCTCACCACCGTGAGAGGTCAAGTCCTCGCGGCGAGAACTTGACCTCTCACCGGCGTGGGGGGATGAACCGGCGTGGGGATGTCGGCCTGTGTGGCGCGCGGGCCCGCGTGTGGCCTCAGCGCCGGCCGGTGAAGACGACGTACCGGTAGCAGACGTACCGGAACGCGGTCCCGAGCACCAGGCCGACGCCGTTGGCGGCGATGTTGTCCGCCAGCGGCGAGGTGTAGCCGAGCACGTAGTGGCTCACCGCCAGGCACCCGACGGCGACGGCCATGCCACCGAGGTTGACCAGCGCGAACATCGCCAGCTCGCGGCCGCGGGAGGCCCGCTTGGTGCCGGAGAAGGTCCAGTACCGGTTGCCGACCCACGCGACGAGCACGGACACCGCCACCGAGAGGACCTTGGCCGTCAGGGGCTTGTCGAGCAGCAGCTCGCCGGGACCGAAACGCAGCAGGTTGAACAGCCCCACGTCGACGACGTACGCGGAGCCGCCCACCGCGCCGAACTTCACGAGCTCCGCCAGCCACGTCCGGAGGCTCTGGCCGCGCAGCAGCCGCCGTACCAGTGAGCCGCCGACCTCCGGCGCGCCGTCGGTCTCCGCCAGCCCGACGGGCGCGGCGGCCCCGGTCTCCGCCAGCCCGGCGGGGGCGGCGGCGCCGGGCCCGGCCGGCCCCCCGGCGCTCGGGTCGTGGAACGTCGTCACCCCAGCAGCGTAGTCGCCGCTACCCTCGATGCTCGTGGGAGCACCAGTGATCGCAGTCGTGGGCGGGGGCCAGCTGGCCCGGATGATGCAGCAGCCGGCCATCGCGCTGGGGGTGCACCTGCGCGTCCTGGTCGAGTCGCCGACCGTCGCCACCGCCCAGGTCGTCCCGGACGCCCCCGTGGGCGCGGCCGACGACGCCGCGGCCATCCGCGCGCTCGTCGACGGCGCCGCCGTCCTCACCTTCGAGCACGAGCACGTGCCGAACGACCTCCTGCGCGAGCTCGAGGCCGGCGGCGTGCCCGTGCGCCCCGGCCCCGACGCGCTCGTCCACGCCCAGGACAAGATCGTGATGCGCACTCGGCTCACCGAGGTCGGCGCGCCGTGCCCCGCGTGGGCCGTTGTGACCACCGAGGCCGAGCTCACAGCCTTCGGCGACGCCACCGGCTGGCCCGTCATCGTCAAGACGGCCCGCGGCGGCTACGACGGCAAGGGCGTGTGCGTGGTGCGCGCCGCGGCCGAGGCCGCCGACTGGCTGGCCGCCCTCGCCCCCGGGGACGCGCTGCTGGCCGAGGAGAAGGTGCCCTTCACCCGGGAGCTGGCCGTGCTCGTCGCGCGGCGCCCGGGCGGCGGCACCGACGGCGCCGGCGAGGTGCGCTCCTGGCCGGTCGTCGAGACGATCCAGGAGGACGGCGTCTGCGCGGAGGTCCTCGCCCCCGCGCCCGACCTGTCCGCCGAGACGGCTGCGCGCGCCCAGGAGATCGGCGAGCGCATCGCCGCCGGCCTCGGCGTCACCGGCGTGCTCGCCGTGGAGATGTTCGAGGTCCGCCACGACGACGGCACCTCCCGCCTCGTCGTCAACGAGCTGGCGATGCGCCCGCACAACTCCGGGCACTGGAGCATCGACGGCGCCGTGACCAGCCAGTTCGAGCAGCACCTGCGGGCGGTGCTGGACCTGCCGCTGGGGGAGACGGCCGCGACGGCGCCGTACGCCGTCATGGTCAACCTTCTCGGCTCCGACCTCGAGGACCCGCGCGCGGCCTACCCCGAGCTCCTGGCCCGCTATCCCGCCGCCAAGGTGCACCTGTACGGCAAGGAGGTGCGCCCCGGCCGTAAGCTCGGTCACGTCACCGTCACCGGCGACGACCTCGACCAGGCCCGGGCGGACGCCCACGCCGCCGTCGCCCTCCTGCGGGGGGACGCCGGGATTGCCGCGGCGATCGCGGCGGACGACGCCGACACCGTCGACCGGTAGGCCAGGGCGTCTGGGCGTCTGGGCTCCTCGCGGCCGGGATTCCGGCGCCCGCTGCCATGCGATGGCGCGTCATGTCCCATGAACGGTGCCCGTGGGACGGATGTGGCGGCCGATAGCTTCTCCTCCGTCACTCTCGCCCCGTTCGTGGGGCAAAGTGTCAGAAGATCGCCGGACGCCCCGCCGGTCGCGTGCGCGGCGCGGCGGCCACAGTGGGTGCGGCGGTGCGGCGGTGCGGCGGTGCGGGCCGCGCGCCGGGGCGCCTGCGCTGTCCGTGAACGCCCCGCCGCGCCCCGGCGGGGCGGTGCGAGACTGGCGGCCACGGCCGGCGCCCGCGCCGGCGACGCCAGCACAACCAGCGGAGGCAACGATGGGCGCAGTGGTCGGGATCGTCATGGGCTCGGACTCGGACTGGCCGGTGATGAAGGAGGCCGCCGACGTCCTCGCCGAGTTCGACGTGGACGTGGAGGTCGACGTCGTGTCCGCCCACCGCATGCCCGCCGAGATGATCGAGTACGGGCGCACCGCCGCCGAGCGCGGCCTGCGCGTGATCATCGCCGGCGCCGGGGGAGCGGCCCACCTGCCGGGCATGCTCTCCGCCGTCACGCCGCTGCCGGTCATCGGGGTGCCCGTGCCGCTGCAGTACCTCGACGGCATGGACTCCCTGCTCTCGATCGTGCAGATGCCCGCCGGCGTGCCCGTGGCCACCGTCTCCATCGGCGGCGCGCGCAACGCCGGCCTGCTCGCCGCCCGGATCCTGGGCGCCGGGGCCGGCGACGACGCGACCCGGGTGCGCGAGCAGATGGTCACGTTCCAGGAGGGGCTGCGCCAGGTCGCCCAGGAGAAGGGCGCGCGGCTGCGCGCCCAGCGCAACACGAAGGTGGGCTTCGGCGGCTGACGCGCGGCCCGTCAGGTCTACGTCGAGGGGCGCGCCGGCGGCCCGGGACTCACGCTCAGGGCACCGTGAGCGTCCGGGTGTCGGTCATGGGCACGCCGCCCGCGCCGCCGGACGGGTCGTCCTCGCTGACCTCGATCGTGTACGCCCCCGGTGCCAGGGACACGGTGAAGGCGAACGGTGCGAAGGCCTGGCCCTCGCTCGTCGTGGTGAAGCCCGACGCCACCTCGGCACCAGTCGCGTCGAGGACGCGCCAGGGCACGTTGGCCTCGAAGGCCGCGGCGTCGCCGCTGACCGCCACCGGCGAGACGCTCCGCGCGCCGTCGCTGGGCTCGTCGATCTGCACGAGCTGGCGAACATCGAGCGGGTCGGCCGCCTCCACCGGTCCCGTCCAGGTGACGGCGCCCCACAGCTCGCCGGCCGGCTCGCCCTCGATGAGGAGCTGCACCGGCACGTCCCGGGCAGCCGCCCCCGTGGCGGTGTAGACGAGCTGCTGGACCATCAGCGCGGCGCCCTCCGAGCCGGTGTCCGCCGTGCGCGCGTCCTCCGAGAGGTCCACGACGATGGTTTCGCCGTCGCGCTCGACGTCGAGGACGGTCGTGGCCGGGTTCCACGTGGTGGCGTAGTCGGGGTCCCGGGGGCTCGCGACCATCGCCTCGACGGCACCCTTGACCGGGTCCCCGGTCACCTCCCGCACCTCGCGGGCGAGGCGCAGTCCTGCGCGCGTGTCGGTGACGTAGTAGACGGGGACGACGGTCTCCCCGCCGGTGTCGGTCGCGGTGCCCGCCTCGGCGGGCGTAGTGGTCCCGCCCGGCGTGGCGATCCGGCCCGGCGTGGCGATCCGGCCCTGCGTGGCGGTCCGGCTCGGGGTGGTGGTCGCGCCCGGCTCATCGGTGGCGCCTCCCGTCCCGCCGTTTGCGGTGTCCGTCGCGCCGCCACCGCAGCCCGTCAGGAGCGTCAAGGCCGCCGTGGCTAGCAGGGCCAGTGTTCGCCGTCCGACCGGGGTACCGGTGCGGCCTTCGGGCGCGGAACCGGCGTGGCCGGAGGCGGCTCGCGGACCGGCGTGGTCGAGGTCGGCGGATCGGACGGCCATGTCACCCTCCCGTGGTGGTCCTGACGCGACGCCGGCCAGACCACACAAGGCCAGTGTGGCACCGCGACGGCAGTCCTCCAGGCAGCCGGTCGAGCACGTCGTCCGCTGACGGGCTGGGGGCGTCGGGGGCGCCGTCCTCGCTCAGTTCCCCTCGTCCCCATCTCCCTCGGGTGACCCCGACGGCGGGCCCGACGGCGGCTCCGACGGCGGCCCCGGCTGCAGCTCGGCGGCGGGCCCGGCGCTGGGAATGATCGTCACGGTCGCCCCGGGGGTCACGCGGGCCCCGGGCGCCGGCGACGTGGAGGCCACCGCGCCGGCCGGCTCGCCGGACTCGGTCGGTGCGCCGACACGCACCTCGAAGCCACCCTCGGCCAGGATCGCCTTGGCCTTCTTGACCGAGCGTCCCGTCACGTCCGGCACGCGCACGCGTTCCCCGAAGATCTGGCGCGCGGCTGCCTGCGGGAACCTCTCGACCGGCGCGCCCTCCAAGGACCGGGTCATGTAGCGCTGCCACGTCTCGGCGGGGTACGACCCGCCGAACACCCACTGGTTGTGCCTGCCGTTGATGACGGTGTCCATCATCGGCACGTCGGCGTGGGAGTGTCCCATCCACACCGCGGCGGCCAGCTGCGGGGTGTACCCCACGAACCAGGCGTGGGTCTCGTCGTTGGCCGTGCCCGTCTTTCCGGCGGCGGGCCGCCCCGCCAGGACGGCGGAGCGGCCGGTGGAGCCGCGCTGCGTCGAGACGACGCGCTGGAGAGCGTGGTTGACCCCGTTGACGATGTGCGGCTCGAGGACCTGCGTGCAGCTCGACGGCGGCACCGGGATCTCGTCGCCGGCCCTGCCGGTCACCTGCGTGATGGCGACGGGCGTGCAGTACGTCCCGCCGGCCGCCAGGGTGGCGAAGGCGTTCGCCATGCCGAGCGGCGTGACCGGGTTGGTGCCGAGCACGGCGGCCGGGTTGGGCATCAGCGGCGAGCCGTCGCCCTGGGTCAGCCCCATGCTCGCGGCGTTGCCGATGACGTCGCACATGTCCATCTGGTTGGCCATCTCGAGGTAGGTGAGGTTGATGGACAACCGGGTGGCCTCCAGCACCGACATCCTCGGGGACGCGGAGACGCCCTCGAGGTTGGTGGCGTTGTCGTAGTCGGCCCTGTGCTCGGGGGCGCAGGAGATGTTCCACGAGGCGCGCGGGTAGTTCCGCTTCGTCGAGGCCACGCGGTCGTTCAGGGCATGCCCGGACTCGAGCCACTCGATGAGGGTGAAGACCTTGAAGCTCGAGCCCGAATGGAACCCGTAGCCACCGCCGTGCTGCAGGCCCACGTTGAGGTTGAGCTGCATGGCGCCCGGGTCTTCCTGGGTGGCGACGGTGCCGTAGTTGGTGTTCTGCGCCATCGCGAGGATCTTGCCCGTACCCGGTTCCACGGACGACAGGGCCATCTCGATCCCGGACGGGTCGTTGACCGGCACGGACGCGGTCACGCTGTCGTACGCGGTCTGCTGCTTGGCCGGGTCCAGGGTGGTGTGGATGACGAGCCCGCCGCGGTACAGCTTCTGCTGGCGGTCCGCCCTGTCGTTGCCCCAGCTGGCGTCGTTGAGGAGGTCCTTGACGACGTACTCGCAGAAGTAGGCCGCCGTGCCGGCGGCGCCGCACCCGTTGGGGGCGATCTGCACGTCGAGCATGTCGGCGATCGGGGTCGCCACGGCCTCGTCGTACTCGGCCTGGGTGATGAACCCCTGGTCGACCATCGTGCCGAGCACGACGTCGCGGCGTTCCTGGGCGTTCTCCGGGTTGTTCACCGGGTCCAGTCGCGCGGGAGACTGCGTGATGCCGGCGAGCAACGCCGACTCGGCGATGCCCAGGTCGGCGGCGGACGTGTTGAAGTAGTGCCGGGCCGCGGCCTCGACGCCGTACACCGAGGGACCGAACTGGGCGATGTTGACGTAGCCCTCGAGGATGTCGTCCTTGCTCACCCGCTGCTCGAGCCCGATGGCGAGGCGGGCCTCCCGCAGCTTGCGGCCCAGAGAGGTCTCCGTCGCCGCGAGGATGGCTCCGTCGTCGCCGGACACGCGGCCCGCCTCGATCAGCACGTTCTTCACGTACTGCTGCGTCAGCGTCGACCCGCCCGCCATCTGGCCGCCGACGGCGTTGTTGACCGCGGCCCGCAACGTGCCCTCGGGGTCGATGCCACGGTGGGCGTAGAACCGCTTGTCCTCCACCGCGACCACGGCGTCGCGCATGTGCTGCGACACCTGCTCGAGCCCGACCACGATGCGGTGCTCCGCGTAGAACGTCGCGAGGGTCGAGCCGTCGGCCGCCAGCATCACGCTCTGTTCGGAGGGCGCGGGGATCGCCAGCTCACTGGGCAGGTCGTCGAACATGTCGGTCGTGGCGGTGCTGACTGTGCCGACCGCCCCCACGGCCGGCATGACCAGCCCCGCGACGAGCACACCACCGAGACCCGCGGCGAGCACGAACGCCAGCAGTGCCGTCAGAATCTGCACGGGCGTGAGCGCGCGTGAAGACGACGACGGCACCGGCGACATGACGGACACGCTACCTGTTGATGCGGAATTAGATTCCCATTCCGCCGCGGTTCGTGCGGCCCGGTCGTGAGCGGTGCGACGCGTGACCGTTCATGCTGTCATCTGCGACGATGCTCGACGGCGCCGCGTCGGGGGCAGGGCGCCAGGCGTAAAGGGAACCTACTCCCGTCAATGGGTTGCCAGGGCTGGGCGGTATTGCCAGAACAATGGCGAGTGCGGGGTCGAAGGGCCACCGCGCTAGAACAACATTGGAAGAACGCTGGAAGGGTGACGCCGGGAATTCCCGCACAGGTTCGGCATGCCGTGACGAGGGACATGCAGCCGATGCCTCATACTTGGGACATGTCGGCCGATATGGCGGGCAAGCCACCCCTGGTGGGCCGCACGCACGACAGGGCAGGACATGAACGAGGCAGACGGCGCGAACCTGGGATACGTGAACGAGGACTGCGACCTCGAGTGATCGCCCGGACTGCGGACCACCGGTGACCCTGCGCCTCTGACCGGCGGGCGGAAGCCGTCCTGGCGGGGCGGGCACGATTCGCTGGTCGCTTGGGCGCTGCGGTGACCTGGAGCGAGCCGCTGGACAGTCACGTCGCCGTCGAGGACACGGGCAGGGGCCCGTCGATCTCTCGACGGGCCCCTGCGCTCGTGCTGCTGGTCGGCCGACCTCCTCGCCGGCCTGTCGGTGCTAGGGCTCGGGGACCAGCACAGGCTGGGCGGGCTCGGGCTCGGGCAGCACAGGCTGGACCGGCTCGGTGACCAGCGCAGGCTGGACGGGCTTGGTGACCGTGGAGTACACCTCCTCGGCCGTGCCCTCGTCATCGGTGTAGGTGACCCGAGCTCGGATCATCAGGCCGACCTCCGCCTCGGTGACCCGGTAGCCGGGGCTCCCCGCCGCCTCGGCGATGACGTCCCAGTTGACGCCGTCAGCGGAGGCCTGCCACTCGTGCAGGATCCCGCTCGCCGTCGCGTTGACCAGACCGTCGGCGTCGGTGAAGGGCGCGGCGACGACCTCCTCACCCACCCTGGGCTCGGCCGGTGACAGGACGGGCTGGCTCGGGGACTCGTTCACGGCGACGCCCGTACCGAGCGGTGCCGACGTGATCGTGCGGAGCTGACCCTCGTCGTCCTGGAAGCTGACGACCACGCGCAGGTTCGCGCTGGCGTCGGCGCCGCTCGGCGTGAAGGTGTCGACGCGCCCGTTCGTGGTGTCGGGCAGCGTGTCGCCGGTGGCCGACGCCGTCCACTCCTCGCCGGCCTCGCTGATCTGGCCGGTCTGCCAGGTGAAGCGGATGTCGGTCGGGTTCTTGACGACGGCGGGGTCGAAGGTGACCGTCGCGGTGAGCGGCTGGCCCTCCGTCGGCGGCTCGGACTGACCGCCGAAGGTCACGGCACCGGCCAGGTTGCACTCCAGCCCCGTCCCGAGGTCGAGGCAGCTGTCGGCGAACTGGAGCATCTCGATGTTGCGCAGGATGTCCGTCCCCTCCGGCCCGGCCCCGTTGTCACGGACCGACCAGTACCCGCCCGCGAGCTCCGTGAGCTCGTACGCCGAGCGGTCCTGGGCGTAGACGGCCGTGTCGCGCACGGCGCCCTGGTTCCGGTCGACGGCGATCTCCCGCACCGAGGTGATGTCGCCCGGGTCGATGGCCCCGGAGAAGACCCGTGCGCGCAGGTCCCGCGCCGAGTTGTACCGGGTGCCGTCGTACTCGAGCTGCACTCGCAGGTAGGAGTCGCCGTCGATGAAGTCGTCACCGAAGCGACCCTCGATGACGTCGCTGCCGCTGCCGCCGAGGATCAGGTTGGCGACCCCGGCGCCGTCGGTCGCACCCTCGTCCGCCATGAACCGCTGGGCGTAGTCGCTCGTGGCGCCCGCCGGCCGGAGGATGTCCTCCAGCCCGATGATCCGGTCCAGCCCCTCCTCGGTCAGCTTGTTGACGCTCGTGTCGGCGAACTCGTCCGCCGCGATCCCGACGCCGCGGAGGACGTCGTCGCCGCCGGCCCCGGACAGCGCCTCGACCTGGGTGTAGCGGTCCCGGATCGCGGTGACGTCCGGCGCCTGCCGGATGTTGAAGTTCAGGTCAGCATCCACCCCGCGGTTGTCGCCGTAGTAGGTGACGTAGTCGAAGCCAAACATGCCGTGGTACCGGTCGGTCCCACCGAGCTGCCCGACCATGACGTCGTCTCCGCCCTCGGCGTCGTAGTCGTCCGAGCCGCCGCCCCCGAGGAGGACGTCCGGCCCGCCGTGCAGGTCGGCCTGGAACTGGTTGGAGTTGTCGGCCAGGAGGAGGTCGGAGTGGTCTCCGGTCTCGATCCAGTCCGCGCCCTCGTTGCCGAAGACGGTGTCGCGCCCGGCGCCGCCGAGGACGACGTCGTCACCGGTCCCGGCGTGCACCGTCTTCGCCTCGGCGGAGCCCGCGATGAAGTCGTCGCCGTGGCCGCCCAGGGACAGGTCGAGGCCGGGGCCGGCGTCGATCGCGTCGTTGCCGTCCTGACCCTTGATGTTGTCGTCACCGAAGGTGTCGGTGAGGATGTCGTTCCCGGGTCCGCCGAGGAGGTTGTCGTTCCCGGAGCCGCCCTCGATACGGTCGTTGCCGCCGTAGCCCCACAGTGCGTCGTCACCCTGACCGCCGCGGATGCGGTCGGCCGCGGTGCGGTTGCCGTGGATCTCGATGTGCTGGTCCCCGTCCCAGCGCCAGGTGCCGTCCGGCATCTTCAGGAGACCCGCCGGCAACGGGTCGGGCAGGTTCTCCAGGTCGATGAACGGGTCCTGGACGGAGAAGATGTCCGCCGGCAGGAGCGAGGCGTCGGAGTTGCGCTGGATCAGGCTCGAGAACGAGTTCGCCTCGAGCGCGGAGAAGAGCTGGGTGCCCTGGTTGCGGAAGAGGTAGTAGAACCGGTCCCCGAACTGCAGGTTCTCCAGCTGCTGCTCGAACACGAAGTTGAACGTCGAGCCGAGCATGCCGCCGAACGGGTCGAGCACCTCCGCGAGGCCGCCGATCCAGAAGTCCACGGACTCCAGGCCGGTCGTGGTCGCGCCCTCGGCGTTGCTCGCCCAGGCGGATCCGGGTGTGCTGTTCATGAAGGCGATCCGGTCGTCCGGTGCCTGCGCGGTGGTGACCAGCGCGCCGAGCGCGGCGGTCTGCTGCGGCGTGATGACGGTCTCGCCGCCCAGCACCACGATCCGAGAGGGAGCGAGGCGCTCCAGCTCGGTCCGCACGGCCGTGGGCACCGACGTGCCGGCCGGCAGCAGGAGGATCGGCGCCTTCTGCAGACCGGCGACCGGGATCGTCGCGAGGGCGTCGGGGAAGTTGGTCCCCGTTGCCACGTAGACGGTGTCGGCGCCGTTCGGGAAGCTCGCCGCGCTCACGACGGCGGAGGTCGCGAAGCGGTCCGACCCCTCCATCCGGGACACGGGCCCGGCGGTGTAGCCCTTGAGCGTGTTGAACGTGCTGGCGGAGACCGAGCCCGTCCCGCCGAGGACGACGATGCGGCCGGGGTTCAGCCGCGTCAGCTCGTTCGCGATGCTGCTCGGCAGGGCGCCCGGGCGGGTCAGCAGGAGCGGCGCCCCGTCGCGGGCCGCGACGGCGCCGACGGCGAGGGCGTCGGGGAAGTTCTCGCCGCTGGCGACGTAGACCACGGGGGCGTTCGGTGCGAACGTCGCCGCGCTGATGGCGGCGGCGGTCGCGTACCTGTCGGACCCGGACAGGCGGGTCGCGCCACCCGCGGTAAAGCTCCCGAGCTGGCGCAGGACCTGGTCGCTGATCGTGCCCGTACCGCCGAGGACCACGATCCGGCCGGGATTGAGCCGGCCGAGCTCGAACGCGGTCGCCGGCGGGATGCCGTTCTGGGTGGCGAGCAGCACGGGGCCGCCGGCGGCCGCGGCGGCCGGACCGGCAGCCAGGGCGTCCGGGAAGTTCGCCCCGTCGGCGATGAACACCACCGGCACGCCAGGCTGGAACTGGGATGCGCTCACGGCCGCGGCGGTGGCGAACCTGTCCGACCCGAAGATGCGGGTGAGGGGCTCGATCGTCGAGGCGCCGTTGACGAGGAGGTCCGCGGCCGCGCGCTTGCCGGCCACGGTGGTCTCGCTCAGGATGCTCGGGTGCTTGCCGTAGGCGGCCACGAAGTTGACGAGTGACGCGGTGGACCCGCCCCGGCCGAAGTTCTCCCCGTTCTTGAGGTTCAGGCCGAAGTCGGCCCAGCTCGAGTAGGGCTCGAGCATCGGGTTCCCGGACGCCTCGAAGAACGTCTTGCGGGCCGTCTGCAGCGGCGGGATGCCGACGTCGCGGCCACGGACGAGGTTGATCGTGGCCAGGTCCAGCGGCAGGCCGAGCAGGTTGTTGCGCAGCGTGTCGACGACGAGCTCGTCGATCTGGCCGCCGACCTGGTTCGTGGTGCCGTTGATGATCGAGCCCGCCGCCTGGTCCGGGGTGAGCACGTCACCCGGCGCGCAGGTGTTCGTCGGGGTCGGCTTGACGCGGCAGTGGAAGGCGACGGGGTTGAGGAACCCGTCGAGCAGCGAGGCGGCCTCGGCGCCGAAGCCTTCGCGGTTGAGCTCCTCGGTCAGCATCGAGTGGCCGAAGCGGTAGACGACGTGGGCGTACTCCGCGGTGATGGCCGGGTCGATGGTGGAGTCGTAGCTGTTCTCGTTGAACACGATGGCGTCGATGTTCGGCTGGATCTTGCGGGCGAACTCCTCGAACACGAGGTGCTGGTACTGCATCTCGTTGGTGAACCGGGCCGCCTGGAAGACGCGCTGGGTGAAGCTCCAGTCGTCCTCCTCGCTCTGGTCCTGGTAGGCGGCCAGCAGGTCCTCGTTGCCCGGCTGGGTGAGGATGTCGTTGACGTGCGCCGCCAGACGGTTGTGCTCCGAGTGGAACACGTGGTGCACAGCGCTCAGGCCGATGTTCTCGTTGCCGCGCCCGTCGCCGGTGATGAAGTGCTCGCCCAGGTGGACGTTGTCGTAGCCGGCGAGCGAGCCGGGGACGGCGCCGTGGGCGATGTCGTCGAGGAACGCGTGGTCGGTGCGCAGCGCGTTCGCGGTCGAGATCCCGCCGCCGGCGAGGGAGCCCTCGACGTTGAGGGCCGCGCCGTTGTTGTCGGTGACGAGGAGGGGGAAGCCGCCGGGACCGGGCACGAAGTTGCCATACGGGTCGGTCACGAGCTGCGGCACGTTCAGCACATCGGTGTCGACGAGGTTGATGCCGAGGACGGTGCTGGCCTGCTCCTTGACGTCGTTCCAGGTCGCGAGGCCGTCGCCGAGGCCGTCGCCGTCCACGTCGGCGCCGTTGAGGAGGCGCCCGGTGTCCGCCGGGCGGCCGTCGACCAGCTCGTACTCGCGGAGGAACACCTGGTGGGACGGGTGGGAGGTGTAGGTCTGGTTCTGGTCGACGAACGGAGTGGTCTGGTTGTTGTGCTGACGGACGTCGTCAGGGGTGCCGAGCACGCCGTCGGGGCCGGGCTCCTCGCTGAAGTTGGTCGCCCGGGTCAGGGTCATGAAGCGCATGTTCGGGGGCGTCACGTCCCACAGCGGGTCGTCCTCCTGGAGGGGGACGACGATCGTGCCGTTGCCGCCCTTGTTCACCAGGTCCAGGCCGTGGTCGAAGAACTGGCCGAAGAAGGTGAACCACGCGTTGAACGGCGCCGAGAGTCCCTCGTCCGGCGCCGTGTTCGGGATGAAGATGTCGCCCGTGACCGGGTCGGTCGCCGATCCGGCGTGGCTCTTCGCGGCCGCCACGGCCGCGGGGTTGCTCGTGGTCTGGTCGACGATCAGGTTGCTGATCACGCGGGGGTCGGTGTCGTAGACGAAGCCGTCCGTCTGCAGGTAGCAGGTCGAGGCGGGGTCGTCACAGACGTCGGTGGCGCCGGCGGCCTGCGGCGGCGCCCCTGCCGGGGCCGGGCCCGCCTGGCGCCACTCGACCGGCAGCAGCCTCGGGAAGGTCTGGTCCGCGGCACCCGCGGTGGAGTCGAACTCAAGGTTGTTGAACGTGCCGTCGACGGTCCGCAGTCCGTGCGGCAGCATCGGGTCGCGCACGCACCTGCCCGAGGCGTCGGAGCTGTCGGCGCACAGGAGCGGGTTGCCCGCGGCGTGGGACTCGGCGATCTGGATCTGTTCGAGCATGAACTCCAGGTCACTGGCGATGAGCTTGAAGGAAGGGTTTTCGTCGGTGGCTGCGGTCGCCACCATGGGGATGCTCATCGGGACGCTCAGGGCGAGCGCTCCGACGAGCCCGACGCCGGCGCGAAGCCGGACCCCGCGGGATCCAGAATGCGGGCGTGAATTCGGCGGGGGTGGAACGGCAGTGTGTCGCCGCCTCTTCTTTGAAGGCATCGGATGCTCCTTGAGTGCGCCAGGCACGGGCGCCTGGTGGTGGGCGCAAGTTAGCAGCGCACAACACCTTTATTTCATCGGACGCTCACCGCTGGAAATCACATAGAAAATGCCGGCCGCCGCGCGCCGCAAGGCGTTCACCCTGATTTCCACTGTGTCGGCATTGATTTCGGAGGTAGTGGCCCGGTAGGGGGTAGCCCTACCTAACCCCGCACTCACCCCTCACTTCATCCGGTCAGGCCCGGGCCCGTCTCGCGATGCGGGACGGTGCCCGGTAGTTGGCGGGTTAATGCGTGGCCGTTGGTCCGCCGCCGGCGGGCAGTCGGAGCGATGTGGGCCCCCGGGCCGGCACGGGCTGTCTGCCGGAGATCCTCACCGACGTCCCTGTCTGCGGCCAGCCCTGCGCGGTGGCGAGTGCAGAATGCTCCGCCAGAAGGGCGACTCCACCAGGGGCGCGTTTTCACCCCATATCGTCCGCTGTTCACCCCAAACTTAGTCCAAAGTCACCCTTATGGCCCTTCAGGAATCATCCGTCTGATCATCCGTAAATCATTCCGCCGGAACGCGGCTCGCTGGTGTTCTGGTCCGCGAACGGCGGAAACGTCTCTTTTGTTGGTCACTGGAGGCCGCTTTCGCACCCACGAGTCTGTCGACGGGAGGGGCATGACCCAGGTGCACGCGGGCATCGAGCCGGTCGTGTTCACCGCGCCACGCCTCTCGCGCGGTCTCGATTCCCCCCAAGCAGCCGCGCCCTCCGTCGGCTGGCTGTCCGCCTACCGGCGTCGGCTCCTCGTCACCGACATGGTGGCGGTGACCGTAGCGGTCGCCGCGGTCTCGTTCGTGCTGCACGAGGAACGAGCGTGGTGGGGCTCGGACGTGAACCGTCCCGCCCTCGTGGTCACCGTGATCGCCGCATGGTTGGTGAGCCTGGGGCTCGCAAACACGCGCCACCGTGCCGTCATCGGCGGCGGCACGGCCGAGTACGAGCGCGTGTTCCACGCGTCGTGGCGATGCCTGGTGCTCGCGCTGGCCATCAGCTACGTGGTCCGCCTGGAGATCGGGCCCGGGCTGCTCGGGCTGAAGTTCGTCCTCGGTCTCGTCCTGGCCCTGGTCGGCCGCCTGGTGTGGCGGAGGTGGTTGCTCCGCCAGCGCGCCCTGGGCAGCTGCCGTTCCACGGCGGTGCTCGTCGGCCACCACGACCAGGTCACGCGCCTCGCCGGCGAGCTTGCGGGACATCGCGGCGCAGCCTTCGAGATCGCCGGGGCGTGCGTGACCGATCCGGCCCCCGGAAGCGGGCTGGTGAGCGGAGTCCCGGTGATCGGTGGCCTGGGCGACGTCGCGCGGGCCGCGAAGCTGGTGGGCGCGGACGTGGTGATCGTCGCCGGTTCCGACGCCATCGGCGACGACGTCATCCGCTCCCTCGGCTGGGACCTCGAGGCGTGCGGCATCGCCCTCGCCCTGGTGCTGGGCGTGCGCGATGTCGAAGGGGCGCGGCTGCGAGTCAGCGGTGAGGACCGCGTGCCGGTCGTGCACGTGGAGGCTCCGGTCTTCGCGGGGCCGCGGCATCTGGCGAAGGCCGTCTTCGACCGGATCGTCGCCGCGGCGGTCGTCACCCTCATCGCGCCGGCCCTGCTCATGATCGCCCTGGTCGTCAAGGTGAGCAGCCCGGGGCCGGTCCTCTTCCGCCAGCAGCGCATCGGGCTCAACGGGAAGACGTTCGAGATGCTCAAGTTTCGTTCCATGGTCGACGGCGCTCATCTCCGCCTCGAGGAGGTTCTGGGCGCCGACGGGGTGGGCGTGTTCTACAAGCCGAGGAACGATCCGAGGATCACCCGCAGCGGCCGGGTGCTGCGTAAGTACTCCCTCGATGAGCTGCCGCAGCTGTTCAACGTGCTCCGCGGGGAGATGAGCCTGGTCGGCCCGCGACCGCAGATCGCCCGGGAGGTCGCCCAGTACGACCGCCTCGCGCACCGCCGCCTGTTGGTCAAGCCCGGGTGCACGGGACTGTGGCAGGTCAGTGGGAGGTCCGAGCTGACTCCCGAGGAAGGAGTCCGGCTGGACGTCAGGTATGCCGAGAACTGGTCCATCTCCGCCGACGTGCGCATTCTCGCGCGCACGGTCAAGGTCATGATGACCGGGGAAGGGGCCTATTAGCGGCCCGCAGGGGATGCCGTGCTGCGCACCCCCGGCAGGGCGGGGCAGCTCGGCAGGGCCGGGCCGGAACGGACAGGACGGGAAAAGCGCCGAATCGCCTCCGGTGTTCGGCTAGCATCGCGACGGTGCGGCAACACACGCCGCAGCACATTCCTCGGCCGGTTCGGATGCGTTGCAAGGCATCCACGCGAAGGATCGTGAATGGCAGAGGACAGGAGCGGTCACCGTCGGGGCGACGCCCGGACCTTGGCGTCATCGTCCTCCGCGCGCGTGGTCAGAAACATCGCGACGACCATCGCGGGGAACGCTTTTCCGGCGTTCGCGGCACTCGCGTCCGCCCCGATCCTCGCCCAGTCGTTGGGGGTCGAGGGGCGCGGCGCCCTCGCCGCGGCTACGGCGCCGTTCGCCCTCGCCACGATCGCCGCCACGCTCGGCGTCCCGGAGTCGGTCACCTATGCCATCGCCCGCACGTCGGGGGTGGCCGCCCGGGTGACGCGGCGCGGGCTCGGCATCGTCGTCCTCGCCGGGCTGGTCTCGACGACCGCTGCGATCGCGCTCGCGGGACGACTCGCCGCCTCCGACGACGCCATCGAGGCGCTGATCGTCATCGCGAGCCTCGCGATCGTCCCGGCGCTGTGCGTCGGGGTCCTGAGGGCAGCGGCGTCCGGCTTCCACCTCTGGGAGCTGGTCGCGCGCGAGCGGATCGCCAGCTCGCTGATCAAGCTCGTCGGCGTCGCGGCGCTGGCCGTCGTCGGCCATCTCACGCCGCTGACGGCGACCCTCGTCACCGTGGCAGCCGCCGTCCTGTCCGGGGTGATGTACCTGCCGCTGCGGAGGGTGATGTTGGCCGGTCGGCCGCGGCCCGAGGACGCGGCCGGCCGGGCCCGGCTGCTGAACTACGGCGCGAGGATCTGGGTCGGGTCGCTCTCGGGGATACTGCTCGCCCGGGTGGACCAGCTCCTGATGACGCCGCTGTCGAGCGCGTACGAGCTGGGCCTGTACGTCGTGGCCGTGAACGTCAGCGAGGTGCCGCTGGTGATCAACGCGGCGGTCCGGGACGTCAGCTTTGCCGCGGACGCGTCCGACCGGGCCTCGGCGCGCCTGGGCGCGAGCGCCCGGATCTCGAGCGCCGCGTCCGCGCTCGTCGGCCTTGCCGTGGGGCTGACGCTGCCCTGGTGGCTTCCGATCGTGTTCGGGCGGGACTTCTCGGGGGCCGTCCTCGTGGCCGAGATCATGATCCTGGCGGTGGTGCTGGGCACCCCTGGGTCGATCGCCGGCGCCGGGCTCTCGGCCCGCGGGCGCCCGGGGCTGCGCAGCGTGGCGCTGGTGGTCGCCTGCCTGGTCAACGTGGTGCTGCTGGTGGCCCTGGTGCCCGCGACGGGGGCGGTCGGCGCGGCCCTGGCGACCCTCGCCGGGAACCTCGTCTCGAGCAACCTCAACATCTACTTCATGCGCCGGTTCGAGGGGATGCGCATGGCGGAGTTCTACGGCGTGAGGGCCCGCGACCTCCGCGCCGTCGTCGCCTTCGTGGAGGGGCGGGTGCGTCATGCGGGCGCGAGATGATGCGAAGGAGAGGATCCCGTGAAGGCGGTCTCGAAGGGTGGGCCGCCGATGCTCGTCGGGCCACGCGTGTGGGGGAGACGGCTCGGGATCGGGCTGCGCCAGCTGCTCCTGGCCGCGCGCAACAGGTTCGGGCGGAGGTCGGTCCTGGGGGACGCGCACGTCGTCGTCTCCCTCACCACCCACGGAGCGCGCATACGCTCGGTGCACTACGCCATCGAGTCCATCGCGCGCGGCGTGGAGAGGCCCGCGCGCCTGATCCTGTGGGTCGACCACGAGCTGGATCGCAGCCGGTTCCCGGCGGCCCTGCGGCGGCTGCAGGCGCGGGGCCTGGAGATCCTCGGGACCGAGGACTTCGGGCCGCACACCAAGTACTACCCCTACGTGCGCTCGATCGATGACCATGCCGTGGCGTTGGTGACCGCGGACGACGACACCCTGTACCCGCGCACCTGGCTGAGGCAGCTCGTCACGGCTTACGAGGAACGGCCCGATGTGGTCAGCTGCCTCCGGGCGCACGTGGTCGGGCTCGCCGGCGACCGCATCGCCCCGTACGCGACCTGGCGGCCCTGCCAGGGCCCCGAACCGCACGTCCGGAACTTCGCCACGGGCGTCTCCGGGGTGATCTACCCGCCGGGGCTGCTCGACCAGCTCCGGAGGTCCGGCGAGGGCTTTCGTGCCGCGTGCCAGGCCGCCGACGACGTCTGGCTGCACCTGGCGGCGCTGCGCCATCAGTTCAGGATCCGCCAGGTCGGCCGTTCACCCCAGGAGTTCCCGACCACGTTGCGCTCGCAGGCGAGCTCGTTGCGGGACGGCAACGTCACAGGCGGCAGGAACGACCGGATCATCGCCGAGGCCTACGGACCCGCAGATCTCGCGAGGCTGCTCAGCGAGTGATCGGCGTGGACGCCTTCGCGTCCCGCGTCGCCGGTCGGGAGCGGGTCTCCGTCGCCGTTCCGGCGCGCGACGCCCTCCGCCGCCCGGCCGCTGCCGGTCCCTCCGGCGCGTAGGAGGAGTAGTACCCGCCGCCGTCACGTCGGCCGGACTTGTTGAGCACGATGCCCAGGACGCGCGCGCCGACCATCTCGAGCATCTCGAGCGATTCGCGGAGCATGGCCTTGCGGCACCGGTCGGCGCCGGCGACGAGGAGCGTGCCGCCCCCGAGCTTGGCGAGCACGGCGGCGTCGGCCACCGGCAGCAGCGGCGGGCTGTCCAGGACCACGATGTCGTAGGTGCGGGTGAGGTGGGCGAGCAACGTCGTCATCGCGGGGGAGCCGAGCAGCTCGCTCGGGTTCGGCGGCAGTGCGCCGGAGGGCAGGACGCTCAGGGACGTGCCGTGCCAGGGCTGGACGACGTCCGCGAGCTCGGCGCGCCCGATGAGCACCGTCGTCAGGCCGACGCCACCCTCCAGGCCCAGGTACGCGGCCACCGAGGGCCGCCGCAGGTCGGCATCCACGAGGACGACGCGCGCCCCGGCGTCCGCGAGGGCGACCGCGAGGTTGATGGCGACGGTGGACTTCCCCTCCGCCGGGACCGACGACGTGACGACGATCGAGCCGGGGCGGTCGACGAGGTCCACGAACTGCAGGTTGGTGCGTACCCGCCGCACGGCCTCCGCCCGGGGGCCCAGGGGCTCGTCCTGCATGAACACCGGGTGCGTGGTTCCCGACCGGTCGAACCCGACCGTGCCCAGCACCGCACTGGCGGTGAGCGCGGCGACGTCCTCGGCGGTCCTGACCCGTGTGTCGAGGACGCCGCGCAGCACGGCCACGCAGACACCCAGGGTGGCCCCGACGAGCAGGCCCAGCGCGAGGTAGAGCCGGGTATGAGGAGCGGACGGCGCCGGCGGCGGCGTGGCGGGGGTGAGCACCGTGGCGCGCACGGCCTCGGCGCCCTCCGGGGTGGGCGGGGAGATCGTCGCGATCGTCGCGGCGAGCTGGTCGGCGACGGCGTTGGCAACGTCGGCCGCCAGCGCCGGGTCTTCGTCCGTCGCCTCGATCGTGAGGATCACCGTCTCGGCCGGTGCCGAGGCGGTGACGGTCTCGGCGAGCTCGACCGCGTCCACCGGGAGGTCGAGCCGGTCCACCACGGGCTCGAGCACGAGCGGGGTGGTCACCACCGCGGCGTAGGACGCCATCTGCCGCTCGGTGAAGGTCGAGCCCTGGTTGAGGTCGGTGATCGATCCGCCCCCCTGGACCGAGAAGAACATCCTCGTCGCAGCGGTATAGGTCGGCGTCGTCGTGAAGGTCACCACCGCCGACACCGCGACTGCTGCCAGCGTGACCAGCACGACGGTGATCCACCGCTTGCGTAGCACCGCCATGTAGCCGCGCAGCTCCACCGACCGGTCTCCCTCCATCAGGATTCTCGTCAGTGTTCCACGGGGCGGTCGCGCCACGGGGAAAATTGACGGGCGTATTCGTCGGTATCGGGCGGCGCCCGCGGGGCCGTCGTCATGGTGCGTTTCCGAAGCGGTCACGGGCGCGCCGCCGGGCCGCTAGCGTCGCCCTCGACCGTCGCCCGAGGATCGGTGGTGAACCGCTGCGATGAGAGTGTCCTTCGTCAGCCACAGCGCCGACCTCGCCGGCGCGGAGCAGAGCCTGCTGTCCCTGGTGCGCACCGCCCGGGCTCGTGGGCACGACGTCCGGGTGTGGCTGCCCGGCCCCGGGCCCCTGGCGGACAGGCTCGTCGAGGACGGCCTGGCTCCCGGCCTCCTCAGGCACGGCCGCAACCGGTGGTGGATGAGCAGGCGGGGCGCCGGGCTGGTCGGCGTGGTCCGCCTGCTGCAGATCGCCCGGGACCGGGCGCAGTTCGTGAGGCACCTGCGGGAGGACCGGCCGGACGTCCTGGTCCTGAACTCGGCGGTGGCCCCGGCGGCCCTGATGGCGGCGAGCAGCCTGGGCGTCCCGGCCGTCACCGTGGTCCGCGAGTCCCTCCGCACCAACCCGACCCTGCGGAGCCTGCTGCCCAAGGCGGCGATCATCGCGCTGATCGCGAGGTGGTCCACCGAGGTCGTCAGCATCTCGTCGTACGTCGCACGCCAGGTGGGCAGGGCCTCCACGGTCATCAACCCGCCGGTGCGGCTACCGCCTGCGCCCGCACCCGCCCGTGTCGACGGCGGCCGGCTGCGCCTGCTCATGCTCGGCACCATCGGCGGCGACAAGAACCAGGAGGAGGCGGTGGACGCCGTCTCGCTCGCGCTCGCGGGGGGCGCGGACGTGCGCCTGGACATCTACGGCGGCGGCCCCACCAGGTCGGTGGCGCGGCTGCGTGCCCGGATCGCCCGGTCGGGTCTCGGCGGCAGCGTCACGGTGCACCCGCCGTCGCGCGACGTCGCGTCGTTGCTCGCCGACGCCGACGCCGCCCTGGTGCTCTCCCGCAACGAGGCCTTCGGCCGGGTCACCGTCGAGGCGCTCCAGGCGGGCGTACCCGTCATCGGGTACGCCCGCGGCGGCACCGCGGAGATCCTCCGGGGCGGCGGCGGGGTGCTCGTGGACGCCACCGCGGACGCCGTCGCCGAAGCGATCTGCCGGTTCGGCGCCGACCGTGACCTCCTGAGGGCGTGCCGGGACGAGGCCCGTGACGCGGGCGAGCGGTGGCGGGCGAAGCGGCCGGACGAGGAGCTCGTGCAGCTCCTGGAGCGCATCGGCGCCGAGCGCGGGGCCCTCGCCGGGGCGCGCCGGGTGCTCGCCCGCGAGCGCGGGGCCCTCGCCGGGGAGCGCCCGTGACCGTCGCCCCAGCAGGGGTCTCCCCGCCGTCGCCGTCGACGCCGGCGCGCGACGGTGCGACGGCGGCCGCGGGTGCGACGGCGCCCTGGCTCCTCACCCGCACGGCGGTCTCCCTGATCCTGCCCGTGACGACGTTGGCGCCGGCCGTCGGGCCGCTCGGGACGGGTGCGCGGCTCCTCCTCGCCGTGGTGGTCGCCGCGTGCGTGCTGCACCGGCCTGGCCGCCTGCGCATCCCGCAGGCCTTGCTGCTCCTGCTCTTCGTGGCACTCCTGCTGGCCCTGGCGGTGGGAGCGCCCAGCCCGGCGTACGGGGCCGCCCGCCTGGTCAACTGGGTGATGTTCGTGCCCCTGGTCTTTCTGGGGTCGGGCCGTGGGCATCTCCGCGCCGTGGGCCGTTCGCTGTTCCTCACCTGCTGGCTGCAGGTCGGCGGCGTGCTCCTCCAGCTGGCGGGGTTGCTCGGCGGCACGTGGGGCGGGCTGCTCACCAGCGGCACGACGCACGACCCCTCCCGTCACAACTGGCTCACCCGGTACACTGGGTTCCTCGGCAACCCCAACGACCTGGGCCTGCTCCTCAGCCTCGGGGCGATGCTGTGCGTGCTTGCCGTCGCGATGGGGTCCTCACGGGGGACGCTCCCGGTCGGGCGCACGTTCGTGATGCTGATCTCGGCGGGCGTCTTCGTCCTGGGGGTCTTCCTGTCCGGGTCTCGCGGGGCGATCCTCGGTCTCGTCATCGGCGTGGTGGTGAGCATGGCCTTCCTCTCCGGCCGCCAGCGCCTCGTCGTCGGCTGCTTCGCGGGCGCGGCGACCGCTCTGGTGCTGACCGACGACGGCGCCTTCCGCCGGGTCGTGGGTTCGGTCGGCGAGATCGTCGCCGGCGAGGACAGCAGCGCGGCGTCCCGCGCCGCCCAGTGGCTGGACAGGCTCGGCGCCGGTGGCCCCTGGTTCGTCGGCGACGGTTTTGGCGGCTACGCCCGGAACGCCGTGCTGACCCGCGACGGCGTGGGCATCGACACCGCCGTCCACCAGTCCGCGACTGTCGACAACAGCTGGCTCAAGCTCTACCTGGAGGGCGGCGTCCTCGGGGTCACGATCCTCGCGCTGCTGCTTTGCGCGCTCATCCTCCCCGTGGTGACCCGGCACGTCGAGGACCGGCTGGCCGCCGCCGTGGTGGTCACCAGCGCGGCGATGCTCGTGTGGCGGTCCCTGTCGGTGGATGTCCTGGACATCAACCCGTGGAACGCCGTCATCTGGCTCCTCGCGGGGCTGGCCGTCGGCCTCGTGCGGTACACGGAGCGCGCCAGTCAGGCGGACCCTGCGATGCCGATCCTCGCCAGGGGGTAACTGCCCGGTGCACGCTCAGCGGCGTCCGGGGGCGGGCACGGCGCCGTGGTGCTCGCTCAGCCGCGCGCGCCACATCCAGGCGAGGCCGCCGGCCGCACCCCGGAGCACCCATCCGCTCCTACATGCCTCGCCCCGCGCGAGGAGCGCGGCGGCGAGGGCCACCCGGGAGGCGACGACGCAGACCAGGCGTCCGGGCCGATGCGTGGCGGCGAAGATGACGGAGCTCCTCGAGGCGTGGATGAGGGCGGCGCGCCCTCGCTGCGTGACCGCCTCACCGCTGCCCGTCGCGATGCCACGCTCGTGCCTGACGACGAAGCCGGGAACGGTTCGGACCTCGATGCCCCGCTCCCGCGCCCGCAGGGTGAGGTCCGCCTCCTCGTAGTAGAGGAAGAAGTCCTCGGAAAACCCGCCGGTCGCGCGCCAGATCTGCGCCGACACGGCCATGAGGTGCCCGTCCGGGTAGACCAGCGCCCCCGGCTTTACCTGCGCCGCTCCCCGCCGAGGGATCGGACGGCCGCGGCAGGTCCACGCCGACATCCTGCTGAGGCCGCTCAGGACGGCGCCATCCTCGAGCGTCGTCGCACCCCAGATACTGGGGCTGCCCCGTGTCACCTCGCGGTGCAGCGACGCCAGGGACCCGCTCTCGAAGACGGTGTCCGGGTTGCAGATGACGATCACCTCGACCCCCGTCTCCAAGGCGTGGGCGACGGCGAGGTTGTTGCCGGCGCCGTATCCCAGGTTCGCCTCGGCAGTGATCAGCTCGACGTCGACGTCGACGCCGTCCTGGTGGGCGTCGAGGACTCCCGCGAGGCGCTGGGCCTCCTGCGCGTCGCCGCTGTTGTCCACGCAGACCACGAGCACGGGCGTGTCGAGGACCGAGGGCCGGAGGGAGTCGAGGACCCGCGCCACCCCCTGGTGGCTGAAGTAGTTCACGATGCAGAGGGCAAGCCGCGGGTGCCCCGGCGGCCGAACGGCGGCCTCATCCGGTCGCGGTTCCACCGATCCCGTCGTCGCTGCTAGGCCCTCGCTCAGGAGAGCTCCTCCGCCATCCAGCCCCGCAGCTCCCGGCCGAACCGCGCGGCCGAGAAGTCGCGCGCTCGGTGTCTGGGGGCGTCCCTGTCCAACGAGGTCACCTGCTCCACCGCGCGACGCAGCGAGGCGCGGCCGACGTCGTCGACGAGGACTCCGGTGCGGCTGTCCTGGACGGTCTCGGCGACCCCGCCCATCCTCCTGGCGATGACCGGGGCACCGGCGGCCATGGCCTCCACCGGGACGATCCCGAAGTCCTCGACCGCCAGGAAGACGAGAGCGAGGGCGCGTTCGTAAAGAGCGAACAACAGGGTGTCGCTTGGCGCCTCAACGATCACGACGGGCACGGACGCCCTGGCCGCCAGCGCGGCGAGCTCCTGGCGCAGAGGTCCGGATCCCGCCAGGACGACCGGGAGCCCGCTGGCCTCGCCTGCCTCAATCACCAGGTCGAGCCGTTTGTACTGGATGAACCGGGACGCGCCGAGCAGGAAGGTCTCTGGCAGGGAGCCCAGGATGCCGGCATCGTCCTCATCGAGGCATTCCGACCAGGTCGGCACCTGCTGGATGCGTTCGACCTGGACCGGCGGGTAGATGACTACGGAGTCCCGGTGCCACGCCTGCCGGATGCGTTGCTGGACGAACCGGGAGTTGGCAGCGATCGCGTGAGCCTCCTGCGCGCGGGCGCGATCGAGGGTGCGCAGCGCGGGTGCCACCATGCGGGGGGCCAGCCCGGCGCCGCGGGCGTCGAGCTCGGGGTTCCAGATGTAGCGGGCAGGGCTGTGGACGAACACATACTTGCGGAAGTGCGGCGCCGTGGCGGCGAAGGTCACGTGATGAGCGAACAGGTGGGAGCTGACCAGCGCCCAGTCGTACCCGCCCGGCCGCCGGCCCCTCCAGGTCCCCGGCATCAGGGGCAGCGCGAGCGTCTTGTTCCTGCGCAAGCCCGTTCGTCCCAGCCAGGTCTCTGCGACCGCTCGGCTTCCGAATCGCTCCGGGTGATCGTTCCACAGGCACAGCAGATCGGCGTCCGGGAAGACCTCGGCCATGGCCTCGAAGACGTTCTCCGATCCGCCGGCTCTGGCCAGCCACTCATGGACGAGCACCCCCCGTGTCATGGCTCGACTCCTCCGATCTGTGCGTGGCCGCGTCCTGACCCGAGTGTGGCGGCGACGGGGGAGTCGCGGGCGGGATTGGACGTCGCGCGCCGCGGCGAGCCCCGGCGGCCCTCTCGGGGGGAGTAGAGGCGCGCACCGCGCACGCGTATGGTCGGCTGGACGGTCCGCAACGGGAGGCTGTCATGACCAGCGTCGCTCACCAGCTCATCGCGTCCCACCTCGTCTCGGGGGAGATGACGCCCGGGGCGGAGATCGCCCTGAAGATCGACCAGACCCTCACGCAGGACGCCACCGGCACCCTCGTCATGCTCGAGCTCGAGGCGATGGAGCTCGACCGCGTCCGCACCGAGGTCTCGGTCCAGTACGTCGACCACAACCTCCTGCAGACGGACGAGAAGAACGCCGACGACCACCGCTTCCTCCGCTCGGCCTGCCAGCGGTGGGGCCTGTGGTACTCCAAGCCCGGCAACGGCGTCTCGCACCCCACGCACATGCAACGCTTCGGCCGGCCCGGCGCGACCATGGTCGGCTCCGACTCCCACACCCCGGCGGCCGGGTCGCTCGGGATGCTCGCCATCGGCGTCGGCGGCCTCGAGGTCGCCATGGCGATCGCCGGGAACCCGCTGTATCTCGTGATGCCGCAGATCTGGGGCGTCAACCTCGTCGGCGAGCTCCCGCCCTGGGTCAGCGCCAAGGATGTGGTCCTCGAGATGCTGCGCCGCCATGGCGTCGCCGGCGGGAAGAACCGCATCATCGAGTACCACGGGCCCGGCCTCGCGGGTCTCAGCGCGATGGACCGCCACGTCATCGCCAACATGGGCGCGGAGCTCGGGGCGACGACGACCGTCTTCCCCGCCGACGACGCCGTGCGCGCCTTCCTGCGCGCCGAGGGCCGCGAGGACGACTTCACCGAGATCCTCGCCGACGAGGGCACCGCCTACGACCTCACCGACGAGATCGACCTCGCGACCCTCGAGCCCCTCATCGCCAAACCCTCCTCGCCGGGCAACGTCGTGCCCGTGCGCGAGGTGGCTGGGGAGCCGCTGGGGCAGGTCGTCATCGGATCCTCGGCCAACCCGGGACTGCGGGACTTCGCCGTCGCCGCCGCCATGGTCAAGGGCCGCCAGGCCCACCACGGCGTCAGCTTCGACATCAACCCGACCTCCCGCGAGCTGCTGCAGGACCTGACGAAGATGGGCGCCACGTTCGACCTCATCGGCGCCGGCGCGCGCATCCACCAGTCTGGGTGCATGGGCTGCATCGGCATGGGCCAGGCGCCAGCGTCGGGCAGCAACTCCCTGCGCACGATGCCGCGGAACTTTCCCGGCCGCTCCGGCGCCAAGGAGGACGCCGTGTGGCTGTGCTCGCCCGAGACCGCCGCGGCGTCCGCGCTCACCGGGGTCATCACCGACCCCCGGGAGTGGGCCCAGCGGGTGGGCGTGGACGAGCCGGCGCTGGCCCTGCCGGAGCGGGCGACGGTGAACACCGCCATGCTCGAGGCGCCGCTGCCGCCCGAGGAGGCGGCCGCCGTCGAGCTGGTCAAGGGACCCAACATCGTCGCCCTGCCCGAGTTCGACCCGCTGCCCGAGCGCCTCGAGGGGCCCGTGCTGCTCAAGGTCGGGGACAACATCTCCACCGACGAGATCAGCCCCGCCGGCGCGCGGGCGCTGCCGTTCCGGTCCAACATCCCGCGGATGGCCGAGTTTGTCTTCGACCAGGTCGACCCCGACTACCACGTCCGCGCCGAGGAGTACGAGGGCGCGCACCTCATCGTCGGCGGGCACAACTACGGCCAGGGCTCCTCCCGCGAGCACGCCGCCATCGCCCCGCGCTACCTCGGCCTGCGCGCCGTGATCGCGAAGTCCTTCGCCCGCATCCACTGGCAGAACCTCGCCAACTTCGGCATCCTCGCGCTGGAGTTCACCGACCCCGCGGACTACGACCGCATCCACCCCGGCGACGTCCTCGCCGTCGAGGACCTGCGCCAGTGGCTGGCCGCCGCCCGCGAGTTCGACGTGCGCAACGTCAGCCGGGACGAGACGTACATCGTCCGCCACGGGCTGTCCCGCCGGCAGGTCCAGATGGTCCTCGCCGGCGGGCTGATCGCGGAGCAGCGCTTGCACGAGACCACCTGAGGCGGACGGCGGCGGCCCGGTGGCGGGCGGCGCCGCCGGCGATGCCGCGGGCGCTCGCCGCCGTCGGCCCGTGCCCAAGCACCCCTCCGAAAACCGGGACACATGTAGCCGGAACCGTGTACCCATGTCTTGGGGGCAGGCACGGCGCGCAGCGGCGCGCGCCGATGTCCCGAGGAGTCAGACATGGCACAGGTGGGGACCACCGACCCAGTCGGGCAGGAGCCCGTGGGCGACGACGCGCAGTCGTCACCGTTCCCGTCGGGGGGTGAACGGAGCGGACCCCCTCGCGGGCGTGGCGGTCGACGACGCCCGCGGGCGTCCCGCCCGCGGGCGTCCCGCCCGCGGGCGTCCCGCCCACGTGCATCCCGCGCCGGGGCGCCACGCCGACGGGCGTCCCGGGCGCGGGTCGCCCTGTTCCTCACCGCCGGCCTCATCGTGGCGCTGCTCGCCGCGCTGGTCGGCGCGGCGGCCGTGCTCCAGGCCGTCATCAGCGGCGGCATGGAGCGCATCAACGACCCCTTCGCCGACCTCGCCGAGCGCCCGGCCAACCACGTGGCGCTCGCGCCGCCGGGCGGCGACGCCGCCGCGCCCGCGGCGCCCGTCACCATCCTGCTGCTGGGCTCCGACTCCCGGATCTCCGCCGGCGACCCCGCCCGGTGGGAGGCCGGCGCCCAGCGCACGGACGCGATCATGCTCGTCCAGGTCGCGGGGAACCGGCGCAGCGCCGCGGTGATGTCCATCCCGCGCGACTCCTGGGTGGACGTGCCGGGGCACGGCGAGAACAAGATCAACGCCGCCTACTCCTTCGGCGGACCGACGCTCATGATCCAGACCGTCGAGCAGCTCACGGGCATCCGGATCGACCACTTCGCGATCGCGGACTTCGAGTCCTTCGCGACCCTCACCGACGAGCTCGGCGGGGTCGAGATCCCGCTGCCGGAGGGCATGTCGAGCGGCGGCGTCGACCTCGCCCCGGGCATGCACACGCTCGACGGCGCGCAGGCCCTGGCGTACGCCAGGCAGCGGTACGGCCTGCCCGGCGGCGACTTCGACCGCGTGCAGCACCAGCAGACCTGGATGCGCTCGATGATGAAGGCGGCCTACCGCCGCGAGGTGCTCACCGACCCGGTCGCGCTGATGCGCCTCCTGCAGACCGTGAGCAAGGGGGTGGCCGTAGACGAGGGGTTCACCATCGGAGCCATGCGCGACCTCGCGATCTCCATGCGCGACGTCCGACCCGGCGACCTCGCGTTCCTCACCGCGCCCTACATGGGGACGGGACGCAGCCCCGACGGGACGCAGTCCATCGTGCTGCTGGACGCGCCGGCGTTCGCGGAGCTGTGCCAGGCGTTCGCCGCCGACGACGTCGCGGGTTATCTCGCGGCGCACCCCGGCGCCGTGAAGACCCTCGGCGGGGACGCGGCGTCCGGCGGCTGAGGCAGCACCGACTCGTCCGCTCGGTGACGTCACCGAATCTGCCCGGCGGTGGAAATCCGGCCATATACTCCGGAAATGCTCGCCTAGGAGGCGAACGGGTGTGGGCGGCTGGATCCGCACCCTCCTCCCGGCGCAGTGACATCACCGATGGGGGAATGATGAACAGACGCGCACTAGCGCTCGCAGCAGCCGGTGTCATGACGGCGGCGACGGTCCTCGCCGGCGGACAGGCCGCCCTGGCGAAGGGCGGCGAGGTCGGCGGATCGGGCAACCAGTACTTCCTGTCCGACACCTTCGGGCCCACGGCCAACACCGTGTACAACTACGGCAACTCGTCCGACCAGGTGTTCGTCGGCGACTGGAACGGCGACGGCATCGACACCCTCGCCCTGCGCCGTGGCGGGGTGTTCCACTTCCGGGACTCCAACACCACCGGCGGCGCGGACCGCGTGATCGCCTACGGCAACCCCGGTGACACGGTGCTGGTGGGCGACTGGAACGGCGACGGGGTGGACACCCTCGCGGTGCGGCGCGGGGGCACGTACTTCCTGAAGGACTCGATCTCCTCGGGGAACGCGGACCGGGTGATCGCCTACGGCGACCCGGGTGACGCGGTGCTGGTGGGTGACTGGAACGGCGACAACGTCGACACGCTCGCGGTGCGCCGCGGGGGCACGTATTTCCTGAAGGACTCGATCTCCTCGGGGAACGCGGACCGCGTGATCGCCTACGGCAACCCCGGCGACACGGTCATGGTCGGTGACTGGAACGGCGACCGCGTGGACACGCTCGCGGTGCGCCGCGGCATCAGCTACTTCCTCAAGGACTCGATCTCCTCGGGCAACGCGGACCGCGTGGTCGCCTACGGCAACCCCGGGGACACGGTGCTCGTCGGTGACTGGAACGCCGACGGCGTGGAAAGCCTCGGCGTCCGCCGTGGCGCTCCCGCTCCCGCCCCGGCGCCTGCTCCCGCACCGGCACCGGCACCGGCACCCGCGCCGCGCCCGGCACCCCGCCCGGCGTCACCGGACCTGGACTGCAAGCACTTCTCCTCGAAGGCCGAGGCCCAGGCGACGCTGGACTACTGGAAGGCCCAGGGCCGGGGGGACGTCCACGGTCTCGATGGCGACAGCGATGGCGAGGCCTGCGAGAGCTACTTCGGCTGATCCCAAGGGCACAACATGGCGGCGGGGCATCCGGGAGGGTGCCCCGCCGCCATGCGCGGCGGGGAGCCGGCGCGATCGCGCCACAACCGGGCGCGGAACGGCTTGGTGACCTGGTCAGTCACCTCCGAAGCTTCCTCGCCGGCGCCCCTTTGTGGCGCGATTCGATCGGTGCCCGTGCGGGACCCGACTACCGGCCGTGCGGTACCCGACTACCGGCCGTGCGGGACCGCCGCGCCCGCATCGCTCGGACGCTCCCGAGGGCGCACACGTCCCGCGCGTCCCTCCCGATAACCTGACCCCATGAGCACCCTGGTGATTGGCGGCGCCGGCTACATCGGCGCCCACGTGGTCCGTCTGCTGCTCGACCGTGGGGAGGACGTCGTCGTGGTCGACGACCTGTCCACCGGCGCGGCCGATCGGATCGGCGAGGCCACCCTGGTCGAGCTTGACGTCGCCGGCCCGGGCGCCCAGGAGAGCCTCGAGAAGGTCATGCGCGAGCGCGACGTCACCGCGGTCATCCACTTCGCCGCGAAGAAGCAGGTGGGGGAGTCGGTCGCCCGCCCCACCTGGTACTACCTCAACAACGTCGGCGGGCTCGCGAACGTCCTCGCCGCCATGGAGGCCAGCGGCGTCACGCGGATGATCTTCTCCTCCTCGGCCGCCGTCTACGGCATGCCGCCGGTCGAGCTGGTCACCGAGGACGTCGACTGCCGCCCCATCAACCCCTACGGCGAGACCAAGCTCATCGGCGAGTGGATGATGGCCGACTGTGAGCGGGCCTGGGGCCTGCGGTGGGCCGGGCTGCGCTACTTCAACGTCGCCGGCTCCGGCTGGCCGGACCTCGGAGACCCGGCCGTCCTCAACCTCGTGCCCATGGTGCTCGACCGCCTCGAGCGCGGGGACCGGCCCAAGATCTTCGGCGACGACTACCCCACGCCGGACGGCACGTGCATCCGCGACTACATCCACGTCCTCGACCTCGCCCACGCGCACCTCGCCGCGGCGAACTACCTCGAGGGCGACGGCGCGCTCATCGAGCACGTCTTCAACGTCGCCACGGGCGAGGGCGCCTCGGTACGCCAGGTCATCGACACCCTCGGCGCGGTCTCGGGGCTCGACGTCACGCCGGACATCGAGGCTCGGCGCCCCGGCGACCCGCCCCGGCTCGTCGCCGCACCCGACCGGATCAACGCCGTGCTGGGCTGGAAGGCGGAGCACCGCCTCGAGGACATCATCCGCAGCGCCTGGGAGGCGTGGCAGGCCGGACCGCGCCGCATCGGCTGAGGCGCCGACGGTGGCCGAGCGGCGCCCTCCGTCGAACGGCGCCCCCGGCCGATCGGGGCCGGGGGCGCGGGGCCACCGGCCCTACTGCGCCTGCAAGTACTCCTCGAAGAGCGCCGGCGCCAGCGACCGCGAGTAGCTGCGCGCGATGTGGTTGTCGTCGTAGAAGACCGGCAGCCCGCCCACGGCCGCGTAGCAGAGCGAGTCGTCGCAGAACTCGTCGGTGAGGTCGAGCACCCGCACGGAGTCCGTGCCCAGCGACTCGGCCGCGGTGACGAAGTAGTCCTCCTGGATGGCGTTCGACCGATCGAGGGCGCAGCTCAGTGGGTCGTCGGCGCTCACGGAGAGGCACTCCGGGGTCGCCGCTCCCGCAGTCAAGGGCGTGTCGCGGATGACGTAGACCTGTGCACCGGCGTCGACCCACTGCCGCCAGTACGAACCGGCCGCGTCGACGTACTGGTCGGCCTGCGGCCGACCGGTCCCGTCGTCAAGCACCTCGTGCTGGGAGAACGTCGAGGTGAAGACCATGTCGGGCCGCTCTATCACGATGCGGTCCGCGATGTTCTGGCCCCAGGTACGGCACGCGTCCCGCTCCTCGGCTCCGAGGGCGCGGCCGCCGTAGGAGTCGGTCGGCGCGTCCACGAGGGCGCAGCCGCCCGTGAGGGACATGCGGACGTGCCACCCCTGCGTCCGCGCCACCTCGAGGAAGGCGGCCTGCCAGTGCTCGGCGTGCGAGTCGCCGACCAGCCAGACCGTCGGAGCGAGCGGCTCCTCGCTCTCGAACGTGCAGTCGGTGACGTCGATGCCCTCGTCGTGGCGGCACCCGGGTGTGCTGAACCACGGCGTCTCGGACGGGTCGCCCGGCGAGGTCATCGCGGCGCCGAACGCGTCCGCGCACGTCGCGACGTTGGCGAGCGCGTTGGCGCCGTAGCAGGGGTCGTCCGCCGCCGCCTGGAGGGCCGCCGTGGCCCGCTGCGTGACGACGCCGTAGGCGTGGATCTGGGTCACGCCGAGGACCGTGACCACCGCCATCGCGGCGGCCATCAGCGCGAAGGTGCGGCGGGGCGAGTCGGCGGGCCACCGCATCCGGATGCCCGGGTCCTCGATGAGCTTCTTGCTGAGGTAGGCGAGCACGACCGTCGCGGCCAGGACCCCGATCTTGGACGCGGCCGTGAGCGGGGCCTGGACGATGTACGGCGTCAGGACGATCAGGGGCCAGTGCCACAGGTAGATCGAGTACGAGATGTTCCCGGCGAGCTGGACGGGCGCCAGGTCGGTGAGGACGGCGGGGGACCAGCGTGCCGGCCGTTCCCCGGCGAGGATGACAGCCGCGGTGCCCAGCGCGGGCAGCAGCGCCGCGTAGCCGGGGAACGCGGTCGTGTGGTCGAAGACGACGGCGGCCAGGACAATCGCGGCGAGACCGGCCCACGCCAGTGCGCCGCGGAGCGGCGGGGCGAGCCGGGCGCGCGCGGCACCCATCCCGACGAGCGCGCCGAGCGCGAACTCCCAGGCACGCGTCGGGGTGACGAAGTACGCCTCGTTCTTGGACACGGCGGTGAACACGACGCTGAACGCCAGGCTGGCGACGAGGACGAGCGCCACGCCCGAGAACATGGCCACGTCGTGCCTGAGCCGCCGCCTCCGCGCGACCCAGACGCAGCCCATCAGGAGGACCGGCCAGACCAGGTAGAACTGCTCCTCGACGGACAGCGACCAGTAGTGCTGGACGACGCTCGCCGCCTCCGAGAGGGCCGAGTAGTCCACCGACCGCGCGGCGAGGAGCCAGTTCTCGACGTAGAAGGTGCTCGCGATGACCTCGGAGGCGTTCCGCGTCCAGGCAGCCGCGGGCATGAAGACCGCCACCCCCACCAGGGACACGGCCGCGACGAGCAGGGCGGCCGGCAAGAGCCGTCTGACGCGGCGGGCGTAGAAGGCCGCGAGCCGCACGCGGCCCTCGTCGCGGATCTCCCTGACGAGGTGGCGCGAGATGAGGAAGCCGGAGATGACGAAGAAGACGTCGACCCCGACGTAACCGCCGGTGAGGCGGTTCGGCCAGAGGTGGTTGAGCACGACGAGCGACACGGCGAGGGCCCGCAGGGCCTGGATGTCGGTCCGGAACGACGACGTGCGCCTCGCGGGCGCCTTCACCGCGGGAATCGTCTGTGTCACGGTGCTTCTCTCGTCAGTCCAAGCGCTCGCCTTCTCGCATACCGGCCGAAGGCAGGTTACCCGGACGCCGCCGGCATTTCAGGCGGGTTCTGGCCATATCCAATACCGTGACCTCCCACACAGCCATTTCATAGATCGAAAGGGATGTCATGGGAGATCAACGAGGATCCACGTCGATCGGCAGCCGCCGGACCCGCCGCATGGCGGTAGGGGCCCTGGCGGCCGGGGCGATGCTCGTCGTGCCGGCGCTCCCGGCCGGCGCGAAGGGGGCGGAGGCAGGCGGCGCGGGGCCGTGGTACTACCTCACCGACTCGCAAGGGGGCGTCGCATCGAACGTGCTGGAGTACGGCAGCCCTAACGACCGGGTGTATGCCGGGGACTTCAACGCGGACAACCGGGACAGCATCCTGGTGCGCCGGGGTGGCCAGTACTTCGTCCGCAACGCGCTCTCCAGCGGGCCGGCCGACTACAGCTTCTACTACGGCGACCCTGGCGACACGGTCCTCGTCGGAGACTGGAACGGGGACGGCACGGACACGCTCGCGGTGCGTCGCGGCGGCCAGTACTTCATCAAGAACACCACGAGCACGGGGCCGGCCGACTACAGCTTCTACTACGGCAACCCCGGCGACACGGTCCTCGTCGGAGACTGGAACGGCGACGGCACGGACACGCTCGCGGTGCGTCGCGGCGGCCAGTACTTCGTCAAGAACTCCACGAGCACGGGGCCGGCCGACTACAGCTTCTACTACGGCAACCCCGGCGACACGGTCCTCGTCGGAGACTGGAACGGTGACAACACGGACACGCTGACCGTGCGTCGCGGCGGCCAGTACTTCGTCAAGAACTCCACGAGCACCGGTCCCGCTGACTTCAACTACTTCTACGGCGATCCGACCGACGTGGCCCTGGTCGGCGACTGGAACGGTGACGGGACCGACACCCTGGGCGTCCGGCGCAACCCCGTCAAGTGGGTGCCCGGCGACGGCCGGTGGCTCGTGGGCAGCCAGGTCGCTCCGGCCCGCTACCGCAGCGGCGCCGGCAATGGCGGCGGGTGCTACTGGGAACGGCGCTCCAACAACGCGGACGATCTCAACGGCATCAACGCGAACGACTTCAACCTCGGCACCCGCGCGTACGTCGACCTGGCGACTACCGACGTCGCGTTCGAGACCAGCGACTGCGGCGCCTGGGCGCCGGTGTACTCCGGCTCCTACGTCGACGCGCCCCGCGACGGGGACTGGCTGGTGGGGGCAGACATCCGCCCCGGTCTCTACACCGCGACGACGCCGGGCGAGTGCTACTGGGCGCGTGTGACCGACTTCCGGCACGAGCTCTCGAGCATCATCGACAACGACTACGGCAGCTACCAGGTCACGGTGCTCCCGACCGACACCGGGCTGACGACGTCGCGCTGCGGCTTCGTGTATGCCGGGAGTGCCTCAGCTGCCGGCACGACAGCGGCTGCTTCGAACGGCGACCCGACGGAGATCGCCGCGACCAAGGAGCTGGCGGAGCAGGCGGACAAGTAGCGCGGGCGTCAAAGTAGCGCGGATGACGTAGCGCGGGCCGGCGGTGTCGCGCGGCGGGCAACGGCCCGCCGCGCGACTTCCGTGTGACCTCCCGCGCCCGAGGGCATGCCCGACGGCGGAGCCTGAAGTGGTGGCGCACCGCGCCGGGGCGGTCGGTCCCCCACCCGGCCCCAGCGCGGTGCGTCCCTGCATACTGCCAACTTCATCGGCCGGGCGCAGGTCCGAAATGCTTGATCACCACGTTGTAGGACGTGCAAGCCGCATGACGGCGCCGTTTCACGATGTTGTCCGCACGGTGAGATTTACCCGGACCAACCCGCATGGCGGAGGTCCGGGACGCTCCCTGGTGGCGCTACAGCGTCAACGCCCCGCCGGCGGCCCGCGTCAGCTGCCGAGGTAGGCGCCCATCGCGCCGAACACGGTCCGGGACACCGACCCCTCCCCGCCGAGCACCACGATCGTGGCGGGCCGGAGGCGGACCAGCTCGGCCACGAGGGCAGCAGGCAGGCCGTCAGTCGGCGTGAGGAGGACGGGCCCGCGCCCGCCGGCGGCCGCCGCGCCGGACAACGCGTCCGCGTAGTCGCCGCCGGTGGCGATGTAGGCCACCGGCACGCGGGGCGCGAACGTGGCGGCGGAGACGAGCGCGGAGGTCTCATACCGGTCCGCGCCGCCGAGGCGGGTGACGGCGCCGGCGAAGGGGCCCAGGGCGTCGACCACGGCCCCGGAGACGGAGCCCTCCCCGCCGAGGACCACGATGGTGGCGGGCCGCAGGCGGACGAGCTCGGCGGTGACCGCCGCGGGGAGGCCGTCCGGGTGGGTGAGCAGGACGGGGCCGCGCCCGCCGGCGGCCGCCGCGCCGGAGAGAGCGTCGGCATAGCCCGCCCCGGTCGCGACGTAGGCCACCGGCACACCCGGTGCGAACGTGGCGGCGGAAACCAGCGCGGAGGTCTCGTAGCGGTCCGCGCCGCCGAGGCGGGTGACGGCGCCGCCAGTGAAGGCCCGCAGCTCGTCGAGCACGGCCCCGGAGACGGACCCCTCGCCGCCGAGGACCACGATGCTCGCGGGCCGGAGGCGGCGCAGCTCCGCCGTTGTCGAGGGCGGGATGGCGCCGGTCTGGACCAGCAGCGTCGGCCCGCGGCCGTGCGCGGCGGCCGACGATCCGGACAGGGCGTCGGCGTAGCCGCTCCCGGTCGCGACGTAGACCACCGGGACGCCGGCGCCGAAGCTCGCGGCCGAGATCGTCGCGGAGGTCTCGTACCGGTCCGCGCCGCCCGCGCGCGCAAGCCCGGCGGGCACCGCCCCCGTGGGCAGGGCCCGGACGTTCAGCAGCAGGCCCGGCGAGCCGTCGCCCGCGCCCCGCATGACGCGGCTGGCCGTGCCGGTCAGCGCCGCGGCGACGGCGGACGGCGTGCCACCGCCGGCGGCGGCGAGGTACAGGGCGGCGGCGCCGGAAACGTGCGGGGCGGCCATGGACGTCCCCGACATGACGGCGGACCGGCCCTGGGCGCGGTGGTCCAGCGAGGTGATGGCGGCGCCGGGCGCGAACAGGTCGACCCGCGGGCCCCAGTTCGAGCCCTTGGCCCGATCGACCACCCACCGGGAGTCTGCGCGGGTCGAGGCGCCCACCGTGAGGGCCTCCGCGATGCGGGCGGGCGAGGTCGTGGCGGCGTCGAGGTTGCCGTTGCCCGCCGCCACGACGACGGTCAGGCCGGCGCGGATCGCGCTCCGGACGGCGGCCTCGAGGCCGGCGTCGACCTCGGTGCCGCCGATGCTGAGGTTGACCACCCCGGGGGTGCCCGCCGGGTGGTGGGTGAGGATCCAGTCGATGGCCTCGTGCACGTCGGAGCTGAGGCCCGCGCCGTCGCACCGCATCACGCGCAGCGGCACGATCGTGGCGGCCTTCGCGACGCCGTAGGTGGCCGAGGCGATGGTGCCGGCGACGTGCGTGCCGTGGCCCTGGCAGTCCGTCGTCGTGCCGCGCCCGTCGTCGGTGAAGTCGGCGCCGGCGACGACGCGGCCGCCGAAGTCGGCCAGCGGGGTCACGCCGGTGTCGAGCACGTACACGCGCACGCCCCGGCCGGCGGACTCGGGGTAGGAGAAGCGCCCGTCGAGCGAGGCGGACTCCTGGTCGATGCGGTCCAGCCCCCACGGGGCGTCGTCCTGGGTCGCGAGGATGGACATCGGCTTGGCCTCGTCGGCGGACTCCACGGCCGGGAGGGCTTCCAGGGCGGCGGCTTGGCTGTCGGTCAGGTCGGCCGTGAAGCCGTCCGTCGTCGCGGCGAACTCAAAGGTGGGGGTGACGCCCATCCCGGCGAGCTCGTCCCGGACTGCGGCCTGGGTGCCGGGAGCGATCTCGATGGTGCGAGGTGACGCGCCGTCGTCGGCGGGGGCCGCGCCCTGGGCAGCGGAGGCGCTCAGGACCCGGCCGGGGTCCGCGCCCTGGGCGGGGGAGGCCGTCAGGACCAGCCCGCCGGCGACGGCGACCGCCGCCAGGGACCGTGGGAGTCGATGCTTCATGGGCGACCTGGTTCCTACTCTGCACGTGTCCACGCGACTTCGCGGGCTGCCTACGTCGCCCCGAATACTCATCGGCACGACGGCGCCCGTCGTGAGGCCCCGACGCGGCAGGTCGTGTGACGAACCAGTCGTTACCTAATCGTGACATGGGGGTGCGGGACCGCCGGCCCCCACCTACCGTGGAAACGATGACCTCTTCGGCGAGCTCCACCCCGCAGGCGGCCGACCGGGCGGGCGCGGCGACGCCCGGGCGGTCGACGGCGACAGTGCCGGTAGCGGCGCAGGCCGAGACGCCGACGACGCCCGCGCCGCCGCCGTCGTCCACCAGGTCCCGCCCGCGCCTGTACGCCCTCGACGGGCTGCGCTTCCTCGCCGCCGCCGCGGTGGTGCTCTACCACTTCACCGCCCGGTGGTCGACGGTGTGGGGCGCCGAGCCGGGGCACGTGTTCCCCGTCCTGGGCCACGCGGCGATGTACGGCGCGCTCGGCCCGGAGCTGTTCTTCGTCATCTCTGGGTTCGTCATCCTCATGACCGCCTGGGGCAAGGACGTGCCGCACGTGGTCGCCTCGCGGGTCGCGCGCCTCTTCCCCGCGTACTGGCTGGCCGTCCTCGCCACGTCGGTGCTGCTGCTGTGGCTGTGGCCCGGCGGCAAGGACATCACCGTCGGGGAGTCCCTCGTCAACCTCACGATGCTGCAGGAGCTGTTCGGGGTCCGCCACGTCGACGGCGTGTACTGGACGCTCTGGACCGAGCTGCGGTTCTACGTCCTCATCGTCGCGTTCGTGGCCTGGGGCATCACCCGGCGCCGCCTGCTGTGGTTCTGCGCGCTGTGGCCGCTGGCCGCCCAGGTGGCGCTCCAGCAGGGCTGGGTGAACGCGAGCATGGCACTCGTGGACGGCTACGCGCCGTTCTTCGCCGGCGGGATGCTGCTCTACCTCCTCCACCGTGAGGGCCACGCGCCGGCGGCGTGGCTGCTGCTGCTGGCGAACGTGGCGCTGGCCGTGCGCAACGCCGTGCCGCACCACATGCACGCCCTCACGGAGAACACGGTCTTCGCGCCCGACCCGTGGCTGCTCGCCGCGGTCGTGATGGCGTGCTTCGCCGCCGTCGGCGCCCTCGCCCTGACGCCGCTACGCGGCCTCAGCTGGTCCTGGCTCCTGCCCGCCGGCGCCCTGACCTACCCGCTGTACCTCACCCACGAGTTCTGGGGCTGGTGGTTCATCCACCTCTTCGCCCCCGCGGTCAACAAGTGGGTGGTCCTCGGCGCTGCCTTCGCGTTCGCGCTGACCCTCGCGTGGCTCCTGCACCGGGTCGAGAAGCGCATGGGTCCGCCCATGCGCCGCATCATCGAGCGGCAGCTGCGGAAGGTGGGCCCCGCCGTCCGGCAGGCCGTCTCCGGGCGGACGGCGGCCCACCGGCTGGCCGCCCGACGCGCCTTCCCGGAAGCACCGGCCTCGGGTGAGGCGAGTTCACGTTCGGCGGCGCTGCGCCAGGCTGGCGCGCGTCAGGCGGCGGCGCGTCAGGCGGCGTTGGGTCAGGCGGCGGCGCGTCAGGCGGCCGCGCGGCGCGTCACACGGGCCACCCCAGGTTCATGAGCGCCGTCTCGAGCCGGTCAGCGCCAGTTGACGCGTCCTGGGAGTCCGCCAGTCCACGGTCGGGGCAGCCTGCCCCATAAATGGTGCTGGAGTGGCGAATCTCGGCCGGAAACGAGCCTCAAGCGCCACATCAGCCCCCTTCGTGGGGCAAACCGTGTCGCATTGCGGGCAAACCACCTCGTGGCGGGGCCGAACCGCGGCGCGTTGCGGGCAAACCACCTCGTGGCGTGGCAAATCGCGGCGTGTCGCGGGCAACGAGCGGCCCGTTGCGAGGTGATCCGCCTCGCGCAGCGGCCGTGGGCGCCGAATCCGTCCTGACAACCCGGGGCCCCCGCACGAATGGACGATCCCGAGCTGCGACAGGGAATCACCCGATCCCGAGCCGCGGGGCCTCGATGGCGGGGCAGGTGTCCATGACCACGTCCAGCCCGGCCGCGGTCGCGCGCGCGGCGGCGGCCTCGTCGACGACCCCCAGCTGGAGCCACACCGCCCTCGCGCCGACGGCGATCGCCTGGTCCACCACGGCCCCCGCCAGCTCGGAGCGCACGAAGACGTCGACGACGTCGATCCCGCCGGGGATCTCCGCGAGCGTGGCGTAGCCGGTCGCGCCGTGCACGGTGTCGGCCTTCGGGTGCACCGGCACGATCTCCATGCCGAGGTCGCGCTGGAGATAGCGCGCGATGGCGTACGCCGTGCGCGCGGAGTTCTCCGAGAGTCCGACCACGGCCCATCGCCCGGGCGTGGTGAGCAGGCGGCGGACGACGTCGGTGTCGTTGACATGACCCGTGAGGCGGCGCATGGGGAGAGCGAACCACATCCGCGCGGCGGCGGCAGGTGCAACGAACGAGACGCGCGACGGGCGCGCGCGGGGCGTGCACTGAGACGCGCGACGGGCGCGGGCGGGGCGTGCACTGAGACGCGCGACGGGCGCGGGCGGGGCGTGCACTGAGACGCGCGACGGGCGCGCGCGGCGCGTGCAGTAGATTCTTCCCCGACCACGTCGCGGACGCGCTGTCTCAAAAACACGCGCGCACCGTCCGCACGATCGTCGGCGTCACACCCGTCGGCCGCCCGGCCCGCCAAGCCCTTGCCCCATCCGCGGGCCCCCGAAAGGAACCACGCATGAAGCGCTCAAAGCAGAGCATCCTCGGTGCCGCCCTCCTGGCATCCTCGCTCCTCCTCGCCGCCTGCGGCACAGACACCAGCGGCGACAGCAGCCCCAAAGCGGCAGGGAAGGAGGGCGCCGTCGAGATCGGCATCACCCAGATCGTCTCCCACCCCTCCCTCGACGCCGCCCGCGAGGGCTTCAAGGAGGCGCTCGCCGACGGCGGCTACGTCGAGGGCGAGGACGTGACCTACGACGAGCAGAACGCCCAGGGCGACCAGGCCACCGCCACCTCCATCGCGAGCAAGTTCGCCACCGACGGCAAGGACCTCGTCCTCGCCATCGCCACCCCGACCGCCCAGGCGGCCGCGCAGGCGATCACCGACACCCCGATCGTCATCACCGCCGTCACCGACCCGGTCGAGGCCGGCCTCGTGGACAGCCTCGAGAAGCCCGGCGGCAACATCACGGGCACCTCGGACAAGAACCCCGTCGAGGAGCAGCTCGGCCTCCTCAAGGAGCTCCGGCCCGACGCCAAGACCGTCGGCATCGTCTACAGCTCCGGCGAGGTCAACTCCCAGGTGCAGGTCGACATGGCCAAGGAGGCCGCCAAGTCGCTGGGCCTCGAGATCGAGGTCGCGACCATCACCACGTCCGGCGAGGTGCAGCAGGCCGCGCAGTCCCTCGACGTCGACGCCTTCTACGTCCCCACGGACAATGCCGTCGTCTCCGCGCTCGAGTCCCTCATCCAGGTGGCCGAGACCAAGCAGGTCCCGGTCATTGCCGCCGAGGGCGACAGCGTCGAGCGCGGCGGCGTGGCCACCTACGGCATCGACTACACCGAGCTGGGGCGCCAGACGGGCGAGATGGCCATCAAGATCCTCAAGGGCGCCGACCCGGCCACCATGCCGATCGAGACCCAGAAGACGCTCAAGCTCGTCGTCAACCCGGCCGCCGCCGAGCGCATGGGCGTGACGATCCCGCAGGCGATGCTCGACCGCGCCGACACGGTCGTCAAGTAACGGCCGTCGGGTAACAAGGAGGCGTCGCGGATGACTGTCGCGCTCGAGCTCGGGCTCATCTACGCGGTCATGGCCCTGGGGGTCTACCTGACCTTCCGGATCCTGAACTTCCCCGACATGACGGTGGACGGCAGCTTCACCACCGGGGGAGCGGTCGCCGCGATCCTCATCATCAACGGCACGCCGCCCCTGCTCGCCACCGGGGCGGCCGCCGTCGCCGGCCTCGCGGCGGGCGTGGTCACCGGCCTGCTGCACACCAAGGGCAAGATCAACGGGCTGCTCGCCGGCATCCTCACCCAGATCGCGCTGTACTCGGTCAACCTGCGGATCATGGGCAAGGCCAACTTGCCGTTGCTGCGCGAGGACACCCTGCTGACCCCGCTGCGCGACGGCGGGCTCATGGGCACGATGGCGTCGGTCGGGGTGTTCGCGGCGGTCGCGATCGTCCTCAAGCTGGTCATCGACTGGTTCCTGCACACCGACCTCGGGCTGGCGCTGCAGGCCACCGGCGACAACGAGGAGATGATCCGCAGCTTCGGCGTGAGCACGGACCGCATGAAGATCCTCGGCCTGGCGGTCTCCAACGCCCTCGTCGCGCTGTGCGGGGCGCTGATCGCGCAGTACCAGGGCTTCGCGGACATCGGCATGGGCATCGGCCTGATCGTCGCAGGCCTCGCGTCCGTCATCATCGGGCAGGCGATCTTCGGGTCGCGGACGATCGTCGTGGCCAGCCTCGCCGTCGTCCTCGGCTCGGTGCTCTACCGCGTGGTCATCCAGCTCGCGCTGATCATCGGGCTGGACCCCAACGACATGAAGCTCGTCTCCGCCGTCCTCGTGGTCGTGGCGCTGGTGCTGCCGCAGTGGCAGGTCTTCCGGCGGTTCAAGGCCCGGCGCGCGAGCACGACGAAGATCCCCGAGAAGCTCCCCGCGGGGGTGGAGGCCTGATGCTCGAGATCAGCGACGTGACCAAGACGTTCTTCGGCGGCACGGTCAACGAGCGCACCGCGCTGGCGGGCGTGAGCCTCACCCTCGCCCCGGGCGAGTTCGTCACGGTCATCGGCTCCAACGGCGCGGGGAAGTCGACCCTGCTCAACATCGTCGCGGGCAAGCTCCGGCCCGACGGCGGATCCGTGACGATCGCCGGCAAGGACGTCACCCGGCTCGCGGACCACCAGCGCGCGGCCTACATCGGCAGGGTGTTCCAGGACCCGATGGCCGGCACCGCGCCGCAGATGACCATCGAGGAGAACCTCGCCATGGCCGACGGGCGCGGGCGCGCCCGCGGCCTCCGGTGGGGCGTGACGAAGGCGCGGCGGGAGCGCTTCGTCGCCGAGCTGGCCACCCTCGAGCTGGGGCTGGAGGACCGGCTGGGCGCCAAGGTCGGGATGCTCTCCGGCGGGCAGCGCCAGGCCCTGTCCCTGCTCATGGCCACGTTCAGCGAGCCGAAGATCCTGCTGCTGGACGAGCACACCGCGGCGCTGGACCCGCAGCGCGCCGCGCTGGTGTCCCGGCTGACGGCGGAGGCGGTGCACCGCCACCACCTCACCACGCTGATGGTCACGCACAACATGGAGCAGGCCCTGCGCCTCGGCACGCGGCTGCTGATGATGCACGAGGGCCGGGTGATCCTGGACCTGGACGCCGAGACGAAGTCGCGCACGAGCGTGGCGGACCTGCTCCACGAGTTCGAGAAGATCAAGGGCGGCGCGGGCCTGGACGACAGGACGCTCCTGCAGTAGCCCCCCTCTCGCGCCGGGCGGTCAAGTACTCGCAGCGTCTGCCCCCGCCCGGCCATCGGCGAGCGGTCAAGTACTCGCAGGGCCGCCTCGCTGGGCCTCGCCCGCCGGCCTCCGCTGGGGAACGCAGTGATTCCCAGCCTCCGAGACTGGGGGGCGATCGGATCGCGCCACAACCGCGAGGACGGTGCACGCGCGAATGGCGGAATCACGCCGATGCCGTTGCCTCGTTGGGCCAACTCGATCGCGTATGTGGCGCGATCCCGTCGCCGACCCCCGTTCAGCGGCCCAGCGGAACCAGGCCGGCGGCCGCGGGGTCGCGGCACCGCGGTGACGCTGCGCCGAGCGGTCAAGTGCTCGCGCCGCCTGCCCACGGGTCATGCTGAGGCGCACCGGTCGTGCTCCATCGGACGAGGTCGTGCTCCGAGATGTATGACTTCGTCCGGCGGAGCACGACCGGTCGACGGCGGCCGCTCCCGTGACCGCGACGGCGGCCGCTCCCGTGACCGCGGCGGCCGCTCGGCGGCGCGCGCACCGGCAAACGAGTGTTAGTACTTGACCGCTCACCGATGAGGGGGGTGGGGCGGGGTTAGTGGACCAGGTCGAACTCCGCCGCCGGCTCTTCGGATGCCGCCGGGCGGAGCTGGGCGTCGCGCACGCGCTGGACGTCTAGCTTCTCCGTGCGGTCGAATCGGTAGATGCCGTTCTGCTCCTGGAAGACGTCGGTCAGCTGGGTGTAGCAGTACCCGAACATGAGCGGCTCGGCCAGGAGGACGCCGGTGAGCCCGGCGAACCGGTGGTGGAACTCCTCCTCGTCGCGCACCCGCTGGCCGTAGCCCCACGACTCGGTCACGTCGCTGCCGTCGACGGCCGTGGCGGTGTCCGGGTTCCACCAGATGCCGCCGAACTCGCTGATGAAGTACGGCTGCCCGGCGTAGGGCACGGAGAACGGCGCGCCGTCGCGGTCGTTGGCGTACGGCCGGCCCTCCGCCAGGCCCGCCATCTGCGCGGCGAACGCCGCCGGGTCCTGCTCGTAGTTGTGCGCGTCCCAGACGTCGGTCTCGCGCACGCGATGGGAGTACCCGGACACGTCGAGGACGGGCCGGGTGGGGTCCGCGAGCTGGTGGCCAGGAACATCCCGCGCATGACGTCGTCCAGGACGGTCAGGCGGTCGAGCAGCTCCTGGTGCGTCTCGTTCAGCGGGCACCACCCGACGATGGACGGGTGGTTGTAGTCGCGCTCCACAACCTCGACCCACTGCGTGATGAACGAGGCCGTGGGCTGCTGGTTGTTGCCCGCGGGGCCCTGGCCCGAGGCGCCCCAGTCGCCGAACTCGGCCCACACGAGGTAGCCGAGGCGGTCGGCGTGGTAGAGGTAGCGCTCCTCGAAGACCTTCTGGTGCAGCCGCGCGCCGTTGAACCCGGCCGCCATCCCGAGCTCGATGTCGCGCACCAGGGCGGCGTCGGACGGGGCCGTCATGATGGACTCGGGCCAGTAGCCCTGGTCCAGGACCAGCCGCTGGAACACCGGGCGCCCGTTGAGCAACAGCGAGGTGCCGTCGATCGTGACCGAGCGCAGGCCGGCGTAGCTGGTCGCGCGGTCGACCACCTCGCCCGCGCCGTCGAGCAGCTCCAGATCGAGGTCGTACAGGTGCGAGTCGGCCGGGGACCACAGCCGCACCCGGTCCTCGGGCACGCGCAGCGTCAGGGCGGGGGAGAGGTCGAGGTCCGCCGCCACCGCCTCGGTGGCCACCACCCCGGCGGCGTCGAGCAGCCGGGCGCGCAGCACCAGGCCGGGCCGGTTCGCGTTCACGGGCACGACGACGGCGAACGAGCGGCTCCCCACCTGCGGGGTCACCTTCGGGCGGCGCATCCGCACCGGCTGGACGGCCTCGAGCCAGACCGTCTGCCAGATACCCGTGGTGCGCGTGTAGCTCCAGTGGCTGTTCGCGGCCCAGGTGGCCTGCTTGCCGCGGGCCTGGACGCCGTGGCGCGAGTCGCGCGCCCGCACCGTGATCGCCGCGCTCTCCCCGGCGGCCACGAGGCCGGTCAGGTCCGCCGTGAACGGGGTGAAGCCGCCCCGGTGGCGGGCCACCTCGACGCCGTTCACCCACACCGTGGTGTCGTGGTCGACGGCGCCGAAGTGCAGGTGCACGTCCCGCCCCCGCCAGCCGGCGGGGATGGTGACCTCCCGGCGGTACCAGACCGCCTCGAGGAAGTCGGTGTTCCCGACCCCGGAGCAATAGACGCCAAGGTCACACCGAAACTCCGGAGTGTCTCAGGCGCTCGAGTCGGCCGCAGATGTCGTGTTACCAAAATGTGATCTTCTCCTCCTACCGCCGCGCGAGTTTCCATCGGACGTCCGACGCCCCATAGCCTCGTGCCAGACCTTCGGCAACTAGGAGCACGCGATGGGCATCAACAAGCGCACAGCGCACCGGAAGGGCACCGCCAGCCGGAAGCGCACGGCCCTGCTCTCCGCAGGCGGCGTGCTGGTCGGGCTCGGCCTCGCGGCCTCCATCTCGGCCGGCGCCCTCGAGCTGACCCCGTCGACGACGGCGGTGGGCGCGGACACCGGCCCCGGGACCGCCGACGACTGGGGGACGCCCGCGCGCGCCTCCGCGTCCTCGAGCACGGCCACCGGGCACGGCGATGCCGCCCGCGGCGAGGCCGCAACGAAGCCGGCGCCCAGCGCGGACCCGGATGACAGCGCCCTGGCCGAGCCTCTCGGCGACGAGACGTCGACGACGGAGCCCGGCCAGGCCCCCACGGCCACCGGCGACCCCGCGGCCACGGCCCCCGGCAAGGCGCCCGAGGCGAAGGGCGACTCCGCCACCACCGCCCCCGGCAAGGCGCTCGAGGCCACGGGCGACTCGGCACCCGACGTAACGGACGCCCCGACTACCCCCGGCGCGGGCACCGGCACGGCCGCCGAGACCCCCACGGAGGCCACGTCGCGCTCCGAGGCCCCCGCCTCGGACGCCCCGGCGGCCAAGAAGCGCGCAGGAGCGGTCAGCGGGCCGCTGGACGCCTTCGACAAGGAGATGGTCGGCCTGATCAACCAGGCCCGGGCCAAGGCCGGCGTGGAGCCGCTGCAGTACTGGAGCGGCCTGCGCTCCGGCGCCCTGACCCACTCCGGGTGGATGAACGGCAACGACTTCGAGCACGCGGCCGACGGCATGATCGGCGCGGACGCCTCGGCGGCCGGCTGTGCCGGTGGGTGGGCCGAGAACATCTACTGGGACAGCAGCACCGCCACAACGCCCGAGGAGGCCATGGCCTCCTACATGGGCTCCGCGGGGCACCGCGCGAACATCCTGGACCCGGAGCTGCGCTTCGTCGCGACCGGCACGGTCGCGACCGACGGCGGCCTGTTCAACACCCAGCGGTTCGCCGACACATGCTCCTGACCGGAGTCCGCAACTTTTAACGGTGCCAGGCGCAACCATGACCAACGCCCTCGGTTTGCGTTGCCATATCGTTATGGTGCACGCTTGAGTCACGTCGCGAGCTAGACGGAAGCGCACCCCGCCGGGGAGTCTTTACAGACCTCCTACCCCCGGCAGGGTGCGCTTCAGTATTGTTCCACCCGCCCGGTAATCCGGCAGGGTTTCACCAGGCGATCCAGCGGGTACGGCCGCAGGCCGCAGTGTCCGTTTGTGCCGGCGAGGGCGTCAGCTGGCGCTGGCGAGTGCGGGGATCAGCCGCTCCGGCAGGCCGCCCACCATCGCGTCGACCGTGCCGGTGATGTCCAGGCTGGCGTCACCCACGATGGCCTCCACGAGGCCGTAGGAGCCGAAACCCACCAGCAGGGCGATCGCCCGTGGGTCCAGGAGGTACTGGGTCAGCGGGTCCGCCCGCTCCAGGGCCTTCTGTGCCCGCCCGACCATGCGGTCGGAGACGGCGCGCGTGACGGCCGGGTCGCCGTCGGGCCCGAGGAACACGCTGAGGGCCGGGCGGTTCGCCGCGGCGCGCCCCAGCAGGGCCGTCAGCCACCCCAGGTACCCGGGCTCCACGCGGCTCGTTGACCCGCGGCGCTCCGCCGGGTCGAGCAGGTCCACGATCGCCGCCGCGGCGAGGTGCGGCACGCTGTCGAAGTGGTTGTAGAACGTCGTGCGGTGTACCCCGGCGGTGCGGCACAGCGCGGCGACGGTGACCTCTGAGGGCGGCGTGGTCTCCACCATCTCGGTCAGGGCCTTGCGCAGGGACGCCAGCGTCCGTTGCGCCCGGGGGTCCATGGGGCGGTCTCCGATATTCATGCGCTAATCATCGTGTGTTCCACAGCGCATCCGGACGATCTACGACCCAAACTGGTCGTGACTTATTTCACATTGTCGACCGAAATCGGACGACTCCACCCAAGCCGGTCGGGCGCGTCCGCCGTCAGGGCGCCGCGACGTCCGCCGGCGTAAGGCGGCCGTCGCGCATGCGGGTGAAGAAGTCCGGCGCCTTGTTCTCGTCGAGCAGGACGGCGGAGCCGATGCCGCCGGGGCGGTAGTCGAGGCTGGCGATCGGCGGGGCCCCGACGATGCCGTCCGGCCCGGTCGCGGCGCGGAAGGCCAGCGCCAGGCGGCCCAGGTCGAGGATGTTCGAGTCCTCGTCCACCGTGAGCGCCGCGGTGCCGGCGTCGACGAGCGCCAGCTGGCGCGCGGGGTCGACGAGCGTCACCGGCGTGGCGACCTTCTTGACGACCGCGCCGACCACCTGGCGCTGGCGCTCGGCGCGGCCGAGGTCGCCCATCGGGTCGCCGTGGCGGTTGCGGGCGAACGCGAGCGCGGTGGCGCCGTCGGCCACGTGGCAGCCGGCGGTCCAGTAGAGGTTGCTGAGCGGGTCCTCGACGTTGCGGTCCAGGCACAGCTCGACGCCGCCCACCGCGTCGACGACCTGCTGCACGCCGCCCATCCCGATCTGGACGTAGTGGTCGACGGTGAGCCCGGTCAGCTTCTCCACCGTCTCGACCAGCAGCGGCGCCCCGCCCAGGGAGTACGAGGCGTTGAGCTTGTTCATGCCGTAGCCGGGGATCTCGACGAACGTGTCGCGCGGCAGGGAAATCAGCGACGCCGGCCCGGACCTCGGCTTCTGCAGGACCATGATCGAGTCGGAGCGCTGGCCCTGCGTGCCGTCCGGGATGGTGCCGTCGGCGCGCGAGTCCGACCCGGCGATCAGGTAGGTGGTGCCCGCGGTGTTCGGCGCGCCGGAGAGAGCGTCGGTGTGGTTGATCTTCCCGTTGGCCCAGATCAGCAGCCCCGCAGGCCACGCGATCGCCGCGATGAGCAGCACCGTGAGGATGACCGTGATGGGCCGACGGCGGCGCCGCGCCCTCGCGGGGCGCGCGAGCGGGGTGGCCGTCGTGGGGGCGGCGGCGCGCGGGCCCGCGGCGAGGCGCCCGGCCTGGACCTGCGTGGCGCCGCCGGCCGGGGGAGTCCGGCGGAGCTGGCCGGCGGGGGCGTACGACGGCGGTACCCCGCCGCCAGACGCGGGGGGCTGACGGGCGGCCGACGGCGTCGCCGGGGCGGTGCCCGGGCGGACGAGGCGCCTGGGGTGCGCGGGCGCGGGGCGCTCCTGGCCCGCGCCGACGGGGCGGGCGCTGCGCGGGTCGGGGCGGCGGGACCCGCCGTCCGGGGTGAAGCTCGGCGGCAGCGCGTTGCGCTTGTCCTCGCCCATCACTGCCTCCTCTGCGTGCGATCCGGCCGCGGCCCGGCGCCGCGGCGGCCGCCGCAGGAGAGCGCAGGTCGATGTTCCTCAGCAGAGCACGGTAGCGCGCCGCCGGACGATGTCCGTCACCGCGGGGCGCGCGGCGCCGGTCGTCTTGTCAGGATTGTCCTCCTCCGGCGGCGGTGACGTGGGCGACGCCGGAGGTCGCGCTGGGCGGGAGCGGGTCACTTGGTGCACACCGGGGTGGGTGCCGCTGATGGTGAGGCGGGCGGCGGGGTGGACGACGGCGGCGCCGCCGCGGGTGCGGACGGTGACGGCGCCGGGGCGGTCGGGGATCCGAGTCCCGGAGCCGACGGCGAGGCGGACTCGGACGCCGGCGCCGGCGTCGGCGCCGCGCCGGTGCCGGTGAGGGCGGCCGGGACGGGCCGGTCGTCGCGCAGCGCCACCCACAGGGCCTCGGCGTCGGCGGAGGGCCGCACGCGCGCACCGGCCCACACGAACGGCATGGTGGCGAAGCGGATGCTCTCCGGGTCGATCCCGCGCAGCGAGTACGCCAGGCCCGCGAGGACCGGGATCCGCCCGATCTCCTCGCCCGTGGTCAGGGTCCGGGTGGTCGCATCGAGGAACCGGTAGAGCGCCGGCGGCCTGGTGAGCAGGTGCTCGCCCAGCGCCTCCCGGGCGATGGCGGCCACGAGCTCCTGCTGGCGGCCGATGCGGGAGATGTCCGAGCCGTCCCCGACGGACTTGCGCACCCGGGCGAACCCCAGCGCGTCGTGACCGTTGAGGACCTGGCACCCCGGCGCCAGCTTCACGTCGGCGCGCCGGTCGTCGATCGCCTCCGGCACGTACATGGGGACCCCGCCGAGGGCGTCGACCACGCTCTTGAACCCCGCGAAGTCCACGACCACGAAGTCGTCGACGAACACCCCGGTGAGCTTCTCGACCGTGCGGATCGAGCACGCCGCGGCGGCGCCGACGTCGCCCGTCTGGCCGCCGATGGCGAAGGCGGCGTTGATCATGTCGTTGCGGTGCGCCGTCTGGGTGCCGTCGGGCAGCGTGCAGGGTGGGATGTCCACGAGCGTGTCGCGGGGGATGGAGACGAGGTCCACGCGGGAGCGGTCCGCGGCGACGTGGGCGAGGATCGTGGTGTCCGCGCGCATGCCGGCGATGCCCGACCTGTCGTCGTTCGCGCCGGCGCGCGAGTCCGAGCCGAGCACGAGGATGGTCAGGGCCTTCCCGGCCTCGGTGTCGGCCGGCGCGGCCACGCCGGCGGTGCCCGCCTCGCCGCCGCTCGCCGGGGTGCCCGCGGCGCCGACGTCGCCCCGGGGCGCCGCCGTCCCGACGGCGGGCCGCCCGCCGCCGAGGAACCGCGCGATGTCGTGCCGCTCGACGTTGCCCTGGAGGCGGCTGTACGCGAGCGCGCCCGCCCCGGCCAGGAGCAGCACGAGCGCCACGCACACGACGGCGATGCGGCGCAGCACCCTGGACCGGCGCGTCGGCTCGGGGCGGCGTCGGTCGCGCGACACCACCGCGTCGTCGTCGGCGTGCGCCGAAGAGCGTCCCGGCACGATCTCATCGTACGGACCGCGCCGCCGGGTGCCCTGCCGAGGGCGCCGGGGCGCCGTGGCCGGGCCCCTCGAGGTGGCGCCCGGCGGGCGCGCGCGTGAAGGCGACACCTCGCGCGTGAAGGCGACACCTGTTGCCGATAGGCTCGCCGGGCAACGGTCTGTCGAGGGCCGGCCGAACGTCAACGACGATGCCGCACCAAGGGGGCGTCCCATGAGCACCACGGCCACGGACATCGCGCGGGAGCAGGCCGCCAGCAAGAGCCCGTACCGGGTGGTCCAGCGCGTGATCCTGCCGCTCGAGACCGACTCGGACGCCATCCCGCTGTACGTCGACGCCGGTGCCAGCGCCATCGACGTGCGCCGGACCGACGTCAACGCCCTGTGGGAGGGCAAGGACGACGCCGAGAGCAGCACCAACCAGAGCGGCGAGAGCGTCCGCTCCTCCGACTTCCGCGGCCGGTTCTCCACGAGCGTCCGCCCCAGCGCCCGGTTGTCCTTCGGCACGTACTTCAACGCGTTCGCCGCGAGCTACTGGCGCCGCTGGACCACGGTGGAGTCGGTGCGCCTCGAGGTGGCCGTCGCCGGGACCGGCACGCTCATCGTGTATCGGTCCAACGCCAAGGGCGCGCAGCAGCGCGTCGAGTCGGTCGCCATCGGGGGGAAGGCGACGCACGTCCTCGACCTGCCCCTCAAGCCGTTCGGCGACGGCGGTTGGTACTGGTTCGACCTGATCGGCGGCGCCGAGGGCGCGGTCCTGCAGCACGCGCACTGGGCGGTCCCGGACGCGGACGGCAAGCGCGGCCGGACCTCTCTGGCCGTGACCACCTTCAACCGGCCCGACTACTGCCTGCGGACCATCCAGGACGTCTGGGCCGCGGAGACCATCCGAGAGGTCCTGGACGAGCTGATCATCGTGGACCAGGGCACCCAGAACGTGGTCGACGAGGACGGCTTCGACGAGGTCGCCGCCGCGATGGGCGGCAAGCTGCGCATCGTCCGCCAGGGCAACATCGGCGGCTCCGGCGGGTTCTCACGGGGGATGTACGAGACCGTCCAGGCCGGCCGGAGCGACTACGTCATCCTGCTCGACGACGACATCGTCCTCGAGCCGGAGAGCATCACCCGGCTCGTGGCCTTCGCCGACTTCACCCGCCGCCCCACGCTGGTGGGCGGGCACATGTTCGACATGTACAACCGGTCCGTCCTGCACACGTTCGGGGAGACGCTGGACCCGTGGCGGTTCCAGCCCCGCCAGGCTCACGAGGATATGTCCCTGGGGCACGACCTCGCCCGCTCCAACCTGCGCACGACGCCGTGGCTGCACCGGCGCGCGGACGTCGACTACAACGGGTGGTGGATGACCCTCATCCCGACGTCGGTGATCCGCGAGATCGGGCTCTCGCTCCCGCTCTTCATCAAGTGGGACGACGCCGAGTACTCCCTGCGCGCCAGCAAGGCCGGCTACCCCACGGTCTCGCTGCCCGGCTCCGCCGTCTGGCACATCTCGTGGCTCGACAAGGACGACCTGGTCGGGTGGCAGGCGTACTTCCACGAGCGCAACCGCGTCATCGTCACTCTGCTGCACTCGCTCTACGAGCGCGGCGGGCGGGTGATCCGCGAGTCGACCTACATGGACATCAAGCACCTCATCTCCATGCAGTACTACTCGGAGCAGGGCCGCCTGCAGGCGCTCCGCGACGTCCTGAAGGGGCCCGACCACCTCCACGACATCATCGGCGTCCGGCTCGGCGAGATCCGGAAGATGACCGCGGAGTTCACCGACGCCCAGCTCAAGCCCGACGTCGACGCCTTCCCGGCGCCGCGTCGGCAGAAGCCGCGCAACAAGGGTCGCGGGGTGCGGCTGCCCTCCCGGATCACCCTCGGCCCGTGGGCGGCCAAGACGGTGCTCCGGCAGACCGTGCTGCCGGTCAAGCACCAGGCGAAGGACAACCCGCAGGTGCTCATCCCGCACCAGGACGCGCGGTGGTGGCGGCTGTCGCAGTACGACAGCGCCGTCGTCTCGAACGCCGAGGGCACCGGGGCGTCCTGGTACAAGCGGGACCCCAGGAAGGTGCGCGTGATGCTGACCGAGGCCCTGGACCTCCACCGCCGCCTCCTGGCCGAGTGGCCCAGGCTGCGCAAGCAGTACCAGGACGCGGCGCCGCGGCTCGTCTCGTTCGAGGCGTGGGAGGAGACGTTCCGGCGCAACGCCGTCGAGTGAGCGTGGCGGGGTGAGCGTCCGGGCAGCGAGGGAGGCGGTCGAGGATGCTGGGATGGTCCGCACGGGACCTGCTCCTTCTTGCCGGCACCGCCCTCGTGGTCTTCGTCCCCGGCCTCCTGGTGCTGGTGGCGTCGGACGCCGTGCGGCGGGCCCGCGGGCCCGTCGTCGTGGCGGCGGCGGCGCCGCTCGTCACGGCCGCCCTGGCGTACTTGGCGGGGTTCTTCTGCGGCGTGCTGGGGGTGCGGTTCAACCTGGCGGCGGTGCTGGTCGTCACCGCGGTGGTCGTCGCCGGCGTGGTGCTGCTGCGGCGGGCGACGGGCCGGCGGACCGTGCCCGCGCCGGGCCCTGACGGGGACGCCGCCTCCGGCGCGGGTGGGGGCGCGGCCTTCGCCGTCGGCGACGAGGGCGCCGCCTTCGCCCGCGACGACTCCGCCTTCGCCCCCGAGCCCATGGGCCGCCCGGCCCTCGCCGTCGGCGCCCTGGCCGCCCTCGCCGCGATCCTCATCTCCCTGTGGACCTGGGCCGCCGGTCTCGGGCGCCTGGCGGTCGTGCCGCAGGAGCACGACACCGTCACCCACACCCTCATCACGGCCTACATCGCGCGCACCGGCGAGGCCGCGCCCGGCCAGGAGTGGCCCGCGGACCTCATCACCGGTGTGCCCGACCGGTACTACCCCGCCGGCCTGCACCGGCTCGCCGCGCTCATCGCCCAGCTCGGCACCGACCCGGTCACCGCCCTCAACGCCGTCAGCGTCGTCCTCTTCGCCGTCGCCATGCCGCTGGGCATGCTCGCCCTGGGTACGCTGCTGCGCTGGCGGGGCCTCGGCGCCGTCGCCGGGGGCGCGGCCGCGCTCGCGGCGGCGTTCGCCTACCGGCCCGTCTTCGCGATGATGCACGACGGCGGAGTCCTCAGCAACGCCGCGGCCCTCGCCCTCGTGGGCGGTGCGGTGGCCGCGCTGCTCGCTACCGGCCGGCGGCCGGCGCGGGGGGTGGTCCCGGGTGGGCTGCTCATGGTCGGCGCGTTCGCGATCTACCCGCCCGTGGCGGTGGCTATCGCCGGGGGAGTGGCCGCCTGGGTCGTGGGCGACGCCCTGCTCTACCGGCCGGGCGCGCGCCGCGTCCGGCGCTGGGCGCTCTCCATCGGGGGCGCGGCCCTCTTGGCGGCCCTGTGCGCCGTGCCGACGTTGCTGGCCGCCGCGGGCTCGGCGGCGCGGACGGCCGCCATCCCGCGGGACGTGCCCACCTCCCCGTCCGGGGAGCCCCTCTCCTCGCTGGGGCAGGCGGCCCGCCTGGCGCTCGGCATGCCCTACGGCGGCTACCTCGACCCCGCCTGGCACCGCGGCCAGGTCATCCTGGCGGTCCTCGTGCTGGTCGGCGTCGTCGCCTCGATCGTCCTTCGCCGCCATGCGGGCCTGCTCCTGGCCTGGGCCGCCTGGACGATCTTCGCCGTCCTGTTCCTCACCGATGTCGGCGGCCCCGTGGTCGCCGCCGTGGCGGGCCTCTTCTACAACGGGTACATCCGGATCTCGGGCCTCGTCGCCGCGTACCAGTGGCTGCTCGTGGGCGTCGCCGTCACGGCCGTCGGCTTCACGCTCGCCACCTTCCTGCGGCCCGCCCTCGGGCGGTACGTGCGCCCTCCGGCGCTGGATCGGGCGCCCGTCCTCGTCTCCGCCGTGCTCGTGCTCGCCCTCACGGCCGCGGCCGCCCACTACGCCCCGGTCAACGCGCGGGCGCTGAGCGAGCGGTACCGCGCGCCCGAGTTCACCCGCGTGGACGCCGACGACCGGGCGGCGTTCGCCTACCTCGACAACCACGTCAGGCCCGGCGAGCGGGTCATGAACAACGCCAACGACGGCTCGACGTACCTCTACGTCTACGACGGCATCCCGGTCGTGAACATCCAGACGCTCGGCGCGGAGCCCTACACCCGGAAGCTGCTCGAGGACTTCGACCACCTCGACACCGATGCACAGGTCCGCGAGCTGGTCCGGAAGTACGACATCCGCTGGGTGTACGTCGACGCCGAGGAGCCGGTGATCGCGGCCGCCACGCCGGAGGACCCGGGGCAGGTGTTCTTGGGCCCACCGGGGTTGGAGGACCTGGCGGACGTGACGTCGCTCCGGGAGGTCTTCGCCGCCGGGAGCGTCACGGTCTACCGGGTGAAGGAGTCGGTCTTCGCCCCGGCCACCGGCTGAGGAGCATGACGCCGGCAGCCGGCCGGGCCCTGCGGGCAGCCGCTACTTGGTGCAGGCGGGGACGGCCGGCTCCGGGGCGGCGCTGACCGCGCCGTCGTCCGCCGTCGGCGCGCTCGGCGACGCCTGCACGGGCGCGTCGGTGGCCGCACCGGACGGCGCCTCGGCGTCGGTGCCGGTCGGCGCGTCCGTCGGCGGCTCGGTGGGGGCCTCGCCGGTGCCGGTCAGGGTGGCCTCGATGGGCTCGTCGGCGCGCAGCGCGGCCCACAGGGTCTCGGCGTCGGCCGAGGGCTTCACGCGGGCCCCGGCCCAGTCGAACGGCATGGTGGCGAAGCTGATGCCGGCCGCGTCGAGGCCGCGCAGGGAGTTCGCCAGGCCGGCGAGCGTCGGGATCTGGCCGATCTCCTGGCCCGTGGCCAGGGTCTGGGTGGTGGCGTCGAGGAACTGGTAGAGCGCCGGCAGGTCGGTGAGCAGGTTCTTGCTCAGGGCCTCGCGGGCGATGGCGGCGACGAGCTCCTGCTGGCGGCCGATGCGGGAGATGTCGGAGCCGTCCCCCACGGACTTGCGCACGCGCGCGAAGCCGAGGGCGTCGTGCCCGTTCAGCACCTGGCACCCGGCCGCGAGCTCGAGGTCGGCCTGCTTGTCCTTAATGGCCTCCGGGACGTACATCGGCACGCCGCTCAGGGCGTCGATCATGTTCTGGAAGCCGGCGAAGTCCACGACCACGAAGTCGTCGACGAAGACGCCGGTGAGCTCCTCGACGGTACGAATGGCGCAGGCCGCGGCGGCGCCGACGTCGCCCGTCTGCCCGCCGATCGCGAACGCGGAGTTGAACATCACGCCGCGCTGCGCCTTCGTCGTCACGCCGGTGGGCAGCATGCAGGAGGGGACGTCCACGAGCGTGTCGCGGGGGATGGAGACGATCTCCACGCGGGAGCGGTCCGCGGAGATGTGCGCGAGCATCGTGGTGTCCGCGCGCATGCCCTCGACGCCGGAGTGGTCGTCGTTCGCGCCGCCGCGCGAGTCCGAGCCCATGACGAGGAGGTTCAGGGCCTGCCCCGCCTTGGCGTCCAGCGGGGCGGCGACGGTGTCGCCCTCGCCGGCGGGACGGTCGTCGCCCAGGAGGCTGGTGATGTCGTGCCGGTCGACGTTGCCCTGGATGTCGTTGTAGGCCAGCGCGCCGCCGGTGCCGAGGAAGAGCACGAGCGCGAGGGCCACGGTGCCGATGCGGCCGAGCAGGTGGTGGCCGCGCCGGTTGCGGGCGTGCCGTGGGGCCGACGGGCCGGTCGACGCCTGACGGGCGTGTCGGCGTGAGCCGGCGGGTGCCTCGGCGGCGCGGCGTGCAGCGGCCCTGGTCCGGGGCGCGCCGTCGGCGCGGGGAGGCAGGGACGAAGCGGTCGGCACGGTACGTAATCCTACGGAACGCGGCAACGTGTCTAGTACCCCGAGAGCGGGTGGCGGCGTAGAGAGGTTGTGGAGACTATGAAACTGCCATTGTCCGTTACCGGCGCGGCGCGTGACGGCAGCCGCTGGCGCTCCGGCTCCTGCGCGAGCCCGCCAACGTCGTGACCGAGCCGCCGCCCACAACCGGGGCCGTGGTGCGGGTGCTCAGCGCCCTGCGCAGAGTGCCCTACGCCTGCCGCAGGAGCGGCGGGTGAGGCGAGGACGTGGTGCCCGCCGGTAAGCGGTGTCACCGTGCACTGGCCGGCCGGCCGGCCAACCGACCGACCGGCCGGTCGGCCGGCCGGTCGGTCCGCGTCAACGCTTCCGGTGCCTGGCCGCCATCTCGTAGCGGGCGGCGTGCTCGCGCAGGTACTCGCGCAGATAGGGAATGGCGAAGTCGACGTAACCGTGGTCGACGGCCTCGATGATGCCGGCGTCGATCAGCCGCGCCCGGTAGGTGCTGGCGTAGAACGGTGTGACGTCCATGCGTTTGGCGACCTCGCCGGTGCGGGAGGGCCCGTCGTCGTGTGACATGGCCAGCAGGTAGGTGCGGTCGACGGCGGAGAGGTCGGCCAGGGCGGTCTCGTGAACGGTGGACCCCAGCCGCTTGCGGGCCGCGGGGACGCCGGCGCGGACGGCGGCAAGGTCGATGACGTCGCCGTCGGCCTTGCGCCAGACGTGGTAGCCGACCAGCTGGATCATGAAGGGGTAGCCGCCCGTTGCGGCGGTGGCCTCTTCGAGGGCGTCGTCGGTGATCGTGCGTCCTTCGTCAGTGACGGTCTTGCCCAGGGCATCGCGCACTTCCCCCAGCGGGACGTCATCGAGTACCTCGCGGTTGGCCCGGCGTAGGAAGGTGAGGATGTCGTCGCTGAGCAGGTCCGACACCGACGACGGCAGGCCGGCCATGGCCAACGCGACGTTGCGGCCCTCGCTGGTCAGCAGTTGGTAGGTGGTCGCCAACGCGCGGAGGTCGTCGATGGACTTGCGGTGCACCTCGTCGACGGCGAGCATCAGCCCGGTGCCGTGGGGCTCGAGCAGGTCCAGCAGTTTGCCGAGCTGTCCGCGGAAGTCGACGACGACCTCCGGGGGTGGGGCGAAGGTGAGGCCCCCGCCGACACCAGGGAGGGTGAAGCCGGTCATCGGTCGCGTGGGTTTGTCGCCGAGCTCATCGACGCGGCGTGTCAGTGCATGCGTCATCCGGGCCACCAGACCAGGCGTGGCCGCATCGGAGATGGTGACCCAGCCGAGCTGGCGCACCTGATCGGCAACTTCGGTGAGCATGACGGTCTTTCCGACCCCGCGGGGGCCGGTGAAGATGGTGATGCGCCCGGGTGCACCGGGGCCGTCCTCGATGGACTCGACGAACTCGTCGATGACGTCCTGACGGCCGACGAGCAGCGGCGGCAGCGCGCCGGCCGTCGGCTTGAACGGGTTGCGTCGGACCGCCACCGTTTTACTCCTTTGTAAGTTTTGTAAGTCATTGGAACCCTAGGCCATCGGCCCGGACGACGTCGGGCCGACGCACGCCCGCCACGCCGTCGACGCGCAACACGCGCATCATGGAGGCTCCTGATCGCCAGGACCATCTAGGAGCTTCTGCGGTCGCTGCCCCAGTTGCCCACCACGCCACGCCACCCACTCCGAGCCGGACGGCGGGCCCGGCAGCCGGTCGCGTTGGTTCCTCCGACGCCGTCAGGCCACACCCTTTTGCGGGTGTGGCCTGACGGTCATCTCGGACTCTTGCTCAGCCTACGTAAGCGTCGAGGGCGTCGCCGCTGAGGGCCATGAGGTAGCGGCCCAGGTGTGTTCCGCCGAGAGAGGGGGGCCGTGCCGCCGTGGTGAACCGACGAGCGGGCCCCGCGAGTACTTGACCTCTCACCACCGAGGGGGCTAGCGGGGTGGGGCCGTGGTCTCCGTCGACCGGACGGCCGGGCGCGGCGCCGGCGCAGTGTCCGGGTCGAAGACCGTGCCGGCGTCGACCGGAGTCTCGTCGCCGGCGTCGCCCGGAGCCTCGTGGCCGGCGCCGGCCGACGCCTCGTCAGCGACCTCACCGTCCTTGGCGAGCAGCGCGGTCTCGGTCAGCGCGAGCTTCCTGGTGAGCACCGTCAGCTTGCGGTCGAGGGTGACCATGTGCCGGTACGAGCTCGCCACGTAGGTGAGGAACGCGATCACCAGGACGTAGAGGAGCAGGTCTGTGCCGCGCCCGACGCCGAGGAGGTTCGCCACGGCGGTGAGCCAGGTGGGGAAGAGGACGGCGAAGACGGCGAGCACCACGAAGCCGACGAGCAGGAGCCGGCGGATCGCCTGGTGGCGGGCCGACGCGGTCCGGGTCAGCGGGATGACCGTGCCGAGGATGCCCAGGAGCAGGAGGATCTGGATCCACATGGTCGGCGTCCTCCTAGTTCACGATCAGGTCGACGAGGATGTTGATCGAGTTCAACAGGGGCTGTCCCTTCGCTTTGGAGTACTCGGTGTAGCGGATGTGCACCGGGAACTCCCGCCACGGCAGCCGGGTGCGGCCGAGCTGGGTGACGATCTCGCTGGCGTGCGCCATGCGGTTCTGCCGCAGGTTGATCTGCGCGGCGGCGTCGCGGCGGATCACCCGCAGCCCATTATGCGCATCGGTCAGCCGCAGCCCCGTGGAGTGGTTCGTCACCCACACGGCCGTCTTGAGGACCACCTGCTTGGCGAGCCCGGGCTTGGTGCGCTCGTCGAGGAAGCGGGACCCGAACACGATCGCGAGGTCCTCGTCGGCGGCGAGGCGGACCATCGCCTCGGCATCGGCGACCGCGTGCTGACCGTCGGCGTCGAAGGTCACCACGTACCGGCCGTAGGTGTGGGCGAGCACGTACTCGATGCCCGTCTGCAGCGCGGCGCCCTGCCCGAGGTTGACGGCGTGGCGCACGACGACGGCGCCCGCCCGCTCGGCCCGCTCCGCCGAGGCGTCGGTGGAGCCGTCGTCCACGCACACGACGTGCGGGAAGCGCTCGAGCGCCTCGGCGATGACGTCCCCGATGACCGGGGCCTCGTTGTACAAGGGGATGACGAGCCACGCGTCGTCGAGGGGTGGTGGCGCAGTCATGGCGGCCATTCTCTCAGCCGATCGCGCCCTCGACGCCCATCGCGAGCCGGATCACACTTCCACCCCCGTGAGGCGATACCAGCACCGTGTGACCACACCACCACCCTTCCGGCCCAGAAGGTCCCGCCCGCCCTGAGATACCGTTCGACGCGGACCGAACCAGAGCGAGGCGCTCAGCGCCCCGGTGGGGAGCATGTCGATGTCAGTACGGATAGCCGAGAGTGCGGATGTGTCGCCGGACGCCCACGTGGGCGACGGCAGCTCGATCTGGCACCTCGCGCAGGTGCGCGAGGACGCCGTCCTCGGCGAGAACTGCGTCGTCGGCCGCGGCGCCTACATCGGCACCGGCGTGCAGATGGGCCGCAACTGCAAGGTGCAGAACTACGCCCTCGTCTACGAGCCCGCGAAGCTCGCCGACGGCGTCTTCATCGGCCCCGCGGTGGTGCTCACCAACGACACCTACCCCCGCGCGGTCAACCCCGACGGCTCCCTCAAGTCCGCGCACGACTGGGAGCCGACCGGCGTGACCATCGAGACCGGCGCCTCCATCGGCGCGCGCGCCGTGTGCGTCGCGCCGGTGACCATCGGCGCCTGGGCCACCGTCGCCGCCGGCGCCGTGGTCACCAAGGACGTCCCGCCCTACGCGCTCATGGCCGGCGTCCCCGCCCGCCGGCTCGGCTGGGTCGGCGAGGCCGGCGTCCGCCTCGAGCCGGTGGACGACGACGCCACCCAGGATCCCCAGCCAGCCGCCGGCACCAGGGCGCCCCGCTGGCGCTGCCCGCAGACCGGGCGGCTGTACGAACAGTTCGAGAACACGATCAGAGAGGTGGCGGCCTGAATGAGCCTGCCCATGATTCCCGCGGCGAGGCCGATCATCGGCGAGGACGAGCGCAAGGCGGTCGACGCCGTGCTCGCCTCCGGGATGGTCGCGCAGGGCCCGGAGGTCAAGGCCTTCGAGGCCGAGTTCGCCGAGCACCTGGTCGGTGGCCGCACCTGCGTGGCCGTCAACTCCGGCACCTCGGGGCTGCACCTGGGCCTGCTCGCCGCGGGCATCGGCCCGGGCGACGAGGTCATCGTGCCGTCCTTCACGTTCGCCGCCACCGGCAACGCCGTGGCCCTGACCGGCGCGACCCCCGTCTTCGCGGACATCGAGCCGGACCACTTCAACCTCGCCCCGGAGTCCATCCGCGCCTCGATCACCGAGCGCACCAAGGCGATCATGCCGGTGCACCTCTACGGCCACCCCGCCAACATGCCCGCCATCCAGGCCATCGCCGACGAGCACGGCCTCATGGTCTTCGAGGACGCCGCCCAGGCCCACGGCGCGAGCCTCAACGGCAAGCCGGTCGGCAGCTTCGGCACCTTCGGGATGTTCTCCCTCTACCCGACCAAGAACATGACCTCCGGCGAGGGCGGCATGGTCTCCTGCGCCACCGAGGACGTCGCGCGCCGCGTGCGCCTCCTGCGCAACCAGGGCATGGAGAAGCAGTACGCCAACGAGCTCATCGGCTTCAACAACCGCATGACCGACATCCACGCCGCCATCGGCCGCGTCCAGCTGACCAAGGTCGACGCCTGGACCAAGCGGCGCCAGGACAACGCAGCCTTCCTCGACGCGAACCTCGAGGGCGTCACCGTCCCGCCGGTCGCCGAGGGCGCCGTGCACGTCTACCACCAGTACACGATTCGCGTGGCCGGGGGAGCGGCGGAGCGCGACCGCATCGTCACCGCCCTGCGCGAGGAGCACCAGGTCGGCTCCGGCGTGTACTACCCGATCCCCAACCACCGCCTCGAGTCCCTCGCGCCCTACGCGCCGGGCCTCGAGCTGCCCGAGACGGAGAAGGCCGCCGTCGAGGTCATCTCCCTGCCGGTCCACCCCTCCCTGACGCAACAAGACCTCGAGCGCATCGTCACCGGCGTCAACACCGTCGTGAAGGCGGGCGCCTGAGATGGCCGACATCCGCATGGGCCTGATCGGCCTGGGCTCCATGGGCCGCCACCACGCCCGCGTCATCCGCGAGACCCCGGGCATGGACCTCGTCGCCGTCGCCGATCCGGCCGGGGACAACTACGGCGTCGCCGGGGACCTCGCGGTCCTGCCCGACGTCGAGGCCCTCATCGCCGCCGGCCTCGACGCCGCCATGGTGGCCGTGCCGACCGTCTTCCACGAGGACGTCGCCCTCGCGCTCGCCGCCGCCGGCGTGCACACCATGGTCGAGAAGCCCATCGCCGCCACCGCCGCCGCCGGACGCCGCGTGGCCGATGCCTTCGACGAGGCCGGCCTCATCGGCGCCGTCGGCTACGTCGAGCGGTGCAACCCCGCCCTGCTCGAGCTGCGCCGCCGTATCGCCGATGGCGAGCTCGGCGAGGTCTACCAGATCGCCACCTCCCGCCAGGGCCCCTTCCCCGGGCGCATCTCCGACGTCGGGGTGGTCAAGGACCTCGCCACCCACGACGTCGACCTCACCGCCTGGATCGCGCAGAGCCCCTACGCCACCGTCTCCGCGCAGGTGGCCCACCGCTCCGGGCGTGAGCACGAAGACATGGTCTCGGTGACCGGGCGCCTGGCCAACGGCATCATCGTCAACCACCTGGTCAACTGGCTCTCGCCCCGCAAGGAGCGCCAGACCGTCGTCACCGGCGAGCGCGGCGCCTTCGTCGCCGACACCGCCGCCGGCGACCTGACCTTCTACGCCAACGGCACCATCCCCACCGAGTGGGCCAACGTCGCGGCCTTCCGCGGCGTCTCCGAGGGCGACGTCACCCGCTACGCCATCGCCAAGCGCGAGCCTCTGCGGGTGGAGCAGGAGCACTTCCGCGACACCATCCTCGGCACCGGGGACGGCGTGGTCACCATGGCCGAGGGCGTCCACACCCTCACCGTGGTCGAGGGCATCCTCGACTCGGCGGCCACCGGGCAGACGGTCTCGCTGGCGGGGGCATAACCACACCCGGCACGACACCGCAACATATGCGGCGAAGGTCGCCCAAAACCTGCGTGATCTGTGGGACGCTGGCCGCCATAAATGTGCCGTCTTCCCCAGAAAGCACAGGCGAACTTGTGATCTCTCGCGTAGCCGCGCGCCCGGCCGCACTCGGGCTGGTGCTTGCGCTGCTCGGCGTCTCCTTCTCCGTCGCGCCAGAGCCGGCGCGGGCGGCCGTCCCGAGGGCGGCCGCCGCCGCGGCGGACACCGCCCCGCCCGACGCCGGAGCCGCCGCGGCGGTCACGGACAGCACGACGGCGACCGTCGAGGGCGCCGCCCCCGTCACCACCGACCTCGAGACCCTCGAGATGACGCCGGAACCCGCCACAGCAAAGAGCGCCGGACCCGCGACCGAGGAGGTCACCGTCTCCGGGCCGGGCGGCGACCTCGTCGTCGTCGGCGTGACCTGGGCGGAGATCGACGCCGGCGCCGGCCTGACCGCGCGCCTGCGCAGCCGCGAGGGCGAGACCTGGTCCGGGTGGACCACGCTGGAGATCACCGCGCCCGTCACCGAGGGGGAGGCCTCCCCGGAGGCCCGCGGCGGCACCGAGCCCCTGGCCGTCATGGACGCCGACGAGATCGAGGTCACGCTCGCCGGCGCCCCCGGCACCCTGCCGTCGGACCCCCAGCTCGCGATCGTCGACCCCGGCACCAGCGCCGCCGACGCCGCCGCCCCCATCAGCCAGCCGCAGCCCCTCACCGCCACCGGCGCGGGCGGTATCACCGGCGTCGCCGGCGCGGGCACCTTCGCCCTGCCCGGGGTCATCACCCCGGGCGCCCCGACCATCCGCACCCGCGCGGACTGGGGCGCGGACGAGTCCATCCGCACCTGGGCGCCCGAGATCGGCCAGGTCACCGGCGTGGTCGTGCACCACACCGCCGGCGCCAACGGCTACGCCCCCGAGGACGTCCCGGCCATCATCCGCGGCATCTACAGCTACCACGCCCAGTCCCTGCGCTGGGGGGACATCGGCTACAACGTGCTCGTCGACGCCTACGGCCGCGCCTGGGAGGGCCGCTACGGCGGGCTGACCACGGCCGTCATCGGCGCCCACGCCAAGGGCGTCAACTCCACCACCTTCGGCGTCTCGGTCCTCGGCAACTTCGACCTCGTGCCCATCCCCGACGCCGCCTTCCGCACCGTCGCCCAGGTGATCGCCTGGAAGTTCGCCGTCCACGGCATCACCACCTCCGGCACGGCCAAAGGCCTGAACGGCAACCCCATTGCCCGCGTGGTCGGCCACCGCGACGTCGGCCAGACCGCCTGCCCCGGCAAGTACTTCTACCCGCGCATCAAGACCGAGCTCGTCGGCCTCGTCGACGACTACCAGGCGCTCATGCCCGCCGGCATGACCGCGCCGATGGAGGAGGTGGTCCGCCTCGCCGGGGACGACCGCTACGAGACCTCCGTGGCCGCCTCGAGGTACGCGCACGACTCCGCCGACGTCGTCTTCGTCACCACCGGCAAGGAGTACGCCGACGCCCTCTCCGCCGGCCCCGCGGCCACCCGCCTCGGCGCGCCCGTGCTCCTCGTCCAGCCCGGCGCAGTCCCGGCCGAGGTCCGCGCCGAGCTCGACCGGCTGAACCCGCGCACCATCTACGTCCTCGGGGGCACCACCGCCGTCTCCGAGTCCGTGGTGGGCGTGCTGCGCGGGTATGCCGCCGTGACAAGACTTGACGGCGCCAACCGGTACGAGACCTCCGCGGCCGTCGGGCGCGCCGTGTGGACCGGCACCACGCCGACGGTCTACCTCGCCTCCGGGCAGGACTTCGCCGACGGACTCTCCGGCGGGGCCGCCGCCTCGGCCACCGGCGCGCCCGTGTACGTGACGACGCCGAGAACCCTCGCCGCCCCCATCCGCACCGAGCTCGCCCGGCTCCGCCCGTCCAAGGTCGTCATCCTGGGCGGCACCGCCGCGGTCAGCAAGGACGTCGTCGCCCAGGTCCAGCAGCTCCTGCCCGGCGTGACGGTCTCCCGGCTCGCCGGCAATGACCGCTACGAGACGGCCGCCGCCGTCGCCGCCAGCACCTGGCCGAACGGCTCCGCGACTGTGTTCCTGGCCACAGGCACGGGCTTCGCCGACGCGCTCAGCGGCGTGCCCGCCGCCGGCAGCCGCAAGGCCCCAGTGCTCCTGACCCGACCCGAGTGCCTCGCGCCCAGCGTCAAGTCCGCGCTCACCGCCCTCGACGCCGCCTCCACCGTGCTCCTCGGCGGCCCGTCCGCCGTCGCGGAGAGCGCCGAGACCCGGGCCTGCTGACGACTCCCAGGGCACCCGAGACCGAGGTCACGGCCAGTACCTCCCGTACCGGTCCTAAACTGTCCCGGGCTATGCGAGGAGAGACGATGACGAAGACACTGGTGGTCATGGGCCAGGGGTACGTGGGGCTGCCGCTGGCGCAGGCCGCGTCGGCGGCCGGGTACCGGGTGCGCGGGTACGACATCACGGACAGCCTGGTGGCGGCCCTTAACGCCGGCACCTCGCACGTGGACGACCTTTCCGACGCCGACGTCGCCACGATGCTCGCCCAGGGGTACGCGGCCACCACCGACCCCGGCGTCATCGCCGAGGCGGACGTGGTGGTCATCTGCGTGCCCACCCCGCTGGGGGACGACGGCGGACCCGACCTGCGTGCCGTCGAGGCCGCCACGACGTCGGCCGCCGAGCACCTCGCTCCCGGCACGGTAGTGATCCTGGAGTCGACGACCTACCCGGGTACCACCGAGGACCGCGTCCTGCCGATCCTCATGACCAGCGGCCTACGGCTCGACGACGGCTTCTTCCTCGCCTTCTCCCCGGAGCGGGTCAACCCCGGCTTCCCCGAGTACGGCATCACCAACACCCCCAAGCTCGTCGGCGGCGTCACGCCCGCGAGCGGCGAGCGGGCGGTGGCGTTCTACTCGGCCTTCGTCGACACCGTCGTGCCGCTCAGCGGGGCCAAAGAGGCGGAGATGGCCAAGCTGCTGGAGAACACCTACCGGCACGTGAATATCGCGTTGGTCAACGAGATGGCCCGATTCAGTCACGACTTGGGCATCGACATCTGGGAGGTCATTCGCGGGGCCGCGACAAAGCCCTTCGGATTCCAGGCCTTCAGTCCCGGGCCGGGCGTGGGCGGGCATTGCATCCCCATCGACCCGAACTATCTCAGCTTCCAGGTCCGAAAGACCCTCGGCTACCAGTTCCGCTTTGTCGAGCTGGCCCAGGAGATCAACAACTCGATGCCCGGGTACGTTGCTACCCGAATCGGCGACCTCCTGAACGAGCAGGGCAAGGCTCTCAATGGGGCAAAGGTTCTCCTGCTCGGGGTCACGTACAAGCCGGACATTGCCGACCAGCGCGAGAGCCCGGCCGTGCCGCTGGCCAAGATCCTGCGCGAAAAGAAGGCCGACGTTTCCTTCCACGACCCGTATGTGGAGCGCTGGCGCATCGATGGCGCACCGCTCGACCGGGTGCCCGACCTCGACGAGGCGGTCGCCACCGCGGACGTGGTGGTGCTCCTGCAGAACCACCGCTCTTACGACGTGACGGGCCTCGCCGCGCGGAGCACCAGCTTCTTCGACACCCGCGGTGTGGCCGCGGGTGAGTCAACCCATCGCCTGTGACGGGGAACCGGATGTTGCAACGGACGGTGACTTCTGTCTATTCTAGTAGTGGTGCGGAAGGTCTTGCGGACATGGTTCGGCTCGATTCGGTCCCCTCGAGCGCAACGGTCATGGCCAATTTATGAGCACCTCGGCCGGCGGCCCGCTTCGTCCTAGACGGCGCGGGCCGCGCGGTTTCCGCGTGATCCTCGCGAGCCGCATCTTCGCCCCCGAGCCCGCCGCCGCCTCTTTCCGGCTCAAGGCCCTCGTGGAGGCCCTGGCCGAAGCCAACGCGGACGTCACAGTGCTGACCACCACGCCTCCCACCACTAACGGCTACCGCCCGCCCGCCGGGGTGCGCGTGCGACGCTGGCCCGCGCTCCGCGACAAGAGCGGCTACGTCCGCGGCTACGTGCCCTACCTCAGCTTTGACCTCCCCCTGGCGCTGCGCCTGTTGCTCGCGCGCCGTCCGGACGTCGTCGTCGTGGAGCCTCCGCCCACAACCGGCGCCGTGGTGCGCGTGGTGTGCGCGCTGCGGCGCATCCCGTACGTCTACTACGCCGCGGACCTCTGGTCCGACGCCGCCCGCGCCGCTGGCATGCACCCGCTCGTCCACAAGGCCTTGCGCTGGCTGGAGCGCTTCGCCATGGGCGGCGCGCGCACCCTCCTCTCGGTCTCGGACCAGGTCACCGAGCGGCTGACCGCATGGAGTCTGGGGGAGCGCACCGCGACCGTGGGCAACGGCATCGACACGTCCGTGTTCACGCTCCACGGGCCCGTCCAGGAGGTCGCCGGGCGGGTCCTCGTCTACGCCGGGACAGCCTCGGAGGTGCACGGCGCGGGCATCTTCGTCGATGCGATGCCCGACGTGCTCGCTCAGTTCCCGGACGCCCACTTGGTCTTCATCGGCCACGGCGCGGAGATCGGCCAGCTCCAGCAGGCTGCGGCGCAGCTGCCCGCGGGTGTGGTGACCTTCCTGCCCCGCCAGGAGCCGGCGATCGTGGCAGCGTGGCTCCGTCGCGCGGACATTTCGGTCGCGAGCGTCCGGCCGGGCGAGTATGGCTTCGCCTTCCCGAGCAAGATTTACGCTGCCGCCGCTTGCGGTGCCCCGGTCGTCTACGCAGGATCGGGACCCGCTCGAACCCTTGTACGCGAAGCGAAACTCGGCGCTGCTGTGCCCTATGATCCCCGAGCCGTTGCCGTTGCCATCAAGGCGGCACTGTCGCAGACGGCACGGCCGGAAGACCGCGAGCGGCGCGCCACGTGGGCCGCCACCCACGCGTCGCTGCGTGAGACAGGCCGCCGCGCCGCCCGAGGATCGCTTCGAACGGTCACGGCTAGATAACGACTCGCGCACGGCTAACGACTTTCTCGCCAACAATTAGCCGGAAACCATCTACGACACGTGATGTCCAATCACGTGAAGTCGAGGTATACCACAGCGCAATGACGTGGAAGTGAACCTGTCCGCAGTTCGTCGCCACGTTGAGAAACGGACTTGCGCGAACGTATCTATTGGCCCTAACGTCTCCCGTGACCCACCGATGTGAGTTGATGGTGAAGCACGGCCGTGGGGTTGCTCCCGCGGTTGCTCAGGCCTTAATGGCACGGGTTGTGGGGACCACGTTGTACAACTAGCTCGTGACCTTAGGAGGTCAACAAAAATGGGTAAGACTACCCGTCGGGGCTCCCTCGCCCTCGCCGCCGCTGTTGCGGTTGTTCTCTCCAGCTCGACCATTGCCAGCGCAGCCATCGTTGACAGCCCGGATGCTCCGAAGAAGGCCTCGGTCGAGCGCCTCTCGGGTGACAACCGCATTCTGACCGCCATCGCGGCCTCGAACGAGTACTACGAGACCGACGATGTGATCGCCCCCACCCCGGAGGCGGTCACTGCCGCAACGGACAAGGTGCAGGCCGCGTATGACGCGAGCAACAACCTCGCGGGTGCTCCGCTGACCGCTGCGGTCAAGGTCATCACCGATGAGGCCGATGGCACCACTACCAACAAGACCGCGGCCGAGTTCCTGGAGGCCTACGGCGTCACGGAGGTCCAGTACCTCGCTCTCTCCGCGGCCGACAAGGACGCCCTCGCGCAGCGTGTCTACGACGAGGCCACTGACCTCGCCGCCAACGACCCGCTGATCGTGGCTGCTGTGGCCGGCGTGCCCAACCGCGACGGCACGACGGCGAACAACGTGATCATCGCTCGTTCGGACGACTTCGCCGACGCGCTCACCGCCACGCCTCTCGCTGACGAATTGGACGCACCCGTTCTCATCAACGCGACTGACAAGCTGGACCCGGCCGTTCAGGCCGAGCTCAACCGCCTCGGGCAGAACCGCACCGGCGCGATCAACGTGACGATCGTCGGTGGCAAGAGCGCCATCTCTGCGAGTGTCGAGAAGTCGATCAAGGGCCTCAAGGCGGTCGGCAACGTCGAGCGCATTGACGGTCAGGACCGCTTTGAGACCGCCGTGAACATCGCGGGTGAGATCTCGAACACGAGCGGCGGGATCTTCCTCACCACCGGCATGGACTTCGCTGACGCGCTCGCTGCCGGCACTGCTGCGGCCAAGGACAACGGCGTTGTTCTGCTGACGGACGGCGACAAGCTCGACAAGCACGTGGTGGATGGCGTGTTCGGTCCGGACTCGAAGAGCAGCTACACCGGCAAGTACCTTGACGCTGCTGGTTACTCCAAGGTCGTCGCAGTCGGCGGCCCGGCGGCAGCCGCTGTCGACACTAAGATCGGGCCGAAGCAGGCGGCCGTGGGTGACGACCGTTACGAGACGGCCGTCAAGGTTGCGCAGAAGTACTTCGCTTCGGGTGACCCCATCAACACGGTGACCACGGACTTCGTCGCGGTTGCCAGTGGCGCCGACTTCGCTGACGCGGTCGTCGCGGCGGCTTACATCGCCAACAAGGATGGCGTGCTGCTCCTGACGGTGCCGGGATCGCTCTCTGACGCGACGGACGGCTTCCTCACGGCTGCCAACAAGCTCGACAAGAGCCAGTACTTCGACGTGAAGCTGTTCGGTGGCACCACCGCCGTCTCCGCTTCCGTCGAGGCCGAGCTCAAGGACGCTGTCGACGCTGAGTGACTGAACCACAGTGGCGACTGAGCCCGTCTGACGGGCGCTGAACCACGGAAGGACCCTCCGCCCACGCCGGGTGGGGGGTCCTTCCTTGTTACTGGTGCTGGAGTGTGCGGGGAGGCCTCGTACAGTGGAGCCCGACTCCGTCGAGTGTGCGGCGAGTTGAGACCCAATGAGGATGGTGCATGCATGCGTGCGTTGTGGCGAACGGTGCGTTCGCTGATGTCGGTACTGCCGCCAGAGTCGTCTAGGTTCGCGAAGCGCTACATGGTCGCCACGTCTCTCCTCGCGATCCTCGACATCGTGGCCCTGGGTCTCCTGGCGCTGGCGATGCCCGCCATGGCCAACCCCGATGTGGGTGTGACCCTGCCGCTGTTCGGCGAGCTCGACGGCGAGCGCGACATGATCCTGCTCATTGCCGTTGTCGCGGCCCTTATCGCCAGCAAGAGCATCCTCAACCTGCTATTGCTGCGTTACGCGACTTCCCGCTTCGCCGCGCATGAAGTTGCGATCGGCGACCGCCTGCTGGCCGCCTACATGCGTGCCCCGTGGGCCGAACGTCTGGGCATGAACTCCAACGAGATCGTCCGTTCCGTCGACTCCGGTGTCGCTACCTCCGTGTCCGGGGTGCTCATCCCGTCGATGTCGCTGGCGGGGGAGATGGTCTCCGTGGCTTCTGTCGTCCTTGTGCTTGCCGTCGCCCAGCCGCTCACTGCCGCGATCACTATCGTCTACCTCGGCCTCGTGGTCCTGATTCTCTCGCAGGTAATCTCCAAGCGCGCCGTCGCCAACGGCAGGCGCAACCGCGCGCACTCGATGATCACCGTGCGCTTGGTGTCTGAGGCCATCGCCACCCTCAAGGAACTCACCCTGCGCGGGGCCACTGGGCAGATCCAGCGCGTGGTGCATGACAACAGGGTCAAGTCCGCCCACGCCCGCGCCATGGCCACCTTTTACAGCAACGTCCCCCGGTACGTGCTCGAGGCCGGCCTCGTCGGCGGCTTCCTGCTCATCGGCATCGCTTCCTACGTCGACGGCGGGCTCGCCGGTGCCGTGGCGGCCGTCGCCCTCTTCGCCGTCGCTGGCTTTCGACTCGTGCCGTCCCTGACGCGGTTCCAGGCGATCTTGTCCCAGGTGCACTCCAACACCCCGTTCGCCGAGCAGACCGTCCGGGACATCACGAGGGCTGAGGCCCGCGCCAGCGAGCTCGTCGTCGACCAGCGTGACCTCGCGCCCGGCGCGCACGACATCGAGCTGCGTCACGTGACCTACCGCTACCCCAATGCCGAGGAGCCCGCGCTGCGGGACGTGTCCCTGACCATCCCCGCGGGGTCCCGCGTAGCGCTCGTGGGCTCCTCCGGTGCCGGCAAGTCGACCCTTGTCGACCTGCTGCTCGGCCTGCTCCAGCCCACCGCGGGCGAGGTCCTCGTCGGCGGGGTCCCGCTGCCCGAGGTGCTGGCCTCGTGGCGCTCCCGCGTCGGGTACGTGCCCCAAGAGGTTGCGCTCTTCGACGCCAGCGTCGCCCAGAACGTCGCGCTCTCGTGGGACGACGCCGGGGTGGACCGGGACAAGGTCCACCGGGCGCTGCGCCGCGCGCAGTTGGAGGATGCCCTCGCCCACCGCGACGGCGGCATCGACGCCAAGGTCGCCGAGCGCGGCATGGCCCTCTCCGGCGGCCAGCGCCAGCGCATGGGCATCGCCCGTGCCCTGTACAACGACCCTACCGTCCTCGTCCTCGACGAGGCCACCTCGGCCCTGGACACCGCCACCGAGGACTCCGTCACCCACGCCATTCACGACCTCGACGACGTCACCACCGTGACCGTCGCGCACCGCCTCTCCACCATCAAGGACTCCGACACCGTGTTCTTCTTCGACCACGCCCGCCTCATCAGCTCCGGCACCTTCGCCGATGTCGTGGGCGCCAGCCCCGACTTCGCCCGCCAGGCCCAGCTGGCGGGCCTCGCATGAGCCGCCACACCCTGCTCCTGCTGTCGTTCTCCCCGATCAGCAGCGACCCCCGCGTCATGCGGCAGGTCCGCCTGTTCGCCGAGGACTACCACGTCATCACCTGCGGGTACGGGCCCAAGCCCGAGGAGGCGGCCGACCACATCGAGATCCCCGTCGCCTACAAGCCCTGGCGCCTTAACAAGATCGCCGGCGCGCTCCTGGTCCGTGCGCACCTGTACCGGCGCCTGTATTTCAGCTCGCCCCGCGCGCAGCTGGTCGGGCGGGAGGTAGCCCGCCGCGGCGGCGTGGACATCGTCCTCGCCAACGACGTCTTTGCCGTCCCTCTCGCCGTCGCGCTCAAGCCGCGGCTCGGCGTGCACGCCGACCTGCACGAGTACTCCCCGGGGCAGGGGAGCTCCCGGGTGTGGGTGCGCTGGACCAGGCCCTTCCTGGTGTGGGCGTGCCAGCAGTACGTAACCCAGGTGGCGTCGGTGACCACCACCAGCCCGGGCTTCGCCGCCGAGTACGAGGAGGTCTTCGGCGTCCACGCCGACGTGGTGCCCAACGCCACCCGCCACCGGGCCGACCTGGCGCCCACGCCGACGCCGTCGACGATCCGGCTCGTGCACGCCGGCGCCGCCGGGCGCCCGCGCAAACTCGAGATCATGATCGACGCCGTCAAGGACATCAACGCCCGCACCCCCGGGCGCTACACCCTCGACGTGTACCTGGTGCCGGGGGACGCGACGTACATCCGCGAGCTCGGCGAACGCGCCGGCGACCCCGCCATCACTGGCGTGCGGCTGCAGGAGCCGGTCGCCTTCGACGAACTCGTCCCGATGATGCACCGCTACGACGTCGGAGTCTTCATCTGCCCACCGACGACGTTCAACCTCGTGCACACCCTGCCGAACAAGATCTTCGAGTTCGTCCAGGCGCGCCTGGGGCTGATCGTCTCGCCGTCGCCGTCGATCGCCCCGCTGGTGCGTGACCACGGCGTGGGCGTGGTGACCGAGGGGTACGAGAGCGCCGACCTCGTTCAGGTGCTGGAGTCGCTGACCGTGGCCGACGTCGAGCGGTACAAGGCCGCGTCGCACGCCGCGGCCGAGGAGCTCTCCGCCGAGCGGCTCTCCGCGCCGTGGGTGGATGGGGTGTCCGCCCTGGCCGCCCGCGCGTCCGGGCCGCGGGCCGCCGCGGAGCATGGGCGCGCCTGACGGCTGCGGGTGCCGACCTGAATTATCTCCCGAACTCGCGTGCGACTGTCGTGCCGTGATCAGTAGACGCTGATCACGCCGCACCGCCGCTCTGGCGGCGGTGGAGGTCCTCGCGGCCTCTGCCGAGGCTGCACTCCCATCAGCACCGCGCGCGTTGCAGGCGGCGGGCACATCCGCCGAGGACGATTCAGCGTCGCGGCTGCGGTGCCGTATGCCATGCGACGTGGGTCCGTTGCCGAATCCGCCGTCGGGTTCCTCACATGGCAGCGGACGCCATTGGGCTGTAATCTGCAGATGGCCAGTTGAAAGCGGCCGCCGGCCGTTTTAAACCTGCCAACGCTCACGCCGAGATGATCGGGTGGGGGGACCAGCACATCTAGCTCGTGACCATGGAGGTCAGTTCTTATGTCTCACATCGCTCGCCGCGGCTCGCTTGCCGCCGCCGCCGCCATCGCGGTTGTTCTCGCCGGCGCGACAGGTGCCAGCGCCGCCGCCACGCCCAACGACGACGCGCCCGCGCCCGTCACCAAGTCCACGGTGGAGCGCCTCTCCGGCGACACCCGCGCCCGCACGGCAATCGACGCCGCGCAGAACCAGTTCCCGACCGAGGCGCTGGACAAGGGTGTCACCGGCACGAGCGCCGCCGGTGTCATCATCGCCCGCCAGGACGACTTCGCCGACGCACTCACCGCCTCGACGCTCGCCGACTCCTGGAACCTGCCGATCCTGACCACCAAGAGCGGCGAGCTGTACGCCGACGTCGCCGCCGAGGTCCAGCGCCTGGCCGCCGGCGCGGCCGGCAAGGAGTTCAACGTCTACATCGTGGGTGGCGAGAACGCCGTCACGCCTGCCGTGAAGGACGCCCTCGAGGCCCTCAAGGTCGACACCGCTGCCGCCACCGGCTCCACCGGAAACGTCGAGCGCTACGCCGGCAAGGACCGCTACGAGACGGCCGTCAAGATCGCCGACCTGGTCTACCCGACGGTCTCTGACGGTCCGCTGGTGTACCTCGCCGACGGCACCGACTTCGCTGACGCGCTGTCCGCCGGGACTATCGCCGCGCAGACCAACGGCATCGTGCTGCTGACCAACCACGACGAGCTGGACGAGTACACCGTCAAGGGTGGCCTCGGCGGCGAGGACACCACCGCCAGCTACACCGGTAAGTACCTCGAGGAGTACCTCAACGAGGCCGGGACCGCCTACAGCGAAAAGGTCGTCGCGATCGGTGGCCCGGCCGCCGACGCCGTGGACGGCAAGGTCCTCGCCGCCCAGGAGATCGTCGGGACGGACCGTTACGACACCGCTCTCAAGGGTCTCAAGAAGTACTTCGTGAACGGCACCAACGTCACGGACCAGATCGCCGTCGCGAGCGGCGTCACCGCCGCTGACGCCGTCGTCGCGTCCGCGTACATCGCCAACCACGACGGGGCGCTCCTGCTGACCCTGCCGGGCGACGTGCACGACGACGCCACGAAGCTCCTCTCGGACGCCACCGTGTCGGGCAACTTCTTCGACATCAAGGTCTTCGGTGGCCCGGCCGCCATCGGCGACGCGGCCGTCAACGAGCTCGTCACCGCCACGAAGGCCACGCTCGTCAAGTGACACTAGGTGGTACTGAGCCGGTGTGACCCGGTCTGACGCCACAGGACCCCCCGCCCTGCTGGGTGGGGGGTCCTTCGCTCTTTGGCCCCAAAGGGCGACATCCTGATCCGGACCTTGGGAGGTCACCAACCATGCGCTATATCACTCGTCGCGGCTCCCTCGCTGCGGCCGCCGCCATCGCCATGACCCTGGGCGGTGCGACCGCCGCTAACGCCGGGACCATCGACGCCCCAGACACGCCCGGCTCGGACACCGTCGTCCGCGTCGCGGGCACCGACAGGATCGGCACCGCCATCGCGGCCTCCCGGGCGCAGCAGCCCACCGCGTTCGCCCACGGCGCGGGCACCGTCATCGTCACCCGGGCCGACGGCTTCGCCGATGCGTTGGCCTCCACGCCGCTCGCCGACGAGCTGGATGCGCCGATCCTGACCACTGCGAGTGGAAGGGACCTCGACGCACGGGTCGAGGCGGAGATCAAGCGCCTCAGGCCGGCCCACGTCGTCATCGTGGGCGGCACCGCGGCGGTGTCCTCGGGCGCCGAGGCGAGCCTCCGGGAGGTCGTAGGCGGCGCGAACGCCGTCGTGCGCATCTCCGGGGCGAACCGCTACGCCACCGCCGCCACCCTCGCCGGCTGGACGATCGCCTCCGACGAACAGGCCGCGCCCACCGCGCCGCCGGACGCGGCAGAAATGAGCGAGCTGGAGAAGTGGGAGTACCGCAGGGACACCCCGGTCTTCCTCACGACCGGCCTCGAGTTCGCCGACGCGCTCGCCGCCGGCGCAGCCGCCGCCCGGGCGGGCGGGGTGGTGCTGCTCACCCAGGGCGACCAGTTCGACACCCGCAGCCGAACCGGCAACATCCACCAGCAGAGCTACACCTTCGACTTCATGCTCGACGAGGAGGGCGGCACGATCACCGGACCCGTGTACACCGTGGGCGGTCCCGCCACCACGGCGTCCTACGGCAGGTACACCGCCTACGACGGCGCCGACCGGTACGAGACCGCGGCGCTAGTGGCCGCGGCCTGGTTCCCCGCCGACGAGACGCACGAGGTTGCCGTGGCCAGCGGCGAGGACTATGCCGACGCCGTCGTCGCGGCCGGCTTCATTGCCAACCACGACGGCCCCCTGCTCCTCACCCAGTCCGACGTCCTGCCGGCGGTCACGGGGAAGTATCTTGGCGCGGCCTCCGCGGGCACGGCGGAGCGGGTGCACGTGTTCGGTGGTCCGAGTGCTGTGGCGGAACCTGTCGTGGACGCCATCTCGGCGGCGATCAAGTAGTCGGATCGCCGCCGAGGCACCCCGTTCTGCGTGCCGCGTGCACCTACGCCAGTGCCTTGAGCGTCGCGCCGATGTCGGGCACGGACCATGCCTGGTTGCCGCCGGCCCAGTGGTACCCGCTGGTTGCCGTGACCAGGAGGCCCTCGCCGGCCAGATGGACCTGAGCCCAGTCGGTCGGGGACTGGGACGGGATCTTGATCCAGTCCCACTCCTCACCGTCGGCGGAAAGCCATAGCACCGGGCCCGTGAAGTCCGCCGTGGTGACGGCGCCGGTGGCGACGTAGCCGCCGGGAACCTCGACCGTCGCGTTGCGGCTGGATCCCTCGTCAAGGGTCTCCGCTGTGGTGTAAGAGGTGAGGTCGGCGGTGTCCCAGGACTTGTCGCGGGACCCGTCGTTGCCGGCGATGCGGACGCCGGCCTCGGTGACGGTGCACGAGGTGAACTTGGCGCCTGGGCTGTCCGTCAGGGTGAGGAGATGCCACGCGCCGTCGACGACCTTCCAGGCGGTGGCGTGGGTGACCCCGGCGCTGTCCTCGCTCCAGCCGACCGCGACCGGGGTGTCGGGCAGCTCACAGATGTCGCTGATGCCGGACCCGCGGCCGACGTCGGTGGCGAAGTGTCCCTTGGCCCTCTCCCAGGTCAACCCGTCCGGAGAGGTCCACACGGTCGCCGTTCGTGCGTCGTCGTAGGCGCCCGTGCGGGCGGTGGTGGCGGCGAGGATCCACCCGTGAGCGGTCTTGCCGAGCGCCGTGGGGTTCTGGAAGGTCTGTTGGTTCTGGTCGATACCCACCGCCGGCTGCCACTCGCCTTCGGGGCCCTGGCGGGTCCACGCGTGCATCGGAAAACCGGTGTCGTCTGTGGTGCCGGCAGCGACGACGGCGGACCCTGTCTCCTCGTCGGCGGCGGTGACCGGTGAGTTGTGGGTGGCGAGGTCTGCGGGGCCCCAAGCCTCCTCGACGATGCCGCCGTCGGGGGCGAAGGCGTAGCTGCCGGGATCGCTCGTGTGACGCCACCCGCCCCCTTCATCGACAACCAGCGCTGGCTTGTAGGCAGAGATACCGATCTGTCCACCGAGGTCGTGAACATCGCCGATGACGAATGGAGCATCGAAGGAGGTGATCTCGCGCTGCGTCACGTCGCCCGGCTTCATGAACGTCTGTGTCGCTGCCTTCCAGTGCTGTGTCACCACGATCAGGCCGTCGTCGCCCCACGGCACGGCGGACGAGGAGACACCGACGCCCTTCATGACGGCGGTCCAGTAGGGGATGGGGAGCCAGGTGCCATCGGCGTCTCGGAGGGTGGCGTAGGACCAGGTGCTGTCGTCGTGGTCGATGGCGACGGCGACCTTGCCGTCTACCACGGACGGCTTCCGGAGCGTCGAGTCGGCCGAGTCGCTTCCCCAGCCGGCGTCGCTGGTCTCGTCGCCGAAGAATTCGACGTGCTCTCGTGCCCACGTGACGCCGTCGGCAGACGCCCATGCTGCGGGCCGGTTCCAACCGGACTCCTTGGCGCCGCCGGTGGCGAGGTACTCGGTGCCCGTCCACACGACGCCGGACACCTCGCCCGGCTCACTCGCAATCTCTGTGGGCCCGGTGAACGCCGCGCCGCCGTCGGTGGAGGTATAGGCGATGGGCCTTGTGACGTCACCGTCAGGTCCGAGCGCTCCCACGATGACGATGTGGTCGCCGTTGACGGCCACACCTGAGATGGTCAGCGATTGCCCGTCACCGGGGGCGGTCAGATTCGTCGTGGTCGTCGCCCCACCGAGGGTGTGGACGGCGGCCGCCGGCGCGCGCCCGTTCAGCCCTGTCCCGGCGGCGACGATCCTTGTTGCGTCCACGCCGACAGAACCGAGCTGAGCGGACCTGGTGGCATCGTCGAGCTCGACGTGAGTCCACGTGACGCGGTCGGTGGACGTCAGCAGGAAGGACGCGAACCGGCCGCCGTCGACGTCGGTCCCCACGATAGCGGTGGCCTGCGGCCCGCCCGCGGCGTCCAGGGTGAGGACGTCATCGGGTGCGCCGGCGACCCGGCCCTGGGCGACGAGACCCTCGCCGTCGATCGCGGTCCAGGTCTGGACCCCGGCCGGGCCGTCGGAATTGTCGCCTACGGTGACCGAGACCATCGGTAGGGTGCCGGAGCTTGGCACGACGAGCCATCCGGATTGGCCAGTGCTCGCCGACCGCAGCGAGGCGGGCATCTCGACGGGGGTGAACGTGATCGCGTCGGCGAGTGCTGACGATGCGTCCGCGCCGCTGGAGGCTGTCCCCACGCTAGATGTGCATGCGGTGAGAACGGCGACTGTAGCCGCCGCCATCGCGCCGAGCGCGTATCGGCCGCGGGTGACGGTCCGGAACATGTCCTGCCCTTCTACGAGAGAGCGGGACCGGGAACGGAGCGCCGCTTACGTAGACGTCTATCGGCCGGGATCTGGCTGGAATAAGTCACATTTCGGGGTCCAGGCCGCGTCTGCCGTTCTACGGACACCTTCCCTGGGGGATTCTGTTCCGCCCAGGGAGGCACAGCATGCGTGCTCGATGCAGCAGCGCCGTCAGGGGCTACGGGCAGGTGACGGTAGCGTCCCGGTAGAGCTCACGGACGTCGCGCCAGGACTCGCCGTTCCAGTTCATCGGCAGTACCTGGATCGCGACGGCGGTTCGGACCGTGTTGCCGGAGGGTGAGGGGCCAGTGCCGAGCGTCGACGAGCTCGACGTCCATGCCGTCTGCCCGGGGCCGTAGTGGCGGCCATCCTGGAAGACGAAGTTGCCGTCTGTGACGGCCCACTTCACATCCACCGCGTAGTCGTTGAAGGTCACGACCTGGCCGTTGATCGGCATGGTGCTGGTCCGACCCGTAGGGGTGCAGGTCACCGAGGCGACGCGGAGTGTCGGCTCGACGTAGCCTGCCCAATTCGGTGTCCAGGTGCCCGGCCTTGAAGGCTCGGCCGGCTGAAGCGGTCTGGTGGCTGTCCGTCGCACACCCAGGGAGTCCACGCCGTCGCCGTTCCAGTCGCCGACGAGCGTGGTGTCGTCGGGGTTGCCGTACGCGAGGACGCGGTCGGCGACGCCACTGCTCATGGTGTCCTTGAGGAAATATGAGATGCCGCGCCGGACGCCCAGCGAGTCGGTCTTGTCACCGTTCCAGTCGCCGACGAGCACGTTGTCGTCGGGATTGCCGTAGGCGATGACGTGATCGGCCACGCCGGTGGTCATAGCGTTCTTGACGAAGTACACGCCGCCGCGACGCACGGCGAGCGTGTCCTTGCCATCACCGTCCCAGTCGCCGACGAGCACGGTGTCGCCGGGGTCGCCGTAAGCGATGACCTGGTCGGCTACGCCCGTCCTCATCGAGTTCTTGACGTGGTAAAGCCCGCCACGGCGCACGATGAAGGTGTCCTTACCGTCACCGTCCCAGTCGCCGACGAGCACGGTGTCGTCGGGGTCGCCATAGGACACCACCGAGTCCGCGGGGCCGGGTCCGTTGCTGTTGCGAACGAAAAATGTCGAGCCTCGGCGCACCGCGAGGGTGTCGGTGCCGTTGCCGTCCCAGTCACCGACCAAGGCCTGGTCACCGTCGGCCCCATAGGCGAAAACGGTGTTCGCCGCCGCCGCAAAGGTGTCGGAGAGGAAGTACTGCGACCCGGTGCCACCGACATCACCGCCCTTGGCTGTGGCCGGTGCAGCGATCGCCATCGAAACCGCCAGCGCGGCCGCTGCGGCTAGGCCCGTGCGTGCCCTCATCTTGATCTCCAGGTTCGCAGATTACGGAGCGTTTCGTCTTGAGGTTAGCGGCGGTAGCGCCAGAGGTGCGTTCGGTCGCGGTGAGCGCGTCGTCAATGAGGCGCGTGACCGATCGGCTCTCGAGCCGCCATGCCGCGGAGTGTGCCGGTAAAGAGGGACAGTGCCTTTGTGGACCATAGGGTGATGACTCACGACGCCGTCCCCATGGTCGTCGTACACAAGAATGGAGTTGTCATGGGTGCGTTCAGCCGAACGAGGCGTTCAGTCCGGACCGCGGCGTTGGGCTTCCCGGTTCCGACGGTTGCCCGTGGTTAACCTGTTGCCGCTCGGCGCGCCGTGGGGCGGCAAGGTTCTGCACCTGCACGATGCTGCACACACTGCCGAGAACCTCGTCGGCTCTGCCCGGCGACAGGGGCTGCCCTGGAGCCGCATCGGCCTGCCCTGGTACTACCGCCACGCGCTGCCCGGCCCGCTGGGCGCGCTGGTCGCCAAGGGTCGTGCACCGGTGTGGGACGCGTGGCTCGGCGCGCGGACCCTGCCTGCGAACGTGGTCCACGTCCACACGGGCACCCTGGGCTGGCACACCCGGTTCTTCCGCCGCCCCTATGTGCTCCACCTGCACGGCACGGACATCCGCACCGCCTCCTACGAGAGCGCCTGGCAGGCGAAGATGGCCGACGGCTTGGCCCGGGCCGCCGCCGTCGTCTACTCCTCACCCGATCTGGCTGAGCACACGCGCCGGTTCCGGGACGACGCCTACTACCTGCCACAGCCGGTCGACGTCGCCTCCTTGCCCGCGTGGGCCCCGAACGCGCGGCCACGGCTGGTGTTCGCCTCGCGGTGGGAGGCCGTTAAGGGCGCTGACGCCCAGCTGGAAGTGGCCCGACGAGTCATCGCGGGCGCCGCAGCGGTGGGACTGGACGTCGACGTCGTCGGCATCGACTGGGGGCCCGCGGCGTCGGCGGCCGCGGCGGCCGGGGTGCGGCTCGTGCCTAAGCTGGCGCACGAGGAGTTCCTCGGGCTGCTGGCCACCGCACACATGGTGGTGGGGCAGATGTCGGGCATTCTGGCCGTCAGCGAGCTCGAGGCCCTCGCCATCGGGGTGCCCGTCGTCGGGGGTCATCGTCACGACTGGTACGGCGGGCTCAACGCGCTGAGCGGGCCCGCGCCCGGCGAGGTGGCCGAGGGGGCGCTGGCGGCGCTCACTGACCCGGCCGCGGCTGGCGTGCGGCTGGGTGGGCGCGAGTGGGTGCTGGCCGAGCACGATGCCGCCGTCGGCGTTCGGCGGCTGCAGGGGCTCTACGCGGAGGTCGCTGCGCGGCGGTAGCGGGAGGGCTGCGTAAGCCGGCCGCTTCCTGACCGCCATGCCACCATCTCCGCAGTGCCCGCGGGTGGGCGATCAGCCCAGCCGCGGGCAAACTCGTTGTCAGTGGCGCGGCTGGTCCACCAGATGGGCCGGGTTGGCGGCGTGCTGCTGCAGCTCGTCGAGCACGCGCGCCGCGGCGTGGCCGTCGCCGTAGGGGGTAGCGGCCGTCGCTGGGGGAGCGGGGCGCGTCGCGGCTGCCATCAGCTCCGGACCCGGCTCGACCAGGGCGTTCCAGCCGAGCGACACGGTCTCGGCCCACTCGGTCTCGGTGCGCACGGTCGTGCACGGCACCCGCAGGAGGAAGGCCTCCTTCTGCAGCCCGCCGGAGTCCGTGATCACGCCCCTGGAGCCCATCGCCGCCCGTACCAGGCCCGGGTACGGCAGGGGCGGGCGGGGGCGGATGGCGCCCTGCTCGAGGGAGATGCCGGCGTCTTGCGCCTTGGCGACCAGGCGCGGGTGGGCGAGGAGGACGACCGGGCGGTCCAGGGCGGCGAGGGCGTCCACGATCGCGTTGAGACGCGCGGGGTCATCGGTGTTCTCCGCCCGGTGGATGGTCGCGACGTAGTACTCGCCGGCGGGCTCGCCCACGCCGTCGCCCGCGGCCGGGGGAGCTGCCCGCACGGCGTCGCGGACCTTAAGGAGGACGTCGGTCATCACGTCTCCGACAAGCACGGAGCGGTCCGCGAGCCCCTCGGCGGCGAGCAGCTCCAGCGCGGCCTGGGTGGGGGCGAGGAGGAGGTCCGCGGCGTGGTCGGTGAGGACCCGGTTGTGCTCCTCGGGCATGCGACGGTTGAAGGAGCGCAGGCCCGCCTCCAGGTGGACGACCGGCAGGTGCATCTTCACCGCTGAGAGCGCCGCGGCGAGGGTGGAGTTGGTGTCGCCGTAGACGACCACCCAGTCCGGCTGGTGGGCGGCGAAGACGTCGTCGAGGGCGGCGAGCATGGCGCCGGTCTGCTTGCCGTGGCTGGCGCTGCCGATGCCGAGGTGGACGTCGGGGGTGGGGATGTTGAGGTCGTCGAAGAAGACGTCGGAAAGCACGGGGTCGTAGTGCTGGCCGGTGTGGACGATGACGTGCTCGACGCCCCGGGCGTCGGCCTCGTGGGCAATGGGTGCGAGCTTGACGAACTGCGGCCGGGCCCCGACGACGCTGAGGATCTTCACGCCCTTACCGTAGCCTTGACCTGCCCGCCGGCCCCCGGCGGCTGGGAGGCTGCGCCGATGGGCGCGCGACGGAAGGTGTCCATGAGCCCGGACGCGGCGAGAGACCGGCTGCTGATCCTTTCTTTCTCCAAGCTGGTCAAGGACCCGCGCATCCTGCGGCAGATCGACCTCCTCGCGGGTGACTACGACGTCATTACGTGCGGGTACGGGCCAGCCCCCGCCGGCGTGATCGATCACATCGAGGTGGACGAGCGTCTGGCCGCGTGGCGGCCGAACAAGTTTCTCGCCGCGAGCCTGCTGCTCCTGCGCCGCCACCAGCGCCTGTACTTCGGGTCCGCGCGCATGCGGTTGGTGCGCGGGCAGGTGGCCCTGCGCGAGCCGGTCGACATCGTCCTCGCCAACGACGCCCTCGGCGTCCCGGTGGGGGTTTCCCTGGCGCCGCGCAAGGGCGTGCACGCCGACCTGCACGAGTACGCACCCCGCCAGGGCGAGAAGTGGTGGTGGAAGCTGCTGGTCGCGCCGCTGATGGACTGGTCGTGCCGGCGCTACGTCCCGCAGGTGGCGTCCGTGACGACCGTCGCCCGGGGGATCGCGGACGAGTACGCCCGCGAGTACGGCTTCCACCCCGAGGTGGTGCCCAACGCGACGCCGTATCGGCCGGAGATGACGCCGAGCGCGCCGGCGGACCACGTGCGGATCGTGCACATGGGCCTGGCGTCCCCGAGCCGGGGCGTGGACGTCATGGTCGACGCGGTGAAGCTGGCCAACGAGCGTCACCCGGGGCGGTTCACGCTGGACCTGATCCTGGTGCCGTCCGTCGCGTCGTACCACCGGATGCTCGTCGAACGGGCCGGGGACGCCTCGGTCACCGGGGTGCGGGTACTGCCGCCGGTGGAGTTCGGACGGATCGTGCCGACGTTGAACCAGTACGACCTGGGGATGCACATCCTGCCGCCGGTTAGCTTCAACAACTACTGGGCGCTGCCGAACAAGTTCTTCGAGTTCGTCCAGGCGCGTCTCGGTGTGGTGATCGGGCCCTCTCCCGAGATGGCGCGGCTGGTGCGAGAGAACGACCTCGGCGTGGTGGCTTCCGGCTTCGGTGCGGCGGACGTGGCCGCCGCGCTCGAGGCAGTCACTCCGGAGGACGTGGCTCGGTACAAGGCCGCGGCCGCCGCCGTGGCCGAGTCCTTCGACGGCCGCAGGCTGTCTGAGCCCTGGGTCAAGGCGATCGGGCGGCTGGCGGGCGGTACGTCCGCTACATCGCGGTCCTAGGCTCGGCGACTCAACCGTGATCAGCTCACTACACGCGGCATTAGGCCCTAAGGAGTCGCTCTAGGATCGCGTCCGCCACCGCGGCGTCGGCCTCGAAACTTAGCCCTTGCGAGGCCGCGTGGGCGGCCTGCTTGAACCCGGCAATGTCCTCGCGGGTCATGGCGCGTACCGACTCGACGATGGAGTCCAGCGTGAAGTCCGTGCTGACGACGCCGAGACCGTGATCCTCGACGACCCGCTGCATCTCCACGGTCGGACCCACGGCGATGGCGAGGCGAGCCTGAATGAAGTCGAAGAGCTTGTTCGGCAGCGTGTAGCGGGCGTTGGTGTTGAACGGCTTGATCCAGAAGGCGCCGATGTCGTAAAAATTGAGTGTGGCGGGCAGCGCCGTGGGAGCCACAGGGTCGTGGAACGTGATGAGCCCGTGCCCGGCGGCCCGATTCTTGAGCTGAGCGAGGTACTTCCCGCCGTCGTTGGCGGGCACGAGGTAAAGGTCCAGGCTGTAATCGTCCCCAAGGGCTTGCACGGCATCGATCATGGCCTCCAGTTCCCGGCCGGGCACCGCGCCGCCGGAGTGGACGAGCCGAATGGTGTCTCCGTCCACCGGGGTGGGGGAGAGGTCCGCCCAGGGGGCCGCGTTACGCATGACCTCCGGGCGCACGCTGTATTCGCGCTCGTACAGCTCGGCGATCGAGCCCGCCACGGTGGTAGAGGCTGCGGTGCGCGGCAGGTACGTGCGGCACAGGTGGTCCATGAACGGCGCCACGAGGAGCTTCCACACGGGCACGTGGCTCCGCTCCTCCGGGGACCACTCGTGCAGATCCGCCCACACCGGGGCGCCGTCGGCCAGCGCGAACGAGACCGGCATTGCCCGCGGGTCGTTGGCGACCACGACGTCGAAGGATCGGCCTGCCGCCAGGCGCAGGGCCGCCTGCGAGCCGGGGGCGCCCATCTCGGCGGACCGCAAGCGGCGCGTTGCTAGCTTGGCGACGCCAGGCAGGGTCTGCGGGAGTGACTTGGCGCCGTCGGGCAGGCGCAAGTGCTCGTCCGAGCCCGCCGGCTGGGCGCCGTAGGCGATCGTCGTCACGTGCGCGTGCCGCGCGACGACGGCGACCTGGCGCAGGACCCGGGCGTCCGCTGTGATGTCGGAGAACGAGACAACGAGGGCGCGGGGTCGGTCAGTCACCGGCTAATCGTAGTCGGACGTCTGAATCCACTGGGCCGCGGAGGATTCCACGGTCGCGACCGTCACGCGTGCACATAGATGCGGCGACTGTGCAGCACCAGCGCCAACAGCCACCACGCCGCCAGCGACAGCAGCACGAACTCCAGGCGCGGGTCGGCGTCGCGGGCCACCGCCTCGGCGATGCGCACGGCGGCGGACGGCTCGCCCGAGCGCAGCAGCAGCGAGTGGACCACGTGGGAGCCGAAGTACACGAGCAGGCTGTTGCGGCCCAGCGCCACGAGCAGCACCGCAAGCCGGCCGCGCAGCCCGGCCCACCAGGCGGGAGCCGGGACGTCGTGGAGAAGGAAGCCGATCGCGAGGATCGCCACGCCGAGGCCCGCGGCCAGCAGTGCGAAGCTCGGCGTCCACAGGCGTTTCATCGGCTCGACCCACTGGGCGAGCAGCACGCCGGCGCCGAGTGCGACGGCCGCCCAACCGAGCAGCCATGCGGGGGCGAGCGGGGAGCGGCGGTAGCGCACCATCAGGTGCCCGGCCGTCACCCCGGCGGCGGCGGTGACGAACGTGCCGGCGATGGCGACCAGGCCCTCCGGGTCGTGCCCGAGGCGCCCCTGCGCGTACATGTGGCTGCCCAGGAGCCGGCCGTCGATGACGAGGGACGGGTTGCACTCCGGCGTCAGCGCTCCGGTGGCGCACCCGGTGGCCCACCAGGCCAGGGCAACGGCGACGGCTGCGGCGACCAGCAGGGTGGTCAGCGCCCAGCCGCGGGCGGTGTGCACCCACCGGTGCAGGACGGCGATGACGAGCACGAGCACGGCGTAGACCTGGAGCGGGCCGGTGAGGCGGAACGTCTCCCAGGTCAGCTCCGCCGTCGTGACCGCGTTGTAGGCCAGCCCCGCGAGCAGGAGCACCACGACGCGGCGGGCCGTCACCCGCGCGGGCGCCCGGTTCTTGTACGCGAGGGCCAGGCCCGCGCCGGAGAGGGTGACGAAGAGCGGGAAGATCAGGTCGTAGGCCGTGATGCCGGACCACGTGGCGTGCACGAGCTGCTCCGGTCGCGGCGCGAGCACGGCCTCCGAGCACACGGAGAGGATGAGGAAGAGCCCGCGCGCCCAGTCCAGGGCGGTGATCCGCCCCGGCTTCGCGGCGGCGACGTCGGCGGGGCGGGGCGTGCCCTCGGCCGGCCGTGGCGCGTGCCGCGCGTCGAGGGCGAGACTATCGGACGACGTTGTTGTCACGGCAGGTGACGGTACCCGGGTTGCGCCGCCGCGCCGTGGGGCGTTCCGGGCCGGCCGCCGTGGTTATGCCCGCCTGGGGCCGCCCCGGCTAGGTGTCAGTGGGTAGCCCCGGGCCTCGGCGCCGCGACCGAACCGCGCACCACCAGCTGCAGTGGCAGGACGGTGCGGACCGGCTCCTGCGGCCCCTCGGCGGCCGTGCGCAGGGTATCGAGGGCGGTGCGGGCGAGCTCGTGGATCGGCTGGGCGAGGGTGGTCAGCTGGGGGCGGAGCCACTGGCCGAGCTGGATGCCGTCGCAGCCCACCACGGAGAGATCCTCGGGGATGCGCAGGCCGTGCAGCTCCGCGGCGCTGAGGATCCCGACCGCCACGATGTCGCTGCCCACGAACACTGCCGTGGGCGCGGCGGTGCCACGCGTGAGGTAGGGCAGCACGCTCGCGCCGTACTGCTCGGTGTAGGGCCCGTGCAGCACGAGGTCCTCGTCGACCTCCAGCCCGTGCGCGGCGAGCGCGTCCCGGTAGCCGCGCAGGCGCTCCTGGGAGGTCAGCAGCGCGGGCGGGCCGGAGACGTGGGCGATGCGCCGGTGCCCCATGGTCGCCAGGTAGCTCGTGGCCTGGTAGGCGCCGCCGTAGTTGTCCACCGTCACGGTGGGCACGGTCGCGTCCGGGCCCAGGTCGATCTCCTCGTCGAGGACGACCACGGGGAAGCCGTCGGCCACGGCGCGCTGCAGCTCGTCGTTGGTGCGGTTCATGCCGGCGTAGATCAGCCCGCCCACGTTGCTCGCGGCGGTGAGCTGGGCGCTGAGCGTGGACTCGCGGCGGTGCCGCCGGCCGGAGACGGCGACCACCACGGAGACCCCCGCCTCTGCCGCCAGAGTCGTGCATGCCTCGGCGAGCGAGGCGTAGAACGGGTTGCCGAGCTCGGGGACGATCAGCGCGATGAAGTCTTCGCGGGCCGGCGCGTCCACCCGGTACCCGGTCTCGCGCACGGCGTGGTCAATCTTTTGTGCGGTCGTGTCGTGGACCTTGAGCTGTCCGCGCAGGTAGCGGGAGACCGTCGAGACCGAGACCCCCGCTTCCCGGGCGACCTGGGTGAGCGTCATCGTTCCTCCGTCGCGGCTGGGCGCCGCCTCATCCGTTGCTACTGGACGCCATCATGCCGTTTTGACGGGCGTCGCGCCACGGCCTAGGGTCTACGCAACGGTTTGCGCAACGGACGCGCACGGAGCGATGAGGCTGGAGCAATGATGCGAGTACTGCTGGCAGGGGAGTCCTGGGTCAGTGCGGTGACCGACTACAAGGGGTACGACGCGTTCCCGCACGCACAGGTCGAGATCGGCTGCGCGGAGCTGCTCGCCGCGCTGGCCGAGGCCGGCCACCACGTGACCCACCTGCGTTCCCACGACGTGGCCGAGCAGTTCCCGTCCACGCTGGCGGAGCTGGACGCCTACGACGTCGTCATCCTCTCCGACATCGGCTCCAACTCCCTGCTGCTGCCTCCGGTGGTGTTCGCCCAGGGGCGCCCCGCGCCCAACCGGCTCAAGCTGCTGGCCGAGTGGGTTCGCCGCGGGGGCGGCCTCGCCATGGCCGGCGGGTACCTGAGCTTCCAGGGCTTCCAGGGGCGCGCCAACTACCACCGCACCGCCGTCGAGGACGTCCTGCCGGTGCGGATCTCCCCCTACGACGACCGCGTGGAGACCCCCGAGGGGATCGGCGGCACGCGCACCGCGGCCGAGCACCCGGTCACCGCCGGCCTGGAGCGCGACTGGCCGATCCTGCTCGGCTACCAGCGCCTCGAGGCCCGCGAGGACGCCACCGTGCTGGCCACCATCGAGGACGCGCCGCTGCTGCTCGTGCGCACGGTCGGGCGCGGCCGGACCCTTGCGTTCGCCTCCGACATCTCCCCGCACTGGGCCCCGCGCGAGTTCATGGACTGGGACGGCTACGGGCGCCTGTTCGACCAGGCGGTGCGCTGGCTCGCCGGGGAGGACGCCGAGCCGACCTCGCTCGCCAAGGCCGGCGCCGGACGCTGACATGACTGCGCAACGCACCGACGTCGTCGTCGTGGGCAGCATCAACCTGGACCTCCGCCTCGAGGTCGCGGCCATCCCGCGCAGCGGCGAGACCATCCTGGCCCGGGGCATGCACAAGGCCACCGGCGGCAAGGGGGCCAACCAGGCCGCGGCCGCCGCCCGGCTCGGGCGCACCGTCGCGATGGTCGGCGCCGTCGGCAACGACGACGCCGCCGCCGAGGTGCTGCGCCGCCTGGGCGAGGAGGGCGTCGACACCGCCGCGGTGGCCTGCGCCGACGACGTCACCGGCACGGCGATCGTGCTCTGGGAACGTCCGGAGTCGACGATCATCGTCAACGCCGGCGCGAACGATCGCGTCACCGGCGAGTTCGTGCGCCGCCACCGCGACGTCGTCGCCGCCGCCCGCGCGGTGCTGTGCCAGCTCGAGACGCCGGTGGAGGCGCTCGGCGCCGTCACCGAGGCGGCCACCGGCCTCACGGTGCTCAACCCGGCACCGGCGAAGGGACCGCTGGACCCGGACCTGCTGGCCCGCTTCGACGTCGTCGTCCCCAACCGTTTCGAGCTGGGCAACCTCGCCGGGCTCGCCGCGGAGCCGCGGAGCCTGGCCGACGTCGAGACGGCAGCCCGGACCCTCGACGTCCCGGTCGCCTGGGTCGTCACCCTCGGCGCCGACGGCGCGCTCGTCCTGGACCAGGGCGGCGACGCCGTGCACATCCCCGCCCGGCGGGTCGACGCCGTGGACACCACCGCCGCCGGCGACAGCTTCTGCGCCGGCCTCGTCGACGCGCTGCTCGACGGCGCCGACCTCACCGACGCGGCCCGCTGGGCCACCCGCGTCGCCGCCGCCACGACCACCCGGCACGGGGCGATGGACTCCCTGCCCCGCCGGGACCAGATCTAGCAACAGGCACCACACCTAGGTAGAGAGAGAAGCAACGATGCAGTCAACTCCGCCGTCGGGCGTCACCGCCGTAGCCGACGCCCCCGTCCAGCGCCGCAACAGCCGGCGCACCACCGCCACGGCGCTCTTCGCGGCCGCCACGGTGCTGGCCGGCACGCTCGGCCCGATGCAGTCCGCGGTCAACGGCCAGCTGGGCACCTGGCTCGGCGACGGCCACGCCGCCGCCCTCATCTCCTTCGGCACCGGCCTCGTGCTGATGTTCGTCATCGTCTTCTCCCGCAAGCGCACGCGCGAGCAGGCCCTGGCCATCCCGACGATCATCAAGGAGCGTCGCCTGCCGCGCTGGAACTTCCTCGCCGGCCTGTGCGGCGCCGTGATCGTGCTCTCCGAGGGCGTGTCCGTCGGCGCGCTCGGTGTGGCCACGTTCCAGATCTCCCTGATCTCCGGCATGGTCATCTCCGGCGTGGTCTGCGACCGCCTCGGGGTGGGGGTGGCCCTCAAGCAGCCCCTGTCCCTGCCGCGCGTCGCGGGCGCGGTGCTCGCGGTGGCCTCCACGGTCATCGTGATCTCCCCGAACTTCGAGGCCCCGCACCTCATCGCGTTCGCGATCCTGCCCTTCGTCGGTGGCCTCCTGGCCGGCTGGCAGCCCGCCGGTAACTCCAACGTCGCCCACGCCACCGGCTCGATGCTCGTCTCGATCGGCTGGAACTTCCTCGTCGGCTTCACCGCCCTGCTGATCGCCTACCTGGTGCGCGCCGCCGCCTCCGGCGTCGACTTCGCGCTGCCGGGCACCTGGTGGATGTACCTCGGCGGCCCCCTCGGCCTGCTGTCCATCGCGCTGATGGCCCTGCTCGTCCGCGGCCTCGGGCTGCTGCTGCTCGGCCTGTGCTCCACCGCCGGCCAGCTCATCGGCTCGGTCATGATCGACGCCTTCGTGCCGGCACTGGGCCACACCGTCTACGCGGTGACCCTCGTCGGCACGCTGGTGGCGCTTGTGGCCGCCGGCATCGCGATGATTCCCTCCCGCCGCGCCGTCGCGACGGACGACGTGGTCGCATGAGCGCCGGGCCGGGCTACCTGCAGACGGTCACCGGGCCCGTCGCCCGCGCGGACCTCGGCGTCGTCCTGCCGCACGAGCACCTGTTCAACGACCTCTCCGGGGTGGTCGACGAGCCGTCCTACGACTTCTCACGCGTCCTGGTGGGCGCGAAGGTCAGCGCCTCGACCATGTGGGCGCTGCGCCAGGACCCGTACGCCAGCGCCGACAACATGGCGGACAAGCCGGTCGCGGACGTCGTAGCCGAGGTGCGGGCGTTCGCCGAGGTGGGCGGGCGCACGATCGTCGACGCGACCGGGACTCCCGCGATCGGGCGCAACCCCGGGCGGCTGCGCGCCGTCGCCGAGGCCACGGGCCTGAACGTGGTGATGTCGACCGGGGCCTACCTGGAGAAGTTCGAGGGCGCGGCCATCACCGGGCGCAGCGTGGACGCGCAGGCTCAGGCGATCGGCGACGACCTCGACCACGGCGTCGGGGAAGCCGGCATCAGGGCGGGCATGATCGGGGAGATCGGCATCTCGCCGTCCTTCACCGACGGGGAGAAGGCGTCCCTGCGAGCCGCCGGCCTCGCGCAGCTCAACCACCCGGAGGTCGCGCTGAACATCCACCTGCCCGGCTGGGAGCGCTACGCGCACGACGTGCTCGACATCGTGCTCGGCGAGGTCGGCGTCGACCCCGCCAAGGTCTCCCTGGCCCACGCGGACCCCTCCGGCGACGACCCCGACTACCAGCACGCCCTGCTCGACCGCGGCGTGTGGCTGGAGTTCGACATGATCGGCCTGGACATCACCTTCCCCAAGGAGGGCGTCTCGCCCACGCCGGTGCAGACGGCCGACGCGGTGACGGCGCTCATCGGTGCCGGCTACGGCGGGCAGCTGGTGCTCAGCCACGACCTGTTCCTCAAGCAGATGTGGACCCAGCACGGCGGGAACGGGTGGGCGTTCGTGCCCACCGTGTTCCTCGCCATGCTGCGCCAGCGCGGCGTGGCCGAGGAGATGCTCGGGCAGCTCGTGCGCGACAACCCAGCGCGGCTGCTGACCTGAGCCCTGCCGGGCCGAATGTGGATCGCATCGGTGCCCCCGTTGCCCGTCATGGGCAGCGGGGGCACCGGTCGTCTGCCGGGTGCCGATCCGCTCGGTGTGGCGTGCTGAATGGGGGACCTACGCGTGCACGTAGATCCGGCGGGCGTGCAGCACCAGCGCCAGCAGCCACCATGCGGCCAGGGACAGGAGCGTGAACTCGAGCCGGGGGTCGGCGTCGAGCGAGACCGCGTCGCCGATGCGGACGGCGGCCGAGGGGTCACCGGTGCGCAGGAGCAGGTTGTGGACCGCGCTGGCGCCGACGTACACGAGCAGGCTGTTGCGGCCGAGCGCCACGAGCGGCACCGCTAGCCGGCCCCGCACGCGCCCCCACCACGCGGGCGCCGGCGCGTCGTGCAGGAGGAAGCCGACCGCGAGGATCACCACGCCCAGGCCCGCGGCCACCAGCGCGAAGCTCGGCGTCCACAGCCGCTTCATCGGCTCCACCCACTGCGCGAGCACGACGCCGACGCCGATCACCGCGGCGGCCCAGCCCAGCAGCCACACGGGGGCGAGCCGGGAGCTGCGGTGGCGCACCATGAGGTGCCCGGCCGTCACGCCGACCGCGGCGGTGACGAACGCGCCGGCGATGGCCACCAGGCCCTCCGGGTCGTGGCCGAGGCGTCCCTGCACGTACATGTGCTCGCCCAGCAGCCGGCCGTCGATGGCGAGGGAGGGGTTGCAGTCGGGGGTCAGCGCACCGGCGGGGCACCCGGCGGCCCACCACCGCAGCGCCCCGGTCAGCACCACGGCGGCCACGACCGTGGTGACCGCCCAGCCGCGGGCCGTGCGCACCTGCCGGTGCGCGGCGGCGACGACGAGCACGAGCACCGCGAAGACCTGCAGCGGGCCGGTGAGGCGGAAGGTGCCCCAGGTCGGGCCCGGCGTCGTGACCGCGTTGTACGCGAGGCCCGCGAGCAGGAGCACCAGCGCGTGGCGGGCCGTCACCCGGCCGGGCACCTCGTTCCTGTGCGCGAGGGCCAGGCCCGCCCCGGAGAGGACCACGAACAGCGGGAAGATCAGGTCGTAGGCGATGACGCCGCCCCAGGTGGCGTGCACCAGCTGGGCCGGCCGGGGCGCGAGCACCGTCTCGGTGGACACGAAGACGACGACGAAGAGGCCGCGCGCCCAGTCCAGCGCCGTGATGCGGCCGGGCCTGGCCGCCCGGGCGGCGGGGGCCGCGGCGTCGCCGGTGCGTCCAGGGGACGTGGAGGCGGGGTCGGCCTCATGTGGCACGGTCACGGGCGGCCACCGTACCCGCGCAGGGGTCAGGCCGGCGGCTGGCCGGCGCTCCCCGGGTTGGACACGTACCTGAACGTCGCCTGCCGGGGGAAGATGACCTCGGTCTCGGCCAGGGGCAGCTTGCCGGTGGGCCAGTAGCCCCTGGTCAGCCAACCGAAGGCGACCTGGTGGGCGCCCTTACGCTTCTGCAGGGTCGAGCTCACGCCCATCAGCACCTTGTAGTCGCTCTTGCTGAGGGTGAACGCCTCGTCGGCGCGGTCGTCGTAGGGGCTGGTGGCGATCCAGACGCCGCCGTCCCCGGCCAGGCCCGCGAGGCTCTTGACGGCGTCGGTCTCGGCGATGTGGTCGGGGTGGGCGTACGGGATGGCGCCGTCGTCGGCCTTGTTGACGTAGGACGCCGCGATCATCGTGGACAGCGGCAGGTTCGGCAGGGCACCGCCCCGCAGCGCGAGGACCGCCTTGATCGCCCACTGCACCTCGGCCGTCGTCAGGTTGCCGTCTCCGAGGTCCAGCGCCAAGCGGGCGCCGCGCGGCCCGATCCACGCCTGCGCCCGCGTCGCGCCGATGCTCGCGTGGGGGTTGGTCGGCTGCGGCAGCCCGGGCACCGGGCCGAGCGTGAGGGTCGTCCCGGCCGCGGCCCCGATCTTCGCGCTGGAGGTGACCGCAGCGGCGCCGTCGTGGAAGGCCAGCCATGAGTCGATGCGTGCCTGCGCACACGTGGGGGAGAACTTGCCGGCCGGCGTCGGGTTGGGGGGCCGTTCGCCGAGATCCGCCTGCAGGCTCACGGCGAGGACGGCCGGCTGGCAGTAGCCGGTGGCCTCCCCATGGGTGAGCGTGATGAAGACCGTGTAGGCCGACGGGCGCACCTCGTCCACGGCCGCCCAGCCCTCCATCTCGTCGTCCGGGTGCGGGGAGATGAACAGGCGCATCGACTTGGCCTCGGCCTGCATCTCGGCCTCCATCTCGGCCTGGGGCTCGGCGCCGGTCTGGGCATGGGCCGCGGGCGCCGACGCCAGCGCGACGAGGGAGATCATCACGGCAAGCGCGACCGGGACGGTGCGCCAGGGAAAGCCACCACGTTGTGACCGCATGCTCGGGAGCGTAGCGACGGTGCCGAGGGGCGAGACCCCGTCCGCGCAGATCATGGGGCTGACGGGGAAAGCCGCCGGCGTCAATGGGGGGCTCGCACCCCGCGAGGTTGGCCGCCCCGGCGCCGAGCACGAGCGGCTCGCACGGCGCGTGGTCGTCTCACGCCATGAAGGTCGGCGCCAACCAGGCCCCCAGGACCGCGCCGGCCACCATCCATGGGCCGAACGGGAACTCCGTGCTCCGGTCCGCCCGCCGGGCCAGGAGCAGCACCCCGGCCACGCAGGCACTGAGCACGAACGCGGCGAGGCTGCCGAGGAGCACCTGCGACCAGCCCAGCCACCCGAGGAACCCGCCCAGCAGGCCGGACAGCTTCACGTCCCCCAGCCCGAGCCCGGACGGGGAGGCGTAGGCGAGCGCGAAGTACCCGACGGTGACCACGGCGGCGCCCGCGGCGGCCCGCCCGAGCCGGCCCCAGTCGCCGTCGACGGCGGCCGCGAGCGTCAGCGCCCCGAAGAGGAGCGGGTACATCGGCCCGACGATGACGTCGGGCAGCCGGTAGGTCGCCAGGTCGATGACAGCGAGCACCGCGCAGGCGAGCGCGAGCAGCGCGAAGGCCGCCAGCTCCGCCCAGGTGCGCGCGAGCAGCGCGGCCCCCGCCCCCAACGCCCCGGCGAGCACCACATGGGCGCCCGAGGTCAGCCAGCGTGACCGCGTCCGCGCAACCGTGCGCATCCACGGCCCCAAAGCCAGCGCGCCGCCGGCGGTGGCGAGGGCGGCGAGGAGGACGGCGGCGGGCATCGGCGCTGTCCCCTACTCGCTGAAGGCCGCGACGATGTCCATCACCGCGGGGCCGAGCAGCACGATGAACAGCACGGGAAGGATGCAGACGATGAGCGGGAAGATGACCTTCACGGGGATCTGCATGGCCTTCTCCTCGGCCCGCTGCCGCCGCTTCAGCCGCATCTCGGCGGCCTGGCTGCGCAGCACGTCGCCGACGGCGATGCCGTAGGAGTCGGCCTGGACCAGGGCGCGGATGAAGCGGCGCAGGTCGGCCACGTCCGTGCGCCCCGCGAAGGCGTCGTACGCCTGGCGGCGGGACTGCCCGAGCTGGATGTCCTGCAGGGTGCGGACGAGCTCCTCGGCCAGCGGCCCGGTGCCGTTCTTGCCGGCCCTGGCCATGGCGGAGTCGAACCCCAGCCCGGCCTCGACAGCGATGGTCATCTGGTCGAGGGTGTCGGGCAGGTCGAGCTGGAGCTGCTCGCTGCGCTTGGTCCCGAGGTTGTACAGGAGGATCTCGGGCAGGAGGTAGGCGACGGCGGTCACGCACAGCGCCAGCACCTTCGGGACCGCGCCCGGCATCACCGTGGCGTACAGGATGCCGAGGGCCAGGGCGGTGGCGCCGAGCACCAGCTTGACCGCCACGATGCGGTCCAGGGGCCAGGCCGCGGGGCGGCCGGCCCGGGCGAGCATCCGGTCCAGCGACCGGAGGGACCGGGCGGGGGTCAGCTTGCGCGACAGGTCTGCCAGGTCGCCGAGGGTCGGCCGGGAGGCGCCGGGGCCCGCGGTCGGGAGCCCCCGCTGCAGGTTGGCGACGGCGCGGCGGTGCGCGCGGTTCGGGCCCGCGAGCACGGCCCACGCGAGGACGGGCAGGGACACGCTGAGGGCGGCGATGGCAGTGAGCACGAGAGCGGGCACGACCGCCTCCTTTCCGGTCGGCGTCAGAACGTGATCTTGACGGTCTTGCTGAGCCAGAAGCCGCCGACGACGAGCAGCACGGCGCTGAGGCCGATGAGGCCGTAGCCGATGATGCTCTGGGTGAACTTGGCGATGTACGCGGGGTTGCTCAGGGACAGGAACCCGACGATCCCGAAGGGCAGCGCCATGAGGATGTAGGCGGAGAGCTTGCCCTCGGCGGACAGCGCCTTGACCTGCCGGCGGATCTGATGGCGCTCGCGGATGGTGTGCCCCACGCCGTCGAGGACCTCGGCGAGGTTCCCGCCGACCTCCCGGTTGATGGCGATCGCCTGGGTGACCCAGACGAAGTCCTGGTTGCCCGTGCGGGCGGCGGTCTCCTCCAGCGCCTCGGCGAGGTCGCGGCCCATCCGCGTCTCGTTGATGACCCGGGCGAACTCCTCCGACGTCGGCTCCTCCGCCTCGTGGGCGACCGAGGCCAGGGCCTGCGGCAGGCTGTGCCCCGCCCGCAGGCTCGAGGCCAGCAGCTGCAGGGAGTCGCCGAGCTGGTCGGCGAACGCGCGCTGGCGCCGACGGGTGAGCACGCCGAGGTGGACCTTGGCCCCGACGGGCGCCAGGAGGGCGAGCAGGAGGCCGAGCAGCGGCCCGGACAGGGCCAGGCCGGCCGCCCCCGCGGCCAGCGCACCGATCGCGACGAGGAACACGAGGTCCTGGGGACGCATCTTCAGGCCGGCGCGCTCCAGGGCGCCCACCTGCACGCCGCGACGCCGCAGGACCATCTCGACCGCGCCGGTGGCCGCGCTCGCGGCCCCCGCCAGCAGTCCGGCGCCCTCGGCGCCGGGGCGGCGGCGCGCCAGCGGGACCCGGGCCGGGCCGGGGCTCAGCAGGAGGTAGGTGCAGGCCAGGATCGCCAGGGAGCATGCGGCGACGGCCGTGATCGCGACCGGAGAGGCGAGGGCGGCGCTCATCGCGTGGCCCTCCCGGTCGCGGGGGCGGCGAAGATGTGGGGCGAGAGCGTGATGCCGAGCTCGGCGAAGCGGTCGGTGAAGCGGGGGCGCACACCGGTGGGGACCGTGGTGCCGAGGAAGCGCCCGGAGGCGTCCACGCCGGCGGCGTAGTCGAAGACGAAGGCGTCCTGGAGGGTGACCGTCTGCCCCTCCATGCCGTGGACCTCGGTGATGGCCGTGACGCGGCGGGTGCCGTCGCGCAGCCGGGCGAGCTGGACGATGACGTCGACGGCGGCGGTGACCTGCTCGCGAATCGCCCGCAGGGGCAGGTCCATGCCCGCCATGAGCACGAGGGTCTCCAGGCGGGCGACGGCGTCGCGGGGCGAGTTCGCGTGGACGGTGGACAGGGAGCCGTCGTGGCCCGTGTTCATGGCCTGGAGCATGTCCAGGGACTCCCCGCCGCGGACCTCGCCGACGACGATCCGGTCGGGGCGCATCCGCAGGGAGTTGCGGACCAGGTCCCGGATGGTGACCTCGCCCTTCCCCTCGGTGTTGGCGGGGCGGGACTCGAGCTGGACCACGTGCTCCTGCTGGAGCTGGAGCTCGACGGCGTCCTCGATGGTGACGATGCGGTCGCCCTCCGGGATGAAGGAGGAGAGGACGTTGAGGAGGGTCGTCTTCCCGGTGCCGGTGCCGCCGGAGACGATGATGTTCAGGCGCGCCTCCACGCATGCGCGGAGCAGCTCGGCCATCTCGGGGCTCATCGTCCCGAACTTGACCAGGTCGTCGACGAGGTAGGGGTCTTTCGCGAACTTCCGGATGGTGAGCGACGATCCGGAGAAGGCCAGCGGTGGGATGACGGCGTTGACGCGCGAGCCGTCGGGGAGCCGGGCGTCGACCAGGGGCGAGGACTCGTCGATGCGCCGGCCGACCTTGGAGACGATGCGCTCGATGATGCGTCGCAGGTGCTCCTCGGAGGAGAAGTGGGCCTGGCTCCGGGTCAGCTTGCCGTGCTGCTCGACGTAGACGAGATCCGGTCCGTTGACCATGATCTCGGTGACGCTCTCGTCGTCGAGCAGGCGCTGCAACGGCCCGAGGCCGAGGATGTCGTCCTTCACCTCGCGGGTCAGGCGCTTGCGCTCCTCGACCGTGAGGGGGACCTTCTCCTCCTCGACCACCAGGTCGAGCTCGCTCCGGACGAGGGCGTAGAGCTGGTCCTCGCCCAGGGTGGGGTCGCTCAGGCGGCCGCCGACGCGCTCGAACAGCGCCGCCGCGGCGCGGTCCTTCATCTTGGCCAGGGCGTCGCTGATGGGCGGCGGCTCGGTGGGCGCGGCATGCCTGGCCGTGAGCGAGCCCGGGCGGACGGTCGGGCGGGGGTCGCCCGCGGCGGGCGCGACCAGAGCGGGCGCAGCGCCCCCTCGCACGGCCGGCGCGGCACCCAGGGGCGCCGCCGCGTCGGGCGCGGTACCGCCGGGCGCCGGCCGCGAGGCCGCGGCGAACGGCGCCAGCAGGTCAGGGACGGCGGTGCCGCCCTGCGCTCTGATCTTGAGCCGTTCGGACAAGCTCATCGGGCACCTACCCAGGATCGGCGGACCCGGACGTTCGGGACGGCGGGCGCGAAGCGTTCGACGAGCTGGCGCAGCCCCTTGGTCACGGGCCCGCGGGTGCCGCTGTGCAGGAGGGGGACACCCTGGTTGACGGAGGCGGGGACGGCCTTCGACAGGGGCAGGACCAGGTCGACGTCGGCGCCGAGCGTGGCCCGCACGTCCGCCTCCGAGAGCCCGCGGCTCGGGTCGGCGAAGTTGATGACGATATGGCGGGCGTCGGTGAACATCCCGAGGTCGTTGAGGGTGTCCAGCTCCTTGCGCAGCCCCCGCACCCCCGGCACGTCCATGCTCGTGACGAGGACCAGGTCGGTGGTGTGGTCCATGGCGGCGAGGGTGTGCTCGGACATCCCAGGCGCCGTGTCGACCACCACGTACTCGAACTCCGTGGCGAGCAGCTGCAGCAGGTCGGCGACGTGCTCGCCCTCGATGCCGTCGGCCGCGGCCGGGGTGTCCGCGCCGCAGATGACGTACAGGCCGGTCTCGTGCAGGGTGAGGTAGGTCTTGAGGACCATGGCGTCGTGGCCGGCCGGCCGGACGGCGTCGGGCAGCGTGTACTCGGGCGTGAGGTTGAGCGCGTGGGCGACGTCCCCGAACTGGATGTCGAGGTCGACCAGGACCACGCGCTGCGGGGCGGCCTTGGCCAGGCCGACGGCGAGGTTGGTGGAAACCGTTGTCTTGCCGACCCCGCCCTTGGGTGAGACGACACTGATGACGCGGCCACGCGGCGTCGCCGGTGCGGCGGCGACGATCCCGGGCGCTGCGGTGAGCGCCGCGTGCCTGCGCAGCTCGGCGACCTGGCGCGCCCGGTCGAGCGCGAGGGTGAGATCGGGGGTCGGGGTGTCCGGGGAGAGGACGTCGAGGACCCCGACGCGCATGGCGGTGAGCGCCAGCTCCGTCCCCAGGTCGCTGACGAGGACGACGACGTTGGCGGGGAACTCCCGGCCCAGATCGGCCGCGAGCTCCAGCGCATGCTCGGTCGAGCCGGTGGCGTCCAGGACGACGACGCCCGGGGCCTCGCCGCCGGTCGCGGAGAGGAGCTGCCGCGTGTCCTGGGGGAGTGGTCCGAGGGAGAGCGGGAAGAGGTCCCCGTGGGTGGCTTCGTGGATGCGGTGCTCGAGCTCCGCCGAGGCGGTCGCCAGCAGGATGTGGCTCATCAGAACACGTTCTCCCGGGTGACGATGCGGGTGCCGTCGACGGTGGCCGCGGCGGGTTCCTTGGACAGCCAGACGGTGCCGTGCTCGGAGCCGAAGACGACGCGCTCGGCGTCCGGCCCCGAGAGGGCAAGCGTGACCATGACGCTCGAGGTGGGGGCCGCCTCGGGCGCCGGCGCCGTGTCGGCCGCCGGGACCAGGCCCGTGGCAGGGGCGGCGCCCTCGGGGATGGGGACTGCGCCCTGCACTTGCGTGACGAGAGCCTTGTTGAGGATGAGGTGGGTCTGCGGGGCCTCGCCACCCAGAGAGATGAAGACGCCTACGGTGTCGCCCGCCGCGACGCGACCGCCGACCACGCGCTGCGGCTCGAGCAGGACGGAGACCTCCTGCATGCCTGCCGGGACCTCGACGGTGGTCGGCGCAATCTCGGTCACCGTGTCGGCGAACCGGGCCGCGAGCAGTTGCTCGCCGGGATGCAGATCGGCGGTGGCGACGAGGCCGCTGAGCTCGTCCAGGCTGGTGACGGCGCCCGGGACGACCGCCTTGGCCGGCAGGTCCTCGGCGGTCACCAGCCCGGCGAGCTGGTCGGCGGGAGTGCCCTCGGCGACCGGGGTGGTGACCACGAGGACGCTCGTGCTCGCCATCCCGGCCATCGCGCGCTGGTCCGCGGCGCCGACGTAGCCGACCAGGACGAAGGCCCCGACGGTGGCCAGCAGGATCGCCGCGGCGGCGGCTATGACCCGACGTGTCATGAGTTCGGTCCCTAACTTGGTCAGCTGGACGGTGCAGGAGCGAGACGGGGGGCGGGACGGCCCGGCGCAGCGGTCACAGTGACCGCTGCGCCGGGCGATCCGGGCAGATCACGGTCAGGCGGCGCCGAGCGGGAGCCGGGTGCTGATGTTGGTGAAGAGGCCGGAGAGCCGGGTACCCAGGGCGGTCACGGCGACGATGATCGCGACCGCGATGAGCCCGACCATCAGGCCGTACTCGACGGCGGTGGCGCCGCGCTCCTTGCGGTCCTCGAAGCGGTTGCCGACGACGGTGAACAGGGTGACGAGGTAGGCGGCTGCGCGGTTCATGGTGGTTCCTCTCTGAGGGCGCTCCCGGATCTGATCCGGTCGCAGGTTTCCCGATTCGGTATGAGCCGGTGATGGGTCGAAACGTGTCAGAAGTTTGCGGCTTCGGCATCGCTTCACAAGGAGGAACTTTTCTGGGAAACAATTTCACCCAGAGGGTGAGGGAGGGTGAGAAACGGAAGGCGAAGGGTGAATTACATGGATGTCGTCGTGACGTGTCTCAACGCTGTCAGGCGAGTTAATCGCGCCATGGCCGGGTGATCTCGCGGTGATACGGTCGACGGCCGCAGGTCACCCCTTCGCCTGCGGCGCTTGCTGCGGGCGGACGCGGAGCGGCGGACCGTCGCCCAGCAAGATGCCGCGGGCTCTTTGCCCGGACGGAAACCTCATGGCCGCGGCGACCCCCTCCTATCGTGACCGGATGGCCACAGCGAAGAAGATGGGCCTGAGAGAGCGGAAGAAGCACCTCACCCGGGAGTCGATCGCCGAGGCTGCACTCGCGCTCTCGATGGACCGAGGACTCACCAACGTCACCATCGACGAGATCGCCGACCTCGCGTTCGTCTCGCCGCGGACGGTCTCGAACTACTTCTCGTGCAAGGAGGAGGCCGTCGCCGCCGCGGGCACGCACGACCTCGAGAGCGTCGTCGAGCAGCTCGCCGCGCGGCCGGACGCCGAGCCGACGATGGTGGCGCTTCGGCACGTCTTCGTGGACTTCGCCCGCTCCCGGCCCCCGAACCAGCTGCGCCTCGAGGTTGAGAAGATCCGGCTCGAGCAGGAGCACCCGAGCCTGCGCCCCTACTGGGTCGCTCGCTACGACGCGCTCGAGGCGGCGGTGCGGGACGCAGTCGCCGCCCGCACCGGCACCGACCCCGCCTGGGACATCTACCCCTCACTGGCGGCCGCGGCCGCGGTGTCCGCCGTGAGTGCGTCGATGCGGCTGTGGGCGCGGGGTGATGCGGCGCCGGCCGGGCTGGCGGACCTCATCGACGCCGCCTTCGACCAGATCGACGCGGGTCTGCGTGCACCCGGGCAGGCCGGCACGCCGCCCACACGGCCGACGCCTCTCTGAAGTCCCTGCACGGGCGCCCTAAGGGCTTGATGCGCGTACTACTTACCAAGGCCGCAAGATTTCCTGACCGACAAGTTTTCCTTGACATCTCCAGATGGTCGCTCTAACGTTCGGCGCAATCGGACCAGCATTTACGGAAAGAAGGCGTTGCGACGTGCGTGCCACAGTGAGGTCAAGGTCGCAGCGCGGGGCCTCGGCGGTCGAGTTTGCCCTGATTGCGCCGATCTTGATTGTTCTTGTCTTCGGGATCATCGACTTCGGTCTCTACATCAATGCCGCGTCGGTCGTCGGCAACGCCACCCGTGAGGGCGTGCGGGCCGCGAGCCTAGGGGCTTCGTCCGCCGAGATCGCCACAGTGGTCCGTGACGCGATGAGCGACCTGCCGGGCGGTGCGCTGCCTGCAACGTCCGTCGTGGAGTCCTGCAAGACGCCCGGCGGCGCCGCGTGCGCGTCCTACGCCGCCGCGAAACCCGGCGACACGGCCGTCGTCAAGGTCAACTACGCGCACACGTGGCTGACTCCGCTGGGCTTCGGCAACGGCGCGACGATCGTCAGGTCCAGCGAGATGAGGATCGAGTGAGCCGGCCCGCGACGGGCCGCACGGGCCCACGCGAGCGCGGCGCCGTCGCCGTCATCGTGGCGCTCCTCGTCCCCGTGCTCTTCGCGGCGGCCGCGCTGGCCATCGACATCAGCATGCTGACCCACCAGCGCCAGAACCTCAGCAACGCGCTGGACGCCGCCGCCCAGGCGGGCGCGTACGCGCTCCCGGGAGACTTTGACGTGGCCACGGCGACCGCCCTGAAGTTTGCCAAGGCGAACGACCCGGAAGCGGCGCCGACGACCGAATTCTGGTGCGTCGTCGCCGCCACCGGCCCCGGCGCGGCCCCGAGCGTGCGGCCGGGTCAGGTCCCCGGCGTGTGCAACCCCGGCACGACCGCCGGCGCCCGATGCAACGAGTCGATCTGCGCGATTCCGTGCCCCGCCGTCGCCGGCAACAGCTGCAACACCATGAGGGTCCAGGATGACAAGGAGGTCGCCTTCTCCTTCGCGCCGGTCATCGGGATCGACACGGGCTCGACCGGGGACTTGACCTCCACCGCGTGCAAGGGATCGTGCGGCGCGCTGGCGCCGAACCCGATGGACGTCGTGGTGGTCGCCGACCGCACAGGAAGCATGTCGACGGCCGATCGCAACCTTATGGTCAGCGCCATCAAGGGCACGCTGCAGACCATGACCCGTGAGCAGCAGTACGTCGCACTGGGCACGATCGGCCGGAGCCGGACGGGCGGCGCCTGCCTCACCACACCCAGCACCTCGAACACCACGGGCCCGTGGATCCCGGTCCCGTTCTCGAGCGACTACACCGTCGGTCCAGCGGATGCACCGTCCCTCAACACCGGCAGCACCCTCGTCAAGGAGCTGACCTGCCTCAGCTCGTCAAGCACCGGTACGTATCTCGCCTCGCCGCTCAAGGCCTCGGCGCAGTACCTGCTCGGCAACAACTCCGGGACGCTTCCGCCGCGGGTCGGTGAGGTCCGCAAGGCGATCATCTTCGAGACCGACGGTCAGCCGAACGAAGACACCATCCCGGGGTCCACCGATCTGAGCGTGGCGGGTGACATCGGGAACTCGAACGTCGGCGCGGCGTGCACCAACTTCACGACGGTCGCGACCAAGACGAAGTCGGCTGGGGTGCTCATCATCACGGTGGCGTTCGGCGACGCACTCACCGCGAGCTGCGGGGGCACGCCCGTGCGCGAGGTCCTCGCCGCCGCCGCGTCGCCCGACCCCAACGGCGGCCCCAGCAAGGCCCAGAACGACTGCGGCAACGCGACCAAGCGGGCCACGGAGAACGGCGACGGTGACTTCTTCTTCTGCGCGGGCACCGGCAGCGAGCTCGGCCCGATCTTCGCCTCGGCGGTGAACCAGCTCAACCCGCACACGCGCCTGATCCGGCTGCCGAGCCTTCCGGCCGACTGAGGGGCGACTTCCAGCCGTCAGGCCGCCGGAACCGGCGCGAGGTCCAGGATCTCTAGGAGGTCACCGAAGCCGTCGATGTGGTGGTCGGCGCCGGCCGCGGCGAGGACATCCGGCCGCTGGTATCCCTCGCTCACGCCGACGGCCACGTACCCCGCGGCGCGTGCCGATTCGATGTCGTAGGCCGTGTCTCCCAGGTAGAACGCCCGCTCGCCGAGTGCCCGGAGCTCGGTGAGGCGGGCCGCCTTGTCCCGCACCGAGGTGTGCACGTGGTCGAAGGCGCCGTCGAGGTGGTGGTGCCGCAGGTCGTAGCGCAGCGCCGCCTCGTTGGCCGCGGTGACCACCCCGGTGACGATGCCCTGCCCGCGCAGCGTCGCGAGCGTCTCGCGCACGCCCGACCGGAGAGGGGCGGGTGCCTGCATGCCGCTGTTCCAGTCGGCCTCCACCCGGCCGACGTGCTCGTGGGCGATCCCCAGGTCGAGGAGCCACGTCCTCATGGGCAGCGTGAACGAGTCCTGGAACTCGGCGCGGTCGAGTGCCCGCACACCGAACGGCGCGGTGGCGGCGTTGATGGCGCCGACCGCCCGTCCCAGGTCGGACATGACCGTGCCGTTCCAGTCCACCAGGACGAGAGAGCGTGCGGGACTGAGCATTCTGAGGACCCCCATGGTGTGTGCGAGCGAGCGCTCAGTGAAACGCACGTTCATGAACGCGCCCGGTGTGAAACGTTCTTTCATCGTTCACCCCGGGGGCGGATGACGTTCATGCCCGCTCCCTAGCGTCCCTGACGTGAACACCCACGAGCGCAGCGGGACGGACGTCCCCGAGCTGATCCGGGCGCACCTGCCGTCCTTCTCGCCCGCCGAGCGGCGCGTCGCGGACGTGTTCCTCGAGGACCCCATCGCGGTGATCGACATGTCCGTCACCCAGCTGGCGGGGCGGGCCGGGTCCTCGGCGGCGAGCGTCGTCCGCATGTGCACGAGCGTCGGCCTGCGGGGGTTCCAGGACCTGAAGACCGGCGTCGCACTGGCCCACGTCCCGGGGCGGGTGGATGCCGGCGCCGACGAGTCGGGCGACGCCCACCGGGTGGCCGTCGGCGTGCTGCGTGACGCCGCCGCCGCCCTCGACCGCGCGGCCTCACTGCTCGATCCCCCCTCCGTCAACGCGCTCGTCGACGGGCTGCTCGGCGCCCGCCGCATCGCCTTCGGCGCGGTCGGCACCTCGGCGCCCATCGCGGCCGACGCGGCCTACCGGTTCACCACCCTCGGGCTCGACGCCACGTTCGTCGGCGACGTCCACGCCCAGCACGTCGCCGCCCGCATGCTCGGCGAGCGGGACGTCTTCTTCGCCGTCAGCCACACCGGATCCACCTTCGAGACGTTGGCGGCGGCCCGCACGGCCAAGGCGGCGGGCGCCCAGGTCTTCGCCATCACGAGCTTCAGCGCCTCGCCGCTGACGGAGATCGCCGACCACGCCATCGTGGCCGGCAGCGCCGAGACGAAGGTGCGCGTCGAGGCGATGACGAGCCGGCTCGTCCACCTCACCGTCCTCGACGCCCTCGTCACGATCCTCAAAGGGCGCGTTCCCGACACGGACCTGCGCCTGCAGCTGACCTCGGACGTCCTGGCCGAGCACCGCTTCTAACCGCTCCTCCCACCTCCTTCCAGCAACGAAGTGAGTGACATGTACGGAATCGTTCGCGGACCGGACCGCCGAGGTGTGCCCGGCGTGCTGGTCTCCAACGGGCACGACGTCGTCAGCACCGCCGACGACGGCTCGTTCCGGCTCCCTGACCAGGGACTGTTCGTCTTCATCACCCGGCCGGAAGGCCTCACCGCCGAACGCTGGTGGTACCCCGCCGGGCACGGGCCGCTCGAGTTCGCGCTCGTGGAGTCCCCGCAGAGCCTGCCGTTCGAGTTCGTGCATCTCAGCGACACCCACCTGAGCGTCCCGGGCGGCATGGCCGCCGGCAGCCAGCGCAGCGAGCACGCCCTCTACCCGGAGGGCGGTCTCCCGTCCGAGCTCGCCGCGTTCCTCGGCGACCTCCCGCGCACCGCGCCGGGCGTCCAGGCCGTGTTCCTCACCGGCGACCTCGTGGACCACGGACTGGCCGACGAGTACGAGGCGCTACTCGGGGTGCTCGGGGACAGCCCCCTTCCGGTGCACACCATCCCGGGCAACCACGACCACATGGACGGTAAGCACGTCTCGGTCGTCACCGCCCACAACTACCTCACCAACACCGGCGACCCGGCGGCCTACGAGCGCTACCTCGGCCCGCGCTGGTACAGCTTCGACATCCCCGGGCTCCACGTCGTGGCGATGGACTGGCACACGCACGAGCTCGGCCTCGACGACGCCGCGCAGGAGGCCTGGCTGCGCAACGATCTCGCGCTCGTGCCCGAGGACACCCCGTGGGCGCTGCTCTTCCACGACCAGCCCGGCAGCTACGTGCTCTCCCAGGCGCCCCGCCCGCCCGTGGCCACCTTCTCCGGGCACTGGCACACCTCGCGCGTGGTCGAGGTGGGCGGCACACTCCACGTCAACACCCCGCCCGCGCTCTTCGGGCTGGACTACTCCCCGCCGTCGTGGCGCCGGGTCACCTGGGACGGCGAGCGGTTCACCCTCGACACGGTCGCGTTCCACGCGCCGGCCGACGACGGGCTCGACAGGGTCCTGGACAAGGCAACCATCGCCCCGACGCCCCACGCCGCCACGGCCCCGGCGGTGCGGTGGCGCACCTTCCTCACCGGCGCGGGGCACCGCCAGGGCGCCGTCGTCGACGGCGGCCGGATCTTCGTCGGCTCGCAGGTCGAGGACGCGCCCCGGGGCGCGCTCCAGGCCCTCGACGCCGGGACCGGCGAGGTCCTCTGGACCGCCACCACGCCCGCGGCGGTCAAGGTGGCCCCCGCCGTCGTCGGCGGCCTGGTCATCGCGGCCGAGGTCACCGGTGACGTCGCCGCCTACCGGGCGGACGGCGGCGAGGAGGTCTGGCGCTGCCCCTCCTCGGACCCCCTGCGCCGCTTCGCCTGGGGCGCGCCCACGGCCGCCGCCGGGAGCGTCGTCGTCGGCGACCAGGCGGACCTCCGCCGGATCGACGCGTCCACCGGACGGGTGCTGTGGCGCCGCACCAACCTCGCCCCGCACCACAACCTCGTCAACCACTCGGCGCCGCTGGTCGTGGGAGACCTCGTCGCGGTCGGCTACTGGCCGAGCCCGGAGTACCCCCACGGCCTGAGCCTGGCGACCGGCGGGAACCGGTGGCTTATGGCCGCCGCGGCCTCGGCCGCCGACTTCACCGAGGCCAAGCGGCTGCTCGTTATGGGCACCGCGGCGTTCGACGAGGCCACCAGCTCGGTGCTGCTGCCGGGGTACTCCACCACGATGTGCCTGTCTGCAGGGTCGGGCCGCCTGACCTGGGTCGCCGACCACGAGGGCAGCTTCAGCCCGGCGACCCCGGTCGTCACCGAGGCCGGGATCGTCGTCACCGTGGGCGGCCGCGGCCTGCGCCTGCTCGACGGCGACGACGGCCGCACGATCTGGGACATCGAGGTGGCTCCGGCGGCGCCGTTCCCCCTGCAGCCCTACTCGAAGCGGGGCGGCACCGTGCTCGCGCCGCCGCTGCTCCTCGACGAGCGTCTCGTGCTCCCCGGCCTCGACGGCGCCGTGCGCGTGTTCTCCCTCGGCGGCGACCTCGTGCACCAGGTCGACGTCGGCGTGCCCGTCGCCGCGCCGCTCACCGACGCCGGGGACGCCGTCGTCGGCGTGGGCGTCGACGGCGGCGTCTTCACCATCAGCAAGGGAGAGCTCGCATGACCACGCTGACCGCACCCGCGCGCACGAGGGGGGAGGAGCGCCGCGAGGGCCGACCGCCGCAGGACGGCACGGTGGCGCCACCCCGGCGGGGCCGGCGGGCGCCGGTGCTGATGGTGCTGCCCGCCGTCGTGCTGGCCCTCACCTTCGTCCTGCTCCCGGCCGTCCTGTCCTTCGTCGGCAGCTTCTTCCGCATCCCGCTCACCGGCGGCGCGTGGGAGTTCGTCGGGCTGGAGAACTACGCCGGCATCGTCACCGATGCCACCGCCCGCCGGGCCATCCTCAACACGCTCGTCTACTCGGTGCTCACGATCCTCCCGAGCCTGGCGCTGGGCCTGGCGATGGCGCTCGCGGCCAACGCCCTGACCCGCGGCAAGGCGCTCGTGCGCACCCTCCTGTTCCTGCCGATGACGGCGAACCTCGTGGCCATGGCCGTGACCTTCAGGTGGATCTTCGACTTCCGCGGCGGGTTCGCCAACCAGGTGGTCGGCCTGGCCGGGATCGCGCCCATCAACTGGCTCGGCAGCACGGACACGTCGCTGCTGACCGTCGCGCTGGTCGGGATCTGGCGGACCGCGTCCTTCACGATGATGATCTTCTTCGCGGGCCTGGCCACCATCCCGGGCACCATGAACGAGGCCACCCGCATGGAGGGCATCAGGGGCTGGACGAAGCTGACGAAGATCACCCTGCCGGCCATGCGGCCCTCCATCGTCTTCGCGGCGGTCATGGCGATCCTGCAGTCCGTCCAGGCCTTCGACACCGTGCGGGTGATGACCGACGGCGGGCCCCAGTACTCCTCCGAGCTCATCCAGACCCTCACCTGGCGCTACGGCTTCGAGTACTTCGACCTCGGTGCCTCCTCCGCGCTGTCCTTCCTGCTCCTCGTGGCCCTCCTGCTCGTCGGTGTCTGGCAGCGCCGGGCCCTCGCCGGGGGTGAGGACAAGTGACCCGGATCCGCCGTCCCGCCCGCTGGGTCTTCGTGACCCTGGCGCTCGTCCTCGCGATGTTCCCCTTCTACTGGATGCTGCGGACCTCGATCGCGCCCGCGGACGAGATCTTCTTCGACGGGCTCTCCCTCCTCCCGCAGAACCCGTCCCTCGAGGCGTATGGCCGGGCGTGGGCCGACGGGAACATCGGGCACGCCATGGGCGTCGGCCTGGTCGTCTGCCTGCTCATCCTCGCGCTGCAGCTGGTCACGTGCGTGCCGGCCGCCTTCGTGCTGGCCAAGGCCAAGCGGGCCTGGACCGGCAAGGTCTTCGCCTTCGTGCTGGTGTGCCTGCTCGTGCCCAGCCAGGTGACGATGATCCCGCTGTTCATCGGGCTCAACCAGGTCGGGCTGGCCGACACGCTCGCCGCGCTGGTGCTGCCGTTCTCCACCTCGGTGCTGGGCATCTTCATGATCCGCCAGCAGATGATGGCGATCCCGACCCCGCTCATGGAGGCCGCCGAGATGGACGGCCTCGGGCCCGTCCGGACGCTGTTCAGCGTGGCCATCCCGATGGCGAGGCCCGGGATCGCGGCGTTCAGCGTGTACTCGATTTTCGTCCACTGGAACGACTACATGTGGCCGCTGCTCGTCGCACGCAGCCCCGACCTCGCCACCCCGCCCCTGGCCCTGGCGATCTTCCAGGACGCGGCGACGGGCTTCGACTACGCCGCCCTCGCGGCGGGCGCCGCGATCGTCACGCTGCCCATCGTGCTGCTCTTCCTCATCGCCCAGAAGCAGTTCGTCCAGGGCATGAGCGGCACCGAGGTCACGGGCTGACCCCCTTCTCCCTTCCCCTCCACATCAACGAGTCAGGAGCACCACCATGTCCAGCCCCCGCATCCGCCACGCCCTCGTCGGCGCCATGGCCACCGCCGTGGCCCTCACCCTCGCCGCCTGCTCCTCCGCGAGCGGCGAGTCGGCCGACGCCGCCGCGGTGGCCACGGCCGCCGACGTCAGCCAGTGCGAGCCCGCCGGCACCACCCTCGACGTCGCCTACAACGTGCTCGCGGCCGAGCCGATGGAGCTGGCGATCGCCAACCTCGAGGAGGCGCACCCCGGCCTCGAGGTCGAGGGCGAGCCGATCGCCTCCACCGCCTACCCGGAGCTCACCCAGCAGATCGTCGCCGACATCGCGGTGGGCAACCGCCCCGACCTCATCATGACCGGGCTGGGCCAGCTCCCGTTCTGGGTCGCCGAGTACGACCCCGCCGTGCTCGACACGAGCGTGCTGCCGGAGACGTACCAGACGCAGTTCCTCGGCGCCGGGACGATCGACGGCGAGGTGTACCTCGCCCCCTCCCAGATCTCCGCCCCGGTCATGGCCGTGAACCAGGACCTGCTCGACGCGGCCGGCGCGGGCAAGGCGGGGGACATCAAGACCTACGACGACCTGCTCGAGGTCGCCCAGAAGGTCACCGACCACACCGGGCAGCCGTCCGTGTCCATCCCGCCCCAGGGCCTGCCCGAGTGGTTCTCCCAGGGCCTCATCCAGAACTCCGGCGGCACGCTCGTGAACGAGGACGGCACCGCGGCGTTCGGGGACGCGACCGGCGTCGCGGCCCTGGACATCTGGTCCGAGCTGGCCCGGCGCGGGCTCGAGGCGGGCCTGCCGGGCACCGCTGACGCTGTCTCGGCCTTCTCCACCGGCACGCTCGGCGTCGCGATGATCACCACCTCCAACATCGCCGCCATCAACGAGGGCATCGGCGACGGGTTCGGGTGGATGCCGATCCAGCTCCCGAGCGTCGACGGCGAGCAGGGCCGCGCCCTCCCGGCCGGCGGCAACGGCTGGATCGTCCTGTCCGAGGACGCCTGCCGGGCGGCCTTCGCCAGCGAGCTCGTCGGCGAGCTGCTCTCCCCGGAGGCCGTGATGCTGGCCTCGGGCACCCAGCGCAGCTACATCCCGGTGGACACCGTGGCGCGCGACGAGCTGCTCGCCTCCCCGGAGGCGAACCCCCAGATGACGTTCGCCTGGACGTTCGAGACGGAGCTCACCCCGTGGGGCGGCTTCGACGGCTCGCACACCGCCCAGGTCAACGACGCGCTCCTGTACATGGTCGAGCAGCTGCAGGCCGGCGCCGAGACCAAGGCCGTCGTCGACGAGGCCGTCGCCGCGATCGACCGGATCGTGGGCGGCAACTGATGACGTCCGTCGAGATCACCGGTGTCACCAAGCGCTTCGGCGCCGTGACCGCGTTGGACGACATCACCCTGCACGTCCAGGACGGCGAGAACGTCGCGATCCTCGGCCCCTCCGGGTCGGGCAAGTCCACGCTCCTGCGGGTGATCGCCGGCCTCGAGCCGGTCGACGCCGGCGAGATCCGGTTCGGCGGCGAGCGGCAGAACGACATTCCGCCCGAGCAGCGCGACGTCGCCATCGTCTTCCAGAGCTACGCCCTCTACCCGCACCTGACCTCGCGGGAGAACATCACCCTGGGGCTCCGGCACGGCAAGAAGCTCAGCAGGCCCGACGCTGACGCGCGCGCCACGGACATCGCCACCCGGATGCAGGTCGAGCACCTGCTCGACCGCAAGCCCCGGCAGATGTCCGGCGGTCAGCGCCAGCGCATCGCGCTGGCGCGGGCCCTGGCCCGCCGCAGCGGGATCGTCCTGCTCGACGAGCCCCTGTCCGGGCTGGACGCCCAGCTGCACGCCGCGCTCCGGGTGGAGATCGCGAGCCTGCTCCAGTCGGTGGGCGCCACGGGCATCAACGTCACCCATGACCAGTCCGACGCCATGGCGATGGCCTCGCGGATCGCGGTCATCAACAAGGGACGCATCGAGCAGCTCGGCACCCCCGACGAGCTCTACCGCCGGCCGGAGACCCTGTTCGTCGCCGGGTTCGTCGGCACGCCCCCGATGAACCTCTTCCAGGTGGACGACGAGACGCGGGCCTCGGAGTTCGGGACGCACTTCGGCGGCGAGGAGGAACCGATCACCCTCGGCGTCCGGCCCGAGCGGCTCCACGCCGGCGAGGGGAGGTCCCACTCCGAGGAGGTGTGGCGACTCACCGGCAGGGTGGTCCTCATCGAGCCGACCGGGCGGGAGCGCATCGTCCACGTGCAGCTGCCCTCGCACGAGGCCTTCGCCATCCTCCTGGCGGGCGACGAGGTCCCCGCCGTGGGGGAGCGGTTCACGGCCTGGTGCGAGCGCGAGCACGTCCACGTCTACTCCCGTGCCACGCAGCAGCGGCTCGGCAACGCGCAGGAACGCGGCGTGACCCTGCGGGAGCCGGCGCTCGCCGGGGTCTGAGCTCCACGCATGGAGGGTGTCCGCCGGCCGATGTGACGGCCGGTGGGCGCCCTCCTGCGCTGCGGAGCATGACCCGCACCCCGCGTCTAGCACCCCGCGAGGTTGGCCGCCTCGGCGCTGACCACCTGGAGGCCGCCCAGGACGACCACGGTGCGTGCGCCGAGGCGCGTGATCTCCGCCGCGGTCGACGCCGGCACGCAGTTCGGGGTGGTCAGGAGCAGCGGCGCGCCGTTGGCGGCGGCCGCCGGGGCGCCCGCGTACGCGTCCGCGTACGAGCTCCCGGAGGCGAGGTACACGGTGCCGGCGCCCCGTGGATAGGTGCGCTTCGAGATCACGGCGGCGGTCTCGTACCGGTCCCCGCCGGCCCACCGCTCCACGGACGCGCTCGGAGTCAGCCTCTTGATCTGCTCGAACACGGCCGGGCTCACGCTGGTCTCCCCGCCCAGGACGACGACCTTCGCCGGCCTGTTGCGCGCGAGTGCGCGGGCGGTGGCGTCGGGCACTATGTCCCGGCCGGTGAGCAGGAGCGAGCCGCCCAGCCGCCCGGCGGCCGCCGTGCCCCCGAGCGCGTCCGGGGTCGCCTCGCCCGTGGCGATGAACACGGTGGTGTTGAGGCCGCCGGCCAGACCCGCGAGGTAGGCCGCGGTCTGATACCGGTCCTGCCCGGCCGGCCGGTACACGGTGCCCCAGCCGAAGTGCTTGAGCTGGCTCTCGATCCGGCCGCTCACGGTCAGGGCGCCGCCGGCGATGACGACCATGGCGGGGTGGAGCCGCTTCAGCTCGGCGGCGACGGTCGCCGGGAGCGTCCCGTCCGTGGGGACGAGGACGAGCGGGCCGCCGAAGTGGGAGGCCGCGGTCCCCGCGGCGCGGGCGTCCACGAAGTCGGCGCCGGACGTGACGGTGACGGTGACGGGCTCCCCGGTGTACCGCGGCTCGTAGGCATACCGCGAGATGGCCACGGCCGTGCCGTACCTGTCGTGCCCGGCGAGGCGCGTGGAGGTCGTGCCCGCGCCGGCACCGGTGGCCAGGGCGACGACGACGGCCACCGCGCCGAGCACTGCCAAGGGTGTCTTCCGCATGTCGGCCCCCATGCCCCGGTCTCCGCTGTGAGCGTCGTGACGGAAACGTACCGCCCGGGCTCGCGATTGGTTCGCGTTCGGAGGCGGCAGTAGTTCAGGCGGCCGGGGCTGGGGTCCCAGTCATCCGGGCGGCCCGGCGCCGATGATTATGCTGACAGCCGTGCCGCGCCGGTGCCGCGGCGCCAACGAACCTATTGAGGAGCTTCATGCGTATCGCCGTCGTCGCCCTGGGGAAGATCGGACTACCCCTGGCTGTCCAGTTCGCCGACGCCGGGCACGAGGTGATCGGCGTCGACGTCCAGCGATCAGTCGTCGACCAGGTCAACGCCGGCGTCGAGCCGTTCCCCGGCGAGGACCACCTGCAGGAGAAGCTCAGCGAGCTCGTCCCCGCGGGGAAGCTCCGCGCGACGACGGAGTACGCCGAGGCGATCCCCGGCGCGGACGCCGTCGTGCTGGTGGTCCCGCTGTTCGTCGACGACGAGACCTGGGAGCCCGACTTCGCCTGGATGGACGCCGCGACGCGCTCGCTCGCCGAGCACCTCACGCCGGGCACCCTCATCTCCTACGAGACCACCCTGCCCGTGGGCACCACCCGCAACCGGTGGAAGCCGCTCATCGAGGAGCTCTCCGGGCTGACGGAGGGGGAGGACTTCCACCTCGCCTTCTCCCCGGAGCGCGTGCTCACCGGGCGCGTCTTCGCGGACCTGCGCCGCTACCCCAAGCTCGTCGGCGGGCTGTCCGACGCCGGCACCGCCCGGGCGATCGAGTTCTACGAGTCGGTGCTCAATTTCGACCAGCGCGACGACCTGCCCCGCCCCAACGGCGTGTGGGACATGGGATCGGCCGAGGCCGCGGAGATGGCCAAGCTCGCCGAGACCACCTACCGCGACGTCAACATCGGCCTGGCCAACCAGTACGCGCTCTTCGCGGACAAGGCCGGCATCGACGTCTACAAGGTCATCGAGGCCTGCAACTCCCAGCCGTACTCCCACATCCACCGCCCCGGCATCGCCGTGGGCGGGCACTGCATTCCGGTCTATCCGCGCCTGTACCTGTCCACCGACCCGGACGCCACGATCGTGCGCACCGCCCGGCAGTCCAATGCGGCCATGCCCGAGTACGTCGTCGAGCGGGCGGCGGAGGTCCTCGGGGACCTGAGCGGGCTGCGCGCCGTCGTCCTCGGCGCCTCCTACCGTGGGAAGGTGAAGGAGACGGCGTTCTCCGGGGTCTTCGCGACCGTCGACGCCCTGCGGGAGCGCGGGGCCGAGGTGGCGGTGCAGGACCCGATGTACACCGACGACGAGCTCGCCGGCTTCGGGTGGGAGCCGTACCACCTGGGCGAGCCCGCGGACCTCGCGATCGTCCAGGCCGACCACCCGGAGTACGCCACGCTGTCGCCGTCGGACCTGCCGGGCGTGCGGTTGCTCTTCGACGGCCGCCGCGTCACCGACCCGGCGCTGTGGAACGGCACGCCGCGCCTGACCGTCGGCGGCGGGGCCTGAGCCACACCTCCCGGCTCGCGGGGCCCGGCCGGTGAGCTGGTGGGCGGCGGCGCCGGGTGCCATGGCGCTCGCGGCGCTGTGGGTGCTGCCCGGCTGGGCGGTGCTGCGCACCCTGGGGGTCCGCGGGATCGTCGGCCTGGGCGCCGGGCCGGCCGCGACCGCGGGGCTGGTCGGGGCGCTCGGCGTGCTGTACGGGTCGGTCGGGGTCCCGTGGACCCTCGCCAGCCTGCTCGCCGGTGCCGCGGTCGCGATCCTGGCGGCCGTCGGCGTCGGCGCGCTGCTCGGGGTGGGTGCCGGCCGGCGCACACCGCTGAGGCCGGGGCTGGCGGTGCCCGCGCCCCTGGGCCGGCGCGGCCGGTGGGCCCTGGGCCTCTCGCTCGCCGTCGCCGCGGTACTGCTGGCCGGGCCGATGCTGGCCGGCATGGGCGCCCCGGACCGGCCCGAGCAGGCGTGGGACGCCCTCTTCCACCTCAACGGCGTCGCCGTGGTCCGGGAGACCGGCAACGCCTCATCGTTCGGCGCGCTGGCCCCGCTGTACGGCGGCGGCACCAGCCCGTACTACCCGGTCGTCTGGCACGCCGTCGCCGCCGTCGCGCCCGGCCTCGGTGACGTCGCCGCGGCCGCGAACATCCAGAACCTCGTGATCTCCGCCGTGGTGTGGCCGCTCGGGCTCGCCGCGCTCACGCGGGTGGCGGCGCCCGGGCTGGCCGCCGCCCTCGTGGCGCCCGTGCTGGCCGCCTCCTTCGTCGCCTTCCCGGCGGTGGTGCTGACCGTGCTGGCCCCGTGGCCCTTCGGCCTCTCGGTGGCCGTGCTCCCCGGCGCCCTCGGGGTCCTGCTCGTCGCGCTGCGGAGCAGGTGGCTGTGGCGGACCAAGCTTGCGGCGGTCCTGGCGCTGGCGGTCGCCGCGGGCGGGGTGGTGCTGTCCCACGGCAGCGGCGTGTTCTCGCTGCTGGTGCTGGCCGGCCCGGTGGTGGTCGTCGTCCTGGTGCGGCAGGCGCGGCAGTGGTGGGTCGTCGGGCGCCCCCGGGTGGTCGCCGTCAGCGTCATCGGCGTGATCGCGCTCATCGTGGCGGTCGTCACGATCGCGCTCCGCCTGCCCTCGCTGCAGACGACCCTCAACTACGAGCGTTCCGGCGCGTCGACCTACTGGCCGGCGCTCGGCAGGATCATCCTCGACGCGCCGATGGTCTTCGACTACGGCCCCCAGGGGGCCGGGAACCTCGTGGTCACCGCCCTCACGCTCCTCGGGGCCGGCGTGTGCCTGCGTCGGCGACACGGGCGCTGGCTCGTGCTGGCCTGGCTGAGCACCGTCCTCCTGGTGCTCCTGGCGGCCGGCCCGCCTCAGAACCCGGTGCGCGGGCTCACGGGCTTCTGGTACACCCAGGCCGCCCGGATCGCCCCCCTCGCTGTGATCCCCGCCGTCGTGCTCGGGGCGATCGGGCTGACGGCGCTCGCGGGCGCGCTGGCGCGGCGGCTCCCCGCCCGATCGCGATCACCCAGGGCCGGAGCCGGCCTCGCCCTGCCGGTGGTGCTCCTCGCGGTGGTGGCGGTGGCCACGTCGGGGATGCGGTGGGACCTCAAGGAACGCATCACGGCGTCCGTGTACGAGCCCGGCCAGATCGCCTGGGGCACGATGCTCTCCGGCCCGGAGCTCGAACTGATGGACCGGATCGGCGCCGAGCTGCCCCCCGACGCCCTTGTCCTGGGTGACCCGTTCAACGGCTCGGCGTACCTGCCGGCGCTCGCCGGGGTGGACGTGGTCTACCCGCAGCTCGCCTCCGTCCGCGGCGCGGACGCGAAGTTCCTGGAGCACTCCTTCAACGCGTTGCACACCGACCCGCGTGTGTGCGAGGCGGTGCGCCGCCTCGGCGTCACCCACGTCTACAACGACACCGCGCTCGGCACCGACGGCGTCAAGACGAACCGGCGCACGAACGGCCTGCGCTTCCTTGACACGTCCGCCGGGTTCGAGCGGGTCGACTCCGGCGGGACGGCCACCGTGTGGCGCCTGACGGCGTGCGGCTGAGAGGCCAGCCAAAGCCGGCCTGTTGGAACCCGCACGCGCGCATACCCGAGATCCGGAGACGGATGTGAGTGCCTGAGGAAGATCCCACCGCAAAGCATTGCATCCGCTGCCAGGCTTTGGCATGATGGCGATCGTTGTCATTTAGGCAAACGATTGCAAAGGAGCAATTCATGTCGGAGCAGACAGGCCGGCCCCGGATCGGTTGGATCGGCGCCGGGCGCATGGGGGCGTCCATGGCGGCGCGGCTGCTGAGCGCGGGCTACGACGTCGCCGTGTACAACCGCACGCGTGCGAAGGCGGAGGTGCTGGAGCCGCTCGGTGCGACGGTGGTGGACAGCCCCGCGGAGCTGGCGGACCGCGACGTCGTCTACACGATGGTCTCGACCGCGAAGGATCTGGAGCACGTGCTGTTCGGCGAGGGCGGCCTGCTCACCGGCGAGACCGTTCCACCGATCGTGGTGGACTCGACGACGGCGGACGTGATCGACGGCGAGCGGGTCCGTGAGGCCGTCGGCGCGAAGGGCGTGAAGCTTCTGGCGGCGCCGGTCTCGGGCAACGCGAAGGTGATCGACGCGGGCAAGCTGACCATGGTGACGTCCGGGCCGCGGGAGGTTCACGACGCGGTGGTGGAGCAGCTCGAGGCCATCGCCCGCGCCGTGACGTACGTGGGGGAGGGGGAGCGGGCGCGGCTGGTGAAGATCTGCCACAACCTCTTCCTGGGCGTGGTGACGCAGTCGATGGCGGAGATCACCGTGCTGGCCGAGAAGGGCGGCATCTCCCGCAACGACTTCCTGGCCTTCCTCAACGACTCGGTGATGGGCTCGACCTTCACCCGGTACAAGACACCGGCGTTCGTGAACCTCGACCTGACGCCAACCTTCACGCCCGTGCTCCTGCGCAAGGACTTCGACCTGGGCCTGGCCGCGGGGCGGCGCCTGGAGGTCCCCATGCCGGTGGCGGGCCTGGTCCATCAGCTGGTCAGCGGCGCGGTCGGCGAGGGCCACACGACCGAGGACTTCGCGGTGCTGCTGGAGCTGCAGGCGCGCGCGTCCGGACTGGAGCTCGTCCCGGAGGACGTCGAGGTCGGCGAGGGCCTGCAGTGACGAGGCGTCGATCGGACGCGAAGGAGGAATCGACATGGTGGAGATGACACTGACCACGACGACGGCTCGCGGGACGAGCCTGACGCCGTCGCCGGGGCGCATGGCGGTGGACTTCGAGGAGCGGGTCAACTTCGACCGGCTCCGGGACTACCGGCTGGCTCGTGCACGGGCCGCGCTCGAGGCGTCGGACCTCGGTGCGCTGCTGGTCTTCGACGTGAACAACATCCGGTACATGACCTCGACGATGATCGGGGAGTGGGCCCGGGACAAGGTGGCCCGGTACGCGCTGCTGATGCGGGGGCAGGAGCCCATCGTGTGGGACTTCGGCTCGGCCGCGAAGCACCATGAGATCTACGCGCCCTGGCTGCGTCCGGGGAACTCGCGGGCGGGGATGCTCGGGCTGCGCGGCGCGGTGCACCCGGACGCCGGGCTGATCAGGTCGGCGGTGGCGGAGATCCAGGACGAGCTACGCCGTGCGGGGGTGGCGGGGATGCCCCTCGGGGTGGACATCTCCGAGCTGCCGATGGTCCTCGAGCTGCAACGCGTCGGGCTCGACGTGCGGGACGGGCAGCAGGTCATGCTCGACGCCCGGGAGATCAAGTCGGCGGACGAGGTGGCGCTGCTGACGACCGCGGCGGCCATGGTCGACGGGGTGTACCAGACCCTCACCGAGGCGCTCAAGCCCGGGATCCGGGAGAACGAGCTGGTGGCCATCGCCAACAAGCAGCTCTACGACATGGGGTCGGACGACGTCGAGGCGATCAACGCGGTCTCGGGCGAACGGTGCAACCCGCACCCGCACAACTTCTCCGACCGCCTCATCCGGCCGGGTGACCAGGCGTTCTTCGACATCATCCAGTCCTACATGGGGTACCGGACCTGCTACTACCGCACGTTCGTGGTGGGACGGGCGACGCAGTCACAGCGGGACGCGTACACCAAGGCGCGGGAGTGGATCGACGCGTCGATCGCGATGATCAGGCCGGGCGTGACCACCGACCAGGTGGCCCGGGTGTGGCCCAAGGCCGAGGAGTTCGGCTTCGACTCGGAGATGGCGGCGTTCGGGCTGCAGTTCGGGCACGGCCTCGGGCTCGGGCTCCACGAGCGGCCGATCATCTCGCGCCTCGTCTCGCTGGAGAACCCCATCGAGATCAAGGAGGGCATGGTCTTCGCCCTGGAGACGTACTGCCCGGCCTCGGACGGGTTCTCTGCCGCGCGCATCGAGGAGGAGATCGTGGTCACCAAGGACGGGCCGAAGGTGATCACCCTGTTCCCCGCGGACGAGCTCTTCGTCACCAACCCGTACTAGCCCGCACGCCGCCATTGGTGCCGCCAGGCGCCACCGGCGGCACCTGTCAGCGAGGAGAACCATGACGGTACAGAGCACCTCCCTCGACGTCGTCGACGGCCTGTCGGTCCCCAGCGACCTGCTTATCGGCGGGGACTGGACCGCGGCAGGGGACGGCGGCCGCTTCGAAGTCATCGACCCGGCGACCGCACAACCGATCGGGTCGGTGGCGAACGGCACCGTCGAGGACGGCCTGCGGTGCGTCGACGCCGCCGACGCCGCCGCCGCGGGCTGGGCGACCACGGCCCCGAGGCAACGGTCCCGGGTGCTCACGCGCGCCTTCGAGCTGATGAGCGAGCGCGAGGAGCTGCTCGCCGAGCTCATCGTGCGCGAGAACGGGAAGTCCTTCCCCGACGCGCTCGGCGAGGTCCGCTACGCGGCGGAGTTCTTCCGCTGGTACGCCGAGGAGGCCGTGCGCATCACCGGCGAGATCCGCACCGCGCCGGCCGGCACGAACCGGATCATGGTGGTGCGCCAACCGATCGGCATCGCGCTGCTCATCACGCCGTGGAACTTCCCCGCCGCGATGGCCACCCGCAAGATCGGGCCGGCGCTGGCCGCCGGCTGCACGGTGATCCTCAAGCCCGCCTCCGAGACGCCGCTGACCGCCCTGGCCGTCGGCGCGATCCTGGCCGAGGCCGGCGTGCCCGCCGGGGTCGTCAACATCCTGCCCTCGCGCCGCTCCGGCGAGGTGGCCCGCGCGGTGCTCCGGGACTCCCGTGTGCGCAAGCTGTCTTTCACCGGTTCGACCGAGGTGGGGCGCGCCCTGCTGCACGAGGCGGCCGACCAGGTCATCTCCTGCTCGATGGAGCTCGGGGGCAACGCCCCGTTCATCGTCCTGGACGACGCCGATCTCGACGTGGCCGTCGAGGGCGCCATGGTCGCCAAGATGCGCAACGGCGGCGAGGCCTGCACGGCGGCCAACCGGCTGTATGTGCACCGCTCGATCGCCGCGGAGTTCGCCGAGCGGCTGGCCGCCGCCATGGCGGGGCTGTCCGTGGGGCCCGGGTCCGACCGGGGCACCGACGTCGGCCCCCTGGTCAACCAGGCGGCGGTGGACAAGGTCACGGAGCTCGTGGCCGATGCGCGCGACCGAGGGGCCGCCGTGGCCACGGGCGGCTACGCCCTCGACCAACCGGGCTACTTCTACGCCCCGACCGTGCTCACCGGCGTCACGCCCGGGTCGCAGATCCTGGCCGAGGAGATCTTCGGCCCCGTCGCACCGGTCGTCGTCTTCGACACCGACGAGGAGGCCGTCACCCTGGCCAACGCCACCGAGTACGGCCTCGTCGCCTACGTCTTCTCGCGCGACCTGGCCCGGGGGCTGCGGGTCAGCGAGGCCCTCGAGTCCGGGATGGTCGGCCTCAACCGCGGCGTGGTCTCCGACCCGGCCGCGCCCTTCGGGGGCGTCAAGCAGTCCGGGCTCGGCCGCGAGGGCGGGCACGAGGGGCTCCTGGAGTACACCGAGTCCAAGTACATCGCCACCAACTGGTGAGGAGAGCATCGTGCAGCAAGCTGAGATCGTGTTCCGCAACGGACGGATCTGGACGGGATGTGAGGATCTGGCCGGTGTCCCTCAGGAGGCCAGCGCGCTGGCGGTGCGGGGCGGCAAGATCGCTGCGGTCGGTACGGACGAGGAGGTCCGTGCCTTCGCAGGCGCCGCCGACGTCGTGGACCTCGGGGGACGGCGCGTGGTGCCCGGCCTCATCGACTCCCACATGCACGCGGTGCGCGCCGGAGTGAGCTGGAACCGCTCGCTGCACTGGGAGGACCTGCGCAGCCTGACCCAGGGGCTGCAGCAGATCGAGGAACGGGCGGCGGCCACACCGCCGGGCACCTGGATCTCGGTGGTCGGTGGGTGGCACTCACGGCAGCTGGCCGAGGGGCGCGGCCCCACCCGCGCCGAGCTCGACGAGGTGGCGCCGGATCACCCGGTCTACGTCCAGGAGCTGTATGACCGGGGCACGCTCAACAGCGCCGCGCTGCGGGCGTGCGGCTGGGACGACACCTCGGCCGAGCCCGACCGCGGCACCCTCGGCCGGGACGTCGAGGGCCGGCTGACCGGCGAGATCTTCGGTGTGGGCGCATTTGGCCGCCCCATCGCTCAGGCCCTGGCCACCACGCCGGAGGACGCCCGGGCGGGCACGCGCCAGATGTTCCGTGACTTCGCGGCCCACGGGCTGACGGGGGTCGACGACGGCGGCGGCCTGCTCATCACCCCCGGCGACTACCGGCCGCTCTACGACCTGTGGCGCGGTGCGAACCTGGACATGCGCGTGCGCCTGTTCATGTCCGCGTGGACGCGCGGCGACGAGGTGGGCGACATCGCCGCGCTGACCCAGGTCGCCCGGCCCGACTTCGGCGACGAGCTCCTCAGGGTCGCCGGCGTGGGCGAGATCCCTCATCTGGGCTGCCACGACATGGAGGGGCTGGATCCTTTCGCCCTGACCGACGAGGCCTACGAGGGCCTCGTCGAGGTGGTGCGGACGTGCGTGCACGCCGGTTGGCGGATGTCGGTCCACGCGGTGCTGGACAGCACGCTCACCCGGATCATCGATGCCTGGGAACAGGTGGAGGCCGAGACCGGGCTCGTGCGCGGCAGGCGCTTCTCGATCGTCCACGCGGACCAGGCGAGCGAGGCCAACCTCGACCGGCTGTCCCGGCTGGAGGCCGGGGTCATGGTGCAGAACCGCATGATGCTCAAGGCCACCGACTACCGGCAGGAGTGGGGCGAGGAGTCCCTCGCGGGGACGCCACCGATCGGCCGGATGCGTGAGCGCGGCATCCCCGTCGGTGGTGGCTCGGACGCCACGCGCGCCAACTGGTACGCCCCATGGGCGTCGATCTGGTGGCTGGTGACCGGCGAGTCCGTCGACGGCGTACCGCCCCGCGGTGCCGAGCACCGCCTGACCGTGGCCGAGGCCCTCGCCAGCTACACGCGCGATGCGGCCTGGTTCACCGAGGAGGAGGGGCACCGCGGGCGGCTGGCCCCCGGGTACGACGCGGACCTGTGCGTCCCCACCGCGGACCCCTTCGAGTGTGAGGCCCCAGACCTGCGGAACATCCGCAGCGACCTGACCGTGCTCGGCGGGCGGGTCACCCACGCGTCCGGAGCGTTCGCCGACCTGGCTCCCGCCTCGACGGACGCCCTGGCACGCGCGTCGGCACGGTAGCCATCGGGGTGGTGAGCCGGCGGCGCCGTCTGAAGGGTCTCGGTTTGGACACGACACAGATCAATCTATTGAACCTACGCGACTAGCCCCGAGGGGCTGCTAGCGTGCCAACGCAAGGGTTTGTCCAATGGAGGGCGAAGCACATGACCATCTCCGAGCAGGAAGCTGGTAGGCGGAAGCTCGACGTCGTGCACCACGAAGGCTACGACTCGACGATCTTCAGTCCTTACGTCCCGGCGATCCGTATCGCGGCCGGCGTCCCGGTGTTCATCTCCGGCGTGACCGCCGCGCCGCCGTATCATGACCACCCGCACAAGCCCGAGACCTTCGACAGCATTGCACTGGACATGGAAAGCCAGGTCGAGCTGCTCTTCGAGCATCTGGACCAGGCGCTCCGAGCGTCCGGGTGCGGCCGAGAGCACGTCGTGTCGCTCAGCCGCTTCTTCACGAACGTCCGCGAGGACCAGGACATCGTCAACCGTTACCAGGGGCAGTGGTTCGGTGGCCACGTGCCCACCTCGACGTCCGTCGAGGTGGTCTCGCTGGCGACAGACCCGCGTCTGCGTCTGGAGATCGCCGCGGTCGCCGTGGCTCCGAGCTGACCCTGCCGGCGGCCGCCGGCGTCCGGTCCCGCGTGGCCGGTGCGGCAGGGCCCGGACGGTGTCCTTTCAGGGCTGCCTCTCCGGGGCCGGAACGCATGGCGAAGTCCCAGGAACTGTCGATCTGCCCGATATAGCCCGATCGGTTGTGACCCGTTCGGATCGATATCCGTCATGGATGCTTGACGACACCCGCAATCGATTGCTTAGATCTCCGGAATGAGCGATGGCGCTCGTTCCCCACATTGGGAGGTAGGCGATTTGTTCGTCCTACAGCAAATGCTCAACGGCCTCAGCTTCGGGGCGCTGCTGTTTCTCGTCTCGAGCGGGTTCACGCTGGTGTTCGGCCTCATGAGGATCGTCAACCTTGCGCACGGCGCCTTCTACCTGCTCGGCGGCTATGTCGGGGTCGTGACGATGAGGGCCACGGGCAACCTGCTCCTGGCCATCGTCGTCGGCGCCGTCGCCGTCGCCGTCCTCGGCCTGGGCGTCGAGCGAATCCTGCTCCGCAGGATCCGCGGCCAGGAGCTGCCTGAGGTGCTGCTGACAGTGGGGGTGAGCTTCGTGGTCGCCGACATGTCTCTGGCGATCTTCGGTGGCGACCCCCACATATTGCCCCTCCCAGGAGCGATCGCCGGGAGTGTTCAGCTGGGCGGTTCCAGCTACCCGGTGTACCGACTTCTGATCATCGTGGTGACGCTGATCGTTGGTATCGGCCTCTACCTCATGCAGCGCTTCACCAGAACCGGGGCGATCGTCCGCGCAGGCGTGGATGACCGGGAGATGGTGGCCGCGATGGGCATCAACATCCAGCGGGTGTTCACCGGGATGTTCGTGTTCGGCACCGGGCTGGCTGCGCTGGCCGGCGTCATCGGCAGCGGCTTGGTGAGCCTGCGTCCGGGGGTCGAGAACGAGATCCTGCTCTACGCGCTGGTGGTGGTGATCATCGGCGGCCTGGGCAGCATCAAGGGCGCGGCAGTCGGTGCGGTGCTCATCGGCCTGATCGACGCCTTCTCGAAGGCCTGGATACCCGACCTTTCCTATTTCACGATCTTCGCGCCGATGGCGCTGGTGCTGGTCCTGCGACCCACCGGCTTGTTCGGGAGGACGGCATGAGAACACGGCGCACATGGAAGATCGCGGCGATACTCCTCGGCCTGGCGCTGGGGGTCATGGTGCCCTACACGGTGACGAGCTTCTACACGTCCCTCGCCTCCCTGATCCTCATCTCGGCGATCCTCGCGGCGAGCGTCAACCTGCTGGCGGGCCACGGTGGTCTGCTGTCGATTGGCCACGCCGGCATTGCCGCGGCATCAAGCTATGGGTACGCCTGGGCGATTCACGCCGGATGGTCGGTGCTCGGGGCCATCGGCATGGCTGCGGTGCTCACCCTCGGCGTCTCCCTGGTCTTCGGGCTGATGGCGATGCGCACCAGCGGGATCTTCTTCATCATGGTGACGCTGGCACTGGGAATGGTGGTCTTCGGCCTGACCTTCCGGTTGGCAAGCATCACCGGCGGCGAGAACGGGCTCAGCGGGATCCGCCGTCCCGGCTTCATCTCCGAGTACTGGCAGTTCTACTTCCTCTGCCTGGCGGCCTTCGTGGCGTGCACGGTTGCGCTGTGGGTCGTGGCCCGATCCCCCTACGGCACTTCGTTACGCGGCATCCGGGACAGCGAGAGCCGCATGCTGAGCCTCGGCTACCAGATCAGCCGCTACAAGCTCGGCGGGATGATGATCTCCGGCTCGGTCGCCGGCATCGCCGGGCTGCTCGCCGTCTGGCACAGCCAGTTCATCAGCCCTACCTCCGCCGGGTTCGGCCGCTCAGCCCTGATCGTGGTGATCGTGATCCTCGGCGGCGTCGGCACGACGTTCGGCCCTCTGGTGGGTGCGGCCGTGGTCATGTGGATCGAGAACGTCCTGAGCAGCTCGGTCGAACGATGGCCCACCCTCCTCGGCCTGGCCTTCATCCTCGTAATTGTCTTCGCACCCCAAGGCATCGTCGGCGGAGCGCGTGAATTGGTCTTCCGTCGACGTGCGCGGCGATCCGTCTCGCCACCGGAGCTCGAGTCGGTCGACCCCGCCTCGCCGGCCGCAGCTGTGACACCCCCTCCTCACCCTCAAAAGATTGGACACGACCGATGAGCAGCTTGAGACGACGACGTGGCCTGCTGGTCGCAAGCCTCGCGACCACCGCTCTGGTCCTGGCGGCAGCCTGCGCCCCGGGCGAGGGCGAGCAAGACGCCATCGCCTCCGACGGTGAGGTCAGCGTCGGCTTCATCGCCCCGCTGACCGGTGTCGTCGCCGTCGCGGGCAAGGAGATGCAGGAGGGCTGGGACCTCTACTGGAAGTTGAACGGCAACAAGGTCGGCGACCTGACGGTCAAGACGATCGTGGAGGACGACGCCGGCAACCCCGACACCTCCCTGACCAAGGCCAAGCGCCTGGTCGAGCAGGAGAACGTCGACCTCATCGTCGGCCCGCTGCTGGCGAACACGGCCCTCGCCGTGTCGGCCTACACGGCCGAGGTGGGCGTGCCGAACCTGCACCCCATCAGTGCGGCTGACGACATCACCCAACGGCTGCGGAACGACCTGACACTCCGGTCAAGTGCCATGACCGGGTCGCAGATGAACTTCCCGGCCGGGGACTGGGCCTACAAGCAGGGGCACCGCACCGCTGTGACGCTGTGCCCTGACTACGCGTTCGGATGGGAGAGCTGCGGCGGATTCTCCCGGGTGTTCACGGAGTCCGGCGGAGAGGTCGTCGAGCGGATCTGGTACCCGCTCGGCACGCAGGACTTCAGCACCTATATCACGCAGATCCAGAACGCCGGCGCCGACATCGCCTTCATCGGCGCCGCTGGTGGGGCGGATGGTCCGAACATCTTCAAGACCTTCAACTCGTTCGGGCTCAAGGGCAAGCAGGCCGTGCTGACCAACTGCTGCGTTGTGGACCAGTCGACCCTGCGCACGATGGGCGCCGAGGTGGAGGGCGTGAACTCCGTCAGCTACTTCACCGAGGGAGCCGACAACCCAGCCGTGAAGGAGTTCACCGACGCCTACGAGAAGGCCTACGGCCGGCTGCCGTCCCTCAACGACGCAGGGGGCTGGGGGACCGCGGCCGTGCTGGCCCGGGCGCTCGAGAACCTCGGCAGTGACTTCACCGGTGAGGAGCTCATCGCGGCAGCAAAGGGGCTCACCTTCGAGGACAGCATCTACGGCAAAATCTCGTACGACGAGTACAACAACATGACCGCGCCGGTCTCCATCCGTGAAGTCGTGCAGCGGGAAGACGGCACGTGGTGGAACGTGCCCATCGAGACCTACGACGAGGTCAGCCAGTTCTGGACCTGGGACCCCAAGAAGTACCTCGAGGGCCCCAACTACAGCAGGGACTTCCAGGGCTGATGAGCCAGGATCCGACAGTAGGTACGGTGGCCCCGGGTACGCCCGGGGCCACCGCCCCCACCCTCCAGCTCGACGAGGTCACGAAGCGGTACGGCGGGGTGACCGCCGTGGCCGGCGTCAGCTTCGACCTGGAGCCGGGGCAGCGCATGGCGGTGATCGGTCCCAACGGCGCGGGCAAGACGACGCTGTTCAAGATCATCGCCGGTGATGTGCGGCCCACCACCGGGAGCGTGCACATCTTCGGCGAGGACGTCACGACGGTTCCCGCCTTCCGTCGGGCCCGCACGGGCCTGGGCCGCACCTTCCAGGTCTCGAACCTGCTGGCAGAGCTCTCCGTGCTGGACAACGTCCGGGTCGCCGCCCAGGCAGGCACGCCCGCCAGCAGGCGCTTCTGGCGCCCCCAGCGCCCGGATGACGACGTCACCACCAGCTCGCTGGAGATCCTCGCGAAGGTCGGGCTCGAAGCCCGGGCATCGCACACCGTGGCAGACCTTTCCCACGGCGAACAGCGCCAGCTCGAGATTGCCATGGCCCTGGTGAGGCGCCCGACCCTCCTCCTGCTCGACGAGCCGGCCGCCGGCCTCTCGGCAGCGGAGCGTGTGGTGCTTCGCGAACTGCTGGAAGGGTTGCCGCGCGAGCTGTCGATGCTCCTGATCGAGCACGACATGTCCTTGGCCCTGGAGCTGACGGACCGTGTCCTGTGCATGGACAACGGCAGGCCCGTCATTCTCGGCACACCTCAGGAGATCAGGGCGGACCGGACCGTGCGCGAGATCTATCTCGGAAGGAGCGTGGCCTAATGCTGTCCATCGAAGATGTGCACGTCTCCTACGCGACCGCTGGCGTGCTCCGCGGGGTCGAGCTGCACGTGGGGGCCGGGGAGACGGTCTCCTTGCTGGGACGCAACGGGATGGGCAAGACCACGCTCGTCCGGGCGGTGTGCGGCCTCACGCCGCCGCTGCTCACCCAGGGCCGGGTCAAGCTCGACGGTGAGGACATCACGGGATGGTCCAGTCATCGCATCGCCCGTGCCGGCATGGGCCTGGTGCCTCAGGGACGGCGGGTGTTCGGCAGCCTCACCGTGGAAGAGAACCTCAAGGTGGTGGCGACCGCTAAGGACAAGGGGTGGACCGTGAAACGGGTCTACGACTTCTTCCCTCGGCTGGCCGACCGCTCGGCCTCCCTCGCCGGGGCCCTCTCCGGCGGGGAGCAGCAGATGCTGGCCATCGGCAGGGCGCTGATGACAAACCCCAGGATGCTGGTCATGGACGAGCCGTCGGAAGGTCTCGCACCCGCTGTTCTCGACACCATCCGCGACCGGCTGGCCGAGCTGAGCAGCACCGGGCTGTCGGTCCTGGTGGCGGAGCAGAACGTCGACCTGGCACTGGATCTTGGTTCTCGGGCCGCGATCCTCGGCGGTGACGGCACCATCGCCTGGGCCGGGACCACCGACGAGCTGCGGCAACGCCCGGAGGTGTTGGCTCAACATCTCGGCGTCGGTGTGTGAGCGGCCGGATCGACGCCGGCCAGCCCGCTGGTCCTGCTCGGTGATACTGCGCACGGGCGGTCGGCAGGATCGTCCGGCTCGGAAGGACGCGTCCGATCGTCGTCCGGGAGTGTTGACAATCACAAGGTTCAATGGGTTGAATAGGCCGCAGAGGGTGTCGAGGGTGGGTAGTCCTCGTTCGCCGGGTGAATGAGCGCAGCGATCTCAATGAGGAGAATGCGATGAGGCCATTAGTTCAGCGGTTGGGGTACATGGCAGTGACCGCGGTTGACCCCGAGCGACTCGCCGCGGACACCGCGAACAGCATCGGCGCACGGGTGGTGCGTCGGGACGGCGACACGATCTTCATGTCGTCGAACCGGAGACACGCCGAGTACATCATTCGCAAGGGCACTGACAACCTCCAGGCCGTCTGCGGGCTGGAGGCGGTGAGCGCGTCTGCGGTCGACGAGGTGCACGAGCGTTGCCGCGACGCGGGCCTGGCCGTGCTGAGCACCACCCCGTCCCTAGACGTCATCGAGAAGTCCGTGACCTTCGCGACATCGGAGGGCCACGTGTTCGAGGTGCACACGCCCATGCCCAACGACAGGGAGGCGCGATACGCCGGCCCCGGCCTTCGTCCCAAGGGGCTGGACCACGTCAACTTCACCGCAGCTGACCCGGAGAAGTGGGCGCGGGAGATGAACCTCTCCTGCGGTTTCCTGCTCACTGAGCGCACAACGGGATACGAGATCGCCTGGATGCGCGCGGCGGACGGGCGCCACCACACCGTTGCCGTCGTCAAGTCCGCTGCGGGCGGTCTGCACCACACCAGCTGGGAGTTCAACAGCTTCCAGGACTTCAAGGGCCTCGCCGACGCGTTGATCCCCGAGAGCCGACGACTCATCTGGGGCCCCGGGCGCCACGGGGCCGGTGACAACCTCTTCCTCTACTTCAAGAACTCTGCCGACTTTCTTCTCGAGTGCATCGCCGAGATGGAAATCATCCACGACGAGGATATGGAGCCTCGTGTGTGTGACCCGGGGGAGAATCTGTCGAACTGGAAGGTCGTCAACCAGTGGGGCCCGCTGCCGCCGATCGAGTGGGTCGAGCACCACACGCCCTTGGCGCCGCTCCCCTCTGCGGTCCCAAGCCCGGTCACCACGAACTGAGGCACCATGGACAGCACATCGGTTGATCTGGGACTGCTGGTTATCCGCATCGGGTTGGCCTTCATCCTGTTCGCTCACTCCACCCAAAAGCTTCTCGGCTGGTTCTCCGGTGCAGGTCTCGAGGCGTCCGCTGCGCTGTTCGAGAAGCTGGGCCAACGGCCCGGTCGGCGGATGGTCTACCTGGCCGCCATGTGCGAGATGGCCGCAGCGGTCAGCCTCTTGCTGGGATTCCTGGTCCCTCTCGGCGTTGCAATCGGCCTCGGGACGATGGTGGTGGCCGGCGGCTCCCTCATCACCGCCAGCGGCAAGTTCTGGAACGCGGCTGGTGGCGGGGAGTATCCCCACTTCATCGCCCTGGTGCTTGCGACGATCGCCTTCACGGGCCCAGGAGCCATAGCGCTCGACGCGCAGTACGAGCTGCCGTGGTCTGGCCGCCCGGTGCTGGCGGGGCTCGCGGCCGTCGTCGTCGGCCTTCTCGCCGCCCTCCCCCCGCTCGTCCGAACCCGTAGGGCGGTGGCCGGCGCGTCCTGAGGCCGAGCGGCACACGTGGTGCCGCGGCCGTAGCCCACTGACGCACAACACCGCAGCGAGCGGTCCCCGGGGCGTGACACTTCCCCGCACACAATGAGAACGGAGACTGGAATGCCCCTGATCGGCTACCAACAGAATGATGTCAGGTTCATCGGCGAGCTCGAGGAGGACCGCGTCTACCCGGTGGGGTCGGTCACCGACTTCTACTCGGGACGGGCAACGACGGCGGTTCGGGAGAACGGAGGTCTCGCACGCGCCGAGCTGACCGAGGTGCCCTTCGTCCCCGAGACGTCGCGCATCTTCTGCGTCGGGATCAACTACCACTCGCACGCGGACGAAGCCAGGGACGCGACCGGCTTCGACATCCCGAAGTTCCCCATGGTCTTCGGCCGGTGGCAGCAGAGCCTGGTGACGGACGGCACGCCGGTGCCGGTGCCGCCGCGCGAGGAGGGGCTGGACTGGGAAGTCGAGCTGGCCGTGGTCATCAAGGACACCGTGTGGTTGGCCGATAAGGAGACCGCGCTCGACCACGTCATGGGCTACTGCGTGTTCAACGACCTGAGCGCCCGGAACAAGCAGCTCGCCACCCCTCAGTTCACCTTGGGCAAGAACGCCGACCGGAGCGGGCCCATCGGCCCGGCGCTGTTCCGACCGAACGAGATTGGTGACGTCTACGACCTCGAGGTTCAGACCCGGGTCAACGGCGAGGTGATGCAGCGGGCCAACACCCGGGACCTCATCCACAAGATCGAGGACATCATCGTCTACATCACCGACACCGTGACCCTGCTGCCTGGAGACGTCATCGCCACCGGCACGCCCGGCGGGGTCGGCCTCGGGCAAACACCTCCCCGTTACCTCAAGCCCGGGGATGTCGTGGAGACCGAGATCTCCTCACTTGGGATGCTCCGCACCCCCATCGTCGCGCGCGAGGACCTCGACCGATAGGACGTCGAATGGTCGCCGCCGCGTCGGCGCGCCTCCGCCGCACGCCTCGTGTCTGTTGCCGGCGTCCGAATCCCATCGACGACGGCGTCGCATTCCGCCTCACGCAGGAGCGATCACGCGCGCCGGACGCAACCGTCACGATCGGGAAAGGTACGGTGGATCACAGGTGCGAAGTTCATCCAGGTCGACGCGGGAGCAGCGCTCGCGGCAAGGTCCAGGGCGCTCCCCTGGGGGCTCACCGGTGATGCGTCCGACGGCATGGTGGCGTCTCGCGATCATCGGGGTGGTCGCAGGGTTCTTCTCAGGGTTGTTCGGTGTGGGCGGAGGCGTGCTCATCGTGCCCCTGCTGATCATGCTGGCGCACTTCGATCAGCGACGAGCAAGCGGCACCTCTCTCACCGCGATCCTGCCGACGGCGATCGCGGGAGCGGCCGGATACGCGGTGCGGGGGGAGATCGACTTGATCGCGGCGATCTGCGTTGCCGGCGGTGCTGTCGGGGGTTCATTCGTCGGTGCGTGGCTGTTGCACCGCATCCCTCAGCGCGTCCTGCGGTGGATCTTCGTCGCCTTCCTCGTGCTGATGGCGGCTCGTATGGCGCTATCCGTACCGGATCGCGGTGCGGAGATCGAGCTCGGCATCGCCTCGGTGTTGGCGTTGGCCGGGCTGGGGCTCCTCACCGGAGTCCTGTCCGGACTGCTCGGTGTCGGCGGGGGAGTGATCGTCGTGCCGGTGCTCATCGTGCTCTTCGGCATGGGTGACCTTGTTGCGAAGGGCACCTCGCTCCTCATGATGATCCCGATCTCGGTCACCGGCACGGTCGCGAACGTACGACGTGGGAACAGCGATGTCCGTGCGGCAGTGATCCTGGGACTGCTCGCAGTGCCGGCCTCGCTCGCCGGCGTGGCCGTTGCCACGACGGTGCCCCCGCAGCTGGGCGCCATCCTCTTCGCGGTTCTGCTGCTGTTCACCGCGGTGCAGCTCGGTGCGCGCGCGCTACGCACCCGCGGGTGCCTCTGAAGCTTCCGCTCGCGCATGTCCCGGCCATCGCCCTGCGGGAAGAGCTCACGGGGGCGGAAGTGGCTGCAAGGCCTGTCAGGTGGCCAGCAAGTGGGCGATCACCTCGGCGTGGCCGCCCTCGTTGGCGTGCCCGACCGACGCAGCTGCGCAGGCGCGTGGGTCCTGCGACTCGATGGCGTCCACGAGCGCCTGATGGACGCGGATGCGTTCGATCTTCTGAGCGACGGTCTTCGCGCGTACCGAGTCGACGTTGTTCGCGATGAGCTCCAGTAGTCCCAGCGTCGTGGACTTGAGGATCTCGTTGCGTACGGATGCGTAGATGCCGCGGTGGAAGTCCCAGGTGGCATGGGCGAACGCCAGGTCCTCCCGAATCGTGCGGTGCATGCCGTCCATGGCCTGCGCGAGTCGCTCGAGGTCCGACTGGGTGCGGTGTTGACTGGCGTCCAGCACGGCCAGGGGCTCGAGGGCCTCACGGACGGCGATGGCGTCCGCAACGGTCGTGGCGTCGCCCCGGATCTTCACCATTGCTTGCCCGATACGCAGGAATGGATCCGGTTGTGCGCTGAACACCCCGCCGTTGGGGCCCGTCTTCATGGTCACGAGGCCATCGGCCTGGAGCACCTGGAGCGCTTCGTTCAGGGTTGCTGCCGCTACCCCGTACTGTTTCCGGAGTTCGCCCTTGGTGCCCAACCGCGTGTGTGGTTCGAGGCCCTCGATGCGGCGGGCGATGCGATCTGCCACCTCAGCGGCGAGGGAACGGGATACCACAAGCTCCAATGACATAGATTGATCATAGTCTGTTAGGCCTCAACGCGCCTGGTCCATCGGCAGTCACGTCGAGACCGGCGGGGGGGGGGTCGCGGCGATGGTGCTGCCCGGACCCTCCGAGACGCCGCAACGCGACGCCCCTCCGGACAATATGCGTCTAATAAATAGGTTTGAGGCTGGTAGCGTCGGCGAACGACGCCAAGACCTTCATCGCGAAGGCAGGGAGGAGTCATGTTGTCGGCTGACCGCGTGGACGACTTCCCCCGCACGTTCGTGGTGAAGAACGCGGCGCTCATCTCGATGGACGATGAGCTTCCGGAGCAGGTCCCAGGCGCGGCCGTGCTGGTTCGCGACGGGATCATCGACGGCGTGTTCGCCAGCTCCTCGGCCATGCCGTCCGACCTCTCGGACGTGCCCTCCATCGAGGCTGGCGGCCGCGCACTCCTGCCCGGACTCACCGATGGGCACGCGCACCTCGACCGGGAGACGCTGGGGGACGATCTACCCGGCTTCGCCGGGGCGAGGAGTCGCCGAGACGTGCTCGACGTCATCGCCGAGGCGGTGGCGCAGCGCCACCCCGGAGACTGGGTCGTCACGAGGCCTCTCGGCACGCCACCCCGCTACCCGGACGCTGATCGACCATTGAGCGGGGGGTGGCTGCCCGACCGGTACGACCTGGACTCCGTGAGCCGCGACAACCCTGTGTTCATCCGCCCCATCTGGGGGTTCTGGAACATGGCCGCCAAGAAGATCTCCTTCGCGAACTCCTTGGCGCTGGCCGCCGGAGGGATTACTGCCAGCACCGTCTCTCCGCACGAGGATCTGACGATCGTCAGGGACGAGCGGGGCGAGCCCACCGGCATGTTCGTCGAAACGGGTCAGCAGGCCATGGTGGAGCACACGTTGCTCCGAGCGGCCCCTGGGTTCAGCCGCCAGCAGCGCACGGCGGCGATCGGACGCGCGTTCGGGAGGTACGCGTCCTACGGCACGACGGCCTTCTTCGAGGGGCACGGCATCGCGGGTGAGGTGCTGGACGCCTACGCGGACGCCTACGGCACCCCTGCGCCGCTGCGTGCGCATCTGCAGCTGAGCCCGTTCTGGCCAGAGATCGCGGACCTCTCCACGACGCTCGAAGGATGGCGTGACCGGCTCGACCGTCACGCCGGTCCCTTCGCCAGGGTCGACGGGATCTTCGTCGAAGCGACCGACGACCCGCTCCGCTACGAGCTGGTGGCATCGGACCACCCGCGAACCGGATGGGCGGGATTCTCCGCCGGAGCGGTCGTGCCGGCTGCGCGACTCGAAGCGACCCTGCTTGCCTGTGCTCGCGCTGGAATACGGGTCTCGGGCATCGCGGCCAACCTGCTGGACGTCATGGCGCGGGTCCACCGAGCGAGCCCGATCGACGGGCTGCGGTGGACCCTCGGTCATCAGGCGACGCTGAGTGCGCAGCAGATCGACAACGCGGCCGAACTGGGCCTGTTCATGACGACGGTCACCGGGCACCACCTCCATCGCGGTGTGTACACACGCGCACTCGTCGGCACGACCCGCGAGAAGGACATCGTCCCCGTCCGGTCGCTCATGGCCGCCGGCGTGCCTGTGGTCCTGGGGTCGGACAATCGGCCGATCTCGCTGTGGGAGAGCGTGGAACACGTCGTGACCCGGGAGGACGACCTCGGCAACGTTGTCGCGCCGGAGCAGGCGCTCACCCGTCACGAGGCGCTCGGCCTGATCACGACCAACGGTGCGCGCCTGACCGGCGATACCGATACTCGCGGGGTCCTCCGGCGCGGCTACCAGGCGGACATGGCACTCCTCGACCGCAACCCGCTCGACTGTGACGCTCGAGAACTCCACGCCACGCGCTCGGTCGCGACGTTCGTGGCCGGCCGGCCGGTGAGTGCCGACAGCTCGGTGGTGCGCCGGCTCGGTCTGGCCCCCGGCCACCGCTGGTTCTGACCCGCCGCTCCGGCAACGGCCCTAGGTCGCCACCCGGGGTCGCGCACGAGCGTGATCAGCAGCAGCAGCAGCGGCTCGGCGTCCTGGGTGTGCGGGCCCGCCGTGGTCGACAGTCGCAACCTGGGCGCCAACCTGATGCTGACGCGGCGAGTTGAGAACGTTGAACCTATTGAACTGCGCAGGGCGGCGCGGTAGCGTCTGGGCGAGCCGGCATGGATTCCATCGCAACGAGGCATGGATCGCGAGCCGGGCGCTCAGCACCGAATCTTTGACGCCCTCGCAACATGACCGTCTACTCGGAAACTGAGAGGTCAAGACATGAGCCATACGAACATGCGCCTGGGCGTGCTCGCCCTGGCCGCCGCTCTCGTTCTCGGCGCTTGCGGAGATGGGAATGCAAGCGGCGAGGAGGCGGGCGGGGAGGACGGCGAAGTCCGGACAGTCACCGTGGGCATGGCGCCGATCGCCACCGCGGGCGCAATCCGCGCCGGCATGGAGCAGGGCTTCTTTGAGAAGCATGGGATTGAGCTGAAGTTTGAGACCGGCACCGGCGGTGCCGCTCTGCTGCCGAGCGTGGTCGCCGGACACATCCAGTTCGCGACAGCCACTCCGGTTTCGCTGCTTCAGGCGCGGGACCAGGGACTAGAAGTCCGGGCCATCGCTGGTTGGACCTCCGCCCTGGAAGAAGGATCGAACGTCAACGTGGTCAGGGCGCTGGATCCCGGCATCACGACTGCCGCAGACCTGCAAGGCAAACGGGTCGCCGTCAACACCTTGAACGGGATGGGTGATCTGACGATACGCGAAGCGGTCCGTTCGAACGGGGGCGATCCAGACGCCGTGGAGTTCGTGGAGCTGCCCTTCCCGGAGATGCAGGCCGCCCTCGAGCAACGGAACATCGACGCCGCGTGGGTGCCCGAACCCTTTGGCACGCTCCTGGAGGACGCCGGAGCGCATGTCGTCACGTATCCGTCCGATGAGTCGGTGCCGGGTCACCCGTCACAGCTGTTCTTCACGTCGACCGAGTTGGCGGAGTCCGATCCGGATCTGGTCGAGGCGATGGCAGCTGCGATCAGGGAATCTGCAGCGTTCGCGAATGAGAGTCCGGAGGCGGTGCGCGAGGGTGCCGCGGAGGTGGTCGACATCGATCCGGGCATTCTGAAGAGAATCGTGCTGGAGCAGTTCAACCCCGAGATGCCGCTGGAACGCCTGACGGCCCTCGGTGAACTGATGTACAGCGACAAGATGATCAAGAACCCGCCCGACATTGAAGGTCTCATCGGGAGGTGAGTCCGTTGCGCGCCATGGATTGGGATGCTCCCCTCGCTCCTGGTCTAGCCCGCCGGCAGTTGGGGTGCCGACGAGGACGTTAATGACACGATTGAATAGGTTGAAGCGCAGGGTGTGGTGCGGTACGGTCCGAACCACGAGGCATGGACTGCAACGTGTGGCGGACCCGCCGCCGCCTGCAATGACGCAGCTGGAGGAGCACGGATGGTTTATGAGCTGACGCACTTCATTGGTGGCGAGCATGTGGCCGGGGGGTCCGGCAACTTCCAGGACGTCTACGACCCCAGTGCCGGACGGGTGCAGGGCCGCGTACCGCTCGCGTCCGCCGACGAGACCCGTCACGCGATCACCGTTGCCGAGGAAGCGTGGGGCGCCTGGGCGGAGACGAACGCGCAGGTCCGCGCTCGGGTGCTCATGCGCTTTGTCGACCTCGTCCACAAGGACATGGACAATCTCGCCCAGACCCTCTCCGCTGAGCACGGCAAGACGCTCGCCGACGCGCGGGGCGACGTCATGCGCGGCCTTGACGTGGTGGAGGTCGCAATCGGCGCCCCGCACCTGCTCAAGGGGGAGTACAGCACCCAGGTGGGCCGGGGCGTAGACACCTACTCGATGCGCCAGCCGCTCGGCGTCGTGGCCGGCATCACGCCGTTCAACTTCCCGGCGATGATTCCCCTGTGGAAGGCCGGCGTGGCTCTGGCTGCCGGGAACTCCTTCATCCTCAAGCCGAGCGAGCGCGACCCCTCGGTCCCGCTGCGGCTGGCCGAGCTCTTCCTCGAGGCGGGGCTGCCCCCGGGGGTCTTCAACGTCGTCAACGGCGGCAAAGAGGTCGTCGACGTGCTCATCGAGGACCCGCGGGTCAAGGCGATCGGCTTCGTAGGCTCCACCCCGATCGCGCAGAGCATCTACGCGGGCGCGGCGGCCCACGGCAAGCGCGCGCAGTGTTTCGGCGGCGCCAAGAACCACCTCATCATCATGCCCGACGCCGATCTCGACATGGCCGCCGACGCCCTCATCGGTGCCGCGTTCGGCTCCGCCGGCGAACGCTGCATGGCGATCTCGGTGGCCGTCCCCGTGGGTGCGGCGACCGCCGATGCGCTCGTGGGCAAGCTCAACGAGCGGATTGCGAACCTGCGGCTCGGTCACAGCTTCGACGAGGAGGCCGACTTCGGTCCCCTCGTGAGCAGGGAGGCGAAGGAGCGTGTGGAGACGCTCATCGGCGTCGGCGTCGAAGAAGGTGCGGACCTGCTTGTCGACGGCCGTGGAGTCAGTGTCACCGGCTACGAGGGCGGCTACTTCGTCGGTGCCACCCTGTTCGACAACGTCAAGCCGCACATGCGGATCTACAAGGAGGAGATCTTCGGCCCCGTCCTGAGCGTCGTGCGGGTCGGGGACTACGACGAAGCACTCCGGGTCCTGGACGAGAGCCCCTTCGGTAACGGCGTCTCGATCTTCACCCGCGACGGCGACTCCGCACGTGACTTCGCCGCCCGGGTGGATGTCGGCATGGTTGGCATCAACGTGCCCATACCCGTTCCGATCGCCTACTACACCTTTGGTGGCTGGAAGGCCTCCGGCTTCGGTGACCTCAACCAGCACGGCGCCGACGGCTTCCGGTTCTACACCAAGACCAAGACGGTCACCTCCCGCTGGCCCTCGGGCATCCGCGCGGGCGCCAGCTTCGTCATGCCGACCGGCACCTGAGGCGCAAGGTAGGCAGAGGCGCTCCAGGCGGTGCCCATCCCTCCTCTCGACCGCAGGGGCGAGGAGGGAGCCGCCTGGGGCGCCTCGGTCGGCTGCGCTTTCCGCTGCGGCACCCAAGCCACGACTCAGTCCGTTGAACCCGTTGAATCCATGGAACTGCTCCGGTAGCGTCTCGGAACGGGGCACGATTGACATGCCAGGCCCGACGGCGAGGCGATGACGCCTGTGTCGCGGCCCGGGGCGAGACATTGGTGCTCAAGACAGGAGCCGAATCAGGATGAAGCAGCGTCCGGCATCCACACGTGACGGAACGGAAGCGAGATGACCCCACCACGTCCTGAACTCTCAGGCACGTTCGGCATGGTCGCCTCAACCCACTGGCTGGCGTCCGGTGCAGGCATGTCGATTCTCGAGCGCGGCGGAAACGCTTTCGACGCCGCCGCTGCGACGGCGTTCGCGCTCCAGGTGGTCGAGCCTCACCTGAACGGGATGGGCGGTGAGCTGACGGGGCTGCTCTGGTCCGGCGACCACCAACGCGCCGAGGTGCTGTGCGGTCAGGGCCCGGCCCCCGCAGGGGCCTCGATCGAGCGCTTCAGCTCCCTGGGGCTGGACGCGGTACCGGGGACGGGGCTGCTGGCGGCGTGTGTCCCGGGTGCGTTCGGTGCGTGGACCGAGCTCGTCGAGCGCTACGGGCGAATGGAGATCGGGGACGTTCTCGAGCCGGCCATCGCGTTCGCGCGGGACGGGTTCCCGGTCAGCGTCAAGCTGCACCGGAGTATCGCCAGGGTGGCGGACATGTTCCGCGAGCACTGGCCCACGTCCGCCAGCCTGTGGCTGACGAACGACGGCGTCCCCCCTACCGGTTCGATCCTCCGCAACCCGCAGCTCGCGGAGACGTACTCGCGCCTGGTGCAGGCCGGTGAGGGAGGACGCACCCGGGAGGCCCGCATCCGGCAGACCCACGATGCCTTCTACCGTGGCTTCGTCGCCGAGGCCATCGACGCGTTCGGGCGAACGGCCGAGGTCATGGACAGCTCGGGACGTCCCCACGGCGGGCTGCTCACCGCGGACGACCTCGCCCAGTTCGCGCCCGGATTCGAGGCGCCCATCAGCCTCGACTACGCGGGCGTGACGGTCCACAAGGCGTCGACGTGGACCCAGGGCCTCGTCTTCCTCCAGCAGCTCGCGCAGCTCGCCCACACCGACGTCGCCGAGGTGGGACGCGGCTCGGGACGCTTCGCCCACCTCGTCGTCGAGTCGGCGAAGCTGGCGCTGGCGGACCGCGAGGCGTGGTACGGCGACCCCGCGTTCGTCGAGGTCCCGATCGAGGGCCTCCTGGATCCGCGGTACGTGGCCGAACGCGCACGCCTGATCGGCGATGAGGCATCCCTCGAGCTGCGCCCCGGAGCGCCCGGGGGGCGCCGCCCCCAGCTGGCGCCGGACCTCCGCGTCACGCCGGGGGCGTTCGGGACCGGGGAGCCCACCATGGGGGAGAGCGGCCAGCGCGAGCCCGCCCTCGCGCTACCTCCACACGGGGACACGGTCCATCTCGACGTCGCGGATCGCTGGGGCAACGTCGTCGCCGTGACCACGAGCGGGGGCTGGCTGCAGAGTTCGCCAGCGATCCCCGGCCTGGGATTCTGCCTCGGCACCCGGGCGCAGATGTTCTGGCTCACGGAGGGTCTGCCGAACTCCCTCGCGCCCGGCAAGCGGCCGCGTACGACGCTGACGCCCACCCTGGCGACGCGTGAAGGCAAGCCGTGGCTCGCCTTCGGGACAGCGGGGGGCGACTCGCAGGATCAGTGGTCGCTCGTGCTGCTGCTCACCGCGCTGCACTACGAGGACGACCTCCAGCTGGCCATCGACGCACCGACCTTCTACACGACCCACGCCCCGAGTTCCTTCTACCCGCGCAAGCGCGAGCCCGGCCGGGTGTACATCGAGGGACATGCGGACGCGGAGGCCGTGGCGTTCCTGCGGAAGCACGGGCATGACGTCGTCGTCGACGAGCCGTGGTCACAGGGCTGGCTGAGCGCGGTCGGGCAGGGGCCGTCCGCGGGATGGCTTCGCGGGGCGGCGTGCGCTCGGGAGCGGCAGGGATATGTCGTCGGCCGGTGAGGCGGCACACCCCGCGGTGCGCGGCGCTGATCGCCGCGGCGGAGATAAGAGTGCAGAGACAGGGTTCTTACAGGCAGGAGACGGAAAAGTGGTCGACGACGGCTCCGACGGACGCACGAGCGTGGACGATTTGAGGAACGCGGTTGAGGGCCCGGTGCTGTTCGCGGGGGACGACGGCCTCGCCGAGGAGGTCCAGACCTTCAACCGGGCCGCGGCCCATGCGCCGGCGGTGGTGGTCGGTGCCACCAGCGGGGCGGACGTGGTGGCCGCGGTGCGTTACGCGAACCAGCACGGGCTGCCGGTCGCCGTGCAGTCGACCGGGCACGGGGCGTTCGTCCCGACGCGGGGCGCAATGCTCGTCACGACGAAGCGGATGACTGACATCGCCCTGGACGTGGAGGCCAAGACCGCGAGGGTGCAGCCGGGCGTGAGGTGGGGGCAGGTCATCGAGCTGGCCGCCCCCCACGGGCTCGCGCCGATTAACGGCTCCTCGCCGGTCGTGGGCGTCGTCGGGTTCATCCTCGGCGGCGGTCTCGGCCCGATGGGCCGGAAGTTCGGGTTCGCAGCCGACCACGTCCGCAGCCTCACGCTCGTGACGGCCGACGGCGTCGAGCGCGCGGTCGACGAGGAGCACGACCCCGATCTCTTCTGGGCGGTCCGCGGTGGCAAGGGCAACTTCGGGATCGTCACGTCCATCGAGTTCGATCTCTTCGACGTGCCGAGCCTCTACGCGGGCGGCATCTTCTTCCCTGCCACGGCCACGGAGGCCGTCCTGCGCGCCTACCGGGACTGGGTCGAGGCGCTCCCGAACGAGATGACGACCTCGATCGCGTTCCTCAGGCTGCCGCCTGCGCCCGAGCTGCCCGACGTGCTCCGCGGGAAGTTCGTCGTCCACCTGCGGGTGGCCTACGTGGGGGACCCGGCCGAGGGGGAGCGCCTTGTGGCTCCCATGCGGGCCGTCGCGGACAGCATCATCGACGGTGTCGGCGTCATGCCCTACAGCGAGGTGGCGAGCATCCACCAGGACCCGACGGAGCCGGCGCCGTACTGGGAGGGTGGGCTGCTCCTGCGGGAGCTGCCGCCGGAGGCGGTGGGCGCACTCGTGGCTGGCGTCGGTCCCGACGCCGACATGCCGGTGCAGCTGTTCGAGGTGCGTCAGATGGGTGGCGCCCTGAGCCAGGCCCAGCGAGGACCCAACGCCGTCGGCGGCCGTGACGCGCGCTTCCACGCGCTGGTCATCGCCGATCCTGCGGAGGAGCAGGCCGCACGCCGGTCGCTCGAGATCGTGGCCCCGTACTCCACCGGCGGTGCGCTGCTCAACTTCCAGGGCAACGCGACCGCTCCCGACCAGGTCGCGAAGGCGTGGGCGCCGGCGGACTACGCGCGGCTCCAGGAGCTCAAGCGCAGGTACGACCCGTCAAACGTGTTCCGCCTGGGGTACTCCATCGCGCCGGGCGCCGACGCCTCGGGCGGCCCGGTGACCGCGGCCGCAGCGCAGGGGAGCGGTCGCCCGTAGCCCATTCGCCCGAGCAGCACCTCATCCCGATCCGACGCTGTGTGACTTCAAAGGAGTAGCCGCATGCGAACACTTGTCAGTGGTGGACCGATCCTGAGCTGCGACGAGGCGATGTCCTCGCACGAGGCGCTGGTCATCGAGAACGGCCGGGTGCTCGCCGTGGGCGCCCAGGACGAGATGGCGAGCCTGGCAGGCGCCGGGGCCGAGCGACTCGATCTCGACGGCGCGACGGCCATGCCCGGGCTCGTCGACGGCCACTCGCATCACCAGCACTTCGCGGCCCTTCAGCTCGGCACCGTGGACCTTTCCGACGCGCGCGACCACGACGACATCGTTGAGCGCATCCGGGCGGTCGCCGCGGTCACTCCGCCCGGCCAGTGGATCCGGGCGACGCCGGTCGGTGAAGCGCACTACTTCGTCCGCAGGTCCTACCGCGACCTGACAGAGCAGGTGCTGCCCGACCGGCACGTCCTGGACCGGGCGACCACCGACCATCCGGTGATCATCCAGGGGTGGACCCCGACCACGCCGAGCGTCACAGCGTTCAACAGCCTGGGCCTGCGCGAGGTGGGGATCGACCGCGGCACTCCTGACGTGGTCGGCACCGTCACCATCGAGAAGGACGGGGAAGTCCCGAACGGACGGCTCCTCGGCCCCGTCTACTACTACTACACCAGCGACCCCTTCTGGCTCTCCATCCTCGCGAAGATGCCGCCGCCGCCCGAGGGGATCTGGGACATGGGCGCGCGAGCGGCGATGGCGACCGCCAACCAGGCGGGCATCACCAGCGCCTACGTGTGTCACGCCATGCACCCCGAGCACATCCAGGGCTGGCAGAACGTGCGTGACGCCGACGAGCTGACCCTGCGGGTCCTGGCCGTGCTCGACGTCGCCAACTGGTCCTTCGAGCCCACGCTCGAGCCCACCCCCGACTACATCAGGGCACGCCTCGAGCTCGCTACGGCGCTGACCCAGGTCGACGACGACATGATGCGGGTCAACGGCGTCACCCTCGGTCGCGGCGGTGTGATCGCGACCGGGGCGTTCCGGCACCGTACGCCCTACCGGCACCCTCTCGGCGGGATGGGCGGCGACGCGGCCGCGATTCCCAAGTGGGTGGAGGAGATGGTCGTCAAGTACTGCTGCGAGAACGACCTCCGCCTCAACATGAACATGTACTCCTACCTCGACCACGAGGACTTCTTCCACTCCATCGAGCCCTACGTCGAGAAGTACGACATCAAGAGCCGCGACTGGGTCGCCCAGCACTGCCTCATCACCAGCGCGGCCCAGGCGAAGCGCTATGCGGAGCTGAAGTTTCAGATCACCGTGGGCGCCGGATTCGGCTGGGGGATGGGCGACACCTTCGTCGACCTCCTCGGCGAGGAGGTCCTCGCGGACCTCTCGCCCATGAAGCGGTTCGTCGATCTCGGCCTGAACGTCTCCGCCTGCATCGACTGGGGCCCGAGCAGCCCGTTCGAGCAGATGTGGCTGGCCGAGACCCACGAGTCAGCCGGCAGCGGCCACCGGAACCTCCTCGCGGGGCAGGTGCTCACACGGCAGGAGTCGCTCGCCACGTGGACACGAAACGGAGGCCGGCTGATGCAGTGGGAAGGGATCGGTGCGCTGCTGCCGGGCTACCACGCCGACCTCGCCATCGTGGACCGCAACCCGCTGACCTGCCCCCTCGACGACCTTCCCGCGGCCGAGGTGCTGCGCACCGTCGTCGCCGGCCAGACGGTCTACGACGCCGGAGCCCTCGTCCACTCTGACGCCCGCTGATCAGGAGAAACACACATGCACACCCTGTACCAGACACCGGTCGGCAAGCGGTTCACCTCGCAGGAACAGCTCGACCAGGAGTACGACATCGAGGCGACGGTGCCGCCGGAGCAGCTCGCGGAGCTGGGCGCACGGTTCGTGAAGGACAGTGCCCAGGCGCGCGACGAGCTCGACGCTGTGCTGGACGTCCCGTACGGTCCGACCCTCGCGGAGCGGCTGGACGTCTTCCCCGGTGAGCCCGGCGGCCCCGTGGTGGTGTTCATCCATGGCGGGTACTGGCGCCTCAACACCCGGAAGAACTTCAGCTTCATGGCCCGCGGACTCGTAGGCCGGGGCGCGACCATGGTCATCCCGTCATACGCGCTCTGCCCGACCGTCAGTCTTGATGAGATAGTCCGACAGCAGCGTGCCGCGGTCGCCTGGACCTACCAGCACGCGGCGGAGCTCGGCGCCGACCCCGAGCGCCTCATCGTGTCGGGACACTCCGCCGGGGGCCATGCGACGGCGGTCCTCCTCGATACCGACTGGGCGGGCCAGTACGGCCTCCCGGAGAACACGGTCCGGGGCGGCTGTGCCATCAGCGGTGTCTTCGACATCCGCCCCCTGCGTCACTCGTTCCTGCAGCCGTCTCTGCAGCTGACCGAGGACCAGGTCATGAGACTTAGCCCGATGCTCAACCTACCGACGGCCGCGCCGCCGCTCCTGGTCACCCACGGCGGACGACAGACCGATGAGTTCGACCGGCAGTCCAAGGACTTCCTCGAAGCCTGGCGCGGTGCGGGGCTCGACGGTGACTACTACCTGCAGCCCGATCGCAACCACTTCGACGAGCTCTTCGCGTTCATGGACCCGGACAGCGAGCTGATCAACCGGATCATCGACCTGAGCTCGCGTTGATCGCACAAGTCGGGGCGCCGACCGAGCGCATTCGTGACGGAGCCCCACCTCGGAGGTCACCTGAGCCGCGCCGGTCACGTGGCCTCCTGCGACCACCCGGCGAACTGAATTCAGTATATTCAACCTGTTCGACCGCCGTTTCTGCGGTACGGTCGACAACTGGACGGCGTCCGTTCGACGCCGGTGTCAAGACGAAAGGCGGTACGTCATGCCCCGCACCCTGGTAAGTCCCCCCCAGATGCACCTTGCGCCCTCATACAGCCACTACGCGATCGCCGAGGGCAGCACCCTCATCTGTTTCGCGGGCCAGGTCGCGCTGGACAACGACATGGAGATCGTCGGACCCGGGGATCTCCACGCTCAGACCGTCGCGGCGATGCGTAACCTCGAGACCGCGATGGGCGTGGCCGGCGTGGGCTGGGATGACATCGTCCGGCGCACCATCTACACCACCGAGCCGCATGAGCTGGAGGCGTTGGGGTCGGCGATCAAGGAGGTCACCGGAGACGCCGAGAATCCGCCGCAGACGATCGTCGGCGTGACCGGGCTCGCGCTGCCCGAGCTGCTCGTCGAGATCGAGTGCACTGCCGTCATCGCATGACGGAGCCGTTCACGCCACCACGTGGGGAACCGCGCTGAATCCTAAGAACCGGCAGAGCGGTTCAGGGCGCGGGACATCCATCTCGCAATTCCCGAGGCGCGCCGCGACACCAGTCGCGAAACGTCCTCAGAGGTCAATAACAACAAAGGAGAAGCCCATGCCCGACACGTCCAAGGCTCCCCGGGGCGCCTACCTCATCCGCGGTGGCACGGTGCTCTCGGTCGACCCTGCGATCGGGGTGCTTCCCCGCGGAGACGTCCTGGTGCGCGACGGCGTCATCGTCGAGGTCGGTACCGATGTCCAGGCGCCCGACGCAGAGGTGATCGACGCGTCCGACATGATCGTGATGCCTGGCCTGGTGGAGACCCACTTCCACATGTGGAGCGCCCTCGGGCGCAACTTCGTCGACGAGGGGTACGAGTACTTCCCCACGAAGTGGGAGACCTCGGCGCACTACCAGCCCGAGGACTTCTACCGGAGCGTGAAGCTGGGACTGGTCGATGCGGTCAACGCCGGAATCACCACGGTGCACAACTGGTCGCACAACACCCGCAGCCCGGAGCACGCGGACGCCGAGCTGGCGGCCCACCGCGACGGCCTGATCCGGGCCCGCTACTCCTACGGCCACCGGGACCTGCTTCCCGAGGACGAACCACTCGACTTCAGCGACATCGATCGTGTGTCGGACGAGTGGTTCGGGAACGGCTCGGACCTCGCACACCTCGTCCACCTCGGCGTCAACCTGCGAGGTCCGGACATCGCCGAACAAGCAGTGTTCGACGTGGAGTCCCGCGACGCTCGCGAGCGCGGGCTGCCCATCTCGATCCACACGATGCAGAGTGGGTCGACGAAGGTCCGTGCCACCGAGCTGGAGGCCAAGGGGCTTCTCGGTCCGGACTTCCTGCTCTGCCACTACCTGGCGGCGACCCAGGAGGACCGCGATGCCATGGTGCGCACCAACACCCCACTGAGCTTCTCGGTCCACTCGGAGATGCGGCTCGGCGACGCCGGTGACCCGCGGGCCGCGCTGCTCAAGATGCTGGCCGCGGGCGTCTCGGTGTCGTTGTCCATCGACGCCACGTCGATCGCACCCATCAACCTGTTCGAGGCCATGCACATCGCCTGGAACATGGGCATCCCCTGGGTGGGAACGGATACGGCCGACCTCCCCGCGGTGTCGTTCAGCGACTGCATCAAGATGGCGACGATCAACGGGGCGCAGGCGCTCGGACTCGCCGATGTCACCGGCTCACTGACCCCCGGCAAGCGAGCCGATCTCATCCTCATCCGGAAGAACGACGTCAACGTCGCACCGGTCGTGAATGTGGAGGCGACAGTGGTGCGGTCGGTCACCCCGGCGAACGTGGACACGGTCATCAGCGACGGACGCATCCTCAAGCAGGGTGGGAAGCTCGTCGCCTTCGACGTCGAGCGCGTCATCAAGGAGGCCGAGGAGTCCTCCAACGCGGTCCGCCGCCGTGCCGGCGGGCGACTGGCGCCCTCCCTGTCCTAGTTCGTGACGGCCGTGGTTCGGGCCCGCTGCGTCGGGCCCGAACCACCAGCCTCGGGCTCTCCTTCGGCGTGGTCGCCGACCCGGCCACGCCTTTCGGTGGCGTCAAGCAGTCCGGACCCGGCCGGGAGCGTGGGTGCGTCGGCCGCGTCAGTCCCGGCAGTATTCTTGGAGGTCGATAGCGTGAGACGAGCCGGCGCGCGGGCCGAGACGTCCCGAGGGGGCAGCCGAGAGGGCGTGACCACTATGAGCCGCAACGCCACCCTGAAGGACGTCGCGGAGCGGGCCGGCGTCCACCCGGGCACGGCGTCCCGCGCGCTCAACCCCGAGACCCGGTCGCTCGTCAGCGAGGGCACGGTCCGCAGGGTCCTGCAAGCGGCGAAGGCCCTCGCCTACACCCCCAACCCGATGGCCCGGAGCCTGAAGACGAACCGCACGATGATGGTCGGGATCATCGTCCCGGACCTGGCCAACGCCCTGTTCCCGCCGATTGTCAGGGGTGCCGACTCGGTGCTGACCCCCGGCGGGTATCTCAGCATCATCGCCGAGACGGACAACGACGCGGCGCGCGAACGGGAGATCTTCGACGCCCTGCTCGCCCGCCAGGTCGACGGCCTCATCATCGCCTCGGCCCGACGGGAGGACGAGGCGGTCCGCGAGGCCGCCGACCGGCACCTGCCTGTGGTCCTCGTGAACCGCCGCGACGACAGCGCCCGCCTGCCCGCGGTGGTCGGTGACGACACGGACGGCGTGGAGCAGGCCGTACGGCACCTCGTGGACCTCGGCCACCGGCGCATCGGGCACCTCGCGGGACCCGCGGAGCTCTCGACGGGCATCCAGCGTGCGCGCGCCTTCCGGCAGTGCATGCACGAGCTGGGCGGCGATCTGGACCCCGCCCTGATCGTGAGCTGCCGCGTCTACTCCGAGGAGGAGGGGGCCCGGGCGGCCCGGGAGCTGTTCGACACCGCCGTGCCACGGCCGACGGCGGTCCTCGCGGGCAACGACCAGCTCGCCGTCGGGCTCTACGAGTTCCTGCGCGAACGCGGGCTCAACGTGCCGGGGGACGTGAGCGTCGTGGGGTACAACGACATGCCCTACGTCGACAAGCTGTCCCCACCCCTGACGACCGTGCGCGTGCCGCACGCCCGGATCGGGGCGGAGGCGGCGCGGATCCTGCTACGCCGGCTGGTGGACGACGTGTCCGACGCGACCACCGTGAGCCTCCCGGTCGAGCTGGTCGTGCGCGGGTCGACGGCGGCCCGCCGCTGACGCGTCAGTCGCCGTACCGGTGACGGGCGACCAGCACCGCCACGGCGAGGGTCACCATGACGGCGAGGCCCACGCCGAAGTGCGGCGCCGTGCTCCCGGAGGCCACGTACTCGACGCCGAACGCCGTCCCCGCGGCACTGCCGAGGAAGAGCGCGGACGCGAAGAGGCTCACGACGGTGGCACGGGACTCGGGTGTCACGTCGATCGCCCACTTCTGCAGCGAGGAGTGCAGGAACGCCCACGCACCGGCCAGGAAGAGAGTGCCGCCGAGCGCCCCGGCGAGTGCCTGGTCGAGGACGAGCAGCAGGTAGGCGAGCACGCCCATGACCGCGCCGACAGGTCTTCTTCTACCTCTATGCCGCCGCGCTCGTGCTGGCGCTGCTCGTGTGGTGGATGATCGACCGGTCCAGGTTCGGGATGGGCCTGAAGGTCATCCGGGAGGACGAGGACAAGGCTCAGTCGCTCGGGGTGCCGACGTTCTTCACCAAGCTCGTGGCGTTCGTGTGGTCCGCCTTCTTCACCGCCCTGGGCGGCGGGTTGTACGCCCTGTGGTTCGGCGACCTCGACCCGGTCTTCCAGTTCTCGATCCTCATGGGCGCCCACATGGTCCTCATGGCGCTGCTCGGTGGTGTGCGCTCGCTGTTCGGTCCGCTGCTGGGTGCCATCGTCGTCGGCTCCGCGATCGAGTTCTTCAAGCTGCAGTTCGGTGACAGCCAGTTCCACCTCGTCGCCACCGGTCTCCTGCTCGCGCTGGTCGTGCTGTTCATGCCCGAGGGCGTCATCCCGGCCGGCAAGCAGCTGCTCGCCCGGTTCGGTCCGCAGGCCTCCTCCATCCGCGAGGTCACGGCCCGGGAGCTGGCCGACGCCGTCGCCTCGGAAGGGCCCGGCACGGCCGGCCGCAACGACATCAAGGAGCCGCTCAGCCTGACCGAGAACGGGAGCAGGTCATGACCAACGGCGCGGTCACCCTCCAGGTCCAGTCGCTCTCGAAGGCCTTCGGCGGCGTCCACGCCGTCGACGACGCCAGCGTGGACTTCCTGCCGGGGAAGATCAACGCGATCATCGGGCCCAACGGCTCGGGCAAGACGACCTTCTTCAACTGCGTGACGGGCATGATCAGGGCGGCCCCCGGCACGGTCACGCTCGCGTGCAAGGACGTCACCCGCTCCACCCCGGACCGGATCGCGCGCCTCAACCTCGGCCGCAGCTTCCAGGTCTGCCGCGTCTTCCCCAGGATGACCGTCCTGGAGAACATGCTCGTCGCGGTCCGGCACGCGTCCGTGACCGGGCCGTGGGGCAAGGCCCGCAACGAGGCCGCGACCGACCGCGCCCGTGGATGGCTGCGGCGGGTCGGCATCGACCACCTCGAGCACAGCGAGGCGCGCAACCTCTCCTACGGCCAGCAGAAGCTGCTCGAGCTGGCCGGCGTGCTCATGGGCGAGCCGGACATCATCATGCTCGACGAGCCGGCCGGCGGCGTGAACCCGTCCCTGATCGGCCGGATCTCCACGCTGATCCGAGAGCTCAACAGCGAGGGCCGGACCTTCATCGTCGTCGAGCACAACATGGAGCTGGTCATGAGCCTGTCCGACCACGTGGTGGCCTTCGACCGAGGCCGCCCCATCGCGTCGGGACCGCCCGCCGAGGTCCAGTCCAACCCACAAGGGTCCCGCCCGTGAGCTGCTCGACGACCCCGAGCTCTCGTCGCTCCATCTCGGCGGACGCCCGGTCCGGTGAGGAGGCGGTGACGGGGCCGGCCGGGGATACCGCGGCAGCCGGTGATGGTCAGGCGGTGTCGAAGACCTCGGGGTGGCGCGCGAGCTCGTGGCGCGTGCGCCGGATGTGCATCCGCTGGAGCACCTGGGCGTCCTCGACGTCGTGGCGGCGCACCGCGTCGACGAGGAGAGCGTGCTCGTAGTGGGTGGTCCGGCTGTGCTGGATGTCCACCAGCACCGCGAAGGCACGACGGTAGTGCTGCGTGGTGTTCCACAGGCGCAACACCTGCTCGTGCAGGACGGGCGTGGTTGCTGCTGAGAAGGAGAGCAGGTGGAACTCACGGTCGAGGACGAGGAACCGCTCGAGGTCGGCCCGTTCCATCTGGCCGACGAGATCGGCGAGGCGCTCGACGTCGTCGTCGGTCAGGTGCGGGAGGGACTGGCTCAGCAGCAGGGGTTCGAGCTGCTCCCGCACGAGGTAGGCCTCCGTGCACTCCTGGAGGCTCAGCCGCGCGACCCAGGCTCCCGTGTGCGCCACGAGGCGGACGAGGCCCTCGGCCTCGAGGAGTCGAAGCGCCTCGCGGACGGGCAGGCGGCTGGCGCCGAACTCGTGCGCGAGCTCCTCCTGGCGGATCCGGGAGCCGGGCGGCAGGTGCCCGCCGAGGATCTGCGCGCGGAGCCCCGCGACGATGCGCTCGGACGCCGTCCGGTCGGGCGGCCCCGTTGGCGCACCCTGGGCGCCGACCTCGTGGGTGCTCACTCGCCCGGGTTCGCGGGGTGCCACAGCAGGGTCGTCGCGGTGCGCTCGTACGCCTTGCCGTTCGGGTAGCTCACGAGCTCGAGCTGCATGCCCCAGGGGGAGAGGAAGTACACCCAGCGCTGCCCCTCGTTGTGCCGGGTGCTTGCGGTCGGCGCGCCCAGGACGCGGACATCCTTTGCCCGGAGGTAGTCGACGGCGGCGTCGAGGTCCTCGACGTAGAACGCGAGGTGGTGTCCGCCGATGTCGCTGTTGCGCGGCTGCGGCGCGGGCGGCTCGGGCGGCTCGTAGGCGAAGATCTCGAAGTTCGGGCCGGTCCGGCACCGGAAGAAGCGGTTCTCGCGCATCACGGTCCGGGGGTGGACGGCCAGATGCTCGGTCATCCAGTCGCCGTCGTCCTGGAAGGGGCCGAGGGAGTAGAGCCACTCGCAGCCGACGACGTCGACAAAGAACCGGGTGGCCTCCTCCAGGTCCGGCACGGTGAAGCCGATGTGCTCGGTGCCGACGAGTCCAGGTATTCCAGTCATGATGTCCGCTCCCAACGCCCGATGGATCCAATACTTCGCCAAGGATGCCGTATTGCCGGAACTTCGGGGCCCAAACGAGCGCAATGGTATCCAATGTAGTTGTAGGTTGGGCGGCGATGACCGTGCCGGCGTTGACCGCCGCGGATCCACTTCGTTCGAAGGAGAACGACACCGATGCCCCACACGACCCCGTTGGCCCCCGCCTCGCCGTGGGTGGAGCTCAGGACCACGCCGGAGGACTGGGCGGCGGCCGACCCCGCGCTACTCGCGACCATGCTGGGCCAGCTGCACCTAATCCGGGCGTTCGAGGAGACGGTCCTCGAGCTGGCCGGCGAGGGCTTGGTCCACGGCCCCGCCCACTCGAGCGTCGGCCAGGAGGGCGGCGCCGTCGGGTCCGTCGTCGGCCTGCGCTCCACCGACGGCGTGAACGGCTCGCACCGCGGTCACCACCAGTTCCTCGCGAAGGCGATCAACCACGTGGCGCACGAGGGGCTGGACCTGAGCGACCTGGTCGGCGGCGAGGTGCGCACGGTGCTGCAGCGCACCCTGGCCGAGATCCTCGGGCTCGCACAGGGGTTCTGCCGCGGCCGCGGCGGCTCCATGCACCTGCAGTGGCACGAGGCCGGGGCGCTGGGCACCAACGCCATCGTCGGCGGGGGCGTGCCGCTCGCGGCGGGCAACGCCTGGGCGCAGCGGCACGCCGAGACCGACGACGTCACGGTGACCTACTTCGGGGACGGTGCGGTCAACATCGGGTCGGTCCTGGAGAGCATGAACCTCACCTCCGCCTGGGACCTGCCGGTCTGCTTCTTCATCGAGAACAACCTGTACGCGGTCTCCACCCACGTCAGCGAGGCGACCGGCGAGCCGCGGCTCTCCGCGCGTGGTCTCGGGTTCGGCATCCCCGCCTGGCGGGTCGACGGCATGGACCCCCTCGCAGTGCACCTGGCCACGGAGCAGGCGCTGGCGTACATGCGCGCCGGGAACGGGCCGACCGTCATCGAAGCCGAGGTCTACCGGTTCTTCCACCAGAACGGCCCGTACCCCGGCAGCGCGTTCGGCTACCGCGACAAGGCCGAGGAGGCCGCGTGGCGCGAGCGCGACCCGCTGGACCGGGTCGCGAACGAGATGATCCGGCTGGGCCACATCGACGCCGACGGCGTGGCCGCGGTCCGCGCGCAGGCCACCGCGGCGATGGCCGGTGTGGCCGCCGCCCTGGTCGAGGCGGACCCCGCAGGCAAGCCCGGGACTCGTCGCATCCGCCCGGACCTGTGGCCCGAGCCGAGCTTCGTCGACGTCGGAGTGCGGGGCGACCTCAGCGAGCTCGCCGGTGTCCGCACGGCCGAGGAGGCCTCCTTCACCGGCGCCCTCGAGCCGAGGAAGTTCATCGACTGCGTCGCCGGCGTCATGGCGAGGCGGATGGACCAGGACCGGTCGATCGTCATCCTGGGGGAGGACGTCCACCGCCTCAACGGTGGGACGAACGGCGCGACCAAGGGACTGAGCAAGGCGTACCCCGAGCGTGTCCTGGGCACGCCGATCAGCGAGAACGCCTTCGCCGGCCTGGGTGGCGGCATGGCCCTGGACGGGCGCTACCGCCCGGTCGTGGAGTTCATGTACCCGGACTTCCTCTGGGTGGCCGCCGATCAGGTCTTCAACCAGATCGGCAAGGCCCGGCACATGTTCGGCGGTCACAGCGACGTCCCCCTCGTGCTGCGCACTAAGGTCGCCGCCGGCACCGGGTACGGCTCGCAGCACTCCATGGACCCGGCGGGCATCTTCGCCACCAGCCCCGGCTGGCGCATCGTCGCCCCGTCCACCCCCTTCGACTACGTCGGCCTCATGAACACGGCGCTGACCCTGAACGACCCCGTCCTCGTTCTCGAGCATGTCGACCTCTACGCCTCGACCGGATCCGCGCCGGTGGACGACCTCGACTACCACCTGCCCTTCGGCAAGGCGGCCGTCCGCCGACACGGCGAGGACCTGACCGTGCTGACCTACCTGTCGATGGTCGGCCACACCCTCGACGCCGTCGAGCAGACCGGGACCGACGCCGAGGTCATCGACCTGCGCTGGCTTGATCGGGCGAGCCTGGACTGGGAGACCGTCGGCGAGTCCATCAGGAAGACGAACAACGTCCTCATCGTCGAGCAGGGGGCGCTGGGCACCTCCTACGGCGGGTGGCTCTCCGACGAGATCCAGCGACGATTCTTCGACTGGCTGGACCAGCCCGTCCAGCGGGTCACCGGCTCCGAGGCCTCGCCCAGCATCTCCAAGGTGCTCGAGCGTGCGGCCATCGCCAAGCACGAAGAGGTCGTCGATGGCCTCGCCCGCGTCGTCGCTGGATTCGGAGGCTGACCATGGCAACGATCATCCGTATGCCCGAGGTGCTCGCCAACGCGACGGAGGCCATCATCGCGGCCTGGCTCATCGAGGAGGGCACCCACGTGGCCGTGGGTGACACCCTCGCCGAGATCGAGACCGAGAAGGCCGTCGTGGAGTACGGCGCCGAGCTCGACGGCGTACTCGCCCGCCACCTCGCCGCGCCGGGACAGACCGTCGACGTCGGCGCCCCCATCGCTCTCCTTCTCGCGATCGGCGAGGACGAGCCGGACCTCGCCGGGCTGCTCGGGAACGCCGCAACGCCCGGGACGGCGTCGTCCCACGCCCCGGTACCGGCCGACGACGGGAGGGCACCCGTGCGCCGGTTCGCCAGCCCGCTCGCCCGCAAGATGGCCAAGGATCGTGGTATCGACCTCGCCCGGCTCACCGGCAGCGGGCCCCAGGGACGCATCGTCCGGCGGGACATCGAGGCCTATCTCGCGCCGGTGGATGAGCCTGGTGCCACCGACCCTGCGAGCACGGGCGCCACGCCGGCCGCCGGAGCGCAGCCCTCCGCGGCGGCGGCTCCCACCGGTGTGGCGCCGACCTTCACCGAGGTCCTGCACACCGGCATGCGCCGTGCGATCGCGCGACGGCTGACGGAGAGCAAGTCGTCCGTGCCGCACTTCTACGTCACGGCGGACTGCCGCGCGGACGAGCTCCTTGACCTGCGCGCCCGGATCAACACCGTCGGCACGGTCAAGGTCTCGGTCAACGACCTGGTCGTCAAGGCCGCCGCCGCGGCGTTCCGAGAGGTGCCCGAGGCCAACGTGATCTGGACCGACACGGCGCTCCGCCGCTTCACGAGCGTCGACATCGCCGTCGCCGTGGCTACCGACGGGGGCCTGCTCACGCCCGTCCTGCGCGGGGTGGACACCATGTCGCTGAGCCAGGTCAGTGCCGTGACCGCCGAGCTCGCGGGGCGGGCACGTCAGGGGCGGCTGAGGCAGGAGGAGCTCGAGGGCGGCAGCTTCACGGTCTCCAACCTGGGGATGTACGGCACGAAGGAGTTCTCCGCCATCCTCAACCCACCCCAGTCGGCGATCCTCGCGGTCGGTGCCGCGCTCGACCAGCCGGTCGTCGCCGATGGCGTCGTGCAGGTCGGAAAGGTCATGCGCTGCACCCTCTCGGCCGACCACCGCGCCATCGACGGCGCCCTCGCCGCGCAATGGCTCCGCGCCTTCCAGACGGCGATCGAGAACCCCCTGGCGATCCTCGTCTGAGAGCACCTGGCCGGGGCACGGACGGTGTCGGAAGCGCGGCAGCGGACGGCTTGCGGTCGTCACGGTGCACAGGCGCGGGCGGTCCTGAGGGCACGACTAGGCTGCTGGAGGCAGTTGAGCCAGTGAACGGCGTACGGCGCTAGCGATCTGGCTGTCAGTGACCGGGCCACCGGCAGACCAGGAGAACGATCAGTGAGCACCTCACCACACCCCGAGCCCAGGGTGGTGGCCGTCGTCGTCGCCTACAACCGGCGCGATCTCCTCGTCCAGACCCTCGACGGCCTGCAGGGGCAGACCCGGCCCGTGGACGCCGTCGTCGTGGTGGACAACGCCTCCACGGACGGCTCCGGCGACGTCGCCGCGGCCCACCCCCTCGCCGCCGACGTGGTCACCCTCAGCCGCAACACCGGGGGAGCGGGCGGCTTCGCCGCGGGGATCGCACACGCGCTCCAGGCCCACGGCGCCGACCTCGTGTGGATCATGGACGACGACACCGTCCCCACCGGGACAGCCCTGCTCGAGCTCCTCCTCGCCCGCCAGGCCTACCCCGGCGACCCGGCCGTGCTGGCCTCCCGCGTGGTGTGGACCGACGGGCGGGACCACCCGATGAACACGCCGCGCCCGCGGCCCGGGGTCCGCGCGCGGCTCGCGGCCCGGGCGCGCTCGGCCGGCGCGGTGCAGGTGCGCTCGGCGTCGTTCGTCTCCCTGCTGCTCGACGCCCGCGCCGTGCGCACGGACGGCCTGCCCATGGCCGCGTACTTCATCTGGAACGACGACTTCGAGTACAGCGCCCGGCTGCTGCGCCGCCGCGTGGGGCTGTCCGTGCCGTCCTCGGTCGTGCGCCACCTGACGAAGACCTTCGGATCCACCGACGCGGACCCGGGGGAGCGGTTCTACTACGAGGTCCGCAACAAGATCTGGCTCTTCACCCGTTCGCGCGCCCTCGGGCCCGCCGGGACGGTCCTCTACGGCGGCTCGACCGTGGTGCGGTGGGGCCGGACGATCCTGAAGTCGTCGAACCGACCGGTGCTGCTGCGCGCCGGCGCGCGCGGGTTCCGCGACGGCCTCGCGACCCGACCGGACCCGACGCCGGCCGTGCTCGCGGGGATGGGCCCGGTCAGCGACGAGGTGGCCGCCATCGAGCGCGGGGCCGGGCGTGACTGAGCCCTTCAGCGTCCTGCTGCCCGTGTACAGGGGCGACACCGCGGCGCACTTCGAGCGGGCCGTCCGCTCCGTGACCGTCGACCAGGTGCTCCGGCCCAGCGAGCTCGTCGTCGTCCGTGACGGGCCGGTCGGCCCCGCGCTCGCGGCCGTCCTCGAGGCGCTCGTCTCCGGGGCCGCCACGTCGCCCGCGGGCGACGTGCCCGTCACGATCCTCCAGCTGGGCCGGAACCAGGGCCTCGCGCGGGCGCTGGAGCGCGGCCTCGCGGCCTGCGCCCACGAGATCGTCGCCCGCGCCGACGCCGACGACATCTCCCTGCCCGATCGGTTCGCGACCCAGATCCCGCTGGTGGTCGGCGGGCTGGACCTGCTCGGCTCCGCCATCACCGAGTTCGAGGACGACGAGGCGTGCCGCGGCCTGACCCGCGTGCTGCCCGAGCGGGCCGACGACATCGCCGCCACCGCGCGCTTCCGGGACCCCTTCAACCACCCCTCCGTGGTCTACCGCCGCGCCGCCGTGCAGCGCGCCGGCGGCTACCGGCACCTGGACCTCATGGAGGACTACTGGCTCTTCGCCCGCATGATCGCCGCGGGCGCCCGCGTGGGGAACGTGTCACAGCCCCTGGTGCTCTACCGCGTGGGCGCGGGGGCGTACCGGCGCCGCGGCGGGTGGAAGCTGCTGCGCTCGGAGGTGGCGCTCCAGCGCCGGTTCCGCGCGGCCGGCTTCACGACGACCGCGCAGTTCGTGCGCAACGTCGCCGTGCGCGGCGGATACCGGTTCGTTCCTGAGCTCGTCCGGAAGGTTGCCTACCGGCGGATGGTGGGCTGAGCGACGGGTAGCCTGCTCCCGTACGCAAGGTCCGGGGTACGGGCGCGGTTCGCGGGGAAGCCCGGAGGAGAAGTCGATGTCGTGGTGGTCCGGGCTGGACGAGGCCGCGATCCTGACGTTCTTCCTCTTCGGCCCGGGGCTGCTCGTGGGTGCGGTGCTCGGGCTGCGCCGAGTGTTGCTGCTGGTCGCCGCGCCGGCGCTCAGCGTCGCGATCCTGTCGGCGTCACCCGTCCTGCTGGGCCCGCTGGGCATCGCGTGGACCCCCGCTAGCGCCGTCGCCAGCACGCTCGCCGTCGCGGCCGGCTTCGCCGCGTTGCGGCTCCTGCTCCGCCACAGCTGGCGAGTCGGATCCGACCCCGCGGGCGCGTTGTGGCCGGTGCTCGTCGCCGTCGTGGTCGCGGTGCCCTTCGCCGCGATCCCCTTGCACAACGGCATGGGCTTCCCGGACTCCCCGCCGCAGACGTGGGACGCGGTGTTCCACCTCAACGGCAGCCGCGCGATCCTGGACACCGGGGACGGCTCGTCCCTGACCCTCGGACGGCTGAACGCGCCGGCGAAGGATCTCGCGATCTACCCCGCGGCCTGGCACGACGTCGCCGCCCTCGCCGTGCGCGACGACATCGTCGTCACCGCCAACGTCCTCACCCTCCTCATCTCCGCGGTGGTCTGGCCCCTGGGGCTGGCCGGCCTGGCGAGCGTCCTCGTGCGGAGCAGCAAGGTGGCCCCGGTCGCCGCGGCGCTCGCCGGCACGGCGCTCGTCTCCTTCCCCGCCCGCGTGATCTCCTACGGCACCCTGTGGCCCACCGCGCTCGCCTACGCGCTCGTGCCAGCCGCGCTCATGGTGACGCTCGTCGTCGTCGCCCGGCTGCAGGCGCTGGGCACGCACAAGCGTGCGTCCTTCCCCGTGAGCGAGGTCATCACCCTGCTGGCGGTGCTCGGGGGCGCCGGCCTCGCGCATCCCACCGCAGTCCTCGCCTACGCCGTCATCGCCGCTCCGATCTGGATCCCCCTGTGGTGGCGCGGGCTCACCGCGGCCCGCCGTGCGGGCGGGGCGTGGCGCTGGGCCGGCGTGGTGGCGCCGGTGCTGGCGTGCGTGGTGGCGGCAGTGCTCGCCAGGCCGCTGTTCCGTGCCAAGGAGATCAACACGCGCGACCCCTACGGCACGGCGGCCGACGCCATCGTCGGCGCCCTCACCGACTCCCAGTTCGCCAACCAGGGATTCGGCAACCCGGAGAAGTCCTGGCTCCTCGGCGCCCTCATCGTCGTGGGCATGCTCGCGACCCTGGTGGTGCGCCGACACCGGTGGCTGGCCATCGGGATGGTCACCACGACGGCGCTGTTCGTCCTGGCCGTCGACTCCGCCCTGCCGGGGGCCTTCCTCGTCCGGCCCTGGTACTCGGACCCGGTCCGGCTGGGCGCGATGGTCGCGCTGGTCGTGCCGCTGCTCGTCGCCGTCGCGGTCGCCTGGCTCGGCGAGCTGGCGACGCGGTGGATGCGTGGGCCGGCGCGACGCCGGATCCTGCTGGCCGAGGTCGTCTCCGCGGCGCTGGTCGTGGTGCTCGTCCTCGGCACCGGCGGGCTGCGCGGGCAGCTGCGCGTCCACCAGCTGCAGATCAACTACGCGTTCATCCCGCAGTCGGGGTTCAACTCCCTCGTGAGCCCCGACGAGCAGGCCCTGCTCGAGCGGGTGGACGACGAGCTGCCCGATGACGCCGTCGTGCTGGCGAACCCCTACACCGGCGCCCCGCTGCTCTACGGCCTCTCCGACGTCGACGTCGTCTACCCGCACCTGGGCGGCAGCTGGGGGAAGCAGCAGAAGTTCCTCGCGACGTCCTTCGACCAGATCGAGACCAACCCCCGGGTGTGCGCGACCCTGCGGGACCTCGGCGTCAAGTACGTCTACGGCGACGACCTGCTCTACTGGCCCGACCACGAGGACATCGGCAACTACCGCGGGCTGTTCGACCTCGCCTCGGTGGCGGACGTGCTCGAGCCCGTGGACTCCGGCGGCGGCGCCACGCTCTACCGCATCACCGCCTGCGGCTTCTGACGCGGCCGCGCACGTTCGGGCGCGGGCCGCGCACGTTCTGACTCGGGCCGGGCACGTTCTGCCGCGACCGCCGGGCGCCGAGACGCGGCGCTGCGCGCACCGGGGGAGCGGTGGCATCCCTCACCCTTTCGCCCCAGACGTTCGGTCCACCTTTCGGACGGGCTAACCTTGCGGGGACTGTTGGCGATGAACGAGGAGATTCCCGAGTGAATTCGGACCTAGTCGTGGTGGGTTCGGGCTTCTACGGCCTGACCGTGGCTGAGCGGCTGGCCACGGAGCACGGGCTCAAGGTGCTCGTCATCGACCGCCGCGCGCACATCGGCGGCAACGCGTACTCCGAGGCGGACCAGGCCACGGGCATCGAGGTGCACCGCTACGGCGCGCACCTGTTCCACACCTCCAACGAGCGCGTGTGGGAGTACGTCAACCGCTTCACGAAGTTCACCGACTACGTGCACCGCGTGTACACCACCGTGGCCGGCGAGGTGTACCCCATGCCGATCAACCTCGGCACCATCAACCAGTTCTTCCGCTCGGCCCACGGGCCCGAGGAGGCGCGGGCGCTCATCCAGGAGCAGGCCGGCGAGATGGCCGGGACCGACCCGCAGAACCTCAACGACAAGGGCATCCAGCTCATCGGCCGCCCGCTGTACGAGGCGTTCATCAAGGGCTACACGGCCAAGCAGTGGCAGACCGACCCGCACAACCTGCCCGCGGGGATCATCTCCCGCCTGCCCGTGCGCTACACGTACAACAACAACTACTTCAACGACACCCACGAGGGCCTGCCGGTGGACGGCTACACCGCGTGGATCGAGCGCATGGCGGACCACCCGAACATCGAGGTCCGCCTGGACACCGACTTCTTCGACACCACGCAGCCGGTCAACAAGGACGCCGTCGTCGGGCAGGTGCCCGTCGTCTACACCGGACCGGTGGACCGCTACTTCGACTACGCCGAGGGCGAGCTGAGCTGGCGCACCCTCGACTTCGAGCGCGAGGTCCTCGACGTCGGTGACTTCCAGGGCACGTCGGTGATGAACTACGGCGACGAGGACGTGCCGTACACCCGCATCCACGAGTTCCGGCACTTCCACCCCGAGCGGGACTACCCGACGGACAAGACGGTCATCATGCGGGAGTTCTCCCGCTTCGCCCAGCACGGCGACGAGCCGTACTACCCCGTGAACACGGCCGACGACCGCGAGCGGCTCCTGAAGTACCGCGACCTCGCGAAGGGGCAGAGCGACGTCATCTTCGGCGGGCGCCTGGGCACCTACAAGTACCTGGACATGCACATGGCCATCGGCGCGGCCCTGTCCACGGTCGACAACAAGCTCACGCCGCACTTCCGCGACCACGAGGCGCTGAAGAGCGGCGGAGTCGACGAGTGAGCGGCGGCACAGCCGCCGTCGACCAGTTCGTCGAACCCGGGCGCGGCGGCGGGCTGCTCGACGTCGTCCGGCAGCGGTACCTCCTGAGGCTTCTCGTCCGCAAGGAGCTCCGGGTCCGCTACCGCGGCTCGGTGCTCGGCATGGCGTGGTCCTACGTCAAGCCCGCCGTGCAGTTCATCGTCTACTACTTCGCCGTCGGCGTCTTCCTCCAGATGAACCGGGCGGTCGACAACTTCGCCGTCTACCTCTTCGCCGGCATCGTCGTCATCAACTTCTTCGGCGAGGCCTTCGGGAACGCCACCCGCGCGATCGTGGGCAACAGCGCGCTGGTGAAGAAGATCTACCTGCCGCGCGAGCTCTTCTCCGTGTCCTCGCTGTGGGTCGCGACGGTCCACTTCTTCCCCCAGCTGCTGGTCCTGCTGGTCGGCGCGCTCATCTACGGGTGGCGCCCCTCGCCCGCCCAGCTCGCCGCGGGCGTGCTCGGCTTCGTCATCCTCACGATCTTCTCCCTCGGCCTCGGCCTGATCTTCGGCGCGGTCAACGTGATGTTCCGCGACGCCGAGAACGTCGTGGACCTGCTGCTCATGGTGGCCACCTGGGCGTCGCCGGTGCTGTACGCGTGGACCGCCGTGTACGACGTCATCGGCAACACCTGGCTGTGGACGCTGTACCAGCTCAACCCGCTGACCCCCGTCGTCGAGCTCTTCCACTGGTGCTTCTGGGCGCCCACGGCCGGCGTCGACTACGTCGGGACGCCGGACCTGGCCAAGTGGGTCGCGATTGCCGGCGCCATCTCCGTGCTCACGCTGCTTATCGGCGAGTGGGTGTTCCGCCGTCTGGACGGGCGCTTCGCCCAGGAGCTGTGATGACCACGAACCACACCCCGCGGGTCGTCGTCACCGACGTCTCCAAGCACTTCACCCTGCGCCACACCCACACCGCCAAGGACTGGGTGGTGTGGAACCTCAAGGGGCGCCCCGCCGCCCGCGCGGACGACTTCGTCGCCCTGCACGACATCACGTTCACCGTGGACGACGGCGAGGCCGTCGCGCTGCTCGGGCTCAACGGCTCCGGGAAGTCGACGCTGCTCAAGCTCATCTCCGGCGTCATGCGCACCGACACGGGCTCGATCCGGGTGCGCGGGAAGATCGCCGGCCTCATCGAGGTGGGCGCCGGGTTCCACCCCGACCTCACGGGCCGGGAGAACGTCTTCCTCAACGGCGCGATCCTCGGGATGAGCGAGAAGCAGATCACCGAGAAGTTCGACGAGATCGTCGCGTTCAGCGAGATCGAGGAGTTCATCGACACCGAGGTGAAGTTCTACTCCTCGGGCATGTTCCTGCGCCTCGCCTTCGCCGTCGCCGTCCACACCGACCCCGACGTGTTTCTCGTCGACGAGATCCTCGCGGTCGGGGACGAGCCGTTCCAACGCAAGTGCCTGGCCAAGATCCGCGAGCTCCGCGACGCCGGCAAGGCCCTGGTCATCGTCAGCCACGACCTCGACATGGTCGCCCAGCTGTGCGACCGGGGCATCCTGCTCGAGCGCGGCCGGATGGTGGCGGACGGGCCGATCGAGCACGCAGTAGCAACGATGAGGGGAGAACGATGACGGTCGAGGTGGAGAGCCTTCTCGAGGAGATCCAGACCGAGCCGGACGGGCTGGGCCTGCTCGAGGAGCTGCGGGCGCAGTTCGACGGGCGGGAGATGGCCCTGTCGCTGACGGCCGACGGTGTCGCCGCCGCCGAGGCGGTGGGCGCCCCGTGGCTCGCCGCGGCGCTGCGCTCCCTCACCCTGGCGTACCCCGGCAGCCCCGTGGAGCTGGTGCTGCGCACCTCCGGGACGGAGCCGATGGCCGAGGGCTGGGAGGCGGTCCCGGCCAACGCCGGCAGCTTCTTCCTCGGCCAGGGCGGCGTCGGCCGCCTGTCCGTCGCCGGCACGGACACGGGCGCCGCGCCCGTGCGGCGGGTGCTGCAGATGCCGCGGCCCGAGCTGCTCACCAGCGAGGGCGACTACGCGTTCATCCAGCCCACCGACCCGGTCCGGCGCGCCGCGGGCAAGCTGTACTCCACCCTGTACCGCAAGACCCCGCTCGCCCTGGACACCTGGCGCCAGGGCCGCAACTCCACGCCGCCCGGCGGCCGCTCGCCCATGGTGCCCAAGGCCCAGACGATGACGTCGGCGGGCCGGACCGCGCTCCTGCTGGCCCCCGAGTCCCGGCGTCCCGCCGTGTGGGTCGCCATGCACTGGCTCGAGTCCGGCGGCGCCGAGGCGTGGGGCTTCCGCTCCGCGGAGATCGCGCGCGACGCCGGCTACGAGGTGGTCATCACCGCGGACCGCAGCTCGCCGCAACGCTCCCTGGCCCGCGCGCTGGCGATCACGCCGCACGTCTACCTCGGCGCCAACGCCCTCTTCAACGAGGACTGGGAGCCCTTCCTGCTGGGCATCCTGCAGCGGCACGACATCGCGCAGGTCCACATCCACCACTCCGCGAAGGTGTACCGGTTCCTGCCGGAGCTGCGGCACCGCACCCGGGGCGTGACGGTGATGGACAGCACCCACCTCGTCGAGCACCGCACCGGCGGGTTCGTGCGCAACAGCCTCGAGTACTCCCACCTCATCGACGCCCACCACGTCATCAGCCCCGAACTGCGGGACCTGTACCTGCTCGACGCGCGCGTGGACCCGGACAAGGTCGCCTACCGTCCGCTGACCGACCTCGCCAGCCCCGCCACCGCGTCGGTCGGCGAGCCCCTCGAGAACGACGAGGTCGCGGCCGCGGCGGTGACCGGTGCCAGGAGCGACCGGCGCGGCGACGGGCCGCTGCGGGTCGGCTTCCTCGGCCGCCTCGCGCCGCAGAAGCGCCCGTTCCTCTACATCGAGCTCGCCCGCCGCCTGCACAAGGCCCACCCGGACCAGTTCTCGTTCCTCATGCAGGGGTCCGGGGCGCTCGAGTCCATCGTCGCCGAGCAGATCGCCCGCAGCGGCCTGGGCGGCGTCCTCACCCGCCGCGAGTGGGGGCCGGCCGCCGAGTTCTTCGACGACGTCGACGTGCTCGTCGTGTCCTCGGACAACGAGGGCCTGACCCTGACCACCATCGAGGCGGAGGAGCACGGCGTGCTCGTGCTCTCGGCGGACGTGGGCAGCCAGCGCACGGTCATCGCGCCCGGGCTCCTCGTGCCGCGCCGGCCGCGCGGCTTCCTCATCACGGCCCAGCGCGCCCTCGAGCGTGTCGCCACCGACCCGCGCGCCTTCGCCCTGGCACGGTCGCAGCAGCGCAGGCTGCTGCGCGGCCTGCGGTCCGTGGAGCCCGCCGGGCAGTACCTGACCACCTATTACGCACGGAAGAAGGAGCAGGCCTGATGCGCGTCGGAGCCGTCGTCGTCACGTTCAACCGGTTGGCCCTCTTGGAGCAGACCCTCGCGGGGCTGGAGGCGCAGGAGCGCCCGGTCGACCACATCGTCATCATCAACAACGCCTCGACGGACGGCACCAAGGAGTACCTCGAGAGCCGCGAGTACGCGGTCCCCGTCACCGTGCGGCACCTGGCGACCAACACCGGCGGCGCCGGCGGGTTCTCCGAGGGCACCGAGGTGGCCTACGGCCTCGGGATGGACGCCATCTGGCTCATGGACGACGACACCGTGCCCCGCCCGGGCGCGCTCGGCCCGCTCGTCAGCTCGCTCCAGGACGCCGAGGAGCGCCTCGGGTTCCTGCCCAGCTTCGCCTGCTCCATGGTGCTGTGGGACAAGGACGGGTCCCTGTGCGAGATGAACACGCCCGAGCCCACCTGGGACTGGGCGCGCTCGCTCGCGCTGGGCGCCGACTACACCCTGATGAAGTCCTGCTCCTTCGTCTCCGTGCTCATCACCCGCGAGGCCGTCCACGCCGTCGGGCTGCCCTCGGCGAACTTCTTCATCTGGTACGACGACGCGGAGTACACCCAGCGCCTGTCCAAGTACCGCCCCGGCATCTTCGTGGCCGACTCCAAGGTCGACCACATGCTCCCGGCGAACCGCGGCGTGAACTGGGGCGACGTCAACGAGAAGAACATCTGGAAGTTCGAGTACGGCGCCCGCAACCAGGTGGCCTCCGCCATCAAGTTCCGCAGCCCCACGATCGCCGCCAGCCTCGCGGAGAACATGATCAAGCAGATGAAGGGCAGCGGCGTGCCGAGATCCCTGCGCCTCCGGCTGGTCAAGGCCGCCGCGAAGGGCCTGGTCTTCAAGCCGACGGTCAAGCAGGCGCGGACCATCCAGTGAGCACGACCCTGGTGGGGGAGGAGGTCGCCCGCGCCGGGGCGGCCGCCGCCCCCCTGGGGCCGCCGCCGCGCCGCCCGGTGCACGCGCTCACGGGCATCCGGATCGTCGCCGCGCTGTGGGTGGTCCTCTTCCACATCCGTGGCAACCTCTACTCGGAGTTCCCCGGCCTCGACCGCTGGGTCGGGCCGGTGCTCGACCAGGGCGGCCTCGGCGTCGACCTCTTCTACGTGCTCTCCGGCTACGTCCTGGTGCTCAACTACGGCTCGCGGATGGGGCAGCGGTTCCACCTGGGCGCGTCGGGCCGGTTCTGGTGGGCGCGGCTCGCGCGCGTGTGGCCCGCGTACGTCGTCACGCTGATGGTCGCGGCGCTCTGGCACGGGTACCTCCTGGCCACCGAGCAGAACGACCCGGCCGCCCCGCGGGACTTCTCCGTGCTCAGCTTCCTGCGGCAGATGTTCCTCGTGGTGCAGTGGACCGAGCCCGACTCGGACCGGCTCACCTGGAACGGGCCCGCGTGGACCGTCTCCGCGGAGGCCCTCGCCTACGTCGCCTTCCCGGTCCTCATCCTGCTCGTCTACCGCTTCGCCGCCGTGTTCTCCGCCCGCGGGCTCGCGGTCCTGGCGCTCGCCTGCGTCGTCCCGACGGCGATCCTCATCGCCTCGTTCGGCACGCTGTACGCGCCGTTCCTGTGGATGCTGCGCATCGGCGGGAGCTTCCTCGCCGGGGCCGTGGCGTGCGCCGCGGTGCAGCACCTGCGCGGCTCCTCGCGGGAGCGCGCCTGGGCGAGCCACCTCGCCCTCGGTGTCGTCGTCGTGATGGTCGCCGGGTTCTTCGCCGCCGACCGCGCGGGCCTGGCCCACGTCACGCCGGCGTTCGCCATCCCGCTCTTCGTGGCCCTGGTCGGCGCCCTCGGGCTCGCCGACCGGCACCTCGCCCGGCTGCTCAGCACCCGCGTGTTCGTCGTCGGCGGCATGGCCTCGTACAGCGTGTACCTCGTGCACATGCTGCTCGTCGAGCCCGTGTGGTGGCTGCAGGGCGAGTACGACGTCCTCGCGCCGGGCACCACCGGGTCGGCGGTGGCGTTCGTCGCCCTGCCGTTCCTCATCGTCGCCGTGGGGTACGCCCTGTGGCGGTGGTTCGAGGAGCCGGCCCGCCGGCGGATGAAGGCGATGGGCGCCGTGCGCGCCACGGCCGTGCCCACGGCCGGCGACGCGGCGCGCGCCGCCCGCCGGTAGCAGCGGCGCGGGTGTGCCCGGACCCCCGGCGCGCCCACCACCAACACCAGCACGAGCAACAAGGAATGAGACCGACACATGGCGTTCGCTGACATCGCCGGCACCGTCGTCGTCGCGGCCCTGCTGACCTGGCTGCCGGGACTCCTCGTCCTGAGCCTGGCCCGCCTGCCCCGGCTCACCGTGCTGGCCCTCGGCCCCGCCGTGACGCTCTTCCTGGCCTTCGCCGGCACGCTGACCGCCCACGCCGTCGGGGTGCGCTGGTCGGTGCTCTGGCTCGCGCTGGGCACCGCCGTGCTCATGCTCGTCGTCGTCCTGCTGCGCCGGTGGCGGGGCCTGCCCACCACACGGGAAGCCGCCTGGCCCCCGGCCGGCGCCGCCGTCGTCGCGGTGCTCGTGCTCGTCGCCGTCGGGATCGGCGCCCACGCCTACCTCGCCGCGTCGCAGAACTTCACGATCATCCCGCAGGACTTCGACTCCGTCTTCCAGGCCAACGCGGTGCGCTGGATCGCCGAGACCGGTGACGGCACGGCGCAGGGGCTCGCCGGCGTCAACAACTACGCGTCGACCGCGCCGTTCTACTACCCGTCCACCCTCCACGCCCTCATGGCGCTGACGTTCCAGCTGACCGGGACGGGCGTCATCGCCGCGGTCCACGCGCACATCCTGCTCTGGATGCTCACGCTGCCCCTGGGCGCCGCGGCCCTCGCCCGCGCGCTGGGCGCCGGGCCGGCCGGCGCGGGCGCCGCCGCGCTCGTCTCGACCAGCTTCACCGCTCTGCCGTACGAGCTCATCTGGCGCGGCCTCGTGCCCTACACCCAGACGCTCGTCCTCGTGCCCGCGCTCCTGGCGACGCTGGTGCTGGCCGCCCGCCGCCGCTCGGTGGTCGACACGGTGCTGCTCGTCGGCGCCGCCGCCGCGCTCGTCAGCACCCACACCTCGGCCGCGACGACGCTGCTGGTCTACGGGCTGCCCCTGGTCGCGGCGCTGCTCATCTGGGCGCGCGGCGAACGCGGCGAGCTGCTTCGGTGGGCCGGCGGCGCCGTCGTGTTGCTCGTCGTGCTGCTCGCCCCCACCGTGGCCGGGCTCCTGGGCACGTACGGCCAGGACGACCTCACGTGGGACTGGCCGGCCATGCTCGGCGTCCCGGAGGGCCTGCGAACCGGCCTGCTGTTCGGCACCGGCTTCAAGGACACCGTCCAGCTCCAGCTCGCGGTCCTGGTGTGGGCCGGCGTGGCGTGCGCGGTCGTGCTGCGCCGGTACCGCCGCGCCCTCGCCCTGGCGGTGGGCATGGTCGCCGCCATCGGTCTCTACGTGCTCGCGGTGGCCGTGGACGGCCCGCTCTCCCTCGCCCTCACGAGCTTCTGGTGGAACGACCAGCTGCGCCTGTCCGCGCTCGTGGCGATCGCCGCGCCCGTGTTCGTCGGCATCCTCGCGGACGCCGTCGTCACCGCCGTCGGGCGCCTCGCGCGACGGCGCGGCCGGACCGCGCCGGTGGGCCCCGCAGGGCCCTCCGCACGGCCCACCGCACGGCCCGCCGTGCGCGTGGTCGCCGCCGTCGCCGGGGCCGCCGTCCTCGCCGCCGGCTACCTCGCCGTCACGGGCGGCGGCTACTCCGAGCGCAACCGCGGCACGATGGCCTTCCGGTACGCGGACGGCCCGACGGTCACCGCGGACGAGCGGGAGGGGATGACGCACCTGCCGGAGCTCGTCCCGGCCGGCAGCCGCGTGATGAACGACTTCGGCGACGGCTCCGCGCTGATGTACGCGCTCGAGGGCGTGCGGCCCGTCTACGGCCACATGCAGTTCGACAAGAACACCCCCGAGCACGTGCTCTTCGGCATCCACTTCGACGAGATCGCCACGAACGCCGAGGTCCGGCAGGCCGCCCGGGCGCTCCACGTCGACTACGTGTGGCTGGGGGAGGGGTTCCTCCAGCCCGGCCACACCCGCCTGTCCGGCCTGGACACGATCGCCGAGCAGCCCGACGTGTTCGAGCTCGTCTACTCCAACCCGGGCGCCCAGCTCTACAAGATCAACTGGGACGCCCTAGGCGAGTCCTGACCGACCGGCACGGCGTCGCCCCCACCCCCCGGTAGCGCTCGAGCGGTCAAGTACTCGCGGCCCGGGGCGGGCGGGGCGCGGTCCCCGAGGGGCCCGCCTCACGAGTGCCAATCCCGCCTAACAATTCGCTGACGTGCCACGATGGTTGTGAATGGGGGCGACCATGCCTCTTTTCAGATGCTTCTCGTGAAAGTGGTGTGTATGAGTCGGCTCAGACGCCTTCTGCAAGCGGCCCTCGTCGGCGTGATGGCGGTCGGTACGGCGACGATCGCGCCCGTCACCGCCCAGGCGGCAGAGACGGTCTACACCCCGCCCGCGTCGGGCGCGTGGGAGGTCCGCGGGCACGGGTACGGGCACGGGATCGGCATGTCGCAGTGGGGCGCCCGCGGCGCCGCGCAGCAGGGCCGGTCCGCGGGCGAGATCCTCGACTTCTACTACCCGGGCACCACCACGAACAACATCGGCAACCCCCAGATCCGGGTTCAGCTCTCGGCCTTCAGGTCGACGGCGGCGGCCACGTTCTGGAGCCCGACCGGCAGCGCCAACGGCGTCGCCGTCGACGGCGGCGGCGCGCGGGTCGAGGGCCCGGGCGCGTTCACGGTGCGCCTCGACGCGCAGGGCTTCGTCGTCGACCGGACCACGGCGGGCGGCACGGAGACCACCCGGCTCCCCGGCAACGACATGTGGGTCCGCACGGTCGACGGCGTCGTCGCGGCGCCCGCGGGCGCCGGCGAGGGCGTCTGGTACCGGGGCGCCATCCGCCTCGTGCGCACGGGGGAGACGACCTACGACGTCGTCAACCTCCTGTCCATGCAGGAGTACCTCTACGGGGTGGTGCCCCGCGAGATGCCGTCCGGCTTCGACGCCGCCGCCCTGCAGGCGCAGGCCGTCGCGGCCCGCAGCTACGCCCTGTCCGTGTCCCGCCCCAACGCCTCCTACGACCTGTGCGACACGACGGCGTGCCAGGTCTACGGCGGACGCGCGGCGGTCACCCCGGCGGGCAAGGTGACGTTCAACCGGGAGGCCGGATCGACCAACGCCGCCGTGGACGCCACGGGCGGCCAGGTGCGCTGGTACCAGGGCGCGGTGGCGTTCACCCAGTTCTCGTCCTCCAACGGGGGCCACTCCCGCGCCGGCAACAAGCCGTACCTCGTGGCGCGCCCGGACCCGTGGTCCGGCGCGGCGCGCAATGACACGGTGCACTCGTGGACGGCGCAGCTCTCCGTCGGGGCCGTGCAGGCCAAGTGCCCGGCCGGCGGGACCCTGCAGCGCCTGGTGCTCACCTCCCGCGACGGTCGCGGCGACCTCGGCGGGCGCATCACCGGCGCCCGTGTGGAGTGCACCAACGGCAGCACCATCGTGAACACCGAGTCCGCGCTGCGGTTCGGCCTGAAGTCCTCGTGGTGGGTGCCGACGGCGGCGGCGGCGGCCCCCACGGGCGCCGGGAACGGCTACTACCTGTCGAACTCGAACAGCACCGGCAAGGCCGACGTCGTCTTCCGGTACGGCAACCCGGACGACACCGTGCTGGTGGGCGACTGGGACGGCAACAGGTCCGACACCCTGGCGGTGCGCCGCGGCGGGACGTACCACCTCTCGAACTCCAACACGAGCGGCGTCGCCTCCGTGGTCATGGGCTACGGGAACCCGGACGACACGGTGCTGGTGGGCGACTGGGACGGGAACGGCACGGACACCCTGGCGGTGCGCCGCGGGGGGACGTACTTCCTGTCCAACTCCAACAGCACCGGGACGGCGGATGTCGTGATGGGCTACGGGAACCCGGACGACACGGTGCTGGTGGGGGACTGGGACGGGAACGGCACGGATACCCTGGCGGTGCGCCGCGGGGGGACGTACTTCCTGTCCAACTCGAACAGCACCGGGACGGCGGATGTCGTGATGGGTTACGGCAACCCCGGGGACACGGTGCTGGTGGGGGACTGGGACGGCAACCGGTCCGACACGCTGGCGGTGCGCCGCGGCGGGACCTACTTCCTGTCCAACTCCAACGCCACGGGCGTCGCCGACATCGTCATGGGCTACGGCAACCCCGACGACATCACCATCGTGGGTGACTGGGACGGCAACGGCACCAACACGCTGGGCGTCCGGCGGCCGTGAGGCTGCTGCCCGCGTAGGCGCACATGGCTGAGGCCCGCACCCCTGATGGTCAGGGGTGCGGGCCTCGGTCGTTGGCGGGTACGCGCTGCCGGTGATGCCGCTACTGCCCCTGGGCGGCGTACTTCGCCTCGACGGCGGCCTTCTGCGGGCGCCACCAGCCCTCGTGCTCGCGGTACCAGGCGATCGTGTCGGCCAGCCCCGAGCGGAAGTCCTGGAACTCCGGCTCCCAGCCCAGCTCCGCGCGCAGGCGCGTGTTGTCGATCGCGTAGCGCAGGTCGTGGCCGGGCCGGTCCGCGACGTGCTCGTAGTCGGCGGGGTCGCGGCCCATGAGCTCGAGGATGAGCTCGACGACCTCCTTGTTGTTCTTCTCGCCGTCCGCGCCGATGAGATACGTCTCCCCGATGGCGCCCTCGTCGATGATGGTCCAGACCGCGCGGTTGTGGTCGCGCACGTGGATCCAGTCGCGCACGTTCGCGCCGGCGCCGTAGAGCCGGGGGCGGACGCCGTCGATGAGGTTGGTGATCTGGCGCGGGATGAACTTCTCGATGTGCTGGTACGGCCCGTAGTTGTTCGAGCAGTTCGAGAGGGTCGCGGCCACGTTGAACGAGCGCACCCACGCGCGGACCAGCAGGTCGGAGCCCGCCTTCGTCGACGAGTACGGGCTCGACGGGTTGTACGGGGTGTGCTCGGTGAACTTCGCCGGGTCGTCCAGCTCGAGGTCGCCGTAGACCTCGTCGGTGGAGATGTGGTGGTAGCGGGTGCCGTGGCGGCGCACCGCCTCCAGGAGCGTGAAGGTGCCCAAAAGGTTGGTGTGGACGAAGGGGGAGGGGTCGTTCAGCGAGTTGTCGTTGTGCGACTCCGCCGCGAAGTGGACCACGACGTCGGCGTCGGCGACCAACGGGTCCACCGTGTCGGCGTCGGCGATGTCCCCCTCGACCAGCGTGATGCGGTCGGCGACGTCCGCGAGGGAGTCACGGTTGCCGGCATAGGTGAGCTTGTCGAGCACCGTGACGTCGGCGTCGGGACGGTCCTCGAGGGTCTGGTGCACGAAGTTCGCGCCGATGAAGCCGGCACCTCCGGTGATGAGAACTCGCACACACGCCTCCTGGGCCGCTAACAGTTCGGGTGGGTCTGACCGATTGTCTCAGGTGGACGACGCGCCCCGGCAACCAAATGCGGAACGCCGTCGACTAATGACGAGGATCGGCAATCCGGCACGGTACCGTCGCGAACAGGACGCACGCAGAGCCCAAGGTCCGATGCGTCCGACTTTCCAGATCTCCGACCGAAGGGCACCTCGTGGCGATCCGCCGTGCCAGTGCCGCAGCCTCCGCTGCCGCGCTCATCCTGCTCATCCCCGGGGGCTCGGCCCTCCCCGCCCTGGCCGCGGCCGTGCCGGGTGACGCCCCAGCAGCGATGGGCGTCAGCGCCGCCGATGCCGCCGCTGGTGGCGCCGCCGGCACCGCCACCGGTGCCGCGGCCGGGCCCAAGGAGCCGGTCACGCTCTTCTCCCTCACCGACGGTTCGGGCGAGCCCACCAACGTGGCTGTCGAGGGCATCGAGCAGCTCGCCGCCGCCGGGACCACGCCGGGCAGCGGCGCCTCCACCAGCGGGGCGTCGGCGCGCCTGTCCACCGACGGCGCATCCTCGGGCGCGACGATGCGTCTCGCCTCGACGGGCGCGGCTGCCGCGACCGCCGCATCGACCCCGGCGGGCGACGTCGACGTCGACAACATCGCCGTCCTCACGGCGCCGACGGCCACCGACGAGTTCGTCGTCGCCGGCCTGACGTGGGACGCCGACAGCCCGCTGGCCGCCGACGCGCGGATCTTCGTGCGCGTGCAGGAGGGTGATGACTGGTCCACGTGGATCGAGGTCGAGGAGGAGGGCGAGGCCGACCACGCGGGGGCCCAGGCCACCACCGGCACCGGGCCCTTCCTCACCGGCGGCGCCAAGGCCGTCCAGGTCCAGGTGACCGGTGCGGCGGCCAAGCTGCCCACCAACCTCGAGCTCAGCCTCATCCCCTCCAACCCCGTCCCGGCGGAGAAGGTGCTCACCGAGCCGGGCGCGCGGCCGCGCCAGCTCCCCGTCGAGGAGCCGACCGCGACGACGGAGCCGGCGGCCTTCGAGAGCCTCGCGCCCCTCGGTGGACCGGTGGACGCGGCCGCCCCCACGGCCGGCCTGGACACCACCTCGACACCCTCCTTCCGGCTCGCGTCCGCGACGACGGCGAGCGTGCCCGCCGTCGGGCAGCCGGCGTATGTCACCGACATGCCGGCCGTCGCGCCCGCGGCCCTGGCCGGCGGCGTCGTCGCGACCAGCGCGCCCCGCCCCAGCATCATCAGCCGGGCGGGCTGGGGGGCCGACGAGTCGTTCATGTCCTGGAAGCCGTCGTACAAGACGCTCAAGGCCGCGATCGTTCACCACACGGCGGGGACCAACAACTACGCCGCGTCCCAGTCCGCCTCGATCGTCCGCGGCATCTACTACTACCACGCAGAGACCCGCAACTGGGGGGACATCGGCTACAACTTCCTGGTCGACAAGTACGGCCAGGTCTTCGAGGGGCGCTCGGGCTCGATCCCCGCGCCAGCCGGGACCATGCCCCAGGGCGCGCACGCCGCCAACGCGAACATCGGCAACTTCAACCCCGGCACCCTCGGCATCTCCGCGATGGGGGACTACACCCAGGTCGGCGCCCCGCAGGTGATCCTCGAGCGGATGGCGGACGTCATCGCGTGGAAGTTCGACCAGGCCGGGATCGACGTCAACTCCGCGAGCGGGATCATCTCGCCCGGCACGGCGGCACGGCCGAGGGGGCAGAACCTGCCCCGGATCTTCGGGCACCGCGACGTCGGCGCGACCTCCTGCCCCGGCAACGACATCTACGGCCGTCTCGGCGGCCTGATCAGCTCGGTGGACAAGCGCCTCGCCCACATGTTCTACCTGAACAACGCCTTCACCGGGCGGGCCGACATCGCCTTCGACTACGGCAACGCGAACGACACGTTCCTCGTGGGCGACTGGAACGGCGACGGCGTCGACACCCTGGCCATCCGCCGCGGCAACACGTTCTACGTCCGCAACTCCAACACCACCGGCGCGGCCGACACCGTGTTCTCGTACGGCAACCCCGGCGACGTCGTCCTCGTGGGCGACTGGGACGGCAACGGCACGGACACCCTCACCGTGCGGCGCGGGAACGTCTTCTACGTGAAGAACTCGATCAGCACCGGCGTGGCCGACGCGGTCATCGCGTACGGGAACCCGGGCGACGAGGTGCTCGTGGGCGACTGGAACGGGGACACCAAGGACACGTTCGCCGTCCGCCGCGGCAACAGCTTCTTCGTGAAGAACACGGTCACCACCGGGGTGGCGGACAAGGTCGTCATGTACGGCAACCCGGGCGACGTCGTCGTCGTGGGGGACTGGAACGGCGACAAGGTCGACACCTTCGGGGTGCGGCGCGGCATCACGTACTTCCTGAAGAACTCGATCACCACCGGCGTCGCCGACACCGTCTTCGCCTACGGCAACCCCAGCGACGAGATCCTCGTCGGTGACTGGGACGGCAACGGCACGGACACCCTGGGCGTCCGCCGCCACTGACCCGCCCCCTCTTGCGGTGACCGGTCAAGTACTAGCGCAAGAGATGACAGCGGGATCCGCACCCGACGTGTCACCCGGGCGTCAGTAGATGACCTGTCGCCGGATCGGGGGAGGCCTGGCTCTACTGCGCGTTGGCCCGCAGCCACTCCAGCGCAGCCGGGGCCGAGCGAAGGACTGAGATGTGCCCGTCGTCCGGGGAGAGGCGTAGCTCCGCCCGCGGGCAGCGACCCGCGAGCCACTCGCTGTGTGCGGCGGGGACCACCCGGTCGCGGCCACCGTGCAGGAGAAGCACAGGGGCCGTCACCTCCGCGGGGTCGAACCCCCACGGGGTGACGGCCGCGACGTCGTCGTCGATCAGGCCGTCCGGGCCCGCCTCCACGGCCGGGCGCACGACGTCCAGGAGCCAGGACCATTCGCCCGAGAGCGCGTCCAGGTCCGCCGCGGTGAACTCCGGGTCGTACTCGGCTCCTGAGGCCTCGTACGCCTCCTTCGCGGCGCGCCCCTCGGCGGCTGCCCGCAGCGAGGCGACGCCGGAGGTCGCCATGCCCGCGAACCAGTCGAGCCCCGGGGCACCGAACGGGGCCATCCCGGCCCCGCCGACCACCGCCAGGACACGGTCCGGCAGCAGCGCGCCGCAAGCCAGCGCGTGGTGCGCCCCGCTCGAGTGACCCATGACCGCGAACCGGTCGATGCCCAGCGCGTCGGCGACGGCGGCGACGTCTTCGGCCGCGGAGGCCACTGACCGGCCCGGGCACGCGGTCGACTGCCCGTAGCCGGGCCGGTCGTAGGACACCCAGCGGATCCGGAGCCGGTCCGCCGCCGGGAACAGCGGCTGCGGTGGCGCGCCGATGTTGGGCGTGCCGTGATGCCAGAAGACAGGAAGACGATCTGCGGCGTCGTGCCCGCCGGTGTCGTACACGTGCAGCGTGCGCCCGGCGCCGACTTCCACGTTCAGCTCAGTCACCATGCGCGGAGCCTAACGAGGGCGTCCCTCTCCAAAGCCGTGCGAGGAGAGGACACGCCTCATGGCCGGACTCCGGGCGGGCGGGGGCGGACGCCAGTACTTGACGGGTCACCGGGTTGGGGCGGGCGCCGGTGCTGACCTGTCACTGACGAGGCGGTTAGTACTTGACCTGTCACCGGGGGTGGGGGCTACTGGAGCGTGGCCAGGAAGGCCTGGACGTCGTCGTAGCTCGGCAGCAGGCCCTGGTCCTTCGCCTCCGTCAGGCTCGGCGCGGCGGAGTCCTTCTCCGAGAGCAGGAGCTCCAGGGCGCTGCCGTTGCGGGCCGTGGTGGGCCACTCGATCCCCAGCTCGGGGGAGAGCGGGTTGATGCCGTGCTCCCGACCCGGGGCGTACCCGGCGGAGCAGAGGTAGACCACGGTCGAGTTGTCCTCCAGCGCGCAGAACGCGTGGCCCAGCCCCTCCGAGAGATAGATCGCACGCCGGTCGACGTCGTCCAGGAGCACGCTGTCCCACTGCCCGAACGTCGGCGAGCCGACCCGGATGTCGACGACGACGTCCAGGACCGCGCCGCTCGGGCACGTGACGTACTTCGCCTGCGACGGCGGGACGTCCGCGAAGTGGATCCCGCGCACCACGCCGGCGGCGGAGACGGAGCAGTTCGCCTGCTTCAGGTCCAGCGGGTGGCCGACCGCCTCGACGAAGGCGTCCTCCTTGAACAGCTCGAGGAACACCCCGCGCGGGTCGCCGAACTGCTGGGGGGTGATCTCCCAGGACCCCGGGATGGTGAGCTCTCGGAACTGCACAGCACTGTCCTCCTACCGCGCCGGGCGGGCGCCCGGCCGTCCCACACTAGCGACGCGGCTAGGCTGCTACCGGTATCTGGACGGGACGAGGAGAGTGGCATGCGCTGGTTGGTGGCAGGATCCACCGGGATGCTGGGCACCGATCTGGTGGCAGAGCTGGGCAGGGCCGGGCACGACGTCGTCGCCGCCCGGCACGCCGACCTCGACATCACCGACCCCGTCGCCGTCGCCCGGCGGGTCCGCGACGTCGACGTCGTCGTCAACTGCGCGGCGTGGACGGCGGTGGACGACGCCGAGACCCGGGAGGCGGACGCCTTCCGCCTCAACGCCACCGGCCCGCAGCTCCTCGCCCGCGCCGCCCGCGCGGCCGGGGCGCGCCTCGTGCAGGTCTCCACCGACTACGTCTTCGACGGCGCCGCCACGTCCCCCTACGCGGAGGACGCCGCCCTGAACCCCGTCTCCGCCTACGGCCGCACCAAGGGTGCCGGCGAGTGGGCGGTGCGCGCCGAGACCGACGACTACCTCATCGTGCGCACCGCGTGGCTCTACGGCGCCCACGGCGCCTGCTTCCCGCGCACCATGGCGCGCCTCGCGGGCGAGCGCGACACCCTGCAGGTGGTCGACGACCAGGTCGGCCAGCCCACCTGGACCGCCGACCTCGCCGGGCTCATCGTCCGGCTCGTGACGGCCGGCGCGCCGTCGGGCACCTACCACGGAACGTCGTCGGGGCAGGTCTCGTGGCGCGGCTTCGCGCAGGCGGTCGTGGCCTCCCTCGGCAAGGACCCCGCGATGGTGGCCGCGACGACGTCGGACCAGTTCGTCCGCCCGGCCCCGCGCCCCGCGTACTCGGTGCTCGGGCACGACGCCCTCGCGACGGCCGGCGTCGAGCCGATCGGGGACTGGTCCCAGCGGTGGGCCGAGGCCGCCGCCGTCGTCCTCGAGCCCTCGGGGCAGAGCCGTGCCTGACCGCTCGCTGCGTCCCCGGGCCGAGCTGCTCATCGTGCTGCCCGCCTGGAACGAGGAGGAGGCCCTGCCCGCCGTGCTCGAGGAGCTGCGCGTCGCCGTGCCCCAGGCGGACGTCGTCGTCGTCTCGGACGGCTCGGTGGACGCGACCGCCGACGTCGCCCGCCGTGCCGGCGTGCGCGTCCTGGAGCTGCCGTTCAACCTGGGCGTCGGCGGGGCCATGCGCGCCGGGTACTCCTACGCGTACCGCAAGGGCTACCACCGGGTGGTCCAGCTCGACGCCGACGGCCAGCACGACCCCCACGAGGTCGCCACCCTCCTCGAGACGGCGGACGCCACGGGCGCGGACCTGGTCATCGGCGCGCGGTTCGCCGGCAAGGGCGACTACGAGGTGCACGGGCCCCGCAAGTGGGCCATGAAGCTCCTCTCGGCCGTGCTCTCCCGGGTGACGCGCACGAAGCTGACGGACACGACGTCCGGGTTCAAGCTCGCCGGTCCCAAAGCCATCGAGCTGTTCGCCCGCGACTACCCCGCGGAGTACCTCGGCGACACCGTCGAGGCACTGGTCCTGGCCGCCCGCAACGGCCTGGTCGTGCGCCAGGCCGCCGTCGTCATGCGCCCGCGGGCCGGCGGCACGCCCTCGCACAACCCGGCCAAGGCGGCGCTGTTCCTCGGGCGGGCGTTCGTGGCCCTGTTCGTCGCGCTGAGCCGGCCCCGCGGCGTCGATCCGGGGTCCACCCCGAACATGGAGGCCGGCCGATGAGCGGGTATGTCTTCGCGATCTGCTTCGCGCTGGTCACCGTGGTGTTCATGTTCGCGCTGCTGCGCAACCGGCACATGCGGGAGAAGTACGCCACGGCCTGGGTGCTCGTCGCCCTCGCGGTCCTGATTGTGGCCGTCTTCCCCGGCATCCTGGACTGGTTCGCGGACCTGTTCGGGATCAAGACGCCGATCAACCTCGTCTTCTTCGTCGCGTCCCTGGCGCTGCTGCTGATCTCGGTGCAGTACTCCGTCGAGCTGTCTCGGCTGGAGGAGCAGAGCCGGAAGCTCTCCGAGGAGTGCGCGATCCTGCGCTCGGACATCGACGACCTCCGCCGCGTGATCGCCGGCCGCGTCGGCCCGGGGGAGCCGGGCGGCGCGGGTGGCCCGGAGGGGCCGGGCACGCCGCGGTCGCCGCACGGGCCGGGCGCGCCGGCCGAGCCCGACCGGGGCTGACGGAGGGGGACGTCGTGCGCGTCATGATGGTGCCATGAACGACACCACCGCGGCCCCGGCCGGCCTGCGCCTGACCCACCTCGACGAAGCCGGGCACGCCC
>NZ_RXOZ01000021.1:1928-5227 GCF_003991205.1 Georgenia sp. SYP-B2076 | reverse complement strand
GTGGTGTGTGGCAAGTTGTCGGCCAATTAGTACCGGTCAGCTTCACGAGTCGTTAGTCCTCGCTTCCACGTCCGGCCTATCAACCCAGTGGTCTGCTGGGGGCCTTCCCACCCGTGGGTGGTGGAAACCTCATCTTGAAGCAGGCTTCCCGCTTAGATGCTTTCAGCGGTTATCCCTTCCGAACGTAGCCAACCAGCCGTGCTCCTGGCGGAACAACTGGCACACCAGAGGTTCGTCCGTCCCGGTCCTCTCGTACTAGGGACAGCCCTTCTCAAGTTTCCTGCGCGCGCAGCGGATAGGGACCGAACTGTCTCACGACGTTCTAAACCCAGCTCGCGTACCGCTTTAATGGGCGAACAGCCCAACCCTTGGGACCTACTCCAGCCCCAGGATGCGACGAGCCGACATCGAGGTGCCAAACCATGCCGTCGATATGGACTCTTGGGCAAGATCAGCCTGTTATCCCCGGGGTACCTTTTATCCGTTGAGCGACGGCGCTTCCACAAGCCACCGCCGGATCACTAGTTCCGACTTTCGTCCCTGCTCGACCTGTCAGTCTCACAGTCAAGCTCCCTTGTGCACTTGCACTCGACACCTGATTGCCAACCAGGCTGAGGGAACCTTTGAGCGCCTCCGTTACATTTTAGGAGGCAACCGCCCCAGTTAAACTACCCACCAGGCACTGTCCCTGGTCCGGATCACGGACCGAGGTTAGATGTGCAGTACGACCAGAGTGGTATTTCAACGGCGACTCCACCACCACTGGCGTGGCGGCTTCACGGTCTCCCACCTATCCTACACAAGCCGTACCGAACACCAATACCAAGCTATAGTAAAGGTCCCGGGGTCTTTCCGTCCTGCTGCGCGTAACGAGCATCTTTACTCGTAGTGCAATTTCGCCGAGTTCGCGGTTGAGACAGCGGAGAAGTCGTTACGCCATTCGTGCAGGTCGGAACTTACCCGACAAGGAATTTCGCTACCTTAGGATGGTTATAGTTACCACCGCCGTTTACTGGGGCTTAAATTCTGAGCTTCGCCTTGCGGCTGACCCGTCCTCTTAACCTTCCAGCACCGGGCAGGCGTCAGTCCGTATACATCGTCTTGCGACTTCGCACGGACCTGTGTTTTTAGTAAACAGTCGCTTCTCCCTGGTCTCTGCGGCCCTCAAGGGCTAGCCAGCTAGTGGCTTCACCCCTCGGGCCCCCCTTCTCCCGAAGTTACGGGGGCATTTTGCCGAGTTCCTTAACCACGATTCTCTCGATCGCCTTGGTATGCTCTACCTGACCACCTGAGTCGGTTTCGGGTACGGGCGGCTAGGCCCTCGCGTCGAGGCTTTTCTAGGCAGCATAGGATCACCCTGCTTCCCCCTTGCGGGGTCACCATCGGACCTGAGGCTTGATGGGGTGCGGATTTGCCTGCACCCCGCCCTGCATCCTTGGACGTGCATTGCCATTAAGCACGCGGAGGCTACCTGTCTGCGTCACCCCTGTTAATACGCTTACCTACTGCCGGCTTGGGTCCCACGCGCCGCCGTCCCGTTGGCCCGAAGGCCGGTGGGACGGTTTTGGGTGGTTAGCATCACCGGGGCCGGTATGGTCGGTCCTTCGCCGGTACGGGAATATCAACCCGTTGTCCATCGACTACGCCTGTCGGCCTCGCCTTAGGTCCCGACTTACCCAGGGCGGATTAGCCTGGCCCTGGAACCCTTGGTCATTCGGCGGACGGGTTTCTCACCCGTCATTCGCTACTCATGCCTGCATTCTCACTCGTGTGGGATCCACCGCTGGGTCACCCCGCGGCTTCACCTCCCACACGACGCTCCCCTACCCACCCACGCCCCTGAACACCCCTCGAGGGGATGCTTGGGTATTGCGTGGATGCCACAGCTTCGGCGGTGTGCTTGAGCCCCGCTACATTGTCGGCGCGGAATCACTTGACCAGTGAGCTATTACGCACTCTTTCAAGGGTGGCTGCTTCTAAGCCAACCTCCTGGTTGTCTGGGCAACTCCACATCCTTTCCCACTTAGCACACGCTTGGGGGCCTTAGCTGGTGGTCTGGGCTGTTTCCCTCTCGACTACGAAGCTTATCCCCCGCAGTCTCACTGCCCTGCTCTCACTTGCCGGCATTCGGAGTTTGGTTGACGTCAGTAACCTTGTAGGGCCCATCGGCCATCCAGTAGCTCTACCTCCGGCAAGAAACACAGGACGCTGCACCTAAATGCATTTCGGGGAGAACCAGCTATCACGGAGTTTGATTGGCCTTTCACCCCTACCCACAGGTCATCCCCTCAGTTTTCAACCTAAGTGGGTTCGGTCCTCCACGCACTCTTACATGCGCTTCAACCTGCCCATGGGTAGATCACTCCGCTTCGGGTCTAGAGCACGCGACTGTATCGCCCTGTTCGGACTCGCTTTCGCTACGGCTGCCCCACACGGGTTAACCTCGCCACATGCCACTAACTCGCAGGCTCATTCTTCAAAAGGCACGCCGTCACCCCAGCTAGGGAGGCTCCGACGGATTGTAAGCATCCGGTTTCAGGTACTATTTCACTCCCCTCCCGGGGTACTTTTCACCTTTCCCTCACGGTACTTGTCCGCTATCGGTCACCAGGTAGTATTTAGGCTTAGCAAGTGGTCTTGCCAGATTCACACGGGATTTCACGGGCCCCGTGCTACTCGGGATACCTGCAAGGAGGCCGCGGTGTTTCGTCTACGGGGGTCTCACCCACTGTGCCCGGCCTTCCCAGACCGTTCGACTACACCACGACTTTCTCACTCCCCACCAGACCGGCAGATCTGATAAGCAGGTCCCACGACCCCGAAGGTGCAACGCCCGCCGGCTATCACACACCCCCGGTTTAGCCTCATCCGCTTTCGCTCGCCACTACTCACGGAATATCTCTTCCTGTGGGTACTGAGATGTTTCACTTCCCCACGTTCCCCCCACACGCCCTATATATTCAGGCGCGGGTAACCGCACATGACTGCGGCCGGGTTCCCCCATTCGGACACCCTCGGATCACAGCTCGTTTGCCAGCTCCCCGAGGCTTATCGCAGGCTACAACGTCCTTCATCGGCTCCTGGTGCCAAGGCATCCACCGAATGCTCTTAAAAACTTGACCACAAAAGATCAAAGATGCTCGCGTCCACTGTACAGTTCTCAAGCTACGCACCAACACCACCCACCCGCCGCCCCCAACCAGGGACACCGACCGGCATGGCATGGCCACCTCGAGCAAACCCGCACCCACCCGCCCCCCGCACCCACCCCACAAAGGGGCGGACACCGAGACCATGTG
>NZ_RXOZ01000021.1:0-1840 GCF_003991205.1 Georgenia sp. SYP-B2076 | reverse complement strand
GACCNCATGGGGCCTGTTCCCTCAGGACCCAACAGCGTGCCAGAGCTTCTGATGTTCCACCCATGAGCAACCACCCGGCGAACGGACGCCGCCGCTGGTGGCCACCAACCACCCCACACGGCCGGCACAAGGCCGGCCCAGGGGCGTGGCGCGCTCCTTAGAAAGGAGGTGATCCAGCCGCACCTTCCGGTACGGCTACCTTGTTACGACTTCGTCCCAATCGCCAGTCCCACCTTCGACGGCTCCCCCCACAAGGGTTGGGCCACCGGCTTCGGGTGTTACCGACTTTCGTGACGTGACGGGCGGTGTGTACAAGGCCCGAGAACGTATTCACCGCAGCGTTGCTGATCTGCGATTACTAGCGACTCCGACTTCATGGGGTCGAGTTGCAGACCCCAATCCGAACTGAGACCGGCTTTTTGGGATTCGCTCCACCTCGCGGTATCGCAGCCCTTTGTACCGGCCATTGTAGCATGCGTGAAGCCCAAGACATAAGGGGCATGATGATTTGACGTCATCCCCACCTTCCTCCGAGTTGACCCCGGCAGTCTCCCATGAGTCCCCGGCATAACCCGCTGGCAACACAGGACAAGGGTTGCGCTCGTTGCGGGACTTAACCCAACATCTCACGACACGAGCTGACGACAACCATGCACCACCTGTGCACCGACCTTGCGGGGCACCCATCTCTGGGTGTTTCCGGTGCATGTCAAGCCTTGGTAAGGTTCTTCGCGTTGCATCGAATTAATCCGCATGCTCCGCCGCTTGTGCGGGCCCCCGTCAATTCCTTTGAGTTTTAGCCTTGCGGCCGTACTCCCCAGGCGGGGCACTTAATGCGTTAGCTGCGTCACGGAACCCGTGGAACGGGCCCCACAACTAGTGCCCAACGTTTACGGCATGGACTACCAGGGTATCTAATCCTGTTCGCTCCCCATGCTTTCGCTCCTCAGCGTCAGTAACGGCCCAGAGACCTGCCTTCGCCATCGGTGTTCCTCCTGATATCTGCGCATTCCACCGCTACACCAGGAATTCCAGTCTCCCCTACCGCACTCTAGTCTGCCCGTACCCACTGCAGGCGCGAGGTTAAGCCTCGCGTTTTCACAGCAGACGCGACAAACCGCCTACGAGCTCTTTACGCCCAATAATTCCGGACAACGCTTGCGCCCTACGTATTACCGCGGCTGCTGGCACGTAGTTAGCCGGCGCTTCTTCTGCAGGTACCGTCACCCCAAGAGGCTTCTTCCCTACTGAAAGAGGTTTACAACCCGAAGGCCGTCATCCCTCACGCGGCGTCGCTGCATCAGGCTTGCGCCCATTGTGCAATATTCCCCACTGCTGCCTCCCGTAGGAGTCTGGGCCGTGTCTCAGTCCCAGTGTGGCCGGTCACCCTCTCAGGCCGGCTACCCGTCGTCGCCTTGGTAGGCCATCACCCCACCAACAAGCTGATAGGCCGCGAGCCCATCCCCAACCGACACAGTCTTTCCACACCCCACCATGCGGTGAGGCGTCATATCCGGTATTAGCACCGGTTTCCCGGAGTTATCCCGAAGTCAGGGGCAGGTTGCTCACGTGTTACTCACCCGTTCGCCACTAATCAACCCAGCAAGCTGGGCCTCATCGTTCGACTTGCATGTGTTAAGCACGCCGCCAGCGTTCGTCCTGAGCCAGGATCAAACTCTCCGTAAAAAACCTGCCACCCACACCCCCAAAAGGACGCAGGCAGACAAACCATACGAAGACAACCCCCCAGCACCCAAAAGCACCAAAAGGGGCAATCCAGGCATCACACCAACCACCCCGACGAGACAGGGCACCCGGCATGTACCAAAACAAAACAAAA
>NZ_RXOZ01000020.1 GCF_003991205.1 Georgenia sp. SYP-B2076 | reverse complement strand
GCGCGGCAGCAGGCCGAGCTCCTCGGCCCGGCGGACCGCTGGCCGGCGCCCCGGCCGGGACAGCCGGCCCCGCGGCGACCGCGGGCCCGCGCCAGCTCGCGCGGGCGTTGTCCACCGCGCTGGAGGGCGTCGGCACGCTGGGGGCGTCGGCGCCCCTGCCGCCGGTGGCGCCGCCGCGCCCCGACGGGGCCGCGGAGCTGTTCTCGTTGACGGTGCCCTCGATGCGCAGGTCGAGGCCGAGCGTCTCGGAGAGGGCCTGCTGCACGGGGCCGGCGTGCGGACCGCCCCGGAAGGCCGCGGCGAGGCCGGGTGTGGTGAAGACCAGCCGGAGCGCCCCGTTGGAGACCTCACCGACCTGGGCGTTCTGGGACACGAGCGCCCACGTGGACCGCTTGAGCCGGGCGAGCGTCGCCACGACCTCGGGCCAGCGGTGGCGGATCAGCTCGGCGGCCGCGGCGGCACCGTCATCGTGGGCCGGTGCGGGCGCGGCGGGCGCGGGCGAGGTGGGTACCGGCGCGGCGGGGGCCGGCACCGAAGCGGCGGGGGCCGGCGTCGCCGGGGCGGGCGCGGCGGGAGCGGGTCCTCCCGAGGGCGGCGCGCCGGGCGCGGACGGCTCCGGCGCCGAGGACGGACGGGCGTCCTGCGCGGACCGGCCGTCGGCCCGGTCCCCGGCGGCCCCGCGCGACCCGGCGGCCTCGCCCGGCCCCGGGGTCTGGGAGGACCGGGCGGGCTGGGCGTCCGAACGCCCGCTCGCGGCCGCCGGCGCGCCCTGGCGGGCGGCGGCAGGCATGGCGGCGGGCGCAACCGGCACGGCGGCGGGCGTGGGAGCCGCCGCCGGCAAGGCCGCCGCGCCGGGCACTGCGCCGGGCACCGCGCCCGAGACGATCTGCCGCTCGAGGCGGTCCAGGCGCGCGCCGTACCCGGCGTCGCCGGCGTCCGCGCCAGGCAGGAGCACCCGCGCGCACAGCAGCTCCAGCTGCAGGCGGGGGGAGGTGGCGCCGCTCATCTCGGTGAGCGCGTCGTTGACGAGGTCGGCCGCGCGGGAGGCCTGCGCGGAGCCGAGGTGCTGCGCCTGGGTGCGCATGCGCGTCAGCTGGTCGGCGGGGACGCCGCGCAGTGCGGCGGCGGCGTGCTCGCCGGCCATCGCGATGATGATCAGGTCACGGAGGCGCTGGAGGAGGTCCTCGACGAAGCGCCTCGGATCGTGGCCGGTCTCGATGACGCGGTCGACCACCCGGAACAGGCTCGCCCCGTCGCGCGCGGCGATGGAGTCGACGACGTCGTCGAGCAGGGCGGCGTCGGTGTAGCCGAGGAGCGCCACGGCGCGGTCGTAGTCGAGCACGCCGTCCTGCGCCCCGGCGATGAGCTGGTCGAGGACGGACAGGGTGTCCCGGACGGACCCGCCGCCCGCCCGCACCACCATCGGCAGGACCCCGCCACCCACCTGGACGCCCTCGGCCGTGCAGAGCTGCTCGAGGTAGGCGTGCAGGTCGTCCGGCGGCACGAGCCGGAAGGGGTAGTGGTGGGTGCGGGAGCGGATCGTGCCGATGACCTTGTCCGGCTCCGTGGTCGCGAAGATGAACTTCACGTGCTCCGGCGGTTCCTCGACGAGCTTGAGCAGGGCGTTGAAGCCCTGCGGGGTGACCATGTGGGCCTCGTCGAGGATGAAGATCTTGTACCGGTCGCGAGCCGGGGCGAAGCTGGCACGCTCCCGCAGCTCACGGGCGTCGTCGACGCCGTTGTGGCTGGCCGCGTCGATCTCGACGACGTCGAGGGAGCCCGGGCCGCCGGTCGCCAGCTCCACGCACGAGTCGCACGTGCCGCAGGGCGTGTCCGTGGGACCCTGCGCGCAGTTGAGGCAGCGCGCCAGGATGCGCGCCGACGTCGTCTTACCGCAGCCGCGGGGGCCGGAGAAGAGATAGGCGTGGGTGACCCGGTCCGCGCGCAGCGCCGCCATGAGCGGCTCGGTCACGTGCTCCTGGCCGATGACCTCCTGAAAAGTCTCGGGCCGGTAGCGGCGGTACAGGGCGGTGGTCACGGGGTCGACCCTATCCGGGCGCACTGACACCTGGCACATGCCCTGATGGCGCCGGTGGACAGACAAAGGACCCCCCGTGCACCCGCCAGAGCTCACCTACCCTTGCTGCCTTCCGGCCCTGGGGGAGTTCGGCAAGATGACGCCGCACGAGGGGTCGCCGCCAAGTCTAACGGACGGTCCGGGGTGCCGGGCAACCGTGAGCAAGAGCACGGCCGCTGGAGCGGTCCGGCGTTCGGAGCACCCCCGGGCGTCGGGTACTCTCGATTCCTGGAAGTCTGCCGCAGGGTGGCTTTCTCCTGGAGGATTCGCCTAGTGGCCTATGGCGCACGCTTGGAAAGCGTGTTGGGTGCAAGCCCTCGGGGGTTCGAATCCCCCATCCTCCGCCGGTATCTCGGGGCCCCTGACCTGCAGCAATGCAGGTCAGGGGCCTTCGTGCATCGCTCCATGTGCTAAGCCATGTGCTAAGCCCCGTCGAGGTGCGCCGCGAAGCGGTCCGCCGCCGCCTTCTGCATCGTCGGGGTGACGTGGCTGTAGATGTTCATCGTCGTGGTGATCGTGGAGTGCCCGAGGCGCTCCTGGACCACCTTGGGGTGCTCGCCGAGCTCGAGCAGCAGCGTGGCGTGCGTGTGCCGGAGGCCCTTGAGGGTGATCCGCGGCAGGCCGTCGACCACGGCCTGCGCACGCTCGACGCGGTAGGTCCAGCGCCTGCCGACCTCGTTGGGTGAGCGGATCGCGCCGGCGTCGTTGCCGAACACGGAGGCGTCCGCACGGGCAAGGTCGAGCGAGATGCTGCCCCGCTTCGTGCGATAGACCTTCAGCGTCGCCAGGGTCTCGCCGTCGAGATCGATGACACGGGCGGACCCCGTCTTGGTCGACTTCGCCTTGTTCTGTGTGGTGACGTCGGCGGCCCGGCGGATGCTGAGCCTGCCGGTGCCGAAGTTCACATCGCCCCAGCGAAGGGCCAGGGCTTCGCCGCGCCTGATGCCGGTGTAGGCGATGGTGCGCCACAGCGGGAACAGTTCGTCGTTGAAAATGTCGCGGTTCCAGGTCAGGAACGCATGGAGCTGCGGACCGGTCCAGGTCGCGATTTCGGGGCGCTGGGCGCGAATCTGCGAACCGTTGCGACGTGCGGTAGACGAGCACCACCGATCGGTAGACGAGCACCACCGATCCGCCGCGGACCATGCGTTGGCCACGGCATGATCATCGTGTGGGCGAGTCGTTCGTACCTTCGCTCCTGGAGCGCGACGAGCAGTTGGCGGCCGCGGAGGCGAAATTGGCCGAGGCTGCGTCGGGCCGGACCAGAACGCTGCTGATCAGCGGAGCGCCCGGGATCGGCAAAACGAGCCTGCTGCACGAGGTCACGGCGCGGGGGGCTGCGCGGGGGTTCACGATCTACCGGGCGCACGGAGAGGAACTCGCTGCACATCAGCCCTTCGGGGTGTTGCTGCAGTTGTTGGGTCCGGCCATACGCACCTTGTCGTCGCACGCCCGGCGCGTCCTCCGGGCCGGGCCCGGCGCGCTCGCCGCCGACCTGCTCATGGAAACACCGGTGGTCCTGCCAGACGACGGTGCCACTGCGTCGATCGGCTACAGCCTCACATGGCTCACCACGGAGCTGGCAGCGGCGGCCCCGGTCCTGATGGGAGTGGACGATGCGCATTGGGCGGACCTCCCGTCCCTGCACGTGTTGGGGATGCTGGCGTCCCGACTCGACGACGTACCACTGCTGATGACGCTCGCGACTCGCAGCGACCCGCCGGGGGACGTCGCAGCCGCACTGGCTCGGCTGTCCGACCGCCACTTGGCCTTGCCCCCGCTCAGCGAGGACGCGGTCGCGACGATGACCCGCGCGATGCTCGACAACGAGGTCGAGAAGGGCTTTATCCACCGGCTCCACCGCGCCACCGGAGGAAACCCCTTTCTGTTGCGCGAGCTCCTGGCAGCACTTCAAACCCGCGGGTGGAGCGGCCTGGACCACGACGCCGTACAGCTCGGGCGGATCGCGCCGGACACCGTTCGCCGGTTCGTGTTGCGGCGACTCGCGGCGGCGGGCGATGCTTCGCAACGGCTCGCCCGGGCAGTCGCGGTGCTCGGTGACGCCGACCTGCACGACGCCGCCCGGCTGGCTGAGCTCACCGAGAGCGACGCCGTCACAGCCGCCGACCTGTTGTCGGCCGCCGACGTCCTCGTCCCCGGCACACGCGTCGGGTTCGTACATCCGGTGCTTCGCGAAACCGTGCGGGCCGACATCCCGCCGGCACACCGTGCGCTCGCGCACGCCCGCGCCGCACGCATCCTGGCGGACCGCGGCGAAGGCCCGGAGCAAGTCGCCGCCCACCTCACCGAGGCGTTGCCGCGCGCGGATCCGTGGGCGGTCGAGCAGCTCCTCGCGGCCGCACTCCGTGCCCGAGACCGAGGCGCGCCCGAGGCCGCGATCAGGCTGCTCCAACGTGCGCTGTCCGAGCCACCCGCGCGGGAGATCCGGTCGACGGTGCTCACCCTCCTTGGCGGGATACAGGCCGCCCGCGGCAGGCCGGAAGCCCTCACGACGCTCGACCAGGCGATCACCGCTGCCGTGACAGCCGAACAGCGCGCTCGCGCCGTCCTGGAGAAGGCACGCGCCTCGTTCATGGTGCTGCAGGCAAGCCCCGCACTCGACCTGCTCGACGGGCTCGACATCGACGACCCGGCCGTCGACCCCGACCTCGTCTTGAACCTGGAGGGCGAGCTGCTCGCCACCGCGCGCCGGCACCCGGCCGCCCGACCAGAAGCACTTCGCCGACTGGCCGAGCTGCGCGACCGGGCCCTCCCGCCACGCGCGGGATCAGTGGCGGTGTTGGCGAACCTCGCCGTGTCGGCCGCAGAGGCCAACGAGCGGCCAGACACGGTCGCGGATCTCGCCCGCACCGCACTCACCGGTGGCTGGTTGCTCCGCGCGAACAGCAACGTCGTCGTCCACGTCGTCAACGCCTTGACGTGGGTCGACCTGCTGGATGAGGCGCTGTCGGTTCTCGACGACGTGCTGGCCCACGCGCTCCGTAGCGGATCACTGATGGATGTCGACGATGGCGCACACCGTGCGTGCCCGGATCAACCTGCGGCGCGGAGCCGTCACCGACGCGGAGGCCGACGCGCGGATCGCGCACGCACTCGCGGCGGAACATCAGTGGTCGGAGTTGTTGCCGTTCACGAGCTCCCACCTCGCGAACGCCCTGCTCGAGGCCGACGCCGTCGAGGAAGCCGGTCGCGTCCTCGAAGTCCCCGACCGGGCTGCGGCCATGAGCGTTGCGGACTATGTCGAGAGCTTGGGCTTGCTGCACCTCGCACAGGCATCGCCGGCCGTTGCGCTCGAGCACTTCCTCACCTGCAGTCGGATTCTCGCGGCGCGCGGCGGGGTCGACGCACCTGGCGTGATGCCGTGGCGGTCCCGCGCCGCGGCTGCGCTCGTCGCGATGGGCGACAGGTCGCGCGCAGCAACGTTCGCACGGGAGGAGCTAGCACTCGCCGAAGCTTCCGGAGTCGCCGGTTCGGTCACGGTCGCGCGGACCGCTCTCGGGGTCGCTGTCGGTGGACCGGAAGGACTGCGGCTGCTCGGTGGCGCGGTCACCGATGCGCAGGCGTCCCCGCGCGTCCTGGTCCGGATCCAGGCGCTGACCGAGCTCGGCTCGCTGGTACGCCGCAGCGGACAGCCCCGGGCCGCGCGCCCGCATCTGGCCCATGCGCTCGACCTGGCGCGACGCCAGGGCGCGACCCGCCTCGGGGACCGTGCGCGTGCCGAGCTGCTCGCGGCCGGCGGGCGGCCGCGACGTGAGGCGTTGACGGGCACGGAGGCGCTGACCGCAAGCGAGCGCCGGATCGCCGAGCTGGCGGCGGACGGTTTGACCAACCAGCAGATCGCGGCGCAGCTGTACGTGTCGACGCGCACCGTCGCGACCCACCTGACGCACATCTACCAGAAGCTGCGTATCGGCGGGCGGGAGGACGTCGGGGGGGCCATGGGCCGTCAAAACCTACGACCCCTCTGACGATGCCGGGACATCCTGCTTGTCGGCAGGCTGGTGGTCACAAGCCGGAACTACGGAGGAGGAGACATGGCGACACCGATCAGCCGCCCGCGAGCCGAGGTCGAGAGCGACATCAAGGGGACGCTCGGGCTGGTTCCCAGTTTCTTCAGCAGGATCCCCGACGAGGTACTCGATGCAGAGTGGCAGCTGTTCAGGCGCTGGGAGCTCGGCGAGACGCTCATCCCGAGCAAGTACAAGGAACTCCTGATGCTCGCGGTGCACTCCGAGACGCGCTGCCGGTACTGCACGCTGTTCCACACCGAAACCGCAAAACTCTTCGGTGCCACCGACGAGGAGATCCAGGAAGCGGTCCACCTTGCCAAGCACACGGTGTCGTGGAGCGTCTACCTCAACGGCATCCGTGAGGACTACGACCAGTTCGCCGACGAGCTCACGCAGATCGGCACTTACCTGATGTCCCAGGCCTGACATGCGACTCGAAAGAGTCCGGCCCCAGTCGGTGCAGGTCAGTCTGCACCCACTGGAGCTGGCCGGCCTCCTCACTGCGGCCCGATGGGTCGTCAACGGCCTGCGCGACACGCCGCCACCGGAGGCCCTCGCCCAACTACGCCTGATCCTGGCCGACTACGACCGACAGACCACCGGGCGCCACCCCGCCGTACCCAAAGCCCCGGAACCGACGAATGCCAGCGAGGCTTGAGATGCTGAAGACCCACCCGATGCATGCAACGCTGCATGCCACGGACCTGACCCGAGCGAAGCGGTTCTACGCCGAGATTCTCGGACTCGAACCGCTGCAGGAGCTTCCCTTCGCGCTGATCTACGAGTGCGGCGAGCGCACGCTCTTCACCCTGTCAGAAAGCAGCGGTGTGGTGCCCGGCACGTTCACCCAGATGAGCTTCATCGTCGACGACATAGCGCGAGAGGTCGACGACCTCATCACCAAAGGTGTGAAGTTCGAGGAGTACGACACCGAAGACTTGCGCACGGTCAGCGGCGTGGCGGACACCGGTGCACTCAAAGGAGCATGGTTCAAAGACAGCGAGGGCAACCTCATCGGCCTCGTCGAGCTCAGCGCTGAATACCGGCTTCCGCGCTGATGTTCCCCACGCCAGATCCGCCCCCTTGGCTGCCGTTCCGCTTCGACCGTTGCCGAGCTGGGGGCGGCGATCTTCATGTGCCAACTCATGTGCTACCGGCCCTGTAGATCGGTGAATCTCAACGTTGTCATCCACCGACCGACCCGCCCAGACCCCATTGTTTGCGCGCCAGAACGACGATCCGTGATCCCGCCGGCGAGGGGCTAGCGAACAGTTCGAATCCCCCATCCTCCGCCAGCGCCCGTCAGGGCCGAACGCCCCGGACCATCGGTCCGGGGCGTTCCTCGTCAAAGGGACCCTTTCGGCGAGATGCCGCGCCTGCCGTGACTCGTCGCACAGCGCCCAGGTCTAGACCCGGCCGGACACCGCTCGTTATCGTTCCGTGACATCACTGCGCGGCACCTGTCGTACAGCCACGCCCTCGGCCGCGTCTCGGTGGCCCGGCCCCCCTTCGGGCCGCTCTTCTCTCCCGCTGGAGGTCCCTTATGTTTCCCCGTGCTCTGTCCGGCTTGAAGCGGCCCCAGGCGCGCCACAAGATCCGCGAGGCGGAGCACACCCGAGACGTGAGTCCCACGCCGGCGGCCCGCGCCGCCACGTCCGGCGACTCGGCGCCCACGCAGGAACTCGCCCTCACAGCCCTGTCGGATCCCAGGCGCCGCGACCTGCGCCACCCGCACCCGGCCGGCGTCGGCACGAGCCGGCGCCAGCGCATGAAGCCCCACATGGCGGTGCTCGGGATGGTGGGAGTACTCACCGTGGTCACGCCGATCACCGGCCTGACCGGCATGGAGGTCACCGACTCGGCAGCGGCGCAGGTCAGCGGCATCGAGATCCAGCCCAACCTGCTCAACCCGATCGACGCCGCCGTCGCCGCCCCCTCGGAGGCCGGCGCATCCGACAGCCTCCAGGCCGCCCCGGCAGCCGAGGCCCGCGCGGCCGACCACGCCTCCCGCGCGGGCGAGCGCGCCCCCCTCCCCGCTCCGCCCGCCCCGGCCCCTGCGCCCGCGCCGGCCCCCGCACCGCCGCCCGTGGTCCACCAGGTCGTCATGCCGATCGCGGCTGGCACCTATCGCGACACCTCGGGCTACGGCGGCCGCAACGACCCTCTCGGCCGGGGCGCCTCCTTCCACCTGGGCACCGACATGGCGGCGCTGCGGGACACCCCGATCCACGCGGTGGCCGACGGCACGGTGACCCACGCCGGCGTTGGGAAGGACGGCCGCTCGAGCAACCTCGTCATCATCCAGCACGAGATCGACGGCCAGACCTTCTTCAGCTGGTACGTCCACATGTACGACGACGGCGTCTACGTCCAGCAGGGCCAGCAGGTCAAGGCGGGCGACGTCATCGGCGGCGTGGGATCGAACGGCAACTCCACCGGCAACCACCTCCACTTCGAGATCCACCTGGCCGACGACTCGACCACGGAGCCGCTGGGGTGGCTCGCCCAGCACGGCGCGGTGGACGTCAGCGCGCTCGGCTGACGCCGGAAACACGTTCCTCACAGTCCGTGACCAAAACGTAACATCGGAACGTCGAGGAGAGTAACGTCACACTCACTCCGCGGAACCCTCCTCCGCGGAGCCTCCGGGCGGAGTCCGAGCCCTGCCGCCACCCGGAGCTACCTCGACCTCGCGGCAGGGACGGGGGACCCAGTATTTGCGGCCGCGGGCGACCACGGCCTTGGGGTGAAGTGCGGCCATCGCCGGCGCACCGGGTGCTTCTCCCACCCGAACCCGACAGCTCACCCCGCAGGGCAGCAGGAGAGGCCACACATGAGCACCACCGCCCCCGGTGGCGCGCGCCCTCGCGCGCCTCGCCACCCCCTCCCCGCCTCGCGCCACGGGCGCACCGCGGCCCGCCGGCTGCTTGCCGCCGTCGCCGCCTCAGGGCTCGTCATCGCCATGGCGCCCAGCGCCGCCGGTGCCACGACCGCTCCGGTGCCGGCGAGAGTCACGAGCACCGACGCCCTATCTGGCTCGACGTCGGCGCTGCCGAGGGTCGACGTCGCCGCGGTCACCGCGCGGGCGGTGACGGCCACGGTCACGACGCCCACGGTCCGGGTGGCCTCGGCGGTCGCCTGGAGCGTCGACCCCGTCATCGCCCAGGCCACCCCGCCGCCCCCGCCGCCGCCCCCGCCGGCGCCGGAGCCGGCCCCCGCCGGCGCGACGGCCGACCGGGCCGCCCCGGCGGTCTCCCGCAGCGCCGG
>NZ_RXOZ01000019.1 GCF_003991205.1 Georgenia sp. SYP-B2076 | reverse complement strand
GCGCCTCCGCGCTCGGGCGCGAGCCAGCTGCTGTCGGCGAGGTCGAGCAGCGTCGTCGGCACGGGGGCCTGGGCGGAGAGGGCGCCGCGGCGCCGGCGCGGCCGCGCGGGCCGGGCGGCGGAGGAGCCGGCCCCGGACGACGCCCTCGACGAGGGGGCGGCGCCCCCCGGCCGCCGGTGGCGCCCCGGGCCCGGGATCGGCTGGGGCATCAGCGGGCCCGGCCCCTCGCGGCGCGACCCGCAGCCGCTCGGTGGCATCGCGGCCCGGTTCGTCGCCCAGCGCGGCTGGACGCGGCCCGTGAGCGTGGGCGGGGTGGTCGGCCGGTGGCGCGAGGTGGTCGGTGACCAGCTCGCGGACCACTGCGACGTGGAGACGTTCGAGGAGGGCGAGCTCGTGGTGCGCGCCAGCTCGACCGCCTGGGCCACCCAGGTCCGCCTGCTCCTGCCGCAGCTCGAGCGGCGCCTGGCCGAGGAGGTCGGCGAGGGCACCGTGACCTCCATCGTGGTGCTGGGCCCCGGGGGCCCGAGCTGGAAGCACGGGACCCGCGCGGTGCGCGGGCGCGGGCCCCGGGACACCTACGGCTGAGCCTCGGCGCGGCCACGGCCGATGCGGCACCCCGGGCCTGGCGGGACAGAGCCCTCCGGACGGCGTCCGTCCGAGCGCGATTCGACGGGCCCTCCGCCTGTGGAAAAACACTGTGGATATTCGTGGTTTACGGCTCAGGCACGGTAGAATCGAGCGACCCACCCGAACGGCGCGCGCACGTGCCCACAGGGATCCAGCGGTGGCCCCGCGCCCCGGCCCGACGGCCTGGTGGTGGCAGGTGGTTGCCCCGCGAGACGAGGAGAGCCCGCGACCGTGGCCGACCACAGTGCTGACGCTGCCGTGAACGAAGAAACCCCCACCGTGCCCTCGGCAGATGGAGCACCGGCCCAGCAGGCTCAGGCGATCCACAACGCAGGCACCGTCCCCACCAGCCAGGCGTACGGCGCCAGCAACATCACCGTGCTCGAGGGCCTCGAGGCGGTGCGCAAGCGCCCCGGCATGTACATCGGCTCCACCGGCGAGCGCGGTCTGCACCACCTCGTCTACGAGGTGGTCGACAACTCCGTGGACGAGGCCCTGGCCGGCTACTGCGACCACATCGAGATCACCATCCTCGCCGACGGCGGCGTGCGGGTGGTCGACAACGGCCGCGGCATCCCCGTGGACATCGTGGAGTCCGAGGGCAAGCCCGCCGTGGAGGTCGTCCTCACGGTCCTGCACGCCGGCGGCAAGTTCGGCGGCGGCGGCTACGCCGTCTCGGGTGGCCTCCACGGCGTCGGCGTCTCCGTCGTCAACGCCCTCTCCCACCGCCTCCAGGTCGCCGTCCGGCGCGACGGGTACGTGTACCGGATGGGCTTCGTCGACGGGGTCCCCACCGGCGAGCTCGTCAAGGGCGAGGCCGTCGAGGGCACCGGCACCGCGGTGACCTTCTGGGCCAACGGCGACATCTTTGAGAGCACCGACTACAACTTCGAGACCCTGCGCACCCGCTTCCAGCAGATGGCGTTCCTGAACAAGGGCCTGCGCATCACGCTCATCGACGAGCGCTCGGGCGTCACGGACGCCGGCGAGGAGATCACTGGCGACGCCGGCGGCACCGCGGACGACGCACGCACGGGGCACCGCGAGGTGAGCTACCTGTACGAGGGGGGCCTCATCGACTACGTGCACTACCTCAACTCCACCAAGAAGGTGGACCTCGTGCACCCGGACATCATCGCGTTCGAGTCCGAGGACCGGGAGAAGCGCATCTCCGTCGAGGTCGCCATGCAGTGGACCTCGGGCTACTCCGAGTCGGTGCACACCTACGCCAACACCATCAACACCACCGAGGGCGGCACCCACGAGGAGGGCTTCCGGTCGGCGCTGACCTCGCTGGTCAACAAGTACGCCCGGGACAAGGGCCTCCTCAAGGAGAAGGACGAGAATCTCACCGGCGACGACATCCGCGAGGGCCTGACCGCTGTCCTGTCCGTGAAGCTCGGCGAGCCGCAGTTCGAGGGGCAGACCAAGACCAAGCTGGGCAACACGGAGGCCCGCACCTTCGTCCAGACCCAGCTCTACGCCCAGCTCGGCGACTGGTTCGACGCCCACCCGGGCGACGCCAAGGACATCATCCGCAAGTCGCAGCAGGCGGCCGTGGCCCGCATGGCCGCGCGCAAGGCCCGCGAGGCGACCCGCCGCAAGGGCCTGCTCGAGGGCCTCTCCATGCCCGGCAAGCTCAAGGACTGCTCGAGCCGGGACGCGAGCCTGTCGGAGATCTTCATCGTCGAGGGCGACTCCGCCGGCGGCTCGGCCGTCCAGGGCCGGGACCCGGAGCACCAGGCGATCCTGCCGCTGCGCGGGAAGATCCTCAACGTCGAGAAGGCCCGGCTGGACCGGGCCCTCGGCAACCAGGAGATCCAGGCGCTCATCACGGCCTTCGGCACGGGGATCGGCGAGGACTTCGACATCACGAAGCTCCGCTATCACAAGATCGTGTTCATGGCCGACGCCGACGTCGACGGCCAGCACATCTCCACCCTCCTGCTGACCCTGGTGTTCCGGTACATGAAGCCCCTGATCGAGGGCGGGTTCGTGTATCTCGCCATGCCACCGCTGTACCGCCTGAAGTGGACCAACGCCCCGCACGAGTACGTGTACTCGGACAAGGAGAAGGACGCCTTCCTCGCCGAGGGCGCCCGCCTGGGCCGGCGGCTGCCCAAGGACGGCGGCATCCAGCGGTACAAGGGTCTGGGCGAGATGAACGACCAGGAGCTCTGGGACACCACCATGAACCCCGAGAGCCGCACGCTGCGCCAGGTGACGATCGAGGACGCGGCCGCGGCCGACGAGACGTTCTCCATCCTCATGGGTGAGGACGTCGAGTCCCGCCGCAGCTTTATCCAGCGCAACGCCCACGACGTGCGCTTCCTGGACATCTAGCACCCGCCCCAGCTACAGAGCCCGCGCGGGCTGGGCACCGCCCGCCGCGCGGGGACGACTCAGACGAGAAGGACTGACGTGACCCAGCCACCCGAGGATCAGGGCATCAACGAGGCCGCGGACGACGGCGAAGACGTGGTCGTCGTCCGCGACCGCATCGAGCAGGTCGACCTGCAGCTGGAGATGCAGCGCTCCTACCTCGACTATGCGATGAGCGTCATCGTGGGCCGGGCGCTGCCCGACGTGCGGGACGGCCTCAAGCCCGTGCACCGCCGGGTGCTGTACGCGATGTACGACGGCGGCTACCGCCCCGACGCCGCGTTCAACAAGTGCTCGCGCGTGGTCGGCGAGGTCATGGGCCAGTACCACCCCCACGGCGACACCTCCATCTACGACGCCCTGGTCCGCCTGGTCCAGCCGTGGTCCATGCGCTACCCCCTGGTGGCCGGGCAGGGGAACTTCGGCTCCGGCGGAGACCTCGGGGCCGCGGCGCCGCGGTACACCGAGTGCAAGATGGCGCCGCTGGCCCTCGAGATGGTCCGCGACATCGACGCCGACACCGTCGACTTCCAGGACAACTACGACGGCAAGAACCAGGAGCCCACCGTCTTGCCGGCGCGGTTCCCGAACCTGCTGGTCAACGGCTCCGAGGGCATCGCCGTCGGCATGGCCACCCGCATCCCGCCGCACAACCTGCGCGAGGTCGCCGAGGGCGTGCAGTGGTTCCTCGCGCACCCCGAGGCCTCCAAGGAGGAGCTGCTCGGCGAGCTCATGCTGCGGATCAAGGGCCCGGACTTCCCCACCGGCGCGCAGATCCTCGGCCACAAGGGCATCGAGAACATGTACCGCACCGGTCGCGGCTCGATCACCCAGCGCGCGGTCGTCGAGGTCCAGGAGATCCAGGGCCGCCAGTGCCTCGTGGTCACCGAGCTGCCCTACCAGGTCAACCCCGACCGGCTCTCGCAGAAGATCGTCGACGGCGTCCGGGACGGGCGCATCACCGGCATCGCGGACATCCGCGACGAGTCCTCCGGCCGCGCCGGCCAGCGCCTGGTCATCGTGCTCAAGCGCGACGCCGTGGCCAAGGTGGTCCTGAACAACCTGTACAAGCACACCCAGCTGCAGGACAACTTCCCCGCGAACATGCTCGCCCTGGTCGACGGCGTCCCGCGCACCCTGAGCCTGGACGGCTTCGTGCGCCACTGGACCAACCACCAGGTCGACGTCATCGTCCGGCGCACCCGGTTCTTCCTGCGCAAGGCCGAGGAGCGCATCCACATCCTGCGCGGCCTCCTCAAGGCGCTCGACGCCCTCGACGACGTCATCGCCCTCATCCGGCGATCGCCCACCGTGGAGGAGGCCCGTGCCGGCCTGATGGACCTCCTGGGCATCGACGAGGTCCAGGCCGAGGCCATCCTCGCCATGCAGCTGCGCCGCCTCGCGGCGCTGGAGCGCCAGAAGATCATCGACGACCACGACGCGCTCGAGGAGAAGATCCTCGGCTACCGGGCGATCCTCGAGTCCCCGGCGCGGCAGCGCGAGATCGTCAGCGAGGAGCTGCGGGCGATCGTCGACAAGTACGGCGACGAGCGCCGCACCACGATCCTGCCCTACGACGGCGAGATGTCCATCGAGGACCTCATCCCCGAGGAGGACGTGGTCGTCACCATCACGCGCGGCGGCTACGCCAAGCGCACGCGGGTCGACAACTACCGCTCCCAGCGCCGCGGCGGCAAGGGGGTGCGCGGGGCCCAGCTGCGCGAGGACGACATCGTCGAGCACTTCGGCGTCACGACCACTCACCACTGGCTCCTCTTCTTCACCAACCTCGGCCGCGTCTACCGCGCCAAGGGCTACGAGCTGCCCGAGGGCGGCCGTGACGCCAAGGGCCAGCACGTGGCGAACCTCCTCGCGTTCCAGCCCGGGGAGTCCATCGCCCAGGTGCTCACCGTGCGCGACTACGACCAGGCCGAGTACCTCGTCCTGGCCACCCGGCGCGGCCTGGTGAAGAAGACCCGCCTGCGCGAGTACGACTCGCACCGCTCCGGCGGCGTCATCGGCATCAACCTGCGCGAGGACGACGACGGCGAGCCCGACCGCGTGGTCGCCGCGCGCCTGGTCAACTCCGACGACGACCTCCTGCTCGTCTCCCGCAAGGGGCAGTCCCTCCGCTTCACCGCCACCGACGAGGCGCTGCGGCCCATGGGCCGGGCGACCTCCGGCGTCACCGGCATGAAGTTCCGCGACGACGACGAGCTCCTGGCCATGGACGTCGTCCGCGACTGGTACGAGGACGCCGCCCTGTTCGTCGTCACCGAGGGCGGGTATGCCAAGCGCACCTTCGTGAGCGAATACCGGGTCCAGGGCCGCGGCGGCCTCGGCATCAAGGTCGCCAGCCTCGTGGAGTCGCGCGGCGACCTCGTGGGCGCGCTGCTCACCGCCCCGGACGACGAGGTCCTCGTCATCATGGAGGGCGGCAAGGTCGTCCGCTCTGCCGTCGCCGAGGTCAACCTGACGGGCCGCAACACCCAGGGCGTCACCTTCGCCCGGCCCGACAAGGGCGACCGCATCATCGCCGTGGCCCGCAACATCGAGCGCAAGGTGGAGCAGGAGGCCCACCTCGTCGACTCCGCCGACTCGGCGGAGAGCCCCGAGGAGATGTCCGAGACGCTCGTCGTCTCCGCCGACGGCCAGGTGCTCGAGCAGGGCCGCCGCGTCGACGCACCCGCCGAGGGCGCGGAGCCGACGCCGGAGGGTGAGGACGCGGTAGCGTCCACCCCTGACGGCGCGCCCAGCGACGGCTCTGACGGAGGAGATGCATGAGCACCACGCCCCCCGGCACCGGTGACCGGCCCGAGGTGACCCCCGGCGGCAGTCCCAACGGCGTACCCGGTGACCGTGGACGTCCGGCGGGCGCGTCCGGTGACTTCGCCGGCACGCTCCGCCGCAGTCTCGCTGACCGGCTGGGCACGACGTCGGGGCAGGCCACGCCCCCCACGGAGGCGGTCGGCGCCGGCCGCCCGGCCGGCGCCGAGCGTCCCGCCCCGGCCGGGGGGCCCATCGCCTCCCAGGGCGCCGCGCGCGAGCCCTCCCCCGGCACCTCGACCGCGGACCGGCCCGCACCGGCCGCGGCCGCCCCGGTGGGCCCCCGCCGGGTGCGCCTGTCCGTCTCGCGCGTCGACCCGTGGTCGGTGATGAAGCTGGCGTTCCTGCTGTCGGTGGGGCTGGGCATCATCATCGTGGTCGCGACCGCCGTGGTCTGGTTCGTGCTCGACGCGATGCACGTCTTCGCCGACATCGAGGGGCTCCTGACGTCGATCGGGTCGGCCGACTTCCTCCAGCTGATGGACTACCTCGAGTTCGACCGGGTGATGTCCTTCGCGACCATCGTGGGCGTCGTGGACATCCTCCTGCTCACCGCGCTGGGCACGATCGGGGCGTTCCTGTACAACATCGTCGCCTCGCTCGTCGGTGGCCTCCACGTCACCCTGACCGACGACTGAGCACAGTGACACTCCTCACCTGCGCGGTTTCTGGTTTGGGTCGGCCGGAGGCTCTGGGATAGTCTTGCTCAGCGCGCACAGCGCATGCATCCCGCGGGCCGCGGCCGGCACGGGTGCACGGGCCTATAGCTCAGTTGGTTAGAGCGCTTCCCTGATAAGGAAGAGGTCACTGGTTCGAGTCCAGTTAGGCCCACCCCTGCACACACCGAGGGGCCCGCGAGGGCACCCGAGTCGAGGAGGATCCGTGAAGAAGGCACTCCTGCTCGCAGCGGCCACCGTTGCCGGCTACGCCGCCTGGGTCAAGATCCGCCAGGACCGCGAGGAGCGGGACCTGTGGGCAGAGGTCACCGACAGCTTCGGCGAGGAGCCTCCCGCCTCCGCTGTGCGATGACCCGCTAGCATCGCCGCGCGCCCCGGACGGGGCGCCGCGGGGCCATGGCGCAATTGGTAGCGCACCTGCTTTGCAAGCAGGGGGTTAGGGGTTCGAGTCCCCTTGGCTCCACCACCGCACGACCCCTCGACCACGCCGGTCGGGGGGTCTTGTCGTTCCCGGGACCTAAGTCCTCATTCCGGCGGGGCGGCCGAGCCGACGACGACGACGAGGGACGAAAGTCCTCTTTCCGTCATGTGTTGAATGTTACGGTTTGATCACGGTAACGAAGCGCCCGGGTCCATAACGTGTGGCGGCGGGCGCGCCGTGTGCACATGTCCCGGTGGGGGCCAGAGAACGCGACGACGCGACGATCTTGGAGGACAACCATGAGCCACGCACAGACCATCGACCGCATCACCGCCGCCGACCGCACGCCCGTCGCCGGGCGCCGGCCCCAGGGGGAGCTCGCGGGGCTGCCGGTCCTGACCTCCCTGGACCAGGTCGCCGACCTCATGGAGCACACGGACGCGCTGTTCCTGCGCATCAGCGCGGGCCCGGACGAGGACCGCCGGTCCGGCGGGTGGGACGGCGAGAGCGGCTACCTGCTCCCCGGGCTGCCGGCGTGGATGCTCAGGCCCGAGGCCTGGTGGGCCGGCGGGCTGCGTCTCTGGCTCGCCCGACAGGTCGTGCGCCACGGGTTCCTCCTCTCCGGCGGGAAGGGTAACCAGCCCTGGCTGCTCACCGGCGAGGTCGTCGGCCGAGGCCCCGACGGCGATCCGCTCGTCGCCCGCTGGCGCCCCGTCGCCCTGCTGGCCCGCGGCGTCCTGCCCGAGGCCGAGGCTGCGTACGCGGCGTGGCGCTGCCGGGACCTGTGCTGATCGGGCGCGTCGCGGGCTAGCCGCGCCGTCCCGGGTGGAGCGGCGCGGCTGGCTCGGACGGAACCGCGCCAATGACGACCCACAGCGCGAGGCCCCCGCCGGATATCCGGCGGGGGCCTCGCGCTGTGGGTCCGCTCAGGCGCCCTCGATCTTCTTCGACGTCTCGTCACCCTTGGCGGCGGCCGCGTCGCCGGCGTTCTTGATGGTGTCGGCCGCGGTGTCGGCGGCGTCGGACGCCTTGGTACCCGCGGTGGACGCCGCTCCCGCGGCCGTGTCGCGGGGGGCGGACGTCTCGGGCTGTGCCGCCGGAGAGGTCACCGTGGTGTCCTCCCAGTACTCCTCGGCCCACGGGTCGTCCACGGGCTGGGTGCGGCGCCACAGCAGGTAGGCCGTGCCCGCGGCGGCGGAGCCTACCAGGACCCAGCCGACGGTCCTGGCGACCCCGTGGCTCTTCGCCGGCGGCTCCGCCAGCGCCTTGCGCGCCACCTTGCTCGCGGCCTTGGCGGCCACGGCCGTCTTCGCGGCCTTCGCCGCCTTGCGGGAGACGTCGGCCTTGGCGGACGCCTTGGTCGCCGCCTTGCCGCCGGCCGCGGCCTCCGCCGCGTCGCGCATGGCTCGGGACACGCGGGGCAGGTAGTCGTCCACGATCTTGCCGTGGGCGTTGTCCACCACGGGACGCGCGGCCTCGGCCGCGGCCTCCACCTTGGGGGCGGCGACCTTGACCGTCTCCCGCCAGGCCCGGTCGACGGCCGGACGGACGGCCTCGGTCGCTGCCCCGACGTGCGGGGTGGCCCACGCCCTGCCCTGCTCCGCGAGGTGGACCGCCTGCTTGCTCGCCAAGCTCGCCTGCTCGGCGAGGTGCATGGCCTGCTTGCTCGCTCTGCTCGCCTGCTCACCGACGAGGGCGCTGAGGGCGGCCTGCTTGCGGACCTGCTCCGTGTCGATCTGGCTGACCTTGCTCTTGCGCAACATCTGCACTCCCTGCTCGTCTCGGCGACATGTCTTGGCCGGCGCGGCCCGGACGGCGTGCGCCTCCACCGCATCCCATCTTGCCTGGTTTTGGGCCCCGGCGCGCTTGGACGGGGGCGTTTCCCCCGTTCCTCGGCACGGTCGCGCCGTGCCCGAGGTGGGTGCCCCGTGCGAGGATCAGGGCATGGAAGCAACTCTGCACACCTCGGCCGGCGACATCAAGGTCGAGCTGTACCCCAACCATGCACCTAAGACGGTCGCGAACTTCACCGAGCTCGCCACGGGCAAGCGCACGTGGACCGACCCGCAGACGGGCGAGGAGACCGACCGCCCGCTCTACGACGGCGTCATCTTCCACCGCGTCATCCCCAACTTCATGATCCAGGGCGGGGACCCGCTGGGCACCGGCACAGGCGGCCCCGGGTACGTCTTCGACGACGAGATCCACCCCGAGCTGGGCTTCACGGAGCCCTACGTCCTGGCGATGGCGAACGCCGGCCAGCGCGGCGGCCACGGCACCAACGGCTCGCAGTTCTTCATCACCACGGCACCGACCACCTGGCTCCAGGGCAAGCACACGATCTTCGGCAAGGTTGTGGACCCGGCCTCCCGCGCCGTGGTGGACGTGATCGGCGCGACCGCCACCGGCCGCAACGACCGCCCCGTCGAGGACATCACCATCAACTCGGTGACCGTCTCCGAGTAGCCGGCACTCTTCGTACCGGCCCGTCACGAGATCGGCACCATGAGCGAGCACTCCCCCGGGCAGGCCGGCACCGAAGCGGTGCCGGTCTGCCCGCGCCATCCCGACGTCGTCTCCTACGTGCGCTGCCAGCGGTGCGGGCGCCCGGCGTGCGCGCAGTGCCAGCGCCCGGCGGCCGTGGGCATCCAGTGCGTGGACTGCGTGCGCGAGGCCCAGGCCCGCGTGCCGGCGGCGCGGACGGTGCTGGGGGGCCGCGCCCGCCAGGGGCGCCCGGTCGTCACCCTGACGATCATCGGCATCTGCGTCGCGGTGTACCTCCTCCAGATGGTCCTCGGCCAGCAGCTGACCTACCGGCTCGCCTACGCGCCGGCCATCGGGGCCACGGAGCCGTACCGGTTCCTCACCTCCGCGTTCCTGCACGGCGGTGCCCTGCACCTGGCCCTGAACATGTACGCCCTGTGGATCGTGGGCAGCTCGCTCGAGCCCGCACTCGGCCGCTGGCGCTACCTCGCCCTCTACCTGTTGTCGGCCGTCGGCGGCTCGGTCGCCGTCCTGCTCCTCGCCGACCCGTCCGGCATCTCGTGGATCACCCCGGTGGTGGGTGCCTCCGGGGCCGTGTTCGGCCTGTTCGCCGCGATCTTCATGGTCCTGCGGCACGTCGGCCGGGACACGACGCAGATCCTCGTGCTCATCGGTTTGAACTTCGTCCTCGGCTTCATGGTCTCGGGGATCGCCTGGCAGGCGCACCTCGGCGGCGCCATCGTCGGGGCGCTGCTGGCGGCCGGGTACGTGTACGCCCCGCGCGAGCGGCGGACCCTGGCCGGCGTGCTCGTCACCGCCGGGATCGCCGTCGTGCTCGCGGTCCTCGCGCTGGCGCGCTACTCGCTCGTCTAACCCGGACCGGCGGTGGGGGCGCGAGCCCCGCCGGGGGCCGGTGGCGGCCGATATGAACTACACCGCTGTAGTTCTCCACAGGGATGTGCACATCTGTGGATAACGCCTGTCGCTGTTTCCACAAGGTCCTTCACAGGTGGGGGTAACCTCTCGGCCCCGTCATCCCCAGAAGGATCCACAGATGGGGATACTTCCATGCACGTAACTATCCCCAGGGTCGTCCACAGCTGGGGATACTCACACCGCTGTAGTTTCCACAGGTGGGGACGGCGCTGGGGAACCGTGGGGTTCGCGCGGACGGCACAGGCCCCGCTCCGCCGAGGGGCGGGACGGGGCCTGCGGGACCGGGCCCAGCCGCGCGGCGGCGTGGGCGGACGGGCGGCGTCCTGGGCGGCGCGGTCAGCGCCAGCGCAGGGTCATGAAGAAGCCGACGATCATGACGGCGAAGCCGATGGTGAGGTTCCAGTTCCCCAGCCCGGGCACGGGCAGGCTGCCCTTCGTCAGGTACGTCAGGACCACCGACACCAGCCCCAGCACCATGAGCACGACCATGGTGGGTGCCCACCACTGCGGGCTCGGCTTCGCCGCGGCCGGCGTCTGGGCGGCGGCCGGGGTGGCGCCGCCGGACTTCTTGCGCTTCTTCGACTCGGGCATGCGCGTCTCCTCGCGGGTACGGCCCCGGAGGGGCACCACTTCTTCTCGACGGGGCGCGGGCGCGCGCCCCCGTGGACGCACGCTCGGGTGCGTCCATCCTCTAGCGTAGTGTCGCTCGCAGATCGCCGGCGCACGAGTGCTGCTCCGGGCGCAGGGGGGAGGACCATGACCGACGGTCGGCAGTCCCCCCAGAACCCGGCCCATCCCCAGCGGACCGTCACCGGCACCCGCCTGGCGGCCCGCCGCGGCTCGCTGGCCACCGCCGCGGTCGCGCTGGCGGCCGGGATGCTCTTCGCGACGAACGCCCAGATCTTCTCCGGCAACGAGGACCGCCATCCCCAGAACCTGGAGGGCCTGGCGCGCGCCGAGAGCGACCGCCTGGTGGAGCTCGAGCGGGAGAACGCCGCGCTGCGCGAGGAGATCCAGCCCTTCCTCGCCGCCGAGCCGGCGGCCGCGGACGCCGGCGGGCCGACCCGCTTGGCAGCGGACGCGGCCGGGCAGAACGGGGCCCGCGGCCCCGGCCTCGCGGTCCAGCTGTGGGACGCCCCGCAGCAGGCCGAGGGGCTGGCCAGCACGCTTCCGCCGGACTCGCTCGTGGTGCACCAGCAGGACCTCGAGGCCGTGATGAACGCCCTGTGGGCCGGGGGTGCGGAGGCGATGACGGTCCAGGGGCACCGGGTCGTCTCCACCACCGGCGTGCGTTGCGTGGGCAACGTGCTGCACATCGCCGGGCGCACCTACTCCCCGCCGTACGAGGTGCGCGCCATCGGTGACCCGGCGCAGCTGCGGGGGGCGCTGCTGTCCGCGCCGGGGGTCCAGACATACCTGCAGTATGTCGACGCCGTCCGTCTGGGCTGGTCCGTCCGGGATGTCAAGGACCTCGTGATGCCCGCCTACGCCGGGTCGCTCAACCTCGAGCACGCCCGGGTGCTCGGCGCCGGCTCCGCACGCACCGGCGGGCAGGCATGACCGCGGCGGCCCGGGCCCTGGCCCCCACCACCCTCGACACCCCGACGGGAGCGACTCGATGAGCGCACGCACCATCCTCGTGGTCGACAACTACGACAGCTTCGTCTACACCATCGTCGGTTACCTCCAGCAGCTGGGTGCCTCGACCACCGTCGTGCGCAACGACGCCGTCCCGGCGGACCTCGGCGGGTACGACGGCGTCCTCGTCTCGCCGGGGCCCGGCACACCGAAGGAGGCCGGTGCGTCGCTCGACGTCATCCGGGCGTGCGCCGAGCGCGGCCTGCCCATGCTCGGCGTGTGCCTGGGCCACCAGGCCCTCGGCGAGGCGTTCGGGGCCGTCGTCACCCACGCGCCCGAGCTCATGCACGGCAAGACCTCGAGCGTCGAGCACACCGGGACCGGCGTCTTCGCGGGGCTGCCCAGCCCGTTCACCGCCACGCGCTACCACTCGCTCGCCGTCGTGCGGGACACGGTGCCCGCGGAGCTCGAGATCACCGCCTGGACGGCGAACGGGATCGTCATGGGGCTCTCCCACCGGACGCTGCCGTTGCACGGCGTGCAGTTCCACCCCGAGTCCGTGCTCACCCAGGGCGGTCACCGGTTGCTGGGCAACTGGCTGGCCAGCACGGGCGACGGCGACGCCGTCCGCCGCTCCGAGGGCCTCGCGCCGCTCATCAAGCAGTAGGCCCCCGACGGGAGCGCGCGGGCCGCGGCCCGTCCGGGCAGGGTCAGACGAGCGCGGTCAGGCGAGCGCGGCCAGGCGGGGGCGCAGGACGTCGGCGAGCGACTCGAGGTCCATGCCGAGCTCGTCGGAGATGAGCAGGTGCTCCACGCCGAGGTCCCAGAAGCGCTTGCCGCGCACGGGGATGACCTCCACGACATAGCTGAAGGCGCTGGCGGGCCGGCCGAGCCGCGCCTCGATCTCCTTGACCAGCGGCAGCATGCCCATGGCGCGCAGCGCGGTGAACGTGGTCCCGGTCCCGTAGGCCTCGGCCTGGGCCTCACGCACCGACTGCCAGCGCAACGCGTCGTGGTAGGTCGCCACCTGGGCCGCGTGCAGCTCCGGGGTGCCGGTGCTGGTGGGAAAGTCGGGCCCGTCGATCCCCGCGGCGCCGTCGTCGGGCCGGTGGTCGAGGAGGGTCGTCCACCACAGGCGCCACTGCCGGCCCGCGGCGTCGCGCTGCGTGCGGGACCACGGCGGCGCGGGCCGCCAGCGCGGCACCGGCCCGTCGAGGGGCGGGGCGTCGCCCACGTCGCCCAGGCCCGCCGCGTCACGGACGTACAGCGCGAAGAACAGATCCGCGGGGTCGATGAAGGTCACCTCCCAGCTCGCCTCGCTGCCCGTGCGCATGCCTCACTATGCCTCGCGCCATCGTGACCGGGGGCCCGATCTGTGGTGGCACGCCGAGGCGCCGCGCGGGGGCTACCCGTCCTTGCCGGGCGGCCCCCCGCCGTCGCGGCCGTTCCCCGAGCCGGAGCCCTTCGACCCGTCGCTCGAGGGCTCATCCGTGGGTGTCGGCGACGGCGACTCCGGCGCCTCCGCGGCGACGATCAGCGTGATGCCCGTGCCGCGCTTCACGACGCCCGCCGGCTGGGACTGCTCCAGCACGGTGCCGGGCTCGAAGTCACCCGACGGCTGGGTCTGGATCCGGGCGACGAGGTCCAGGCCGCTCAGGGTCTGGGTGGCCGCCTCCTCGGTCTGGCCGACGAGGTCGGGCAGGTCCACGTTCGCGCTGGCGATGACCAGGTCCACCGCGGTGCCCGGGGGGACCGAGGCGTCGGCGGCGGGATCGGTGCTCACCACGTCCCCGACGTTCCCGGAGGCGTCGTTCGCCTCCGTCACGTTGCCCTTCTTCAGCCCCGCCCGCTCGAGCTCGGCGGCGGCCTGGGCCTGGTCCATCTGCGTGACGTCCGGGACCTGGACCGCATCGGGCCCGGAGGAGAAGGACAGCGTCACGGTCGTCCCGGGCCCCACCGCGGCACCGGCGGCCGGCGACGAGGAGACGAACAGGCCCTTGGCCACGGTGTCCGAGGCGACGGGGTCACCGACGGCGGCGACGAGGTCCACCTTCGCCAGGGCGGCGCGCGCCGCGGCCTCGTCCATCCCGGCCATGTCGGGCACGGCCACCGTGGCCGTGGCCGTCGCGGACGGGGTCGGCTCCGCCGCCGGGCCCTGGGGGTTGGTGACCAGGTACACGATCCCCGCCGCGGCGGCCAGGCCGAGCACCGCGAGGAGCCACACCCACCAGTGGGACTTGCGCCGCTCCTCGGGCGGGGCCGGTGTCGTGGAGCTTCCCGGGCCGGTCGAGGTGGGGGCGGCCGCGCCCATCATCCGGGTCGCCGCGGCGGCCGGGATCGGGGTCGTCACCGCGGTCGCCGCGCCGGCGGCCAGGCCGCCCGCCACGCCCCAGGCCGCCGCGGCCGGCGCCTGGACGTGCTCGCCGCGGACGGCGGCGAGCAGGTCGGCGCGCATGTGGGCGGCGTCCGCGTACCGGTCCTCACGGTCCTTCGCCAGCGCCTTGAGGACCACCCGGTCCAGCGCCTCGGGGATGTCCGGGGTGACGGTCGACGGCGCCTTGGGCAGCTCACGCACGTGCTGGTAGGCGACGGCGACGGCGGAGTCCCCGGTGAACGGGGGCTGCCCGGTGAGCAGCTCGTAGAGCAGGCAGCCGGTCGAGTACAGGTCGGAGCGGGCGTCGACGACCTCGCCGCGGGCCTGCTCCGGGGAGAGGTACTGGGCGGTCCCGACCACGGCGTGGGTCTGGGTCATGGTCGCGGCGGAGTCCGCCATCGCGCGGGCGATGCCGAAGTCCATCACCTTCACGGCGCCCGTCGGCGTCAGCATGATGTTCGCCGGCTTGATGTCGCGGTGGACGATGCCCTCGCGGTGCGAGTACTCGAGCGCGGAGAGCACCCCGACGACGATGTCCACGGCCTCGTCGATCGGCACGGGGTCCCCGCTGGCCAGGAGGGCCCGGACCGTGTGGCCCTCGACGTACTCCATGACGATGAACGGGACGGTGGAGGTCTGGCCGCCGGCGGAGACGACGTGCTCCTCACCGGTGTCGTACACGGCGACGATCGAGGGGTGGTTCAGCGCCGCCGAGGACTGTGCCTCGCGGCGGAACCGGGCCTGGAAGGTGGCGTCGCGCGCGAGGTCCGAGCGCAGCACCTTGATCGCGACGGTGCGGGAGAGCCGGTTGTCGTACCCGATGTGCACTTCCGCCATGCCACCGCGGCCGATCAGCTCGCCGACCTCGTAGCGGCCGGCAAGAACGCGCGGGATCTCGTCCACCACTAGATGTCCTTCACTGAGTTGGAGGGATAAGAGGCCGCGGGCACGAGCCCTGCGGAAGAGCCGTCGGTGCCGCTCAGAGTACCCAGCGTGACGAGGACGAGGACCACCAGGACCACCAGCACGACCACCAGCGCACCGAGCCAGACGCGGTCCGCGGCGAGCTCCGCCCAGGTCGGCATGGTCCATGACCGGAGCCGGGGCGCGGTGGTCAGGCCTGGCCGGGGGGTGCGGGGCCGCTCGCGCTCGGCCCGGTGGGCGCCCGGTGGCGCCACCCGCTCGGGACGCCTGGCCGGCGGGGCTCCGGCGGCCGCGCCGCCGCGCACCCCCACGGCCCCGGCGGGGACGGTCGCGGGGCGCACCGCCAGGGCCGTCGGAGCCCCGCCCGGCCCGGCCACGAGCACCGGGGCGCCGGGGGCCCCTGCGCCGGCGTCGGGCGCCGCACCGACGAGGGCGCGGGTGCGGCGCCGGGACGGCAGCTGCTCCGCCGTCGGGCCGGGCGAGGCCGGCGAGACGTCCACGGTCACGGGGATGGTGGTGGGGTGGGCGAGCAT
>NZ_RXOZ01000018.1 GCF_003991205.1 Georgenia sp. SYP-B2076 | reverse complement strand
CCAGACACGGGCGAACAGCCAAGAGCCATATGGCATCAAAAACTTGGCACACTGTTGAGTTCTCAAAGAACAGACACACACCGCACGAAACCCAGGCAACCCACACCCGAACCCGTCCCGGGGCAACTTCCTTACCCTAACCAACCAGCCCGACCGTGTCAAGCCGCGGCTCTCGCCGCAGTGTGATCACCGTGGTGCTGGTTGGCCCCGCCTCGCTGCGCACACGGCGTTACCGTGGTCGACATGCGAGGGGGCTTCCCGCGGGACCGGCCACCATCTCGGTGTCCGTGCCTCCCTGGCGGGACTCCAGAACATTAACTGGGCCGGCGCGGCAGGGTCAAACGCAGACGCCATGACCCCCATCACACGAGCGGCAGCCGCGCGGAGGCACTCATGACGTGGTCCCGGCGACGCTCGTAGGCGGACGGCGGCGGCCGTCCGCCATCGTGATCGAGCCCCCTGCCCCGGGCGCCCGAGTGCTAGGTCGAGGCGCTAGCCTCCGGGCAGCTCGAGCCTGGCGATCGACCGCCGAGCGGAGCGGCGCGCCAGTACGGCGACCCGGTCGCCCGCGCTGGGTGTTTCTCCGCGGGGTGGGGCGATCCGCGCCGATAGGACGTTGGCCCCAGGAACCGGACAATGCGGGCGGCCATGCTGGTGACCAAGAGCTCCACCCACTGCTCACAAGGAGAGCATGATGGCCACCTCGACCGACCACCGCACCGTCCACGGCACAACGACGTACCAAGACGACATCATCACCACCCCCGGCGCCCGCAAGGCCCTCGCCGCCGGCCGCATCATCATCGGCTTCACCTTCTTCTGGGCCTTCATCGACAAGCTCCTCGGCCTGGGCTACATGACCCCCACCGAACGCGCCTGGATCAACGGCGGCACCCCCGCCCAAGGCTTCATCAAGGGCATCGAAGGCCCCTTCCACAACTTCTTCCAGATCTTCGCCAACCCCATCGGCGACATCGTCTTCATGGCCGGCCTCCTCGGCATCGGCACCGCCATGCTCCTCGGCGCCGGCCTCAAGCTCGCCGCCCTCACCGGCACCCTCCTCCTGCTCTTCATGTACCTCGCCGAACTCCCCCTCGCCCTCGGCGGCACCAACCCCATCGTCGACTCCCACTGGATCGAAGCCATCCTCCTGATCATCTGCGCCACCACCCTCTCCGGCGACACCTGGGGCCTCGGCAAATGGTGGGCCCACAGAGTCGGCAACACCTGGCTCCGCTAACACCCACACACACCGCCGCCCAACCACCCGGCGGCCCCGGAACCAAGAAGCACAGCGGTCCTTGAACCGGCAAGCGGCCCCGGTCCTCATCACGAGGACCGGGGCCGCTTGTCGCGGACCGGGGGCCGCTTGTCGTGCGCGGTGCGACTCCCGGGGAGGGTGGTGCGACTCCCGGGGAGGGTGCCGCCGGCGGTGCGCGGGCTAGCGCGTCAGGGTGACGCCCGGCTCGCTGGCCTCCGTCGCCGTGGGGTGCTTCGTCAGGTAGCTCTCGGCCTCGGCGCGCACGGCCTCGGCCACCGCCTCGGCAACGCGATGGTCGAAGACGCCCGGGATGATGAACGCGCTGTTGAGCTCGTCGGCGCTCACGACCCCGGCGATCGCCACCGCCGCGACCCGCAGCATCTCGTCGGAGATGTGCGAGGCCCCGGCGTCGAGCAGCCCGCGGAAGAGCCCGGGGAAGGCCAGGACGTTGTTGATCTGGTTGGGGTAGTCGCTCCGGCCCGTGGCCACGACCGCGGCCGTCTCGGCCGCGTCGATCGGGTCGACCTCCGGCGTCGGGTTCGCGAGCGCGAAGACGACGGCGCCGTCGTTCATCGTGGCCACGTCCACGCCGGTGAGGATGTTGCCGGCCGAGACGCCGATGAAGACGTCGGCCCCGGCCAGGCCCTCCTTGAGGGAGCCGGTGAACCCCTCTTCGTTCGTGTTGTTCGCGATCCAGTTGCGGTACTCGTCGCCGTTGGTCGCGCCGCGGTGCAGGGCGCCGCCCCGGCCGAAGCCGATGATGTGCTGGGCGCCCTGGGCCTTGAGCAGCCGGATGATGGCGTTTCCTGCCGCCCCCACGCCGGAGACGATGATGCGCACGTCCTCAAGCTTCTTGTCGACGACCTTCAGCGCGTTGATCAGCGCCGCCAGCACCACGATCGCGGTGCCGTGCTGGTCGTCGTGGAAGACGGGGATGTCCAGCTCGTCCCGAAGCCGCGCCTCGATCTCGAAGCAGCGAGGGGCGGAGATGTCCTCCAGGTTCACGCCGCCGTACACCGGTGCCAGCGCCTTGACGATGGAGATGATCTCCTCGGTGTCCTTCGTGTCCAGGCAGACCGGCCATGCGTCCACGCCGCCGAACTGCTTGAACAGCGCGGCCTTGCCCTCCATCACCGGCAGCGCGGCGGCCGGGCCGATGTCCCCGAGCCCGAGCACGGCCGTGCCGTCGGTGACGACGGCGACCGTGTTGCGCTTGATCGTCAGGCGCCGCGCGTCCGCGGGGTTCGCCGCGATGGCGAGGCACACCCGGGCCACGCCCGGGGTGTAGGCGCGGGACAGGTCACGACGCGTCTTGAGCGGCACCTTCGCGTTGACCTCGATCTTGCCGCCGAGGTGCATGAGGAACGTCGAGTCGCTCATCTTGAGCACCTTGACGCCCTCGAGGGCGTTGAGCGCCGCGACAACCTCCTCGCCGTGCTCGACGTCGACGGTGTCGCACGTGACGTCGACGATCAGCTTGGTCGTGGTCGAGTGCGCGATGTCCACCCCCATCACCGCCGCCCCTGCCTCGGCCACGGCACCGACGACGGTGCTCGTGGCGCGCTGGGAGGCCGGGACCTCCACGCGCAGGGTGATCGTGTAGCTGGGGCTGGGCATGGCCATGAGAGAAGAACCTTCCGGCAACGGCGGTGGTGAACGGGCTGGCTGAAATCGTAACCCGCCTCACACCACCGTCCGCCCGCCCGGCCCGGTCGGGCGTGCCGCCCGGGCCCCGCACGCACGCGGCCCCTCCCCCGCGCGCGGGGAAGGGGCCGCTGGCGGCGGACGATCAGCCGATGCGCTCCAGCAGCAGCTCGCGGACGCGGGCGGCGTCGGCCTTGCCGCGGGTGGCCTTCATGACCGCCCCCACGATGGCGCCGGCCGCCTGAACCTTGCCCCCACGGATCTTCTCGACGACGTCGGGGTTGGCGGCGAGCGCCTCGTCGATCGCGGCGTCGAGCGCGCCGTCGTCGGAGACGACCTCGAGGCCGCGGGCGACGACCACCTGCTCGGGCGAGCCCTCCCCCGCCAGGACGCCGCCCACGACCTGCCGGGCGAGCTTGTCGTTGATCCGGCCTGCCTCGACCAGGGCGGCGAGCTCGGCGACCTGCGCCGGCGTGATCGCGAGCTCCTCCAGGCTGACGCCGTCGGCCTTGGCGGTGCGGGCCAGCTCGCCCATCCACCACTTGCGCGCCGCGGCCGGGCTGGCGCCCGCGGTGACGGTGGCCTCGATGAGCTCACCGGCACCGGCGTTGACGAGGTCCCGCATCTCGGCGTCGGAGTAGCCCCAGTCGGCCTGCAGGCGGCGACGGCGCGCCACCGGCAGCTCGGGCAGGTGCGCGCGGATGTCCTCGACCCAGTCACGCGGCGGGGCGAGCGGCACCAGGTCCGGCTCCGGGAAGTAGCGGTAGTCCTCGGCGTCGGACTTCACCCGGCCCGGCGACGTCGTGCCGGTGTCCTCGTGCCAGTGGCGCGTCTCCTGGATCACGGCGGCGCCGGCGTCGAGCACCGCGGCCTGGCGGGAGATCTCGTAGCGGACCGCCCGCTCGACCGAGCGGAACGAGTTGACGTTCTTGGTCTCGGTGCGCGTGCCCAGGGGGGACTCGGGCGTGGGGCGCAGGGAGAGGTTGACGTCGGCGCGCACGTTGCCGCGCTCCATCCGGGCCTCGGAGACCCCGAGCGCCCGGAAGATGTCCCGCAGGGTGTTGACGTAGACGCGGGCCACCTCGGGGGCCCGGTCCCCCGCGCCCTCGATCGGGCGCGTGACGATCTCCACGAGGGGGATGCCGGCGCGGTTGTAGTCGACGAGCGAGTAGTCGGCGCCCTGGATCCGGCCGCCGGCGCCGCCGACGTGGGTGTTCTTCCCGGCGTCCTCCTCCATGTGGGCGCGCTCGATCTCGACCCGGAAGGTCGAGCCGTCCTCGAGCTCGATGTCGAGGTGGCCGTCGTACGCGATGGGCTCGTCGTACTGGGAGGTCTGGAAGTTCTTGGGCACGTCCGGGTAGAAGTAGTTCTTCCGGGCGAAGCGGCAGGACTCCGCGATCGTGCAGTTCAGCGCCAGGCCGATGCGCACGGCGTACTCGACGGCGGTGCGGTTGACCACCGGCAGCGCGCCCGGCAGCCCGAGGGAGACCGGGGTGACGGCGGTGTTCGGCTCGTCGCCGAAGGTCTGGGGCGCGCCGTCGAACATCTTCGATCTTGTGCCCAGCTCCACGTGCACCTCGATCCCGATCACGGGGTCGTAGCGGGTGACCGCGTCGTCGTAGTCGACCAGGTCCACAGTCTGCGTGCTCATCGGGCCGCCACCTCCAGCTCGGGGGCCTGGGCGAGGATGGGCCCACCCCATTTCTCGGTCAGCAGGCGCTCGAGCACGCCGCCGACGCGGTACAGACGGGCGTCCTCGTGCGCGGGGGCGAGGATCTGGAACCCGGCGGGGAGTCCGTCGTCGCTCAGGCCCGAGGGCAGCGAGAGCCCGGGGACCCCGGCGAGGTTCGCGGGGATGGTCGCGACGTCGTTGAGGTACATCGCCATGGGGTCGTCCAGCTTCTCGCCGAACCGGAAGGCCGTGGTGGGCGCGGTCGGCGAGACGAGCACGTCGGCCTGGGCGAACGCGGCGGCGAAGTCGCGCTGGATGAGGGTGCGGACCTTCTGCGCCGAGCCGTAGTACGCGTCGTAGTACCCGGCGGAGAGGGCGTACGTGCCCAGGATGATGCGCCGCTTGACCTCGTCGCCGAACCCGGCGCCGCGGGTGGCGGCCATGACGCGCTCGGCCGTGACGGGGCCGTCCGTGGGCTCCACGCGCAGACCGAAGCGCATGCCGTCGAACTTGGCGAGGTTGGAGGAGGCCTCCGCAGGCAGGATCAGGTAGTACGCCGCGAGCGCGTACTCGAAACTGGGGCAGGAGACCTCGACGACCTCGGCGCCCGCCTGCTGCAGCAGCGCGACGGACTCCTCGAAGCTGCGCCGGACGCCCTCCTGGTAGCCCTCGCCGCCGAGCTCCTTGACGATGCCCACACGCACGCCCTTGAGGTCGCGGGACCGTGCAGCCGCGACGTACCCGGTGGCCGGGTCCTGCAGCGAGGTGGAGTCGAGCGGGTCGTGCCCGCCGATGACCTCGTGCAGCATCGCGGAGTCGAGCACGGTGCGCGAGACAGGGCCGGCCTGGTCCAGCGACGAGGCCAGGGCGATGAGCCCGTAGCGGGAGACGCCGCCGTAGGTCGGCTTCGTCCCGACCGTGCCGGTGACGGCGGCGGGCTGACGGATCGAGCCGCCGGTGTCGGTGCCGATGGCCAGCGGCGCCTCGAAGGCGGCGACGGCGGCCGCGGACCCGCCGCCGGACCCGCCCGGGATGCGGTCCAGGTCCCACGGGTTGCGGGTGACCCCGTACGCGGAGTGCTCGGTGCTCGACCCCATCGCGAACTCGTCGAGGTTGGTCTTGCCGAGGATCGGCAAGCCGGCGGCCCGCAGCTTCGTCACGAGGGTGGCGTCGTAGGGCGGGACCCAGTTCTCGAGGATCTTCGACCCGGCGGTGGTGACCTGCCCCTTGGTGACGATGATGTCCTTGACGGCGATCGGCACGCCGGCGAGCTCGGCGAGCTCCTCACCCGCGGCGCGGCGCGCGTCGACGTCGGCCGCGGCGGCCAGCGCCTCCTCCGTGTTGACGTGGAGGAAGGCGTGGACCGCGCCGTCGACGGCGGCCATCCGGTCCAGGTGTGCCTGGGTGACCTCCACGCTGGAGACCTCCTTGGCGGCCAGCAGCCCGGCAAGCTCGGCGGCGCTCTTGCGGATCAGCTCGTCGGCGCTCATGCGTCCTCCCCGAGGATCTGCGGGACGGCGAAGCGGCCGTCGATGCTCTCGGGCGCCCCGGCCATGATGGCCTCGACGGGCAGGGGCGCGACGACCACGTCGTCGCGCATGACGTTGGTCAGCGGGATCGGGTGCGACGTGGCGGGCACGTCGGGCGTGGCCACCTCGCTGACCCGGGCGACGGCGGAGGCGATGACGTCGAGCTCGCCCGCTAGGCGCTCGACCTCCTCGCCGGTGAGCTCGATACGGGCGAGGGCCGCGACGCGTGCGACCTCGTCGGAAGAGATGGTGGACATGACGGCGAGTTTAGACGCTGCGCGGCCACCGCCGTCCTGGCCCCTGCGGCCGCGGGGCCGCGGCCGCTCAGGGACGCTCGGTCGCGGGCCTGCCGACGGTGAGGGCCTCGCGCAGGACCGGGTCGAGGGTGCGCCCGTACACCGGGTCCGCGGCGGTCCCCGTGGCGTCGAGCACCGTGGAGAAGAAGCAGCGGGCGGCCACGGCCAGGGCCACGTCGAGGACCTCCGGGTCGCTCAGCCCGACGTCCCGCAGGGCCTGGACGTCGTCGGCCTCGACGTCGGCGGCGCCGCGGGCCACCTTGGCTGCGAAGGCGAGCACGGCGAGCTCGTCCGGGGCGAGGCCCGCGTCCGAAGGGTCGGCCATGAGGCTGACGACCGTGTCCTGGTCGACGAACCGCTCGGCGAGGAGGCTGCCGTGAGCCAGGGCGCAGTAGGTCGAGCGCAGCTCGCGCGCGGCGGCCAGGGTGACGAGCTCGAAGCGCCGCGGGTCCATCCCGGCCGTGATGGCACCGATCAGCCCGCGCCAGGCGGTGTAGACGTCCGGGCGGGCACCGAAGGTCATCGCGTAGCGCGGCAGGTACCCGACGCGGGCGCGCTCACGGTCGTACACGTCCGCGGTGCGCCCCTGCGCCTCGTCCTCGCCGATGGTGGAGATGAATGACATCACGGCCTCCTCGCCACTGCCGCGGCGGACGGCGGGCACGCCGTCCGGTGCCCGCCGGACGCTGCGCGCCGGCCGGGCCCGAGCCCAGCGTCCCGGTGGGGCGGGCGGGCGGTCAATGGCCTCGGCCGGCCGCGGTCTCGCGGGTCAGTGGCCCGGCGCGCGGGCACGGTCGGTGCGGCCGCCGTCCGCCGACCGGGCGATCAGCGTCAGGAGCGCGAGCGCGTAGGCGTCGGCGGCGCGGGGGGCGTCGTGGTCCATGACCATCTCTCGCCCGCCATCGGGCAGCGCGGAGGTCACCCGGAAGGAGCCGCCCCGCCGCGCGAGCTCACGGAAGGTGCCGCCGAGGAGCTCGCGGAGCTGGTCCTCGCGCGGCAGCCACAGGGCCTCCTCGAGGAGGACGGAGTCCAGCGCCCACTCGGTGGTGCCGTTGAAGCGCAGCACCGTGCCGGTGGGAAGCCGGCGCGCCTCGATGGTCATCTCGGAGACGGTGAAGACGTCCCCGAGCAGCTCGGGCTTGTCGATCGTGAAGCGGTCGCCGGGCACCGGGCGCCAGCGCAGGCCGGCCTCGCGCAGCTTCCGGGCGAGCTCGACGGAGATCACCCGAGCCAGTATCGGCGCGGACGCCGCCGACGGCGAGAGGTGCCCCGAGGACCGGCCGACGCGCCGGTCGTCGGCCTGCTTCGGGCGCTCGACCTGCGACGTTGCCCTAGATTTGCGCCATGCCGTTACTCGAACGACTCGGTCACGCGATCCTGCGCCTCCAGCACATCCGCGCGCGCGACCTCTGGCGCGCCGCGCGGTGGTACATCACGGCGGTGGGCACCGTCCAGGCCGCCGCCGTCGTGGCGGTCGTGTCCGTCGACCGGGTGCGCAAGCGCCGCGAGCCCCCGACCGGTGAGTTCCCGCGCACGCCGCCCACCACGGTGCCCGTGGCGAAGTCCCAGGTCACGACGTACACCTTCGGCGCCGACGTCTACGCCGACATGCTCAGCGCCATCCGCGGGGCCGAGCGGACCGTCTACTTCGAGACCTTCATCTGGAAGTCCGACGACGTCGGCCAGGAGTTCAAGGACGCGCTGATCGCCGCCGCGAAGCGCGGTGTCGAGGTCTACGTCATCTTCGACAGCTTCGCGAACCTCGTGGTACCGCCGAGCTTCAAGGTCTTCCCCGACGTCGAGACGCTGCACGTGCTGCGCTTCCCGCTCCTGCGCCTGGGCCTGCTCACCATGAACCTGCGCCAGACCGGGCGCGACCACCGCAAGGTGCTCGTCGTCGACGGCCGCACGGGGTTCGTCGGCGGCTACAACATCGGCGCCCTGTACGAGACCCAGTGGCGCGACACCCACCTGCGGGTGGAGGGCCCCAGCGCGTGGGAGCTGGAGAACGCGTTCGTCGACTTCTGGAACGCCCACCGCACGAAGCGCCTCCCGCACATCCCCGACCGCGGCGCCCGGACCTGGGAGCCGAGCATCCGGGCCGCCCAGAACGCGCCCGCCCTCCTGAACTTCCCCGTGCGCGGGGTCTACCTCGAGGCGATCGACCGCGCCGAGCACCGCATCTTCATCACCCAGGGGTACTTCATCCCCGACCGGGAGATCCTCGCCGGGCTCATCGCCGCGGCCCGACGGGGCGTGGACGTCCGGGTGCTCATCCCCGAGGTCTCGAACCACGTCCTGGCCGACTGGGCGGCGCGCGCCTACTACGAGCAGCTCCTCGAGGCCGGCGTGCAGCTGTGGCTCTTCCTGGGCGCGATGGTCCACGCGAAGACGATGACCGTGGACGGGCGCTGGACAACGGTGGGCACCACGAACATCGACCGGCTCTCGATGACCGGCAACTTCGAGATCAACCTAGAGATCTACAACGACGCCCTCGCCGCCCAGATGGAGACGATTTTCGCGACGGACCTGACGAACTCCCGCGAGCTCACGCTCGCGGAGTGGCGCGACCGCGGCCTGCTGCGCAAGCTCGTCGAGCGGGTGCTCCGCCCGCTGGGGCCGCTGCTCTGACGAGCGCGGCGTCGCGGGCGCCGTGGGGCGGCCGTGCCCGCGGTGCGCTCAGCGCACCGTGAGCTCGTAGAACCACATCTGCGCGCCCGGGTCCCAGCTGCCCACGTAGTCGCGGGACTGGTCCCGGCTGAAGCCGAGGCGTTCGTAGAGCCGGTGCGGCGCGCCGGGGCCGTCCGTGGACAGCACCGACAGCACGAGCGCGGGAAAGCCGTGCTCCCTGGCCCACTCCTCGGCTCCGCGCAGCAGCGCCTCGGCGGCGCCGCGCCGCTGGGCCGCGGGGTCGACGGCGAGCATGCGCAGCTCGAGCTCGTCGCCACGGGCGAGATCGGCGTACTCGCTGCCCGCCGCCGCGAGCGTGACGGTGCCGAGCACCTCGCGACCCGCCCGGACCACGAGGACGACGGCGTTGGCCGCGCGGTCCGCCACGTCGCGCATCGTGCCGGCGTACCCGTCCGCGGGGTTCTCCAGCACCCCGGCCTCGTGATAGGCGGCGACGCAGATCTCGCCCACGCGCGCGAAGTCCTCGGTGCGGGCGGTCTCGACGCTCATGCGGGTCTCGGGCACCCCGCCATTATCCCCGTGCGCCGCACGGGCCACCGGATGCGCACAGGTCGTCACTCCCCCTGCTGGACGAGCCCGTCCACGGCGTCCGGGCCGCCCGCGAGGAGCGCGGCGAAGCCCGCCTCGTCGAGGATGGGCCGGCCGAGGTCCCGGGCCTTGTCCTCCTTGGTCCCGGCGTTCGCGCCGACGACGACGAAGTCAGTCTTCTTCGACACCGACCCGGCCGCCTTGCCGCCGCGGACGATGATGGCCTCCCTGGCGGAGTCCCTGGTGAACGTCTCGAGCGAGCCGGTCACGACCACCGTCAGGCCCTCGAGGGTGCGCGCGACCGACTCGTCGCGCTCGTCCGCCATCCGCACGCCCGAGGCGGCCCAGCGCTCGAGGATCTCCTGGTGCCAGTCCTCCTTGAACCACTCCTTCAGCGCCTCGGCAATGACCGGGCCCACGCCGTCCACGGCCGCGAGCTCCTCCGTGCCGGCGTCCTCGATGGCCCGCATCGCCCCCAGCTCGGTGGCCAGGGCGCGGGCGGCGGTGGGGCCGACGTGACGGATGGACAGGGCCACGAGCACGCGCCACAGCGGCTGGGCCTTGGCCTTGTCGAGCTCGGCGATCATCCGCTCGGTGGTGGCCGTCGGCTTGGACGGCTTCGAGAAGGTGCCGTCCTTCTTGTACGTGGGCGTGGTCCAGAAGAACGGTCGCTGCTCCCAGCGGCCGGTGCGCGCGCCGTCCTTCTTGATCTCGCGCCACACCCGCACGTCGGCCAGCGCCTCGGCCGTCAGGTCGAACAGGCCCGCTTCGGTCGTGAGGACGGGCCGCTGCCGAGCAGGGAGCTCGGCCTCGGCGGCGGCCAGCGCGTCCGCACCGGGGACGGGGCCGTGGCCGGCGGCGACGGCGAGCGCGAGCGCCGCGTCCTCCCGCCCGGCCTCGGGGTCGGTCAGGGCCAGCGCGGCCTCGCCGCCGAGGGCCTCGATGTCCAGCGCCCCGCGGGAGGCGATGTGGGCGACGCGCTCGGTGAGCTGAGCGGGGCACGAGCGCGCGTTGGGGCACCGCAGGTCGACGTCGCCCTCCTTCGCGGGCGCCAGCGGCGTGCCGCAGGACGGGCACGCCTCCGGCATGACGAACGGGCGCTCGCTGCCGTCGCGCAGGTCCACCACCGGGGCGACGATCTCGGGGATGACGTCCCCCGCCTTGCGCAGCACGACGGTGTCACCGATCAGGACGCCCTTGCGACGGACCTCGTTGGCGTTGTGGAGGGTCGCCATGGCCACCGTCGACCCGGCCACCAGGACCGGCTCCATGACCCCGTACGGGGTCACCCGCCCGGTGCGGCCCACGTGCACCCGGATGTCCAGGAGCCGGGTGTTGACCTCCTCCGGCGGGTACTTGTAGGCGGCCGCCCACCGGGGCGCGCGGGAGGTGGAGCCCATCTGGCGCTGGAGCGCGAAGTCGTCGACCTTGATGACGATGCCGTCGATCTCGTGCTCGACCTCGTGCCGGTGCTCCCCGTAGTAGGCGATCATCTCCTCCGCGTCGGCGCGGGAGCGCACCACGCGGGTGTGCGTGGACACGGGCATGCCCCAGGCCGCGAGCTGGTCGTAGAGGTGCGACTGGGAGGTGAAGGCGGTCGGCGGCGCGGCAGCGCCCCAGTCCAGCGCGCCGACGCCGTGGGCGATCATGTCGAGCTGCCGGGACGCGGTCACCCGCGGGTCCTTCTGCCGCAGGGAGCCGGCCGCGGAGTTGCGGGGGTTGGCGAACGGCGCCTTGCCGGCCTCCACGAGCGAGGCGTTGAGGTCCTCGAAGGCGGCGACGGGGAAGAAGACCTCCCCGCGGATCTCGATGCGCGCGGGGTGGTCGGCGCCGGTGAGCTGGTGCGGGATCGACCGGATCGTGCGCACGTTGAGGGTCACGTCCTCCCCCGTGCGCCCGTCCCCGCGGGTGGCGGCGCGGACCAGGCGGCCGTCCTCGTACAGGAGGTTGACCGCCAGCCCGTCGATCTTGAGCTCGCACGTCATCGCGACGTCGGTGCGTCCGGCCGCGGCGTGGACGCGCGCGGCCCACTCGCGCAGCTCCTCGAGGGAGAAGACGTCGTCCAGGCTCTGCATGGGCTGCAGGTGCGTGACGGTGGCGAACTCGGTGGAGAACGTTCCGCCGACGCGCTGGGTGGGCGACTCGGGGACCCGCAGGTCCGGGTGCGCCGCCTCGAGCGCCTCGAGGTCGCGCATCAGCCCGTCGTACTCGGCGTCCGAGATGGTGGGGGCGTCGCGGACGTAGTACGCGAACTGCGCGGCGTCGAGCTCCTCGGCCAGCTCGGCCCAGCGCTGACGCACGTCGGGCGCGGCCGCGGGCGCGGACTCCGGCGCGGCATCGGTGACGGGGACCTCGTCGCCGTCCTCTGGCTCGGTCGTGGCTGCGGTGCTGGTCTGGCTCACGGACACATCATGGCTCACGCCGCCGACACCGTCCCGTGCGGGCTGGGCGCGCGGGGGTGACCCGTCCCACCCGGGGCGGCGGGCGCCGCTCCCACCACGGGCGCAGCCGTCCCGGCGCCGCTCCACCCCCGGGCTGATCCGGAACGTTCCCGTCTGCTTCTACCCTGGGGGCATGACCAGGACGAGCGGGGTACGCGCGCGCCTTCGCGACCCGGCGTCGCGGCGCACCACCGTCGACTCGCTCGTCGCGCTCGCCGTCGTCCTTCTCCTGGGCGTCCCGACGGTCGCCGCGGTGCGGCACGCCACGGGCGCGGGAACCGCCTTCGTCGTCACCGGCTCGATCCTCATGCCGGCCGCGCTGGCGTGGCGGCGCTCCCACCCCGTCGCCGCCGCGGTGACCATCTACGCCTGCGCGCTCGCCCACGTGGTGGTCTCCGCGGCGCTCCTCGCCGCGGGGAGCGTGCCGCTGCTCCTCCCGGTGGACGTCCTGGTCCTCGTGGCGCTCTACTCCGTCACCGTGTACGGGCCGCCCTGGGCGCGGCGGGCCGGGCTCGTCGGCGCGCTCGCGGGTGCCGTGCTGCTCGCCCTCATCATGGCCGCGCCCATGGGTAGGACGTTCTGGGTCACCTTCCTCCTCGTGCTGCTCGGCGTGAGCGGCTGCGTGCTGGCCACGTGGGGAGCGGCCCAGGTCCGGCGCGGACGGATGGAGCGCCTGGAGTCCCTCATCGAGCGGGCCCGGCGGCTCGAGACCGAACGGGACCAGCAGGCGCAGATCGCGACGGCCGCCGAGCGCACGCGCATCGCCCGGGAGATGCACGACGTCGTCGCGCACTCCCTGTCCGTGGTCATCGCGCAGGCCGACGGCGGCCGCTACGCCGCGCGGAGCGACCCCGGGGCGGCCGAGCGCGCGCTGACCACCATCGCCGAGATGGGCCGCGACGCGCTCGCCGACATCCGCCGCATCCTCGGCGTCCTGCGCGACGGCGACCCTTCCGAGGGTGCCACGCTGCTCCCCCAGCCCGTGGACGCGGACCTCGACGCCCTCGTGGAGCAGGTGCGCTCCTCCGGCGCGGCCGTCTCGGTCGTGCGCATGGGCACGCCGCGGCCGCTGCCGCCGGGGGCCGGGCTGACCATCTACCGGATCTGCCAGGAGGCGCTGACGAACGCCCTCAAGCACGCCGGGCCGGGCGCGCGGACCACCGTGCTCCTGCAGTGGCTCCCGGGTTCCATGACCGTCCAGGTGGACGACGACGGCCGGGGCGCGGCGGCGGCCGACGACGGCAAGGGGCACGGCCTCGTGGGCATGCGCGAGCGTGCCGCGCTCTTCGGGAGCAGCGTCCAGGCCGGACCCCGCGCGGGGGGCGGCTTCCGCGTCCGCGTGCAGCTGCCGCTCCCGGACGTCGGACCCACCCACCCGGCCCGGCCGGGCGTCGCACCTGACCCGGCCCGTCCGCAGCCGCCTGCTCCCCACGCCCGGGCCCTCCCCGCACGTGCACCCGACTCTCCGGAAGGACCCCGATGACCCCGACCACCACGCCGATCCGCGTGGCCCTCGTGGACGACCAGCAGCTCGTGCGGGCGGGCTTCGCCATGGTCATCAACTCCCAGCCCGACATGGACGTGGTCCTCGAGGCCGGCGACGGCGCCCAGGCGGTGCGCCTGCTGGGCAGCCACACCGCCGACGTCGTCCTCATGGACGTGCGCATGCCCACCCTCGACGGGCTCGCGGCCACCGCCGAGGTCACGGGCGCCGGCACGGACGGCGCCGGGCCCCGGGTCATCATCCTGACGACCTTCGACGTCGACGAGTACGTGCTCCGCGCCATCAAGGCCGGGGCCAGCGGCTTCCTGCTGAAGGACACGCCCCCGGAGGAGATGCTCGGCGCGATCCGCACCGTGCACGCCGGCGACGCGGTCATCGCGCCGTCCTCCACGAAGCGACTCATCGGGCACCTCGCGCAGGTGCTCCCCGAGACCGAGAAGGCCCCGCCCGCGATCCTCGACGCCCTGACCGACCGCGAGCGGGAGGTGCTCGTGCTCATGGCCCGCGGGCGGTCCAACACCGAGATCGCCGCCGACCTCTTCGTCGCCGAGGCGACCGTGAAGACCCACGTCGGCCGCGTGCTGTCCAAGCTCGCCGTCCGCGACCGCGTGCAGGCCGTGGTGCTGGCCTACGAGACGGGCCTCGTGACTCCGGGGGCCTGAGCGCCCGCTCGTGCCCGCTCGGCGCCCCCGCGCTCCCGCCCCGCCGGGCTGCGGCGACCCGCGGCGGACGCCGCCAGCCCGGCGTCCCCCCACGGGATGACCCCAGGACGCGACCAGGGCCCGACGACGTCGCCGGCGGGTGTCCGTAACGTCGTTCGGGCCGGCGCACCCGGCCCGGCGCCGAGCGCCGCCCCGCCTTCCCCGAGGAGCACGCCCATGACCGACGCACCTGTCCGCACCCACCCGGCCGCGGCCGGCCACCGGAGCGGCACCGCCGTCCGGGCCGTGGGCCTGCGCAAGACCTACGGCTCGGGGGACGTGGCCGTCCACGCGCTCGACGGCGTCGACGTCACGTTCGGGTCGGGACGCTTCACGGCGATCATGGGCCCGTCGGGGTCGGGCAAGTCCACGCTCATGCACCTGCTCGCCGGCCTGGACGAGGCCACGGCGGGCCAGGTGTTCCTCGGGGACACCGACCTCACCGCCCTGGACGACCGCGCCCTGACCCTGCTGCGCCGCGAGCGCGTCGGCTTCGTCTTCCAGTCGTTCAACCTCCTGCCGATGTACACCGCGGCGCAGAACATCACGCTGCCGTGCGAGCTGGCGGGCGACCGCGCCGACGAGGAGTGGCTGCGCACGCTCGTGGCGACGCTCGGCCTCGGCGAGCGGCTGAGCCACCGGCCGGCCGAGCTCTCCGGCGGGCAGCAGCAGCGCGTGGCCATCGCCCGCGCGCTGATCACCCGCCCCGACGTCGTCTTCGCCGACGAGCCCACGGGGAACCTGGACTCGCGCGCCGGGGCGGAGGTCCTCTCCCTGCTGCGCACGAGCGTGCGCGAGCTCGGGCAGACGGTCGTCATGGTCACCCACGACGCGGGCGCCGCCGCCTACGCCGACCGGGTCGTCCTGCTCGCCGACGGCCGCATCGCCGGGGAGATCTCCGACCCCACCCCGGAGTCGGTCCTCGCCGGCCTCGACGCGCTGCGGAACGTGAAGTGATGCTGCGGCTGACCCTGGCGCAGATGCGCCGCTCCGCCGGCCGCCTCACCGCCGCCGGCCTCGCCATCGTGGTGGGCACGGCGTTCGTCGCGGCCACCCTGCTCGCCGGCGCCCTCATCCGGGACACCACGTACGCCGCGGTCACGGCCACGCTGGCCGACGCCGACGTCGTCGTCCACCGCACCGACGAGGCGCCCCTGACGACCGAGGACGTCGCGGCGATCGCGGCGCTGGACTCGGTCGGGGCGGCCGACGGCGTCGCCTCGCTCTACGGGCAGGTCCGGGCGGGCGGGCGGCAGGACGCCGCGGTGCTGACGCCGGCGGCCTCGACGCCGGGCCTGGACCCGTTCACCCTCGTGGCGGGTCGCACCCCCGCCATCGGCGAGGTGGCGCTGACCGAGGCGGCGGCCGCGCGGCTCGACGTCGGGATCGGCGCGCCCGTGCGGGTGGAGGTCGACCGCTTCGACGAGGGCTCCGGCACCTGGGTGACGGGGAGCACCGACCTCACGCTCAGTGGGGTGCTCGCCGACCCGCCGGCGATCTCCGGCTCCGCCTCGGCCGTGGTGGTCGCCCGGACGACCCTCGAGGACTGGCTGCGGGCGCGGGACCACGCGGGTCCCACCTCGTACGACTCGGTGCTCGTCGCTGCCGCCCCCGGGGCCGCCCCCGCGGCCGTCGCGCAGGAGGTCGCGTCGGTGATGCCGGGCGGCGTGGTCCGCACCGCGCTGGAGGAGGCGGAGCTGAAGACGCTCGAGCTGACCGGGGACTCCGACACGCTCACGAACCTCGTGCTCGGCTTCGCGGCGGTCGCCATGGTCGTCGCCGGGCTGGTCATCGCCAACACGTTCCAGGTGCTCGTCGCCCAGCGCACCCGGTTCCTCGCGCTCCTGCGCTGCGTCGGCGCGACGAAGGCCCAGGTCCACGGTTCCGTGCTGCTCGAGGCGCTCGTCCTCGGCGTCCTCGCCGGCGTCGTGGGCGTGGTCGCCGGGCTGGCGCTCGGCCAGGGGGCGCTGTGGTTCCTCGGCCGGGCCGACCTCGGGCTCGACCTGGCGCCGACCATCACGCTGACCCCCGCCGTGGTCGTCGTGCCGGTCCTCACCGGCGCGGGCGTCACGGTCCTGGCCGCGCTCGCCCCCGCCCGCGCCGCCACCCGGGTGCGGCCGCTGGCCGCCCTGCGCCCCGTGGACGCCCCGGCGGCGCGGCGCGCCTGGGGCCGCTTCAAGCCGGACAGAGCACGGGGAAACATAAG
>NZ_RXOZ01000017.1 GCF_003991205.1 Georgenia sp. SYP-B2076 | reverse complement strand
GGCCGGGAACGTCATGGAGATCGATGGCCTGCAGCCCGACCAGGATCTCCTGGATCTGGGCCAGCCCGTCCTCGAGGGCTGCGGCCGGGGTGCGGTCCTCGAGGAGCGACATGTCCAGCACCTCCCCGCGGATTCCGATGGGTAAGCTTTCTGAACACAATCTATCGAACACCCGTACGACAGCGCAAGAGATTTCGCCCGGTGAATTAAATCTGTGGAAACGATGGCATCATCGCCACCTGTGGAAAGAATGGCAACATCGCCCTGTGGAAATAGTGCCCCGGGAAGAGGTGGCACTCATAAGTTCCCGCACGACTTAGCAAGAACGTCCGCCGCCTCGAGGAGGCGAACTGACACCGCCCGGCGGAGAAACGGCACGCACCGCCCGGCGGAGAAACGGCACGCACCGCCCGCGAAGAACGGCACGCACCGCCCGCGGAACGGCACGCACCGCCCCGCGCAGAAATGCGCGCACCGTCACGAGGAGGCAGACCCGCGCAGGACGTGAGGACAACACCGACGGGCGGAGAACGCGGTGCGGCCCACGCGTTGAGGTGGCCCGCGTCACGGCGCCCGGTTGGCGCCGCGGCGCCAACTACTCTTGCCCCATGACCCGCATCCTCTCCGCCGTGGCCTGGCCCTATGCCAACGGCCCGCGCCACATCGGCCACGTGGCCGGCTTCGGTGTGCCCTCCGACGTCTTCAGCCGCTACATGCGTATGGCCGGCCATGACGTCCTCATGGTGTCCGGCACCGATGAGCACGGCACGCCGATCCTGGTGGCCGCCGACGCGGCGGGCGTCAGCGCCAAGGAGTTCGCGGACAGGAACAACCGCCTCATCGTCGAGGACCTCGTCGCGCTCGGCCTGACCTACGACCTGTTCACGCGGACCACGACGCGCAACCACTACGCCGTCGTGCAGGAGATGTTCCGCACGGTGCGCGACAACGGCTACATGGTCGAGCAGAGCGCCCTCGCCGCGATCAGCCCGTCGACCGGGCGCACGCTGCCGGACCGCTACATCGAGGGCACGTGCCCCATCTGCGGGTACCCCGACGCCCGCGGGGACCAGTGCGACAACTGCGGCAACCAGCTCGACGCCACGGACCTGATCGACCCGCGCAGCAAGATCAACGGCGAGACCCCGACGTTCGTCGAGACGAACCACTACTTCCTGGACCTGCCGGCCCTGGCCACGGCGCTGGGCAAGTGGCTCGACGACCGCGCCGCGTCGGGCACGTGGCGGCCCAACGTCATCAAGTTCAGCCAGCACATCCTCGAGGAGATCAAGCCGCGTGCCATGACGCGCGACATCGACTGGGGCATCCCGGTCCCGGGATGGGAGGACCAGCCCACCAAGCGGCTGTACGTGTGGTTCGACGCCGTCGTCGGCTACCTCTCCGCCTCCATCGAGTGGGCCCGCCGCACCGGCGACCCGGAGGCGTGGCGGCAGTGGTGGAACGACCCCGAGGCCCTGTCCTACTACTTCATGGGCAAGGACAACATCGTCTTCCACTCCCAGATCTGGCCCGCGGAGATGCTCGCCTACAACGGCGAGGGTGACAAGGGCGGCGCCCCGGGCATCTACGGAACCCTCGACCTGCCCACCGAGGTCGTCTCGTCCGAGTTCCTCACCATGGAAGGCAAGCAGTTCTCCTCCTCGCGCGGCGTCGTCATCTACGTCCGCGACGTCCTCTCGCGCTACCAGCCGGACGCGCTGCGCTACTTCATCTCCGCCGCCGGCCCGGAGACGCAGGACTCGGACTTCACCTGGGCCGAGTTCGTGCGCCGCACCAACGGCGAGCTCGTCGCCGGCTGGGGCAACCTCGTCAACCGCACCGCGTCGATGATCGCCAAGAACTTCGGGGAGATCCCCGCGCCCGGCGACCTCGAGGAGATCGACACAGCCCTCCTCGAGTCCGTCCGCGGCGGGTTCGCCGCCGTCGGCGAGCTCATCGAGGGCCACCGCCAGCGCGCGGCGCTCGCCGAGGCGATGCGCCTGGTGGGGGAGGCGAACACCTACGTCACCCGCACCGAGCCCTTCAAGCTCAAGGCTCCCGAGCAGCGCGAGCGCCTCGCGACGGTGCTGCACACCCTCGCCCAGGCCGTCAGCGACCTCAACCTCATCCTCAGCCCGTTCCTGCCGCACTCGGCCAACGACGTGGACAAGGTCCTCGGCGGCGCCGGCCACGTCGCGCCCATGCCCCGGATCGAGGAGGTCGAGGACCTCGACGGCGGCGACCCGTATCCCGTCATCACGGGCGACTACCGCTCCGGCGCGCCGTGGGGCCCGCGCGCGGTGGTGCCCGGCACCCCGATCGCGAAGCCGACCCACGTGTTCACCAAGCTCGACGACGACGTCGTCGAGTCCGAGCTCGCCCGCCTCCGCGGCGAGGGCTGAGGGTGGGCAAGAAGAAGAGGCCACGGGGCTGGCCCACCCCGCCGGAGCCGCTCCCGGCGACGGTCGTGGACAACCACGCGCACTTCCCCGTGCTGGACGACGACGGTGGCCCGGTGGCGGACGACGACGTCGCCCTGCCGCCGGGCGAGGCACCGCTGTCCATGACGGCCCAGCTCGAGCGCGCCGCGCGGGCCGGGGTCGCGCGGGTGATCACGGTCGGCTGCGACGTGCCCTCGCTCGCGGGGTCGGTGGCGCTGGCCCACGCGCACCCCGAGGTGGCCGCCGCGCTGGCGATCCACCCCAACGAGGCGCCGCTGCACGCCGGTGTGCGGGAGATCGCCCCGGACGGCCTCGACCCGGCCGTGCGCGCGCACCACCGCCTGAGCCTGGACGAGGCCATCGCCCAGGTGGCCGACCTGGCCCGCGACGACCGCGTGGTGGCGGTGGGGGAGAGCGGCCTGGACCTCTTCCGCACCGGGGAGCAGGGCAGGGCTCACCAGGTGCGGGCCTTCCGCGCGCACATCGCCCTGGCCAAGGAGCTGGGCAAGCCCCTGCAGATCCACGACCGTGACGCGCACGCCGACGTCGTCGCCACGCTCCTGGCCGACGGTGCACCCGAGCGCACCGTGTTCCACTGCTTCTCCGGCGATGTCGACCTCGCGCGGACCTGCGCCGAGCACGGCTGGTACGCCTCCTTCGCCGGGCCCGTCACCTTCAAGGCGAACGACGTCCTGCGCGCCGCCCTGCGCGCCCTGCCGCCCGAGCTCGTGCTGGTGGAGACGGATGCCCCGTACCTGACCCCGCACCCGCATCGGGGCCAGCCCAACGCGCCGTACGTCATGCCGCTGACCGTGCGCACCATCGCCGAGCAGCTGGGTCGTCCCCTCGCGGACACGTGCGCGCTGCTCACCGCGAACACCGACGCGGTCTACGGCACCTGGTAGAGGGCGCTCCACGGCACCTGGTGAGTGGGCGTCGACGGCACCTGGCACGGGCCGCGGCCGGGCGGCGCCCGCTACCCGTCCTTCGGCTCGGTCTGGCGGGCGTGGAGCGCCGCCTTCGCCTGTTCCGACATGGCCTTCGACGTCGCGACCTGCGCGGTGTTCTTCACGGAGCCCGCGACGACGTGGTCCTTGCCCTCCATGAGCGCCTCGAAACCGTCCTTCGCGACCTCGGCCGGATCGTCCTTCTTGCCCTCGCCGACCTTGGTGTCCTCCATGCCCGCCCGCTCGAAGAACGCGGTGTCCGTGGGCCCGGGCATCAGCGACGTCACGGTCACCCCCGAGTCCTTGACCTCGTACCGGACGGCCTCCGCGAACGACTGCACGAAGGCCTTCGACGCCGCATACGTGGCGTAGTAGGGGCCGGGCATCGTCGCGGCGACCGACGCGGTGAACAGCAGGCGCCCCGCCCCGCGGGCGATCATCGCGGGCAGCACCAGCTTGGTCAGGTGCACGGTGGAGACGATGTTGAGACGCAGGAGATACAGGTCGTCCTCCCAGCGGGTCTCCGCGAACGCGCCGCCGACGCCGACGCCCGCGTTGAGGGCGATCGCGTCCACCGGCCGGCCCGCCGCGGCGATCTCGGCGGCCAGGAGGCCGACGCCGTCGTCGGTGGCCAGGTCCACCTGTACGCCCCGCACCGTCGTCCCCAGCCGGGCGAGGGTCTGCGCGGCCTCCGTGATGGCCGCGTCCTCCGCGCACACGAGGACGTCGAAGTCATGCGCGGCGAACTGCCGGGCCAGCCCGAGGCCGATGCCGCGGGAGGCGCCGGTGACGACGGCGAAGGGGGTGGTGGTCTCTGGTGCCATGGTGAGCTCCGGTGGGGTTGGCCACAGGACCGGCGCGTCGGTGCCCCGGTCTCGCTACCACGGTAGGTCTGGGCGCGAAGCGGGGCGCGGCGTGGGGATCTGCCGCGCCACCGTCGGCGGAGGGCCGGCGTCAGCGCCCGACGGCGCAGGTCGCGGGGGGTGCGTCCGGTAGCCCCTGAGGGCCTAGGGGAGTGCCTGGCTGCCGCCTGTGGACGGGGTGTGACGTCTGCGACATCTGTAGGGACAACTTCCGTCCAGATCACGGATCGGTTACGGTCGCTCGCGTACCGGTCTCCCCTCCCAGGCAGGACACCAACCTCGTGGCACGTCACAACACCGGGCGTCACAGTGCGCCGGAAGCAGCTGCAGCCCCCGATCTCGCAGTCCCTGCGCCCGGCACCCGTCGGGCCGCCCGCGCCCAGGCCGAGGCGGAGACGGTCCACCGGATCACCGGAACCGGCGCGCTCGGCCTGCCCTCGCCGGCCGTCCGCACGCTGCGGGTCGGCGTGCTCGGGGCCGTCATCGCGGGTACCGGTGCCTTCACGTTCTCCCAGGTCGCCGTCGACCAGGCGGACGCCTCCCAGGTCGACCTGAACGCCGCCGCCGAGTCCGGCACGCTGGCGCTGCGGTCGGGCGACGCGGCGTCCCGCTCCCAGATCGCCGGGCGCCTCGCCCTCGAGGCTGACGGCGCCCGCACCTTCTCCGTCGTCGCCGACGGCGCCACCCAGGACGTCACGAGCACGGCCCCCACGCTCGGCGAGGCGCTCGCCGAGGCCGGCGTCGTCGTCGGCGCCGACGACCTGGTGTCCGCGCCGCTCTCCGGTGGCGTGCCGGACGGCCGCGTCGAGATCACCCGGGTCACCACCCAGAACGTCACCGAGGAGGCCGTCGAGCAGTTCCAGACGGTTGAGAAGGAGGACCCCACGCTGGCCGAGGGCCAGCGCGAGGTCGAGACCAAGGGCGTGAACGGCGTCTCGTCGAACACCTACACGGTCAAGAAGGCCGGTGACCAGGAGGTCTCCCGCGAGCTGGTGGCCTCCGTCGTCGCGACCGTCAAGGCCGACGAGGTCGTGCGGGTGGGCACCAAGGCGGCCGTCGCCGAGCCGAGCGTCGAGGCGGCAGCTCCTGCCGGCGCCCTCGCCACCGCCAGCGGGGACCCGCGTTCGATCGGCCGCGAGCTGGCCGCCGCGCGGGGCTGGGGCGCGAGCCAGTTCCAGTGCCTGGACTCGCTGTGGACCAAGGAGTCCGGCTGGAACACCCACGCCGACAACCCCAGCTCCAGCGCCTACGGCATCCCGCAGGCGCTGCCCGGCAGCAAGATGGCCACCGTCGGCGCGGACTGGAGAACCAACCCCGCCACCCAGATCACCTGGGGCCTGAACTACATCTCCGGGCGCTACGGCACCCCCTGTGGCGCGTGGGGCCACTCCAAGAGCGTCGGCTGGTACTAGCCGACGCACGGTCTCCGGGCCGCGGCGGTCACCGGGCCTAGGGGGCGGCGCGTCGACGGCGGATGGTCGTCGCGCCGTCGACCTCGCGACCACGGCGCCGCCCCCAGGCCACAGCGGGGCACGCCACGCGGCGCGCCACCGACCGGGCGCACCAGCGCCGCCGCGCCACCGACCGGGCGCACCAGCGCCATCGCGCCACCGACCGGGCGCACCAGCGCCGCCGACGGGCGGCGACCCAGCTGCCGCCGAGTGCGGCCATCGAGCCGCACGTCGCGCTCGGCACCGGGCAGGGGGCCGTGCGGAGCGCGACGTGCTGGGTGAGTACCGACGGGCCGACGATGTCCAGCCGGATCGCCTGGACGGAAGATAACGAATCGGTTACAGTCGCTCGAGCTCGCCTCGGCGGGTCGAGGGCACTCGTGCCCATTTCTGACAGCCGGATCAGACTGTCCGCCGTGCGGCCCCCGTGGGGTGCCCCGCCTCGAGGCGTGCCTCGAGGTGCGTGCGACGGCGCTCTGTGCCCGGGTTGATCGTCGAAGGATCACCGTGAGCCGCTCCCACCCCTCCGCAGACCTGCAGCACGCCGACTCCGCCACGACCGCCCCGACCCCGTCCACCTCCAAGAAGCGCCGCCTCCGTTGGCTCGCACTGGGCATCGTCCCCGTGCTCGTAGCCGGGGGCGCAGCCACCGCCCAGGCGCACAAGAGCGTCGAGCTCGAGATCGACGGCCAGCGCCACGAGCTGAGCACCTTCGCCGGCTCCGTGGACGGCCTGCTCGACGAGCAGGGCATCACCATCGGCGAGCACGACCTCCTCGTGCCCGCGTCCGGCACGTCCCTGGCCGACGGCGCCGACGTCGTCGTGCGCACCGGCCGGCAGGTCACCGTGGAGGTCAACGGTGAGCCGCAGAAGATCTGGACGACCGCGCTGACCTCCGGCGAGGTCGTCAACTCCATGTACGAGACGGGCCGGGCGGTCACCGTCGCCGCCTCGCGCTCGCTCTCCGGGGGCCGTGAGGCCCTCGACATGCCGCTCGTCGTCGACGGCGCCGCGGACGTGGTCGCCGACGGCACCACGACCCGGGTGCAGCTGGCGGGCACCGCGTACGTCCCCGACGCCCTCGAGGCGGCCGGCGTGGAGACCTCCGCCACCGACCGTGTGGCGATCCACCCGGGTGACGACGCCACCCCCCAGGTCGTCGTCACGCGCGTGGTCCACGGCGAGCGCACCGAGACCGAGCCCGTCGGCTTCGCCACGGTCGAGCGGCAGGCCGACACCCTGTACAAGGGGCAGACGGACGTCATCCAGGAGGGTGCGGCCGGCGTGCTGACCCGCACGTTCTCGACCGTGACCGAGGACGGGGTCGAGGTCCAGGCGGAGAAGACCGGCGAAGCGGTCACGACCGCGCCCGTGGACCGGATCGTCGCCGTCGGGACGAAGGAGCGTCCGGCACCCAAGCCGGCGCCCAAGGCCCCCTCCGCGCCCGCGGCCCGTTCCTCAGCCGCCCCGGCGCCCGCGCCGGCCCCGGCCTCCGGTGACGTCTGGGCCAGGCTGGCCCAGTGCGAGTCCGGCGGGAACCCGGCGGCCGTGAGCGCCAACGGCCTCTACCACGGCCTGTACCAGTTCTCGGTGAGCACCTGGAAGGCGATGGGTGGCTCCGGGCTGCCCTCCCAGGCCTCGGCCGGCGAGCAGACCCAGCGCGCCCAGGCCCTCCAGGCCCGCTCTGGCTGGGGCCAGTGGCCGGCCTGCTCCAAGAAGCTTGGCCTGCGCTGATTCACCGCGGCGCGCGCCCGTTCCTGCGCTGACCCCCGGCGCCCGCCCCCGCCTCTCCCGCCACGGGAGGAGCGGGGGCGGCGCACGTTCCGGCCCTCGCGCCGTCGCGCCGTCGCGCTGTCGCGCCGTCGTGCCGTGCCCAGCGGCCGGCGATGCCCGTGAGCGGCGGACGCGGCTCGGGGGCCGCGCGGTCCAGGGCGGGGGCCACAGTAGGCTCGAGGACGTGATCCCCGTCGAAGACCCCGTCAGCGGGCGCGTCGCCACTGGCCTGCTCGGCGCGGCCGAGGTCCGGCGAATCGCCGAGGCCCTCGGCGTGCGGCCCACCAAGACCCTCGGCCAGAACTTCGTGCACGACGCCGGGACGGTCCGCCGTATCGCGCGCGCGGCCGGCGTGGGCGCGGACGACGTCGTCCTCGAGGTCGGACCGGGGCTGGGCTCCCTCACCCTCGCGCTGCTGGAGACCGGCGCCCGCGTCGTCGCCGTGGAGATCGACCCGCCGCTGGCCGCGGCCCTGCCGGCGACCGTAGCCGGCCGCCTGCCGGACGCCACCGGCCGCCTCGCGGTGCTGCGCGCGGACGCGATGACCATCGCCGGCCCGGGCGACCTTCCCGTGCCGGCGGGAGCGGCGGACGCCGGCTCCGCCGTCGCCCCGACGAAGCTCGTGGCCAACCTGCCGTACAACGTGGCCGTGCCCGTGCTGCTCACCCTGCTGGAGAACCTCCCGAGCCTGCGCCAGGTGCTGGTGATGGTGCAGTCCGAGGTCGCCGACCGGCTGGCCGCGCCGCCCGGCTCGCGCACCTACGGCATCCCGTCGGCCAAGGCGGCCTGGTACGCGGAGGCCTCCAGGGCCGGCACGGTCTCGCGCTCGGTGTTCTGGCCCGTGCCCAACGTCGACTCGGCGCTGGTGCGGCTGACCCGGCGGGAACCGCCCGCGACGTCGGCGACGCGCGAGGAGGTCTTCGCCGTGGTCGACGCCGCCTTCGCGCAGCGCCGCAAGACGCTGCGCTCCGCGCTGGCCACCTGGGCCGGCTCGCCGGCGGCCGCGGAGACCGCCTTGCGGGCGGCCGGGGTGGACCCGTCGCTGCGGGGGGAGCGCCTGGACATCGCGGACTTCGCCCGGATCGCGGAGCACGGCACCGGACTGCCGGGCGCGCCGGTCTCTGGCACGCTGGAGGAGTGACGACCCTTCCCCCGCACCGGGCGGTGCACGTGCGCGCGCCCGGCAAGATCAACCTGGCGCTGCGGGCGGGCGCGCCCCGCCCGGACGGGTACCACCCGCTCGCCACCGTTTTCCAGGCCGTCTCCCTGTACGAGGACGTGGTGGCCCGCCCGGCGGAGGACATCACGCTCGAGATCCACGGCCGCGGCGCCGACCTGCCGACCGACGGGACCAACCTCGCCGTGCGGGCGGCCACGCTGCTGCGCGAGACCAGCGGCACCGCCGCCGGCGTCCACCTGAGCCTGACGAAGCAGGTGCCGGTCGCCGGCGGTATGGCTGGCGGGTCGGCGGACGCCGCCGCCACGCTGCTGGCCTGCGACCAGCTCTGGGGCACCGGCCTGGACCGCGAGGAGCTCGCCGAGCTGGCCGCCGAGCTCGGCGCGGACGTCCCCTTCGCGCTGACGGGGATGTCGGCCATGGGCACCGGCCGCGGGGACGTGCTCGCCCCCGTGATGAGCCGCGGGCAGTATCACTGGGTCCTCGCCGTCCAGGAGTGGGGTCTGTCCACCCCCGAGGTGTTCCGCACCCTCGACGCGCTCCGCGGGCATGACGCCTGGGCGGGCGCGCCGGCCTCCGCCCCCCGGGGCATCCGGCCCCGGTCCGGCGCGGGCGCGGCCGGCGTGACAGGCGGTGCGGCGACCGGCGCGGCGACGGGCGCCGCCTCCGCCGCGCCCGCCCTCCCGGCTGTCGACTCCGGCGACGAGCTCGTCGGGGCCCTGCTCTCCGCGGACCCGCTCGTCCTCGCGCGGCACCTCCACAACGACCTCGAGGAGGCCGCGCTGGAGCTGCGTCCCGAGCTCGGCGACGTCCTCGCCGCCGCGGACCGCGCCGGGGCCCTGGCCGCCCTCGTCTCCGGCTCCGGTCCCACGGTGGCCGCGCTGGCGCTGGACGCCGTGCACGCGACGAGCGTGGCGGGCGTGATGCGCGCGGCCGACGTCGCCGCCGAGATCTTGACCGTCACCGGCCCGGTCCCCGGCGCCCGGGTCATCGAGCACGTCCAGGGCCGCCGGTAGGGCGGGCATGACGCCGCGGTCCGGACGCGGCCGCGGGTCCGTTCCGGCGCCGCCCCAGCGCGGGGCTTTGCCTCAGAATTCTGAAAGTTGCCCCACGACTGGGTCGAATGAGGCGCTCTCGCGTCAGACGAGCGTCTCACCTGCCGCTCCAGCACCATTCCTGGGGCAATCGCCCGTGCCTGCGCCCGTGCCCGTGCCCGTGCCCGCCAGGTTCGCCCGGCCGCCACGGCCTGCGAAACTAGGACCGTGCCCCACATGACCAGACCCGCCGACCGCCCGTCGCCAGAACGGGGGGTGCGCTGATGGCGCACCTCCTGGGGGCGGAGGGCCTGCGCCTCGTCGTCGGCTCCCGCCCGCTCTTCGACGACATCACCCTCGGCCTGGACGACGGGATGCGCGTGGGCGTGCTGGGCCGCAACGGCGCCGGGAAGTCCACGCTTCTGAAGATCCTCGCCGGCCTGGTCGAGCCCGACGGCGGCCGCGTCACCCGCGCGGGGGGCACCCGCGTCGTCGTCCTCGACCAGTCCGATGCGCTCCCCGCGGGCGCCACCGTGCTTGACATCGTCCACCCCGGCGTCCCCGAGCACGTCTGGGCTTCCCAGCCCGCCGTGCGGGACATCCACGCCGGCCTGCTCGCCGATGTCAGCCTCGACGCGGACGTCGCCACCCTCTCGGGCGGCCAGCGGCGCCGTGTCGCGCTCGCCGGCGTGCTCACGGACGAGGCCGAGATCCTCATTCTCGACGAGCCCACGAACCACCTCGACGTCGAGGGCGTCGACTGGCTCGCGCGCCACCTGCAGGGCCGGTTCGCCAGCGGCCGCGGGGCGGGCGCGCTCGTCGTCGTCACCCACGACCGCTGGTTCCTCGACGCCGTGTGCACGCGCGTGTGGGAGGTCGTCCCCGGCAACGACGGAGTCGGGGGTCGCGCGCCGGTGGGCGGCCACGTCGAGATGTACGACGGCGGTTACGCCGCCTACGTCCTCGCCCGCGCCGAACGCACCCGCACCGCCGCGGTCACGGAGGAGAAGCGCAACAACCTGCTGCGTAAGGAGCTCGCCTGGTTGCGCCGCGGCGCCCCGGCGCGCACCTCCAAGCCGAAGTTCCGCCTCGACGCCGCCGCCGAGCTCATCGCGGACGAGCCCCCGCCGCGCGACCCGCTCGAGCTGACCAAGCTCGCCACCGCGCGCCTGGGCAAGGACGTCCTCGACCTCGAGGACGTCACCGTCACCTACCCGCTGCGCCCGGGCGAGGTCGCGGACGCAGGTGCGGACCCGGCCGGTGACGGCACCCGCACCGTGCTCGACCACGTGACGTGGCGCCTCGCGCCGGGGGAGCGCGTGGGCGTCGTCGGCGTCAACGGCGCCGGCAAGTCCACGATGCTGCGCCTGCTCGCCGGCACCCAGCAGCCCACCTCCGGCCGGGTCAAGCGCGGCAAGACCGTCCAGGTCTCCCAGCTGTCCCAGGAGACCCGCGAGCTCGACGACGTCGCCCACCTGCGCGTCATCGAGGCCGTCGAGGAGGTCAGGGGCCGGGTAGAGGTGGGTGGGAAGGAGCTCACCGCCGGTCAGCTCGTCGAACGTCTCGGCTTCACCCGGGAGCGGGCCTTCACACCCGTCGCGGACCTCTCCGGCGGCGAGCGCCGCCGCCTGCAGCTGCTGCGCCTCCTCGTCGCCGAGCCCAACGTGCTGCTCCTGGACGAGCCCACCAACGACCTCGACACCGACACCCTCGCCGCCGTCGAGGACCTCCTGGACGGCTGGCCCGGCACCCTCGTGGTCGTCTCGCACGACCGGTACCTGCTCGAGCGCGTCACCGACCACCAGGTGGCGCTGCTCGGGGACGGCAAGGTGCGCGGCCTGCCCGGCGGCATCGACCAGTACCTCGAGCTGCGCGGCGCCCGCGAGGCGGCGGCATCGGAGGGCGCCCCGGCGCCCGCGGCGCCGTCGTCGGGGACCGGGCGGGACGCGACGCCCGCCGGGGCCGGCGAGCAGCGCGTCGCCAAGAAGGAGATGGCCAGACTCGAGCGTCAGCTGGCCAAGCTCAGCGCACGCATCGAGGCCGTCCACGCCGAGCTCGCCGCGGCCTCGGCCGACCCCGCCCGCCTGAGCGAGCTGACCGGCCTCGCGGGGCAGGCGCGTGACCTGGAGGACGAGCACGCCGCGCTCGAGGGGGAGTGGCTCGACGCCGCGGAGCTCGCAGAAGGCTGACGGCGGCCCGCGCCCGGTGGCCGAGGCCGCTCGGACCCGATGCGGCGGCAGCCGCTCGGAAGCGGGCGGGAAGCCGCTCGGACTCGTTCGGTCTCGGAGTCGCTCAGACCTGGTCGAAGGGCAGCAGCAGGGTCCGGAGCAGGTCGCGCAGCTGCACGCGCTCGGTTGGGGTGAGCGTGGTGAGGAGGTCACGCTCGGAGCTGAGCAGCGCGGACATCGCGGCGTCGACCCGCGCCTTGCCCTCGGCCGTGAGCCTGACCTTGACCACCCGCCGGTCGGCGGCGTCCCCGGAGCGGACCACGAGGCCGTGCGCGACCATGCGGTCGATCCGGTTGGTCATCGTGCCCGACGAGACGAGGGTCTCGGCGATCAGGCGACCGGGCGTGAGCTCGTAGGGCTCGCCGGCCCGGCGCAGCGCGGAGAGCACGTCGAACTCCCAGGTCTCGACGCCGTGCTCGGCGAACGCGTCGCGCCGGGCCAGGTCGAGGTGTCGGGCCAGGCGCGAGACGCGGGAGAAGATGTGCAGCGGCATGGGGTGCAGGTCGGGGCGTTCGCGCTGCCAGGCGGCGACGATCCGGTCGACCTCGTCCTCCGGGCGGCCGGGCTTCTCGCCGGCAGTCCCGCGCGCACGAGCGGGCACCGCCCGCTCGTGGGGCCCGGGCCGTGGCCCGGCGGGCTGCGCTGCGTTCATCCCCCGAGATTACTCGACATCAAGATATCTTCGGGGCGGCGCCCGCTCATCGTCGGCGGGCGTGCCGGCCCCCTCGCGCCGCCGGTGCGACCAGCGTCGTCGCGGCGGCCGCCGCGGCCTGGTCGGCGGCCTTGAGGTTGATCTCCAGGCCGACGAGCCGGGTCACCACCGAGTCGCTCTGCGGCGCGCCCCCTCCCGGCAGCGCGGCCCGCACGTCGGTCCAGCCGATCACCCCCCGGGCGGCGAGGTCGGCGATGTTCTCCTCGACCAGGTCACGCAAGGGGCCCGGCTCCCGGTACCGCTTCCTGATGGCGGCGTTCGCGCCCCGCCCGGGCAGTGCCTCCCCGGGGGCCGGCCTGGCCCCGGGCATCGTCCGTCTGGCGCGCTGCCTGAGGTGGCGGGCGGTCCGGACCCACCGCGACTCGACGACGGCGCCGCCGTGGAGCTTCGTCGTGGGCAGCGAGAAGAGGGCCGGGAAAGCCTGCTTCTGGATCTCGCGGTAGAGGTACTGGTCCTGGCGGTAGCGCACGGGGGCGCTGAGGATGAAGTCGAGCCAGGGCCCGGCGAGGAAGGGCGTGCGGACGGTGAAGTCGGGCAGGATCCTCGTCATGGTGTAGCACCGCTGACGGATGCCGACCATGAGCTGGTCGGGGTAGGCCAGCACCTCCGGGCTGCAGAAGGGCGCGTCGGGGAGGGCGGCGTGCGGCTCGAAGCCGGGGGAGGTCAGCCACCGGTACTGGGGTCCGTGGTGGAACGCCAGGAACGCCTCGATCGCGGAGGGCCAGTCCCAGACCTCCCCCTCCCGGGGCGCCATGAACCCGCCGATAACGTCGCCGCTCAGCCCGTCCCAGAACGTGTTGTCCTTCCCGATCCTGTGGTGCAGCACGTAGCTGAGGTACCGCTGCCCGACGGGCGCCGGCATCGGCACCCGCCTCGCGAGCACGGAGTCCACGAGCCCCTGCGTCGTCCACTCCACGGCACTCGACTCGAGCACCTCGTGCCGGACCCCGGCTTCCTTGGCCACCATCGCCGCGAAGTCGAAGTCCTGCTCGCCGGGCAGCCCGAAGGTGGCCGCGACGATCTCCGACCTGTCGAACACCTCGAGCAGGGAGGCGAGGATGGTGCGCGAGTCGAGCCCGCCGCTGAGGAAGACGACCTGCTCGCCGGTGCCCGGACCCTGCGCGGCGCACTCGGCCACGGCGGCCCTCAGGGCGCGGACGCCCTCGTCGACCAGGTCCGCCAGGGTCACGTCGTCGACGCCCCGCCGCGGCCGCCGTGACCATCGCGAGAGCAGCTCCAGCGGGTCCTCGGCGTCGTAGCGCGGCACGAACCCGAAGGCGAGGTACTGCTCGAGGGTGGCCCCCTCGAGGGCCACGGGGACGGGGCGGGCAGGTCCCGGCTGGTCTGTCATGACGCACTCCCTCGTGCAGGTCAACGACATGGTGGGGGGACGCTACCGGCGACGCTGCCCGCGCGTCCGCGTTTCGAGGTCGCGTTTCGGGTTTTCCGTGACGGGATGAGGCACGTGACCTTGCGCCGCCCGGACGACGCGCCGGCCGCCGGGTCGCCCCGCCCGGATGGAGCGCCGCCTCGGGAGCGCGCGTAGCGTCGTCCCCGGACCGGGTGCCGGCGGGAGGGAAGCGACGTCATGAAGGTGGGCCTGCACATCGTCAGCTTCTCGCTGCCCGGCGGCCCGCCCGCCATCGCGCCGACCCTGGCCGACGTGGCACGCACGGCGGAGGAGGCCGGCGTCACCAACCTCTCCGTGATGGACCACTACCTCCAGATCCCGGGCGCCGGCACGGTCGAGGAGCCCATGCTGGAGGGCTACACCACCCTCGGCTACCTCGCCGCGCTCACCCGGGACGTCGAGCTCCAGCTGCTGGTCACCGGGGTGACGTACCGGCACCCGGGCCTGCTCGCCAAGATCGTCTCGACGCTGGACGTCCTGTCCGGGGGCCGCGCCGTGCTCGGGATCGGGGCGGCGTGGAACGAGCAGGAGCACCGCGCGCTGGGGGTGCCGTTCCCGCCGGTGGCCGAGCGGTTCGAGCGGCTCGAGGAGACGCTGCAGATCGTCCGGCAGATGTGGGGCGACGACGACGGCCCGTACGACGGCCGCCACTACCACCTCGCGGCGACGCTCAACTCCCCGCAGCCGCTGCGCCGGCCGCCGATCATGATCGGCGGCGGCGGGGAGCGCAAGACCCTGCGCCTGGTCGCCCGCTACGCCGACGCGTGCAACATCTTCGCCGGGCCGCAGATCGGCATCGAGAAGACCCGGGCGAAGCTCGAGGTCCTGCGCGCGCACTGCGACCGCGAGGGCACCGACTACGAGCGCATCCGCAAGACCATCCTCTGGGTCGGCCCGGTCGCCCTGGAGGCGCGGGACGCGGAGGCGTTCGCCGCCGAGATGGCCGGCTACGCGGCGCTGGGGGTCTCCGAGGTCCACTTCATGCCCTCGGGCCCCGACCCCGTCGACTACGCCCGCCGGGTCGGCGAGCACGTCGTCGGGCGCATCCGGGACCTGTGACCCGGCGGCGCGCCAGCATCGCGCGCGCCGCCTCGGCCGCCGCCCCGCGCGGGACGGCGGGCGAGGCGACGCGCGGCTGCTCACCCTCGCAGGACGGCGGGCGAGCGGGCCCGCCCGCTCAGCCCCGCAGGGCGTCGGCCAGCTTCATGCGGCCGCCCGTGTGGAGCACGCCGCGCTGGTACACGCGCGCCGCGACCCAGACGAGGATCGGGATGGTCACCAGCGCGACGGCGATGGCCAGGGGCATCTCCCACGGCGCCAGGGCGCCGAACGCGTTGCGCACCGGCATCATGAACGGCGAGAAGACCGGGACCTGCGACAGGATCTTGACCAGCGTGCCGTCGGGGTTGCTGGGCACCATGAACATGGTCACGTAGTACGGGATGAAGAGCAGGAACATCAGCGGCGTGGTCACCGAGCCGATGTCCTCCTGCCGCGAGACCAGGGCCGCGAAGCCGCCGAAGAGCAGCGCGAAGACCGCGTACCCGAGCAGGAACCACACGACGAGCATCGCCAGGGCGCTGCCGATGCTGACCTCGATGCCCTCCGTCAGGCCGAGCGCCGTCACGGCGACGGCGAGCGCGCCGCCGATCACCACCACCTGGAAGAGCCCGTAGATCCCGATGCCGAGGATCTTCCCGGCGAGCAGCTGGGTCGGCTTGATGGTCGCGAGCAGGATCTCGACCACCCGGGACGTCTTCTCCTCGACGACACCCATGGCGATCAGCGAACCGGACCCGATCAGTGCGAACAGCAGCAGCGAGATCATCGCCATGGCGACGCCGTAGGCCGCGCCGTCGAACCGGTCGGCCTGGGCGTCCTCGATGCTGTCGACCTGCGGGGCGGCACCCGCCAGGGCCTGGCCGAAGGCGTCCGGGTCGCCGCCCAGCGCGCCGACCTGGTCCGCGACCACGAAGGAGCGCACCGCGTCCGTGACGACGGCGAGCAGCTGGGCGTCGGGCTCGGCCGCGACGAGCATGCTTGGCGACGACGGGTCGCCGGCGAGGAACGCGTCCAGCGTGGGGTCCTCCTCGGCGAGGGCGGCCTCGGCCTGCTCGGCCGTCATGGTGGCTAGCTCCACGGTGAGGCCCTGCTGCGCCGCGGCGGCCTCGAGGTCCGGGCGCAGGGCCGCGACGCTCTGCTCGACCGCCACGTGGCTCACCGCCGGCTCGGCGTCACGGTCCAGGAAGTAGTTCGCCACGAACGCGCCGACGATGACCACGCCGAGCATGACGGCGAGGGAGATGATGTTGGCCTTGGTGAGCATCCGCGTCCTGACCTCGCGGCCCGCGACCAGCCAGATCGTGCCGAGGGCGCTCATGCCGCCACCTTCGCTCCGGCGCGGCCTGGCCGGCCCTGCGCCTCGTCGGCCCCCGCGCCGCCGTCCTCGCCCGAGGCGACGACGTGCCGGAACAGGTCGGTCAGGGACGGGCGCACGGGGGAGAACTCGCGGACGGCGCCCAGGGTCAGGACGTCGGCGAGCAGGCGCTGCTCCACGCCCGGCGTCCCGCCGTCCACCTCGACCAGGACGGCGCCCGGGCGCCCGGGCGCGGGTGTCACCCGGGCGCCCGGCACGCCCGCCGCCCACGCCAGGACGGTGTCCTGGTCGGCGTCGACGTCGAGGAGCCAGCGGGGGTGCTCGGTGGTTCGCAGCTCGTCGATCGTGCCGAGGGCCTCCATCTGGCCGGCGCGCACGATGCCGACGCGGTCGCACAGCCGCTCGACGAGGTCGAGCTGGTGGGAGGAGAAGATGACCGGCACGCCGGCGGCGGCGCGCTCGCGCAGGACGGCGCTCATGACGTCGACGGCGACGGGGTCCAGGCCCGAGAAGGGCTCGTCGAGCACGAGGATGGCCGGGTCGTGCGTCAGGGCCGCGGCCAGCTGGACGCGCTGCTGGTTGCCGAGCGAGAGCTTCTCGACGTTGTCGCCGCGGCGCGCCCCGACCCCGAGCCGGTCGGTCCAGTGCTCCGTGGCCCGGCGCGCGTCGGAGGGGGACATCCCGTGGAGGCGGGCGAGGTAGGAGAGCTGGTCGCCGACCTTCATCTTGGGGTAGAGCCCCCGCTCCTCGGGCATGTACCCGACCCGGCGGCGGGTCTCGAGGTCGAGCGCGGCGCCGTCCCAGCGCACCTGGCCCGAGTCCGCGGCGAGCACGCCGAGCATGATGCGCATGGTGGTGGTCTTGCCGGCGCCGTTGGAGCCGACGAAGCCGAAGATCTCGCCGGCGCGCACGTCGAAGGTCATCTCGCGCAACGCGCGCAGGCTGCCGTAGGACTTGTTGAGATGGTCGATCTCGAGCGCGCTCATGCGCCTCCTCCTGCGGGTCACCACTCGGAGGCATCCCGAGCGGAAACGGACGTAGATGTCCGCGCAAGGTATCAGCGGCGGGCGTCCTGGTGGTGAAGCCACGGCCCTAGGCGCGTTCCGACCGGTGGCGCCGGTCTCTCAGGTCCCGCCAGGGGCTTGGCCTCAGCTCCTCGCGAGGGAGCTGAGCGTGGGGCGGCGCTCCAGCCCCTTGAGGCCGTTCCACGCGAGGTTGACGATGTGGGCGGCGACCTCCGTCTTGTTCGGGCTGCGCGCCTCCAGCCACCACTGGCCGGTCAGGGCGATGAGCCCGACGAGCATCTGCGCATACATCGGCGCGGCCGCCGGGTCGAGCCCGCGCGTGCGGAACTGCGCGGCGAGCAGGTACTCCACCTGCGACGCGACGTCGCCGATGAGCGAGGAGAACGTGCCGGTGCCCTGCGCGACGGGGGAGTCGCGCACGAGGATGCGGAAGCCGTCGGTGTTCGCCTCGATGTAGTCCAGCAGGGTCAGCGCGGCCTTCTCGACGATGATCTTGGGGTGGCCGCCGGCGCTGAGCTGCTCGGTGAGCATGCCGAGCAGGCGCTGGACCTCACGGTCGACGACGACGGCGTAGACGCCCTCCTTGCCCCCGAAGTGCTCGTAGACCACCGGCTTGGAGACCTTCGCCCGGGCGGCGATCTCCTCCACGCTGGTACCCTCGAACCCCTTCTCCGCGAACAGCGTGCGCCCGACGGTGATCAGCTGCTCACGCCGCTGGGTGCCGGTCATGCGCACGCGCGGGGCACGTCTGGGATCGGAGGCCATCGCCTCATCATGCCCTGCGCGCCGCCAGGCGGCGGACCGGGCTACGCGGGTGCGCCGCCGGGCGGCGGACCCACCCAGCCACTCGGGCGCGGCCGCGGCAGGGTGAGTTAGGACACCGGTCGGCGCACCCGCGTGCCGGAGCGCGCCGGCGGTGCTGGCACACTGGGTGGGCGCACGCGCGCGGTCCGCCCTGGTGTAATGGCAGCACGCAGGCCTTTGGTGCCTTGCGGTCCGGGTTCGAATCCTGGGGGCGGAGCACGTGGGGGCCGTGGCCGGCGTCCGCCGCGGGCGCTGCGCCGCGGCGGACGGGCGGAGGGCGCTCGGGCGTGCGGCGTTAGAGTTGTCGCTGCACGACGCCCGGAGAACCCCTGGGCGGTGATCCTCCAGAGGGAGCCGGCGTGAGCTTGACCCAACCTGCTGCTGTCGTCGTCCTCGCCGCGGGTGAGGGCACCCGGATGAGGTCCCGCACCCCCAAGGTGCTGCACGAGATCGGCGGCCGCAGCCTGCTGGGCCACGCCCTCGCCGCCGCGGCGGGCCTCGACCCCGAGCGCCTCGCCGTCGTCGTCCGCCACGAGCGCGACGCCGTCGCCGCCCACGCCACGTCGGCGCACCCCGGCGTCATGGTCGTGGACCAGGACGACGTCCCGGGCACCGGCCGGGCCGTCCAGTGCGCCCTCTCCGCGCTCGACGCCGCCACGCACGCCGCGACGCTCGTCCACGCCGACGCGGCCGGGCACGACCCGCACCCGCCGGTGCTCGAGGGACCGGTCCTCGTCATGGCGGGGGACACCCCGCTGCTGGACACCGGCACGCTCGCCGAGCTCCTGAGCGCCCACGTCGCGGACGGCAACGCCGTCACGGTCCTGACGGCGCGGGTCGACGACCCCCATGGCTACGGGCGCATCCTGCGCGAGGGCGGCGACGTCGTCGGCGTCGTGGAGGAGCGCGACGCCACGCAGGAGCAGCGCGCGATCCGAGAGATCAACACCTCCACCTATGTGTTCGACGCCGCGGTGCTCCGCGAGGCGCTCGGCGGCCTGGGGCAGGACAACGACCAGGGCGAGGTCTACCTCACCGACGTCGTCGCCCTGGCGCACCGCAACGGCCTGCAGGTCCGTGCCCTCGCCACCACGGACTCGCTGCTCGTCGAGGGCGTCAACGACCGCGTGCAGCTCGCGGCCCTCGGCGCCGAGCTGAACCGGCGCACGCTCGAGGGCTGGATGCGCGAGGGCGTCACGATCGTGGACCCCGGCACCACCTGGGTCGACGTCGACGTCGAGCTCGCCCGCGACGTCACCCTCCTGCCCGGCACCCAGCTGCACGGCGCCACCACGGTCGGCGAGGGCGCCACGGTCGGCCCCGACACCACCCTGACCGACGTGCGGGTGGGCGCCGGCGCGACCGTCGTGCGCACGCACGGCGCGGACGCCGAGCTCGAAGCCGGGTCCACCACCGGCCCCTTCGCCTACCTGCGCCCCGGCGCGCACCTGGGCGCGGGGGGCAAGATCGGCACGTTCGTCGAGGTCAAGAACGCCCACATCGGCGCGGGCGCCAAGGTCCCGCACCTGACCTACGTCGGCGACGCCGACATCGGGGAGGGCACGAACATCGGCGCCTCGTCGGTCTTCGTCAACTACGACGGCGTCAGCAAGCACCGCACGACCATCGGCGCGCACGCCCGCACCGGGTCGGACAACATGTTCGTCGCGCCCGTCACGGTCGGCGACGGCGCCTACACCGGCGCCGGCACGGTCGTCCGTGAGGACGTCCCGCCCGGCGCGCTCGCCGTCCCCGGCGCCGGCCAGCGCACCATCGAGGGCTGGGTGCTGCGCCGCCGCGCCGGCACGGTCTCCGCGACCGCCGCCGCCAGCGCCCTCGGCCAGGGGGACGCCACGGGGCTGTCGCCCCAGGCGCAGGCCGAGCGCGCGCGCGCCGCGGCCGCGCCCAGCACTCCCCGGGACCAGCAGGCCCTGGGTACCACGGCAGAAGGGGACACCCAGCGATGACCGGGATCATCACCCACGGCGAGAAGCGACTTGTGCTTGCCAGCGGGAGGGCGCACCCGGAGCTGGCCTCCGCCGTCGCCCGGGAGCTCGACATCGAGGAGCTGCCCACCACCGCCTACGACTTCGCCAATGGTGAGATCTACGTCCGGTTCGACGAGTCGGTGCGCGGCGCCGACGTGTTCGTGCTGCAGTCGCACACCACGCCCATCAACCAGTGGCTCATGGAGCAGCTGATCATGGTGGACGCGCTCAAGCGGGCCTCCGCCAAGCGGATCACCGTGGTCGCCCCGTTCTACCCCTACGCCCGCCAGGACAAGAAGCACCGCGGCCGCGAGCCGATCTCGGCGCGCCTGGTCGCCGACCTGTACAAGACCGCGGGCGCCGACCGCCTCATGAGCGTCGACCTGCACGCCGCCCAGTCGCAGGGCTTCTTCGACGGCCCGGTGGACCACCTCTGGGCCCAGCCGATCCTCACCGACTACGTCCGCACGCGCGTCGACCCGGCGAAGACGGCCGTGGTCTCGCCCGACGCCGGGCGTATCCGCGTCGCGGAGCAGTGGGCCGCGAAGTTCGGTGGCGTGCCCCTGGCCTTCGTCCACAAGACCCGCGACATCCACAAGCCCAACCAGGCCGTGGCCAACCGGGTCGTCGGCGAGGTCAAGGGCCGCACCGCGGTCCTGGTGGACGACCTCATCGACACCGGCGGCACGATCGCCGAGGCGGTCAAGGTCGTCCTGGCCGCCGGGGCCTCGGACGTCATCGTCGCCGCCACCCACGGGGTGCTCTCGCACCCGGCGGCCCAGCGCCTGAGCGAGTCCGGGGCCCGGGAGGTCATCGTCACCGACACGCTGCCCATCCCGGCGGAGAAGCGGTTCCCGCAGCTGACCGTGCTGCCCATCGCCCCGCTGCTCGGCCGCGCGATCCGCGAGGTCTTCGACGACGGGTCCGTGACGAGCCTCTTCGAGGGCAACGCCTGACGTCACCCGTGGACGAGCGAGCCCCGGGCACCCGTTCGCGGGTGCCCGGGGCTGGCGCCGCCCGTGGGCGCGTCTTATCGGTGAACGGGCTGGTCGCGGTGTACGGGCAGGTCGCGTGCGGGTGCTACGGCCCCGGCTCCGCGGACCCGTTCCATCGGGGCGGGGATCGGCCGGCCGTGGTCGTGCCCGTGGCGCCACGCCGCGCCGGCGAGGCCGACGAGGAGGAACAGCACCACCGTGACCTGCGCGAAGCTGAACAGGTCGAAGAAGAACCCGGACACGGCGATGGCGGCGACCGAGGCCGTGAGGGCCTGCGCCCGTGACTGGTCGGCGGCGCTGTCGGCGCGCAGGACGGCCCCGCGCGCGCTGGACAGCGTCAGGGCGATGAAGGCGAGGAAGGCGGCCACGAGCACGAGGCCGCCCTCGATGAGGAACAGCAGGTACTGGTTGTCCAGCAGGAAGTACAGGTCGGGCAGGAAGGTCCCCAGGCCGCGCCCGATGAACGGCGACTGCGTGAAGAGCGCGTCCACCCGGGGGTAGTCGTCGAGCCGTGCGGTGACGCTGTCGTCGCCGGAGGCACCGAGGAAGAACCCGGTGATCGTGCCCAGCAGCCCCGGCACGGCGGCGCGCGCGAGCACCATCGCGGCGAGGGCGAACGCGGCCAGGTTCAGCCGCTGGCGCGTGTTGAGCACGACGGCGTAGACGGCCATCGCGACCACGAGCGTCAGCACGCCGGACCGCGTGACGGACACCAGGACGCCGACGACGAGCAGCGCTGTGGCGATCGCGGCCATGTGCCGGCGGAGCGGGGTGCCCGCGAACCGCGCGACGTGCACGGCGAGCGGCGTGACCGCGCCGGAGAGCACGCCGAACTCGATGGGGTGCCCCGCGCTGCCCTGGGCCCGGATGAACCCCCCGCGGTCGCTCATCGCACCGATCCCCTGCACCACCATCCCGGGCGGCCGCACGAGCTGCGCGAAGTCGAACGGGCTGAGGAACTGGGCGACGGCGACGACGGCGCTGAACGTCGCCCCGACGACGATGCCCGCGAGCAGCACGTCGATCTTGCGGGTGTCGCCGAGCGAGGCGACCCCCAGCGCGACGACCGCCAGCGGGAGGAAGACCAGCGCCACGCGGAGGGAGCCCGCCGCCTCCTCGGCGGAGACCTCGCGGAGCTGGGCGGCCGCCAGGGACGCGACCAGGCCGAGGAGGAGGACCCAGCACGCCACCTCCGCGGGCGAGGGCCGGCCACCGGCGTTCGGCCGCCGCACCCACCCGAGGAGGACCGCGCCGGCCACCCAGAACACGAGGAGGCGCCCGGGCCAGCCGTTCGACAGGAGGGGACCGGGCAGCACGACCGACGCGGGGAGGAAGAGGACGAGCAGCGGCAGCGCCGTGAGCGCGAACCACGGCCCGGGCCGCCGCGCGCCCGGCCGGGCCTCCGGGAGGAGCCGACGGCTCATCGGGGAGGGCCGAGGACGGGCGCCTCGGTGTGCGGGTCCTGGCGCAGCCTGATCGCCGGGCCACGCCGCCCGGCACCGGACCCGCCGGTGCCCTTCTGGGCGGCGTCGGCCCCGTTGGTGCGGGACGGGCCGGCGTCGGTGCGGCCGAGGTCAGCGTCGGCGTCGTCCGCCTCGGACGCCCGCGGAGGGGTGGGGGCCGTGGCGGCGTCCTGGGCGGCGGTGGCGGCGGTCGGTGTCGCCAGCCCGCGGGCGGCGCCGATGGCCCGCGCGGCGCCGCCGACCCGCCCGGTGGGCCGGGGGGCGCCGCTCGTGCGGGGGCGCGGTGCGCGCGGCGTCGTCCGGCGGCGCTCGAGCGCCATGTCGAGCGCGGTGGCGGCCGCCGCGGCGACGCCGAGACCCACCACGGCGATGGCGCCGGACGTGCGGAACCGGCTCGGGGTGACGTCCTGGACGGGGTTGGCCGGGACCGCCGGCGCCAGCCGGTAGCGGGCCCCCTCCGTCGCGCCCGCCTGTTCCTGGAAGGTGTTGAGGATGGTGCCCGCCTGCGTGGTCACCTCGCCGAGCAGGCCGAGCACGGCCCCCGGCGAGCCGCCCGTCGCGGTGATCTCGATGATGGGCTGCCTGCTGGCGGGGTCGGCCAGGATCGTCTCCTTCGACTCCGTGTCCAGCCCCAGCTGCTCGGCGAAGGCGGCGCTGTTGAGGTTCCGCGCCAGCACGGCCGCCGCCAGGCTCGGCCCGTCGTACGGGTTCGTCTCGTACGGCTCCACGACCTCGCCCGTCACCGGGTCCGGGGGCGGCGGCGGCGGGACCACCGGCGGCAGCACGGTGACCGTGACGGAGGACGAGTAGACGGTCGGCACGGCCTGGTAGGCCTGCACGGCCAGGACGGCCGCGAGCGCGACGATCGGCAGCGTGACGTACCAGCGACGGAAGCTGGAGCCAAGAATCGAGAAGAGATCCATGCGTCCTCCTGAGGTCGTGGTGAGAGAGTAGGTGCTCAACATGCGTCGCACTCGGGTTTACGTGCCCGGACGGGAATTTCTTGCGGCCGATGCGGGGTGAGAGCGCCCTCCGGCACCGTGCGAGGTGGGTAGGGTCCACTCGAGCCCCGAAGGAGTGGTGACGCCATGGCAGCGGTGACCGACGTGCTGATGATCACCTACAACAGCCCGGAGCACGTCCGGGTCTCTCTTCCCCACCTGCTCTCCACCTGCGACGAGAGCACGCGGGTGTGGCTGTGGCACAACGGGGACCACGAGGAGACCCTCGGCGTCGTCTCCGAGCTCGCCCGCGACCCGCGGGTGCACCGGTTCCACCACAGCCGGGAGAACGTCCGCCTCACCGCCCCGACCAACTGGCTCTGGAGCGAGTCGGACGGCACCTACGTCGCCAAGGTGGACGACGACTGCCTGCCCGAGGCGGGGTGGATCGAGCGGCTGCGCGACGCGCACGAGGCCAACCCGGCCTTCGGCGCCGTCGGGTGCTGGCGCTTCATGGAGGAGGACTTCCTGCCCGAGGTGGCGGCCGCGAAGATCGCCGAGTTCGACGGCGGCCACCGGCTGCTCCGCAACCACTGGGTGCAGGGGAGCGGGTACCTCCTCCCGCGGGACATGGTGCGCCGGCTCGGACCGCTGCGTCAGGGGCAGTCCTTCACGCAGTACTGCATCGAGCTCGCGCGGCGGGGCGCGGTGAACGGCTGGGCGTACCCCTTCATCCAGGAGGACAACATGGACGACCCGCGCTCGCCCCGCACGCTGTTCAAGGACGACACGGACTTCCTGCGGCGCATGCCGCTGACGGCGCAGGCGCTGGGGATCACCTCGGTGGCGGACTGGGCGCGCCAGGAGCACGAGTCCGCCGTCGCCGTCCAGAAGGCCTCGCTGGACCTGCGGGAGTACTCGGGGTGGCGGGCGAAGCGGCGCGGGGCGCGCAGGCGCCTGACGCGGCTGGTCCGCGGCCGCGGCAGCTGGTGAGCGCCCGGGTCGCGGCCGCCCACGCCCCGACCGGCCCCCGCAGCGGTGAACGAACGCGTCAGTTCCGGCTCTGCTGCCGCGTGATCTCCGTGACCTCCCGGTAGAAGGCGTTCGTCGCGAGGAGCTCGCTCGGCGCCGCGAAGGCCTCGAGGCGGCCGCCCGAGACCACCATGATCCGGTCGCAGAACGACAGGGTCGAGAGACGGTGGCCGACCAGGAACAGCGTGATCTGCCCCTTGAGGCTGTGCAGCGACTCCTTCACGAGCGCCTCGGAGCGCACGTCCAGCGCGCTCGTCGGCTCGTCCAGCACGAGGACCTCCGGGTTCTCCGCCAGCGCGCGGGCCAGGCAGATGCGCTGACGCTGCCCGCCCGAGACGGCCGCGGCCCGCTGTCCCACGACGGTGTCGTACCCCTGGGGCCAGGACAGGATCTCGTCGTGTATCTGCGCGCGGCGCGCGGCGGTCTCGACGTCCTCGTCCGTGAGCTCGGGCCGGTAGAACCGGATGTTGTCGGCGACCGTTCCCCAGATCAGCTGCGGCGTCTGGGGCACGTAGGCGACGCGCCGCTGCCACTCCTCCCGCCGGAAGACCTGGGCGTCGCGCCCGTTCACCTCGAGGCGGCCGGTGGTCGGGGTGCGCAGGCGCAGCAGCAGCTGGACGAGCGAGGACTTGCCGGCCCCGGACGGGCCCGCGATGCCGATGGCCTCGCCCCGGCGCACCCGGAACGTGAGCCCGCTGAGGGCCTCGCGCTCGCCGTGGTAGGAGAAGTGGACGTCGGTCATCCCGATGTCCTCGATGGTCGGCGGCAGGGGCTCGTCCCCGTCCCGCTGGGCGTTTGCGCCGTACCGTTCGACGGCGTCGGCGAGGCGGTGCATGAAGGGGATCCGCTCGTCCAGGCCCGTCACGGCGGTCTGGAGCTGCTGGCCGTAGGTGGAGGCCCGCAGGAGGATCAGGACGACGGCGCCGAGGGTGGCGATGTCGTCCAGCCCGATGATGAAGACGACCCCCAGCGCCACCACGAGCAGCAGCAGGGCGATGCTCTGGTACAGCGCCGGGACGGCGTTGGCGAGGAACCGGGTGCGCATCATGGGGGCGCGGATGGCGTCCATGAGCCGGTAGAACGTCTCCTTGTAGGACGCCGTGGCCCCGAAGACCTGCGTCTCCTCGGCCATGAGCACGACCTCCTGCACGGCCTTGGAGTACTCGATGTTCTCCGCGCTGAGGGCGGAGGCGTGCCGCCGCAGCCGCCGCGCGAGGGGGCGCAGCGCCAGGAACAGCCCGACGGAGACGACGCTGAGCAGCGCGGCGGCGGGCAGGCTCAGGACGAACGCCGAGACGAGCAGGGTCGCGAAGACGACGGAGACGGAGATCCCCGTGCCGATCGTGATGACCGCGTAGCTCGCCGAGTTGATGTGCGTCGTCATGAGGGACTGGAACTGGCCGTCCCGCTCGGTCGCCTTCACCGGCCAGGACGCCCGGATGAAGGAGTCGAAGAGCTGGCGGCGCAGGTCCGCCATGGCCTGGGCGCTGATGCTCGCCGGCAGGTAGGCGAGCAGCACCTGGAGGGCGCCGCGCAGGACCGCCATCGAGATCCCGAGGACGAACATGAGGGAGGGGGCGGCCGTCAAGTGCACGGGGCCGATGTGGACGGCGACCTCCGAGTGGCCCTGCGACAGCGCCCCCGCGATGGCGCCGACGACCGAGAGCAGCGCGGCCTCGGCGAACCCGGCGACCACGGACGTCGTCACCAGCACGGTCATCTTCAGGCGCGAGGTCCTGAAGAACGGTGACAGGCGCCGCCACGCCGACCGGGCACGGCGGGCGACGGCGAGCGGCGATGAGCGGCCCCGCCGCGGGGCCGGAGGTTGCGTCGGCACGGGCAGTCCCCTGACGTCGTCCGTTCCACCCGGGGCGCGCCCCGGGCCATGCCACAGGGTAATCGCGGGCACCCGGCGCGCGCGGAAGAACGTCGACCCGTCTCCCGCGCGGCCGGGCGGAGATCCGAGGTCCCGATCCCCGCGCGGCCGGGCGGAGATCCGAGGTCCCGATCCCAACGCGTGCGGGCCGCCGCGCGCCTACAGTGCGACCGTGGAGCTCACTTCCCTTCTCGGGCCCCGGAGCCGGGTCATCGACGTCGGCGCCGACGGCCCCGACGTCGCCCGGTGGCTGGCCGGGCGCGGGCACGAGCGCTACCTCGGCCTGGTCCCGCCGGACCGGCTGGAGGCGGTGCGGGAGGCCGCGGGCGACCTGGCGGACCGCTTCGTCGCCCTGGACCCGCCCTCGCTGGCCACGCGGAACAGCGCGGACCTGATGATCGTCCGCCGTCCCTTCGCCGCCTACCTCTGGTCCTTCCGGGACCTGCGCCACGTCCGGTACCTCGCCGTCGAGGCGGGCGGCGGCGTCCGCGGGGTCGAGGCGCACCTGGCCGGGCTGGTCCCGCGCCTGACCGGCCGGGCGGCCCCCCGGGGCCGCTGCACCTGCGCCGGACGGCAGCTCGACGTCCTCGAGCTCGCGGGCCGGCCGGCGCCACGCGCCCGCCGTTACCTCTCGCCCACCTGGGGCGTGACCGGCCTCGTCCAGCGACTCGAGGCGCACGGGGTGCGCTACGCCGCCCTGCGGTGGTTCGAGCAGCTCCCGGCCCTCGACCCGGGCGAGGACCTGGACCTCCTCGTCGCGGACGACGACCTGGCCACCGTGGAGCGGCTCCTCGCCGAGGAGCCCGGCACCATCCCGGTCGACCTCTACAGCGAGTCGGGCCTGACCGGCACGGACTACCAGGGGATGGCGTACTACCCGCCGGCGCTCGCGCGGCAGATCCTCGACCGGGCGGTGGTGCACCCCAGCGGCTGCCGCGTCCCCCGCCCGCTCGACCACCTGCGTTCGCTGGCTTACCACGCGGCCTACCACAAGGGCCTCCGCTCGGGCCTCGCCTCGGCCATGACGACCGAGCGGGAGCCGAACCCGGAGCACGACTACGCCGCGGTGCTGGCGGACCTGGCGCGCGAGAACGGCGTCGACCTGACGCTCACGCTCGACGGCGTCGACGAGTACCTCGCGGACCAGGGATGGCGACCGCCGCCGGACACCCTGCGACGTCTCGCGGCGTCGAACCCGTGGGTCGGGCGGCGGTTCCCGGCCGAGGCGCCCCCGCCCGACCCGCCCGAGCCCGCCGTCTTCCTCGTGCGGGAGCGCACCCTCGACGTCGTGCGCCTGGACGAGGTCCGGGACGTGCTGGTCCGGCTCGGGTTCGAGATCCTGCTCGTCCGCGCCCTCGACGGCCCGGCGCGGGCGCGGTGCGCGGACCAGATGCGCGGCGGGAACTGGGGGCGGGGCCCGTTCCCGCAGTCCGGCGGCGTCCCGGCGACGGCGATCGTCGCCCTCCACTACGGGCCGCGGCTCCCGCCCGCGCACCTGCGGGAGCGGTACCCGCGCCTGTCCAACATCGACAGCCTCCAGGCGAAGCTGCGCATCAGGGACCTCGTGGCCGAGCGGGTGCCCGAACCGGCGCGCTTCAACCCGGTCCACTCCTCCGACGACGAGACCGAGGCCTGGGAGTACGTCGACCTGGCGGTGCCCGACGAGGCCGGGCGCCTGCGCGCCGAGGTGCGCCGGCGCCGCGCCGAGTACGCCACCGACGTGCCCGTCGAGCGGGTCCTCAGCCGCGGGCGCCGCGCGAAGGTCGAGGTGGTGCGCACGGAGCACGGCCGCGCCGTCCGGAAGACCTTCGTCCCGGCCGCCCGGCGCCACCTGGAGCGCGAGCTCGGCGGGCTGGCCACGCTCGCGCCGCACGTCGCCGTGCCGGAGGTCCTGGCCACGGGCCCGAACTGGTTCCTCAGCCCCTACTACGAGAACCGGCTGCGCCGCGTCGGCGACCGGCCCGGCGGCGCCCTGGTGCCCCTGCGGGCCGCGCGCGAGATGGTCGACGTGCTCCGGCGCGTCCACGCGCTCGGCCTCGACCTCGTCGACGCCAAGCCCCAGAACTTCCTCCTCGACCCCGAGCGGGGCCTCACGCTCGTCGACCTGGAGTTCCTGCAGCGCTACGAGGGCGAGCCGCCCCCGTTCACGGGGCTGTACGGCTTCGTCGGGGTCCCGGACGGGTTCGGCGGGGACGTGCCCTTCGTCGACGACCTGCGCTACGACCTCCGGTGGCGCCCGTACGTGGGGCTGTCGATGGAGGCGCTCCTGGGCAGCCCGCCGTGGGAGCAGCACCTGCGGCGGGCCGCATTCCGCCTGGCGCGCGTCGCCGGCGGGTCGAGCGAGCCGGTCCGGCGGGTCGGCGGGCGCTCGCTGCGGACGATGCGGCGTGCCCGCCGGCGGGCGGCGGGCCTCTACCACGCATGGGCGAGGCGCCGGGCGCTGCGCCCGATGGGGGATGCGACATGAGCGAACCGACGCAGACCGGGAGACCGGTCATCATCGTGCCGGCGCACAACGAGGAGGCGGTGATCGCCGCGGGCCTCCGCACGGTCCTGGCGGACGCCGCGCCGGGGGAGTTCCACGTCGTCGTGGCGTGCAACGGGTGCACCGACGCCACGGCCGAGCGCGCGCGGGACGCGGCCGCCGGCCTGGGGGCCGACGTCACGGTCCTCTCGCTGCCGGTGGCGTCCAAGGCGGCGGCGATCCGCGCGGCCGAGGAGGTCGCCACCGGCTTCCCGCGCGTCTACCTCGACGCCGACGTGCACTGCCCCACCGCCACGGTCCGGGCCATGGTGGCCGCCGTGGACGCCGGCGCCGCCGTGGCCGTCCCCAGGCGGGTCCTGGACACCGCCACGGCCGGCGCCGTCGCGCGCCTGTACTACGAGGGCTGGCAGGCCCTGCCCTGGGTGCAGGGCCAGCTGTCCGGGCGTGGCGCCTACACGCTCGGCCGGCGCGCCCGGGAGACGTTCGGGCCCTTCCCGGACGGGATCGCCGACGACCGGTTCGTCACCGCCCGCGTCCCGCGCGGCGAGGCCGTGATCGTGGGGGAGCCCGTGGTCGTCCGGCCCCCCGGCCGCGTGGCGGACCTCATGCGGGTCCGCCGGCGCGTCTACGCCGGCAACCAGCAGCTGGACGGGCCGGCCCACGACGTCGGCCGGGCGGGGCGGCTCGTGGGCCTGGCCCGCACGGTCCTCGCCCGCCCGGCGCTCGTCCCGGCGCTGGCCACGTTCACGGCGGTCACGGCCGTCGCCAAGCTTGCGGCCCGCGAGTCCGTCCGGCGCGGGGACGTCACGTGGGGCCGGGACCGCCGGCGCGGCCAGGGGCCCCGGCGGGCGGCGCGCCGCGCCGCCCGTCCCGCGCAGCCCGGCCGCCCGGCGCGACC
>NZ_RXOZ01000016.1 GCF_003991205.1 Georgenia sp. SYP-B2076 | reverse complement strand
CGCCACCCCGCTGCGCGAGCTCGCCGAGACCATGCCGCACGTCAGCGTCGGCTCCTACCCGTTCCGCGACGGCGACGTCCGGGGCACGAACATCGTCGTGCGCGGCACCGACCCGGCCCTCCTCGACAACGCCGTCGCACGGCTCGAGGCGCTCCGCGCCGACATCTGCTGAGGCACCCGACCCCGCAACGCGTCGAACGCCTACTTCGTGCGCGGGCGGCGGAGAGCACCGGCGCGTAGCAGACCACCATGGGCACCAGCCAGGGCTTGCGCTCCACAGGCACACGATGAGGCGCGGCGGGCAATGTCAGTGCTCCCGCATAGCGTTAAGGCATGGTCAACGACGACCCCGCTGACAGACACTCACACCCCGAGGGCGGTGGTGTGAGCCGGTTCGGGCTCGGCCCGGGTCCCGCCGCTCAGCTCGAGCTCACAACCCCCGGCGCCGCTCTGGCGCGCCACCTCGCCGCGCTGTCACCCGCCGATGTTGACGACGCCACACTGGTCGAGGCGATCGCCGGCTACGAGCGCATGGCGGCCTGGACCGCGGCCAACCAGGCCCGCCTGATCACCGAGCTCCTCGCCCGCCGCACCCCCGCCCCCAGGCCCGGCCCCAGGCCCGAGGACCTCGCCGGCTTCGAGATCCAGGCACGCCTGGGCATCACCCGCTACGGCGCCGAAGCCAAGGTCGGCTTCGCCCTCAGCCTGGACGACTTCCCCCAGGTCGCCGACGCCCTCGTCCACGGCCGCATCGACACCACCAAGGCCAAGATCCTGCTCGACAGCACGATCGGCCTGCCCCCCGCCGAGCTCCGCGCGCTCCACACCCGCCTCCTGCCCACCGCCGCCACGCTCACCGGGCCACAGCTGCGCGAGAAGATGCGCCACGCCGCGCTCGCCCTCGACATTCATCAGGCCGCGAAGCGCCACACGAAGGCCTACGCCGACCGCACGGTGACCGTCGAGCCGGCCCCGGACGGGATGTCCTGGGTCTCGGCCCTGCTGCGCTGCGATGACGCCGAGGCCACCCGCACCTACCTCGACAGCCTCGGCGCCGCGGCGAAGGCACCCGGCGACACCCGCACGGCCGACCAGCGCCGCGCCGACGCCTTCCGCGACCTCTTCCGCACCCTGCTCGACCGCGGCCTGGACCTCGACGGCGCCGAGCTGCCCACCTTTCAACGGCGCCGCCCGCACCTGCAGGTCACCATCGGCGCCGGCACCCTCCTCGGCCTGGACGACTCCCCCGGCCTGCTCGCCGGGTACGGCCCCATCCCCGCCGATCTCGCCCGCGCGATCGCGAAGGACGCCACCTGGCAGGCTCTCTTCACCGACGCCACCACCGGCGAGGCCGTGGCCCTTGGCACCAAGACCTACCGTCCCGGGGCCGTCCTGGCCCGCACCGTCGTCGCCCGGGACGTCACCTGCACCTACATGGGCTGCCGCGTCCCCGCCAGCCGCTGCGACCTCGACCACACGCCCGAGTACGACCCCAGCCGCGCCACGACCGAGTTCCAGACCCGGCTCGACACGCTCTACTCCAGGTGCCGCTCCCACCACGGAGCCAAGACCACCAAGGCATGGCGCACCCATCGCGACCCCGCCACCGGCGACAGCATCTGGACCGCCCCGACCGGCCACACGTACCGACGCAAGGTCAACCGGCCTCCCGGAGCCCCACCGTCACTGGCACCGCCACCGCCCGAGGACCCCCCACCGTTCTGATCCGCGGACGGGCAGGTAGGGCCAGCGCTCAGGCCGCGCCGTCGTCGTGCCGCACGGGCTCAGGCTGTCCGGACGCGCGCGCCGGTCAAGGCCTGGCGAGCGCGACCGTGAACGCCGCCGACGCCGCGAGCGACCCGGCGGTGCGCACGCGGTTGGCCCGGCTCCACGCCGCGAGGAACTGCGTCCACGTCGCACCCCGCCGGGCCTCGAGGGCGTCGTTGAGCGGCAGGTTGCGCATGATCGTTGTCAGCACCGTGCCCACGAGGTACGCGCCTCCTCCCCCAACGAGGAGCACGCGCTCGACCGTCTCCGACGATCTGGCCCCGAGCACGACGACGCCGACCGCCAGCGCCGCCGTGCCGAACAGTGCCGTCATGAACGCCGGCCGCACCGCCGTGACGTTGATGGACCGCATGGCGTCCGCCCCGAGGCCGTCCGGCAGGCGGCCGAGCCCACGCAGGACGAAGGAGTCGAAGGCGAAGAAGACGCCGCCCACGGTCCCGCTGCCGACCGCCGCGAGCGCCGTCAGGGCGGTCGCACCCGTGCCACTCACGCCGCCACCTCCGCCGTCGCCCCGGGTCCCTGACCTGTGCCGTGAGTGCTCATACCGCAAGCCAACACCGCACCGGTGAGACGATCCATGGCCGGGACGCTCGCCGGCATACGCGTTCGTCTACGCTCAGCGGCATGGACTCCGTGCTGGGCATGCTGGACGGTCCCCGGGCGCGCGGCGCGTTCCTGCTACGCACGGTGATGAACCCGCCCTGGTCGCTGCGCATCCAGGACGAGGCACCGCTGACGCTCGTCGCGATGGTCGCCGGCGGCGCGCACGTGCTGCCCGACCATGCCGTGCCCGCGGAGCTCGGCCCCGGCGACGTCGCGATCCTGCGCGGGCCCGACGCCTACACGATCGCCGACGATCCGCGCACCGCCCCGCAGGCCGTCATCCACCCGGGCCAGCGGTGCACAACCGTCGACGGCGCCGAGCTGCTCGGCATCTCCAGCCTGGGCGTGCGCACCTGGGGCAACGACCCCGCGGGGTCCACCGTGATGCTAACCGGCACCTACCAGCTTCCCCACGAGGTCGGCCGTCAGCTGCTGGCCGCGCTGCCGCCGCTGGCCCTGCTGCGCCGCGCCGACTGGGACGAACCCCTCGTGGGCCTCGTGGCCCGCGAGGTCACCGCCGACCGCCCCGGCCAGGAGGTGGTCCTCGACCGCCTGCTCGACCTGCTCCTGGTGGCCGGGCTGCGCCGCTGGTTCGACCGGCGGGCGGGCGAGGCGCCCGGGTGGTACCGCGCCGGCGGCGACCCGGTGGTGGGACGCGCGGTCCGGCTGATGGAGAACAGCCTCGCCCACCCGTGGACGGTCGCCTCCCTGGCCGCCACCGTGGGCGTCTCCCGCGCCGCGCTCGCCCGCCGGTTCACCGAGCTCGTCGCCCAGCCGCCCATGGCCTTCCTCACGCAGCGACGCCTCGAGCTCGCCGCCGATCTCCTCCTCGAACCGGGCTCGACGCTCGGCGCCGTCGCACGCCAGACCGGGTACGCCACCCCGTTCGCGCTCAGCGCCGCGTTCCGGCGGGTCCGGGGCGAGACACCGCAGCAGCACCGCGCCCGCGCGCGCCGGGGCACGGACGTCCCCGCGGACATCGCGGCCGCCGTCCCGCTGACGCCACGCTGACCAGCGCCTCGGGGGACTACGGTGGCGAACCGTGAACTATCCCGGCCTCGGCACCCTCATCAACGTGGCGGCGATCGTCGTCGGCTCCCTGCTCGGCATGGCGGCCGGCCACCGGCTGCCCGGGCGGGTCCGCGACGTCGTCACCGACTGCCTCGGGCTGGTCACGCTGCTGATCGCGGCGCAGTCGACCGTGAGCGTCACCGACGCGGCCCTCGCCGACGCCGTGGGATCCGGGGCGCCGGTCCTCATCGTGCTCGGCGCGCTGCTCATCGGCAGCATCATCGGGTCCGGGCTGCGCCTCGCGGACCGCCTCGAGGGGCTCGCCGGCCGCGTCCACGCCTGGACGAACCGGCCCGGCACGATCCGGCTCGAGTCCCACGCCACCCGCCAGCGGTTCATCGACGGCTGGCTCACCGCCACGCTGCTGTTCTGCGTCGGCCCCCTGGCCGTGCTCGGCAGCCTCTCGGACGGGCTGGGCCGCGGCATCGACCAGCTCATGCTCAAGGCCGTGCTCGACGGCTTCGCGGCGCTGGCCTTCGCGTCCACCTTCGGCGTGGGCGTGCTGCTCTCGGCCGTCTCTGTCGGGGTCTTCCAGGGCGCGCTGACGGTGGTCGGGATGCTGCTCGGCTCGGTCGTCCCCGAGCCGCACCTCGCCGCGCTGACCGCGACCGGCGGGCTCATGCTGGTCGGCATCGCACTGCGGCTGCTGCGCATCCGCGAGATCCCGGTGGCGGACATGCTCCCCGCGCTCGTGGTGGCCCCGCTGCTCACCGAGCTCGTCGTGATGGCGCACTGAGCCTCCGCCGTCGGCCCTGAGCGGGTGAGTCTCGTCTCATCCGGACTGTGTTCATCCCGAAGCGGTAGATCGGCGACCGCTCCAGGGCATACAAACAGGTAGTGAGCGACGACGACCCCACCCTTATCCACGTCGATGGAACCGACCGCGTCTTCCGACGCAGCCGGATCCTCGTCGTCCTCCTCATCCCCATCGCGATGGCCCTCATCGCGGTCTCCTCGATCAACGTGGCGCTGCCGACGATCTCGCACACGCTCGGCGCCACCGACTCCGACCTGCAGTGGGTGCTCTCCGGCTACGCGCTGACCTTCGGGATCAGCCTCGTGCCCGCCGGCCGCCTCGGGGACGTGCTGGGCCGCGGCCGGCTCTTCGTCATCGGCCTGTTGCTGTTCTCGCTTGCCTCGCTGGCCTGCGGGCTCGCACCGACGCCCACGTTCCTCAACGTCGCCCGCTTCGTCCAGGGCGTCGGTGCGGGCATCTACAACCCCCAGACCATGGGCATGATCCAGCAATACTGGCGGGGCATGGAGCGCGCCCGGGCCTTCGCCATGTTCGGCACCGTCGTCGCCGTCTCCGTGGCCATCGGCCCGATCCTGGCCGGGGCGATCATCCAGGTCTTCGGGCCGGAGATCGGCTGGCGGGCCACCTTCCTCATCAACTTCCCCCTCGGGCTGCTCGGCTCCGTACTCGCGCTGTGCTGGTTCCCCTTCGCCCAGGAGCGCCGTCGCCGGGCGGCGCGCCGGGCTGCGAAGGCGGCGCGCAAGAGCGGGGCGTCAAAGGACATCGCCGCGGCGGCCGTGCCGCGCGAGAAGGTCGACCTCGATCCCGTGGGGGCCGTCGTCCTCGCCCTCGCCGTGCTGTGCGTGATGCTGCCGTTCATGTCGAAGCGCGGCGGGCTCGTCTGGCTGCTGCTGGCCGCCGGCCTCGGGCTGGTGGCGCTGTGGGTCCTGTGGGAGCGCCGCTACAAGGCGCGCGGGCGCGCCCCGATGGTGGACCTGGCGCTGTTCGCGTTCCCGTCGTTCTCCAACGGCACCGCCGTCGCCGGCACGTTCTTCCTGGGCTCGACGTCGATCTTCGTGATCATCGCTCTCTACATGCAGAACGGCCTGGGTGCCAGCGCGCTCGAGACCGGGCTGGTCGGGCTGCCCAACGCCGTGGTCTCGGCGTTCGCCGCCATCTGGGCCGGGCGCCACGCCCTCGCGAGGGGCCGCACCATCATCGTCGGGGCGCTGGCCTGCGTCCTGGTCGGGGTGGTGCTCAGCGTGGGCGTGGCGGTCCTCATCGAGCAGTACGACGTCAGCTTCTGGTGGCTTGCCCTCACGCTCATGTTCGCCGGCCTCGGCCAGGGCGCCCTGGGATCGGCCAACCAGACCCTCTCCCTCGAGAGCGTGCCCACGAGCTACGGCGGCACCGCCGGCGGGGTGAAGTCCACGGCCGAGCGCATCGGCACCGCCATCGGCAACGCGATGATCACCGCGATCTTCTTCGCCGTGGTGGGCGCCGGCGCGTGGGAGGCGGGGATCGCCGCGGCGTTCGCGGCGGTCAGCCTGTGCCTCGTGCTCTCACTCGGCGTGGCCGTGCGCGACCGCAAGGTCTGCGGCGACGGGCCCGCCGCGGCGGCCCGCTGACAGGCCCGTCGACGGGGCTCGACGGCGCCCGACGACAGTCGAGCCGATCCTCGCTCACGTCCCGCGGGGTTGTCCCTCTCCGCCGACATATCCCGAGCGGCCGGCGAAGCACCCCAGCACCAGCTGCACGAGAGCGACGCCTACGACGAGCATCAGCGCCGGCGCCCAGGAGCCCGTCCACTCGCGGATCGCGGCCATGACCAAGGGTCCGGCCGCGGCCATCATGTAGCCGACCGTGTGCGCCATCGCCGAGAGCCCCGGCACGTCCGCGGCCGTCCGGCTCCGCAGGACGATGAGCGCGAGCGCGAGGGGGAACGTCCCTCCCTGACCGATCCCCAGCAGGACGGCCCACAGCCACGGCGCCGCGGCAGGGGCGAGGGCGAGCCCGGTGAGCCCCGCCAGGATGAAGACGACGGTGCCGGCCGCCGCGACCTGCTGGTTGCGCGCCCGCGAGCTCAGCACCGGGACGAGGAGCCCGGAGGCGGCGCCGACCAGGATGGAGGTCGAGAGCAGCAGGCCCGCCTCCGTGGCGCTCATGCCGGACTCCCGCGCGATGCTCGGCAACCAGGCGACCATGCAGTAGAAGCCGACCGACTGCGTGCCGAGGTAGGCCGAGACCTGCCAGGCCAGCGGCTGCCGCCACAGCCGCCTGGTCGTGGACGTGCCGAGGTCGACCCTCGCGCCGCCCCTGCTCCGCGGGGCCCAGAGCACGAGCGCCGCGACGGCGAGGAGCCCCCAGGCGGCCAGGCCCCAACGCCAGCCGCCCAGCCACTCGGAGATCGGCACCGTGGTCCCCGCCGCCAACGTGGCGCCGAGGGCGAGCGTGACGGAGTACGCACCCATCATCGGCATGGCGCGGCGCGGCAGGTGCCGGCGGATGAGCGCCGGCACAAGCACGTTCGCGACGGCGATGGCGCCCGCCGCGACACCGGTCCCCAGGAGGAGGAGCGAGAAACCCGCCCAAGGACGCAAGCCCAGGGAGAGCGCGACGACCACCAGGACGGCCAGGATCGTCCGTTCGAGGCCGAACCTCCGGGCGAGCCGGGGAGCGAGCGGGGCGGCCAGCGCGAAGAACAGCAACGGCGCCGTCGAGAGCACGCCGGCCTGCGTGACGCTGAGGCCGAGTCCGACGTGGTCCCGGCGGATCTCCGGGAGCAGCGGCCCCACGCTGGTCAGAGCGGGACGGAGGTTCACGGCGACCGCCAGCACGCTGAGCACGAAAAGCGCCAGGGCAGCACCCGACAGCCGCGGACCGTCCGGGCCCGACCGAACCCGCCGTGCGGCATCCGCCGGCTCCGCACCAGCGCCGTTCACCGGCACTGCGCCAGAGCCGATCGCCGGCTCCGCGCGAGCTCGGTGCGCCGGATCGGCCGCCGGCTCCGCGCCAGCTTCGGTCTCCGGCTCGGCGGTCAGGCCGGACACCGCCTCACGGCCGCGGACTGTGCGCTCACTTGGGGTGGTCATGGACTGAGGCCTTCCGTTACGACGGGCGGTGCCGGCGCCTGCCACGGCGACTGTGACGGCCCTGAGCGTGGCCCTCCGGCCGGGGGCCCGAAGCGACGAGTTCCCCGGCGACACGGGGGCTGGCGAGGTCGGCCCTCGTCGCGGCGACCTCGGCGATCTCCGGGCGACTCGAATGGCGCGGCCCCGGACGGCGAGCCGGAAGTTTCAGACCAAGTGTCTCCGTTTCAGAGCATCAAGAAAGCCAGCGCGCTCATGCCTAATGTGATCCTTGACACGTAAGCACACATCACAATAACTTGCGGCGCATCCCGGTACCCACCGATCGGAGAAGTTGCATGTCGACGTCGACCCGTGCACTGATCAACCCGCCGGCCATCCACCCAGCTCCGGGATTCAGCCACATCTCGATAGCAGAGCCCGGCCGGATCGCCTACATCGCCGGCCAGGTCGCCCTGGCCCCGGACTTCAGCGTGCGCGGGGGCGACGACCTCGGCGAGCAGACGCGCGCCGCCATGGAGAACGTCAAGCTCGCGCTCGACGCCATCGGCGCGACCTGGGACGACGTCGTGCGTCGCACGATCTACACCCTGCGGCCGACCGAGTACGAGGTCATGACGCGCGCCATCGAGCAGGTCCAGGGCTCTGACCGACACCCAGCCCAGACGATCGTCGGCGTCACCGGGCTGGCCGTCGACGGCCTGCTCATCGAGATCGAGGTCACGGTCCACCTCCGGTAGGCCCACATCGCCGGAGGCGACACCTCCGGCGACCCGCCTGCGCGTGCCCCCGGCGGACATCGACGACATCCAGGAGACAGATGCGCGCACACGCATTCACCGGCACGGCGGACCCGACGTCCTGCAGGACGGCAAACTGACCTTCGTCGAGGAGCGGGCACCCCAGAGCGCAGACGGCTCCTGAGTGGCCTGGACATGAGCTGGGGGCGTGACGTCCGCAGCCCCGATCAACCCGTCCTGCCACCCACCAGGCAGGCACGGCCACACCGTGCGGACACCACAGGGAGGAAACATGGAGATGGACAAGGACGGCGGCCTCGTGATCGACACGGATGCCATGGAGTGGCGGACTCTGGCACCTGGCGTGGGCATCAAGGTCCTCCGGCTCGACCGCGCGTCGCAGGAGTGGACGATCATGATCCGCTCCGAGAAGGGGTCGGTGCTTCCCCCGCACCAGCACATCGGCAATTCCGAGATCTACATCATCAAGGGCGCCGGCCATCACCAGCAGGCCGGTCATTTCAAGACCGGCGATTACGTCCTCGAGCCGGACGGGGCGACTCACAGTCCTCTGTTCTTCGAGGAGGAGGTCATTCAGATCATGTTTGCGAAGGGACCGTCGCAGTTCCTCGACGAGGACGGAAACCCGACATTCCTCATGGACGTCGACATGCTGTGCGGTCTTGCCGAGGAGGAGATTCTCGCCTCGGCCTGACCTCCCGACGAGTCGGTCGGGAACGCCCGGGGCGCACACCGTGCCCCCGGCGTCGGAACCATCGAGGGCCTCGGCCACGGGCGTGCCGCCCGTGGCCGAGTCCCCCCACGCGTGCCCGTCGCCCGGGCCTGGCGGAGCACGGAGTACGACAGCACCTGGAGTCGAGGCAACCCAGTGCGCGCGTTCTGGATCGGATCCCGCGCGGAGCGGATAGACGCCGCCATCCGCGGCGGCTCACACTCGACCAACGACACCGGACGCGCGGGTGCCACTCTCGGCCAGCACCACCGCGCCACGTCTCCACGCAGGTGAACCGCCGTGCCCGCGAGGTTCGGCGGACCCGGTACATCACGTTGGACCAACGGAGGTTCAGATGGCTCGATCGATCAACGACGCTCCCGACTTCAAGCTCGGGACCTTCAGCTCCAACTGTTCATCCGGCCTCGCCGTGACCAAGGCCCCCGACCGGTGGTCGGGCAGCTGGGCGGACAACCTCCGGCTGGCGAAGATCGCCGACGAGGTGGGCATCGACTTCATGCTGCCGATCGCGCGCTGGATCGGCTACGGGGGCGAGACGAACTTCCATGAGGGCGTGCTCGACCCCACCGTCTGGGCCGGTGCGCTGCTCGCGCACACCAGGCACCTCTCCGTCTTCGCCACCGTCCACACCGCGTTCAACCACCCGATCGTCGTCGCGAAGCAGCTGGCGACCGTGGACCAGGTCGGCCAGGGCCGGGCGGGGATCAATATCGTGGCCGGCTGGAACAAGCCGGAGTACGACACCTTCGGCGTGGAGCTGCCCCAGGACCACGACGACCGCTACGCGCTGGCCCAGGAGTGGTGGGACGTCATCCGGAAGATCTGGACGACGCCGGGCAGCTTCGACCACGACGGTAGGTTCTTCCACCTCCGGCACGTCGAGGGCATGCCGAAGCCGTACGACGGCGTGCTGCCCGTGCTCAACGCGGGCTCGTCCAAGCAGGGCCGGGAGTTTGCCGCCCGCAACGCCGACTTCGGGTTCACGATCGTCGGCGGACCGGAGGACGGCCGCGACATCGTCGCCTCGATGAAGGCCCAGGCGCGCACCGACTACGGCCGCGAGGCGGGGGTCTTCACCCTCGGACACGTCGTGTGCCGCCCCACCCGCGAGGAGGCCGAGGAGTTCCTGCACTACTACGCCGACGAGCAGGCCGACTGGTCCGCCGTCGACAACCTCATGGCGCTGCAGGGTCTGCACGCCCAGTCGTTCACCCCTGAGATGCTCGCGACCTTCCGCGCCCGGTTCGCCGCCGGGCACGGCAGCTGCCCGCTGATCGGGACGCCGGACGACGTCGCCGACCAGATCCAGCGCTTCCACGAGGCGGGTTTCGACGGGATGACGGTGGCGTTCTTCGACTACGCCGGTGAGCTGGAGTACTTCGCTCAGGAGGTCCTCCCCCGCCTCGAGGCCCGTGGCGTGCGCCAGGCGCGGGACTGGGACCGGGAGCCCGCCGGGATGCGCGTCTGAGCGCACGCTGGAGCACGGGACTGGCGGCCGCCCGGAGTCGTTTGCGGGCAGCCGCCAGTCCACCGCACCGGCGCGCGCCGGTGCGGTGGGGCCTAGCGGCGCCGGAGGGTCGCCGAGGGAGGCTCGCCGTAGCGACGGTGGTAGTCCACCGAGAACCGCCCGAGATGCGTGATGCCGAGGCCCATGGCCACCTCGGTGACGGTCGTCGCGCCGGGGTCGGCACGCCGCAGCATCTCGTGGGACCGGGTCAGCCGCAGCTCCCGCACGAACGCGACGGGAGTGGTGTCGAGCTCGCGGCGGAACGCCTCCTGGAGCGCCCGGGTGCTCGTCCCCACCTCCTTGGCGATGCGGGCGACGACGAGCGCCTCACCCAGGTGAGCGTGGATGTGGTCGACGGCTCGCCGCGCGACGCTGGGCGGCGCGAGCCGCACCGGCCGGATGCCGTCGGTGAACGTGTGCGGCTGGGTCTCGAGCAGCTGCGTGGTCACCGCCCGGCTCAGGGCGTCGACGGTGGCCTGCTGCGCCAGGAGCGCGCTACCGCTGGTCACCTCCTCCCAGAGGAACCGCACCGTCCGGAGCCAGCCTCGCACCTGCGGGCTTCCGGTGGACATCGCCAGCTCGAAGAGCAGCGGCGCGCCCGACCGGCGGCCGAGCAACCTGGTCAGCTCCGACTCCAGCAGCGCGCGGTCGATGTAGACCACGAGCTGGGGGTTACCGGCGTGCCAAGACATTCTGATGCGGTCGACCGGTGAGAGGACGGACGCGGTCGAGGGGTCGGAGGCGATCTCTTCCCTGCCCTGCTCGATGCGTGCCGTGCCGCTCAGCGGGATCTGCACGAGGTAGAACGTGTCCAGCTCCTGGGGCAGGATCTCGACGGCCTCGCCGTAGTCGATCTCGACGATCGCGAGGCCGCCAAGACGAACCGAGCGGAGGGACAGATCCACGCCACGCCCGGGCGAGTGCGGCTCGAGGCGGTGCGGGCAGAAGAGCTCCCCCACACCGGCCCGTGCAGCGTCGACGTCCCTGGTCGCGAGCTCCAGTCGTTCGGAGGCCGCCTCGCTCACGCGATGCACCTCCCGTCTGAGAGACCGCCCCGTCGCCCGACATCCTCGCCGATCGTACGTGGGAGGCCCGCGCCTCTGGGCCAAATCGGGCGCGTGATCTGGACAGCCCCGCCGCGCACAGCGGATAGCCCGGCATCCGATGCCTCCCTACCGTCGGGTGAGGCCGCGACGAGGCGGCCGGAATGGGAGGGCTTCGCCATGACAGCATCGCTCGACGGCCGCGTCGCCGTCGTGACCGGAGGAGCGACGCTCGTCGGTCACGGCGTCGTCCGCGCGCTCCACGAGCAGGGCGCCACCGTCGTCGTCGTGGACATCGACGCCGGCGGCGCACAGGACATCGCGGACGAGCTCGGCGACCGGATCCAGGTCGTCGTCGCCGACATCACGGACGACGCCCGGGTGGGCGAGCTGGTCGCCGGCGTGGTCCGCGTGCACGGCGGGATCGACGTCCTGGTCAACCTCGCGTGCAGCTACCTCGACGACGGCGCCGACACCGACCGGGCCGGCTGGTTGGCGGCCTTCGACGTCAACGTCGCCAGCGCCGTGATGATGACTCGGGCGGCGCGCCCGGCCCTGGCCTCGAGCGGTCACGGAGCGGTCGTCAACTTCACGTCGATCTCCAGCAAGGTCGCCCAGACCGGCCGCTGGGTGTACCCGGCGACGAAGGCGGCCCTCGTCCAGGTGACCCGGTCCATGGCCATGGACCTCGCCGCCGACGGCATCCGGGTGAACTCCGTCAGCCCCGGATGGACCTGGTCGAAGATCATGGACACCCTCTCGCAGGGGGACCGCACACGCACGGATCGCGTGGCCGCGCCGTTCCACCTCACCGGCCGGGTGGGCGATCCGGTCGAGGTCGGCCGCGTCGTCGCCTTCCTGGTTTCGGACGCCGCCTCGGTGGTCACGGGCGCCGACTGGGCGGCCGACGGCGGGTACTCCGCCATGGGGCCGGAGCAGGGCGTCGCCGCCATCCCCCAGCTCGCCGTCGAAGGAGCACACTGAGATGCGCATCGCCATCATCGGGGCCGGCTTCGCCGGCCTCGCCGCCGGGAAGGTCCTCACGCAGTTCGGGCACGACGTCATCATCTACGAGAAGGCACCCGACGTCGGCGGCGTATGGAGCTCGACGCGTCGCTACCCGGGCCTGTCCACCCAGAACAACAAGGGCACGTACGCGCTCTCGGACCTGCCGATGCCGAAGCACTTTCCCGAGTGGCCCAGCGGGGCGCAGGTCCAGCAGTACCTGGAGACCTACGCCCGGACATTCGGGCTGATGGGCAAGACGCGCCTGCGCACCGAGGTCATCGGGGCCGACCTCGACGAGAGCGGTCCACGGTGGAGGATCCGCACCCGCGGCCCGGCCGGCGAGGCCGAAGAGTCAGCGGACTTCCTCGTCGTCGCGAACGGCATCTTCTCCGACGCCTTCACGCCTTCCTACCCCGGTCGGCCGGACTTCGAAGCCGCCGGCGGACGCGTGTGCACGCCGTCGGACGTCCGGGACGTCTCCGAGGTCGAGGGCAGGCACGTGATCGTCGTGGGGTACGGGAAGTCCGCGTGCGACATCGCCTCCGCGATCAGCGGATCGGCCGCCAGCACGTCCGTCGTTGCGCGGCAGCTCATCTGGAAGATGCCGAAGAAGATTCTGGGCCTGCTCAACTACAAGTACCTGATGCTCACCCGACTCGGCGAAGCCCTCTTCGAGTACCAGCACACGAAGGGCATCGAGGCGTTTCTCCACGGCAGGGGCAAGGCCGTCCGCGACGGCATGCTGGGCGGCCTGCAGGCGGTGGCCACCAGGCAGCTGCGGCTCACCCGCAGTGGCCTGGTCCCGGTCGGTGGGTTCGAGCGCATCGCGCGCAGCACCGTCAGCCTCACGAGCGACGGGTTCTTCGCCAAGGCGGCCTCGGGCGAGATCGACGTCGTCCGGGACAGCCGGATCGTGCGGCTGTTCGCCCAGGACGGCCTGCCCATGGCCGAGCTGGCCGACGGCTCGACGCGGCGGGCCGACGTCGTCGTCGCCGCGACGGGGTGGCGGCAGGGCGTGCCGTTCCTCGGCCCGGAACTCCAGGACCGTCTCACCGACGAGCGCGGCAACTTCGAGCTGTACCGCTACGTGCTCCCGCACGACGTGCCTGGCCTCGCCTTCTGTGGCTACAACTCCTCCTTCTACTCGCCGCTGTCCGCCGAGGTCGCGGCGCTGTGGATCGCCAACTACCTCATGGGCCGGAGCGTGCTGCCTCCCGTGGAGGAACGCCGCCGGCAGGTGCAGCAGCGGTTGCGGTGGATGGAGCAGCGCACCGAGGGGCACCACGCCCGCGGGACGAACCTCATCCCGTTCTCCATGCACAACGTCGACGAGACACTCGCGGAGATCGGGATCACCATCCCGCGTGCGCAGCGGATCCGGGAGTGGCTGTTGCCGGCCGACCCCAGCAACTACCGCGCGATCACGGAGCGGCTCCTCGAGAAGCTCGAGGGCACACGCCGTCCTGAGAGCCAGGAAAGCCTGCGCCACGACGAGAGCGAGGTGAGCCTGCGCCGTCCGGAGACGGAGCCGAGCGTGGTCAGCTGACGCCCGGGCGCACCGGCCGCCGACCTCGTCCCCCTCGGGACGCGGGCGGTGCGCCCCGGCTGGGGCGTAAACGGGCTACCTGTCGGTCCGGAGCCCTGGACGCCCACAAGGATGTGATGGATGATCACATCCTTGGGAAGGCGGTGATCCTTCTGATCCCCAGTCCGTCGGTCAGGCCCCCTCTGGTGCCGTTTGCGCCTCAGGCCCCGCCTGCCGGCAAGCGCGCCGGGACGGCGTCGGAACGTCCGTCCACGGGCGGCGCGGGCGCCGCGCTGGAGGTGCGCACCCGCCGCCTGGACGAGCTCCGCGAGTCGGTCGCGCACGCGGCGACGCCCCACGAGATCACCCTGCGAGGCGGAGAGCTCGACGGCGTGGTCGGCGCCTCGGAGGCGGCCGGGACCAACGTCGTCTTCGTCCGCTACGGGGCGGACGTCCTCGTCGAGGCCGGCCCCACCGGCGGTCGCTTCGTCCTCACGCTGCCGCTGGGTCCGATGGGCGTCGGCGTGCATGCGGTCAACCAGGTCCGCTCGTCCCCGTTCGTCCTGCACACCGGCCGCCGGACCCTCATGGCGCCGCAGCCCTGGGACGGAGCGCTCGTCGTCGCGACGGAGATCGGCCGCCTGCGCGACCACCTCGAGGCGCTCACCGGCGCACCGCCCGACGGCGACCTGGAGTTCCGCGCCGGCTCCGCAGAGCGGCCGCCCCTGCCGTCCGAGTACCTCGACACCGCCTGCCGGAGCGTCGCGGAGACGCTCTTCCGATGTGCCGACCTGCCCGACGCCGCCGCACGCTCGCTCGAACAGACCTTGCTCTCGGCCGCGCTGCTGTCCGTCCCGCACAGCCACACCGGCCTCCTGGCGAGCGCTCCGGCCAGGGTGTCCACGGCGCACGCAGAGACGGCTCGCGCCTGGCTGGCGGAGAACCACGGGAGCGCGGTCACGGTGCCGGACGTCGCACGCGCGGTGGGCCTGTCGGTGCGTCAACTGCAGTGGGTGGTCATGGAGCGGTTCGGTCTCACGCCGACCACGCTCCTGCGAGGCATCCGGCTCGCCGAGGCTCACCGCCGCCTGACCGGGGAGGGCGGGGAGGTGCCCGAGACCGTGGCCGAGGCGGCGCACCGCTCGGGCTTCGCCCACCTGGGCCGGTTCGCCCAGCTCTACCGCAGCACCTACGGCGAGAGCCCCCACCAGAGCCTCGTCCGCGTTCGAGGCCGGTGACCTCGAACGGGCGGACGTTCGTGGCGCCGTCCGCCCAGCCGGCAGGTTCCCGCACGGGCAACGGCACCGCCGGCGGCGTGAGGCCCACGGCCGAACGCATCGGCACCGCCATCGGCACCGCCATGATGAAGAACGGCCGTCATGCGCATCGCCGTCACCGGGGGCTCCGGGAAGCTGGGCAGGACCGTCGTCCGTGAGCTGGCCGCCGCGGGCACGAGGTGGTCAACCTCGACCGCGACGGCCAGCGTGGCCCGGGGTTCGTCCGTGTGGACAGACACGACGCCCGATCCGCTACGAGGCATCACCAGCAGCTCGTCTACAAGCCGCTGTGCCCCCACGTCTGTCGGGCGAGACGCCCGGGCGCGCAGCCGGTCAGCGCGCCGCTACGGAACCACGCCTCCTGCGAGCTTCATCAGGAACACGTCACCGGCTCCGGCGTTCGTCGCCCGCTCCGGCGCCCCGTAGGTCAGCCCGCTGAGCCACAGGGCTCCCGGCCCCGTGGCGGCGAAGAGGTTGGGGTCATCGAAGTCATCGGCGCCGTCGCGGTCCACGGACCCGACCTGCCGGGCTTCGCCGGCGGCGCCGTCAGCACCGAGCTGGAGCGTGAACACGTCCACGCCGCCCACCGCGGTCCCCATGGCCCCGTAGGTGTTGCCGACGAGCAGCACCGACCCGTGCTGCCCGAGCACGCCGGTGACGCCGCGGTCGTCGGTGGCGGTGCCGGCCTGCGTGGTCCAGAGCTCCGCGCCAGTCACACCGACGGCGCGGGCGAAGACGTCGTTGTCGCCCGCTGACTCGCCGGCGAGGGATCCGCGGGTGTGCCCGACCGCCACCGCGGTCCCGTCCGCGCGGACCACGAGCCCGCTGACCTGGTCGTTCCCGGTCGTGCCGAACTGCTGCAGCCACTCCTGGCCGCCGTCGGCGGTGTACCGGGCGAGCCAGGCGTCGTTCGCGCCCGCGTGGGTGCCGCCGGGCATCGCCTGCGCGGCCACTCCACCGACGTAGACGCCGCCGTCGGCCCCCAGCCCGAGCGCGAGCGCCTTGTCCTCGCCCGGGCCGCCGACCTGCCGGGCCCACAGCAGCTCCCCGGCCCCGTCCACGCGGGCGAGCAGCGCGTCCTTGTCTCCGGCGCTCACCCCGGCCACGCTGCCAGAGGTGTACCCGGCGACGTACGCACCGCCGGCGCCGTCGGGCGCGGCGGCGTAGATCCGGTCCGCGGCGGCGCCGTCGCCGAACTGGGTGGTCCACAGACGCTGGCCCGCCGCGTCGACGGCCGCGACGAACGCGTCGTCGAACGCCCCCGACGGGTGGGCACCATCGAGGTTGCCGCGGGTGTAGCCGGCCACCAAGGTGGCACCGCCATCACCGGCGACCAGTCCGTAGGCGCGATCGTTGGCGCCGGTGGCGAGGGTGTGCCGCCACGTGGTCGCGCCGTCGGCGGAGCGCCGAAGGAGCGCGACGTCCAGGCCGCCGGCGTGCGGGAGCCCGGCGAGCGACCCCGCCGCGTTCACCGCCACGGTGGTGCCGCCATCGGCGTCGACGAGGAGGCCACCGGCGCGGTCATCACCGGTGGTGCCGAGCAGCTCGGCCGCCCACGGCTCCGCGGCCGCGGTGCGCAGCCGCGCGGAGACATCGACGATGCCCTCGCGGAAGGCCGGCTGCCACACGTCCCAGTCGTGCCCGCCGTCGAGAACGCGCAGCTCGGCGGTGACGCCGTCGACCCGGCGGGCGGTGTTGTACAGCTGCGCGGCCTCGAAGTCGAGGTCGTGGCTGGCGTCGGCGGGGTCGGGGTTGGCCCACTCGTCGTCGCCGACCGCGATGAACAGGTGCACCGGCAACGCCGGGTCGAGTGCCTCCAGGGCGGTCGGGTAGCTCAGCTCGGTGTAGCGGTGCTTGTCGAAGAGCTTGTGCTTCGCCCCGTAGGCGCCGTAGTCGCGGGTCGAGGAGTCGGCGGGCGGCTGGGGGACGTACACCGCGGGGCTCAGCACGATGCCCCCCGAGAAGGTGTCCTGATGCGCGAGGGTGAACCGCAAGGCCCCGGCGCCGCCCATCGAGTACCCGCCGACGGCGCGGGCCTCGCGGTCATCGACGGTGCGGTACGTGGCGTCGACATGGTCGACGAGGTCACGGGTGAAGGCGGTCTCGACGGGGACGCCCGCTCCCGCGCCGGTCTTCTTGTCACCGGTGTACAAGGAGTCGGTGTACCAGCTGCCGCGCGCGTTCCACGGCGCGTCGGGCATGACCACGACCATCGGCTGGATGGCGCCGGCGTTGATGAGCTCGTCCAGGTCGGCGCTCACGCGCTGCCAGGCAGCTTGGGTATCGCCCCGCCCGTGCAGCAGGTAGACGGACGGGTACCGGCGTTCGGCGTCGTCGTCGTAGCCGGGCGGGAGGTAGACGGTTTAGTCGATGGCGCCGGTCGCGGACGAGGGCGCCTGGGCCGTGACGAGCGTGCCGGTCTCAGCGGCGAGCGCGGGCAGGGCGACGGTGATGCCCGCGACGGCGACCACCGCGCCGGCGAGGGCGCCAAGTGCGCGCCGGACGGTCCTTCTGCGTTTGAGCTGCTGCATCTTCTCCCCTTTGAGAATTGATCCGAGCTTCCTCAGCCGGGCGTGGGGCCCGTCCGTTCCGTCAGCGCGAGCACCGCCCGCGCCTGCTCCACCATCGCGACGTCGAGGAACGTTCCGTCCTCCAGCGCGATCGCGCCGACGCCCTCGGTGTGGGCCTCGCCCACTCGTGCGACGACGGCACGGGCCTTCTCGGCCTCCACCTCGCTGGGCCGGAATGCCTGCTGGATGTGCGCGAGCTGGGCGGGGTGGATGGCCGCCCGGCCGAGGAACCCGAGGGCACGTCCGGCGTGGCAGGAGGCGATGAGCCCCTCGACGTCCTTCACGTTCGGGTAGGCGGACATCGCCGGCGAGGGCAGCCGGGCCGCGCGGGCGGCGGTGACGATCCGCGAGCGCACCCACGCCAGCCCGGCGTCGTCGTCGACCCTCAGGTCTGAGCGCAGGTCGGCCTCCCCCAGGCCGAGCGTGGCCACCTGGTCCGAGGCCGTCGCGATCTCGAAGGCGTGTTCCACCCCGAGGGCGGACTCGATGAGCAGGTGCAGCGCCCGCCCGGGCACCTGGGATGCGAGCCGGCGCACCTCATCGGCGGACTCGACCTTGGGTGCCCGCACGCCGACCACGGGCGGCAGGGCCGCCACCACCTCGACGTCGGCGGTGTGCCACGGCGTCGCCGGGTGGTTCGCCCGCACCTGCACCGGCCGGTCGACCCCGGCGAGCAGCCGGGCCACCTGCTCGCGCCCGAGATCCTTGTGCGCCGGGGCCACGGCGTCCTCGAGGTCCACGATCACCACGTCGGCCTCTGAGGCCAGCGCCTTGGCCACCCGGTCGGGTCGGTCCGCGGGCACATACAGCAGCGTCAGCACCGAGGCGCTCATATCGCGTCCTCCGACCGCAGGGCGGCGATCTCCTCGGCCGAGAAGCCGAGCTCGCCCAGCACGGTGTCGGTGTCGGCGCCGTGCGGGCGGCCGGTGAAGGCGATGACGCCGTCGTGCCCGGAGAGCCGGAACAGCGGGCCCTGCATCTTCATGGGCCCCAGCTCGGGGTCCTCGATGTCGTGGATGGTGCCCAACGCCTGGAACTGCGGATCGGCCACGATGTCCTCGGCGTCGTAGATCGGCGCGGCGGCAGCCTGTGCCTTCTCGAACGCGGCCACCACCTGCTCCCGGGTGTGCCGAGCGATCCAGCCGCCCACCGCCTCATCGAGCTCGTCGGCGTGCCGGGCCCGCTCGGCACCGACGGCGAACCACGGCTCGTCGATGAGCTCCGGCCGGCCCACGAGTCGCATCACCCGCTCGGCGATGGACTGCGCCGAGGTGGACACCGCCACCCACTGGCCGTCCTTAGTGCGGTACGTGTTGCGCGGTGCGTTGTTGACGGACCGGTTGCCGAACCGGGGCTGGACCGTGCGGAGCTGGTCCCAGCGGGTGATCTGCGGGCCGAGCATGGCCAGGATCGGTTCGATGATCGCCACGTCCACCACCTGCCCGCGGCCGGTGGCCTCCCGCGAGCGCAGGGCGATCATGATGGCGAACGCGGTGGCGAGGGAGGCGACGCCGTCGGCCAGGCCGAACGGCGGCAGGGTGGGTGGCCCGTAGGGCTCGCCCGTCATGGCCGCGAACCCGCTCATCGCCTCGGCGAGGGTGCCGAACCCGGGCCGGGTGCGGTACGGGCCGAGCTGCCCGAAGCCGCTGACCCGGGCGAGCACCAGGCCGGGGTTGGCGGCGGCCAGCTCGTCATAGCCGAGGCCCCACCGCTCCAGGGTGCCGGGGCGGAAGTTCTCGATGACCACGTCGGCCTCGGCGGCGAGTGCGAGGAAGACCCGCCGGCCGCCGTCGGAGCCGAGGTTCGCGGTGACGGCACGCTTGTTGCGGCCGAGGGTCTTCCACCACAGGTTGACGCCGTCCTTGGCGGCGCCGTGCCCGCGGGAGGGGTCCGGCTTGGTGGGGTGCTCGACCTTGATGACGTCGGCGCCCATGTCACCGAGGTGCATGGCGGCCATGGGGCCGGCGAAGAGGGTGGAGGCGTCCACCACCTTCAGGCCGGCGAGGGCGCCGTCGGTGCTGTCGCGCGAGACGGTCATCGATCCTCCAGGGTCCAGGCGCAGCGGAAGCCGATGCTCGGGCTGCGGGTGACGCCCAGCCCCGGCACGAGCAGCTTGGCGGTGAAGTCCGGCGCCTGGCGGCCGCCGTCGAAGTACCACTCCGAACCCTCGGCGGCGTAGTCGGCGCCACCCTTGAGCATCGCGAAGCGGGTGCGGCCGTCGCTGTGCTCGCTCTCGGTCCAGTTCCACACCGCGGGGCTGCCGCGGCGCAGCCGGCCGGTCTGCCCGGCGAGCTGCCACTCGTCCTCGGTGGGCAGCCGCCCGCCGCGCCAGGCGCAGTAGGCGCGGGCGTCGTCGAGGTCCACGTAGGTCACCGGGGCGTCGTCCGCTGCGGCGGGCACGCGACCGGCGAGCCAGTTCCCCAGGAAACGGTGCGTCACCGTGGGCCGGTAGCCCGTGGCGGCGAGGAACTCGGCGTACTCGGCGTTGGTCACCTCGGTGGCGGCGACGGCGATGGGCCGGTCCAGCGTGCCGGTGCGTTGCAGGGTGCGGGCGTCGTGCAGCCGTGGCGCGAGCGGTTTCCACTCGTCCACGTACGGCGCGCCCTGGTACATGCCGGTCTCGCGCGCCCGGTAGCGCACGGTGAGCACGTAGTCCCCGGCGGGGACGCCGACGGCGTCAGCCGGCACCCGGTCGCGGCGCACCGGGGCGGGCGGCTCGGGTGCGAGGCGCCGGGCGACGCGGTGCGGGAAGGACGCGTCGCCGTCGTGCGGGAGCCCGGCGAGGTCCTCGCGCAGTCCCGGGAGCCAGGACGGCTGGGGGGTGCCCGGCTCCACCTGCAGCAGGGCTGCGATGGAGCGGGCCGGGACCGTCACGGCAGGGCGAGCGCCGCCGTGCCCGTCGGAGCGCCCCGCCGCGGGGCCGCCGGTGAGGTCGAGGAGCGTGCCCGCCGGCGGGTCGTCGAGGACGGGGCCGGTGTAGTCGGTCTTGCCGCGGTTGACCAGCGTCCAGAGCGTGACGCCGTCGCGGGTGAAGGTGGAGGCGTGGACGCCGGCGCCGTGCGCGGCCGGGGCGAGGGGCGCGAGCGGGGTCCACTCCCCCTCGAGCAGCAGGTCGGCGGCGGCGCGCTGGAGGGTGACCATGCGGCGCAGCGTGGCGGCGTCGCGGGCGTTCCACCCGACCCAGACCCCGAAGACGACCTCCCAGACCATGACGCCGGCGCCGTTGACCCAGGCGGACTGCAGCTCCTCGGAGTGGTCGCGGTGCCAGCGGCGGATGTGGTGCTGCATGTGGCGCCGCTCGTACCAGTGGGCGCGCAGCACGCCGGGGACGGCGGAGTCGGCGAAGAACTGCGCCCAGGAGGCGGAGTGGTCCACGATGCGCTCGACGGCGAGCTTGGACTCGCCCTCGAGCACGATGCCGGGGCGGGCGGCCTCGAGCCGGTCGACCAGGTCGGGCTCGGCCTTCTTGAGGGTGTCGAGGAAGACGCCGTCGGCCTGGAGGTCGCGTACCAGGGCGGCGAGCTCGGTGACGTCGTCGCCGGTGGCGCGCAGGGTGCCGGTGTCCCAGGGGTTGTAGTCGACGAAGACGTGCAGACCGGCGGCGTGGAGGTCGGCGACGAGCCGCTCGATGCCGGGGACGTCGCGGTAGTGGTCCCACTGGTTGCGCCCGTCGATGCCGATGACGGGGTAGGCGTGCCAGAGCACGACGGCGTCGAGGCCGCCGAGGCGTTCGTGGGCGTCGGCGAGGAAGCGGTCCGGGGTGAAGCGCTGCGCGCCGAAGTCGAAGAGCAGCTCGTCCCACAGCCACACCTGCGCGACCGAGAAGCAGCGGGCGGCCCAGGCGGACTGCGGGCGCTCGTAGGCGGCGCCGTCGTAGTGGTGGCGGGCGCGGGCGTCCTCCCGCCAGGCGGTGAGGCGCGCGCGCCAGGCGGGCCAGTCGGCCGGGTCGTCCGGGGCGGCGAAGATCTTCGCCTCGTCCAGGTCCTCCAGGCGCGCGACCGCGTCGAGCGGGACGAGGGTGGGCAGGTCGATGGGTCGCGGGACGAGCGGGTCGAAGGTGTAGGTCACGGCTCCACCACGGGCGCGTAGGTCTGGGCGGCGAGCGCCCCGGTCTCATCCGCCGTCGGGACGGCGGCCTGGGCGCCGGGCCGGGTGACGGCCAGCGCGCCCGCGGCGGCGGCGCGACGGGCGGCGACGGCGAGCGGCTCGCCGTGGGCCAGGGCCGCGGCGAGCACGCCGCAGAAGGTGTCCCCCGCGCCGGTGGTGTCCACCGGGGTGACGCGGGGGGCGGGCACGGTGACGGGGTCGGCGCCGCGCTCGGCCACCAGGGCGCCGGCGGCGCCGAGCGTGATGACGACGGCGGGCACCCGGGCGAGCAGGGCCATGGCGAGCTCCGTGGGCGCCTCGGCGGCCGACTGCTCACCGCCCGTCGTGCGTGCGAGGTCGGCGGCCTCGTGCTCGTTGACGATGAGCAGGTCCACCTCCGCCCACACGTCCGCGGGCAGGTCTCGGGAGGGCGCGGCGTTGAGCGCGAACACCGCGCCGCGCCGGCGGGCGCGGGCGGCGGCGAGCACGGTTTCCAGGGGCACTTCGAGCTGGGCGAGGACCACGTCCGCCTGCGCGAGCCGGGCGGCGGCACGGTCGTCGACGGTGAGGAGGGAGTTGGCGCCCGGCGCGACGATGATGGCGTTCTCGCCGTCGGCGGTCACGCTGATGAGCGCGGTGCCGGTGCCGGCGTGGGGGCGCGCGACCAGGTCGGTGTGCACCCCGGCGCGCTCGAGCGAGGCCAGCAGCAGCTCGGCAGCATCATCGCGGCCCAACGCCCCGAGGAAGGTGGTGTCCGCGCCGCCGGCGCGGGCTGCGGCGACCGCCTGGTTGGCGCCCTTGCCGCCGGGGCTACGGACCAGCTCCCCGCCGAGGATCGTCTCTCCCGGGCCCGGATGTCGCGGGACGTCCACCACCAGGTCGACGTTCGCGCTGCCGACCACCACGACGTGGCCGCTCACCGGGCTCCCTCCTGCAGGCGCCGCGTGCGCAGCGCGAGGTCCTCGATCCGCCGTTGGTCCCCGCCGGGCAGGGACGTGGCGATACGACCGTCGATCGGCGCGGTCCACTGCTCCCCGATGCCGTCGGGCCCGAGGAGGGCGCCAAGCACCGAGCCGACCGTGGCGCCTGCCGAGTCCGTGTCCCACCCGGCTGTGACGGCGATCGCCACGCTCGGCCCGAACATGCCGCGACCGGCGGCGAGGGCGTAGGCTATGACAGCGGCGTTGTTGAGCACGTGCACCCAGTGCAGGTGCCCGTAGGCGGCGTGCAGTCGGTCCAGCCCGGCGGCGACGTCCTCGGTCTCGGCGGCCGTCTGGCGGCCGAGGCTGACCGCCGCGGCGAGGCGGCTGCCCGGCGGGATGACGCTCTCGGCGGCGTCGAGGACCTCGTCGACCGTGTCGCGGGCCATCGCGGCCGAGCAGAGCGCCGCGGCCCACATGGCGCCGTAGATGCCGTTGCGGGTGTGGCTCAGGCGCGCGTCGGTCCAGGCCAGGCGCGCCGCGGCGCGCGGGTCGCCGGGCGTGACCCAGCCGTAGACGTCCGTGCGGATGAGAGCGCCGATCCACTCCCGGAAGGGGTTGAGGAACGTGGCCGTCTCGGGCACCGGGCGGGCGTCGAGGATGTTGCGGTAGGCGGCGCGCTCCGCGGTGAACACCCGGCCGGCGGGCAGGTTGTCCAGCCAGAGCTGGGCGACGTCCTCGGTGGTGAAGCCGGTGCCGCGGCGCTCGAGGAGGTCGAGCGCGAGGAGGGGGTAGTTGAGGTCGTCGTCCTCGGGCATGCCGGCGATGTTCTCCTCCAGGGACGTCGGGGCGCTGCGCCGGTTCCACGGCCAGCGCGCGGCGACGTGGTCAGCGAGGCCGACGGCGGTGAAGTAGCGGTCCAGCGGCCACCGGCCGGTGGCACGGAGGATCTCCTCGATGCCGTGCCGGGGGATCTTCTCCACGGGCTTGCCGAGCAGGCAGCCGGCGGCACGACCGGTCCAGCCGCCGCGCACCCGGCGGTCGAGTCCGGCCGGTCGCGGTGCTGCCAGGCGGGGCGCGGCGGGCAGGAGGGCGGCGATCTCCTCCCAGTCGTCGGGTTCGGCCGGGGCGGGCGCGGCCGCCAGGTCCTGCAGCTCACCCAGCAGCTCGCGGGCCAGCGCGCGCCGCTCGGGCGGGGCCGGGATGGCGCTGGCGCCGCTGACCGCGGGGACCGTGCTGCCGCCGGCCGCCTCCCACCGGGCTACGACGGCGGCGGTGTCCTTGCCCTCGGCGGCCGACTGGACCAGCTCGTGCGCGAGCAGGTCCTCGGGCTGGGCCCAGGTGAGCCTCACGCCACCTCACTCCCCTGCCGCTCGGCCACCCGGCCCAGAACGTGCAGCCGCTGTTCAGCACGCTCGGCGTCGGCGCGCAGGATGTCCGCGGCGGCCCCTGCCATGAGCCGGCCGGTTGCGCGGATGTCCATGCGGCTGGCGGTCTCGATCTGGTCGAGCCACTCGGTGGGCACGACGGGGGTGCCGCCCAGCGCGGCGGTGACGGCACCGGCCATGACGGCGATGGAGTCGGCGTCGCGGCCGTAGTTGACGGCGCCGAGCACGGCACCGCGGAAGTCGCCGCGGTGGCCGAGCACGAAGCCGATCGCGGCGGGAAGCTCCTCGATGGACTTCGTGCGCGAGGGACGGCGGGCGTCGCGGGACATGTTGCGGTACTCCGGGCCCACGGAGTCGTAGGGCGCGACGGCCGCGCGGATGAGGGCCGCCAGGGCGCGCTCCTCGTCGTCGGTGCGCGGCGGCGTCGTGCCGGCGACGGCGTCGACCACCGCACGGAGGGCATCGTAGGTGCCGTCGTGGGCGACATCGAGGGCAGCAGCGACGACGCCGTCGACGGAAGCCCCGGGGGTGAGCGCGGCGGCCACGGCGGCGGCGAAGACCCCGGCGGCCTCGCGGCCGTAGCTGGACTGGTGGGCGCCCGCGATGTCGATGGCCTCGGCGTACGCGCCGGCGGGGTCGCCGGCGTTGGCAATGCCGACGGGGGCCATGTACATGGCGGCGCCGCAGTTGACGATGTTGCCCACGCCGGCCTCGCGGGGGTCGACGTGGCCGTAGTGCAGGCGGGCGACGATCCACTTCTCGGCGAGGAAGACGCGCTGGAGGATCAGGGCGTCGGTCTCGAGCTCGGGGATCCAGCGGGGCTCGCCGATCATGAGGGGCACGAGGTCCTCGGCGACGGCATAGGCGTCGAGGTGGTCGCGGCGCTTGGCATAGACCTCCACGAGGGCCTGGGTCATGAGGGTGTCGTCGGTGATGTGTCCGTCGCCCTTGTGGTAGGGCGCGATGGGGCGGGCATCCTTCCAGTTCGGGTACCAGGGGCCGACGATGCCGGTGACCCGGCCGCCGTGGCGCTCCTCGATCTGCTCGGGGGTCCAGCCCTCGGTGGCCCCGCCGAGCGCGTCGCCCACCGCGGCTCCGGTGATCACCGCGACGGCGCGGTCTTCCAACCAGCTCACGTGTCTGCTCCTGGTCCGTTGGTTCGTGTGTGGCTCGTGCGTCGGTGCCCGGCGAGGGATGCTCGCGCTCACAGGTCACGATTCGCCCGGGGCCGCGTGGCCGGGCGGCGGCTTAGTAGCGCGGCCCCGGGATGATGTCTCGCCGAGGAGAGCTCCTCGGCCTGTCGGTCAGGCGGTGATCTCGTCCCAGCCGGCCTGCAGCTCCTTCGCCAGGCCGTCGGAGTCGATCTCACCGGCGAGGAAGCGCTGGAACGCAGGTGTCGCCACCGTGTCCTTCCACTGGGCGTAGGCGTCGACGAACAGGTACGGCGCGTCGGTCATGTGCTGGCCCGACGAGAGGACCGTCTGCCAGTTCGGGTCGTCGCCGAGGTTCTTCGCCATCAGCTCCTGGGCGGAGGTGGACGCCGGGATGAGCGCGTCGGCCTCGTTGAGCGCTGCGAGGTTCTCCGGCTGCGTGAAGAAGTTGAGGAACTCGGCGGCCTGCTCGACGTGCTCCGAGTCGATGTTCACCGAGAGGGTCTGCGGGTTGGCGGCCTGCCCGGCTCCCTCCGGCCCCTCCAGCGGCGGCAGCACGACCCACTCGAAGCCCTCCGGCGCGTCCTTGGCGATGTTGGCCGCCTGGAAGGAGCCCTGGATCGTCATCGCGATCTCACCGGCATAGAAGGAGGCCAGGGTCTCCGAGCCCGACTGGGTCAAGGTGACGGGCAGGATGGACTTGTCCTCGGTGTTCATCGCGTTGACAAGCTGGGGGATGGCGAGCTCGCCGTCGCCGATCGTGAGCTCGGCGTCGGCGCCGGTGCCGCCGAAGTAGGTGCCGCCGAACGTCGGGCCCATGGTCATGAACGCGGCCGTGGGGCTCTTCAGGCCCCAACCGAGGCCGAACTTGCCATCGAGTGTGCTGGCCTTGGCCAGCCCGCGCAGCTCGTCCCAGGTCATGGTCTCGCCCGAGGGGATCTCCACCCCGGCCGCGTCGAGCATCGCCTTGTTGGCGAAGACCATGTAGGACTGCAGCTCGGTCGGATAGGCGATGACCTCGTCGTTGACGGTGACGGCCTTGAGGATGCCCTCGGGAACGTCGAACTCCTTCGGCAGGTACTCGGAGAGGTCCGCGAGGTAGCCGTCTACCGCGAACGGCACGATGCTGGCCGCCTCGTAGTGGATGATGTCCGGCGCCGCGCCACCGTTGAACTGGGTGATGAGCTTGTCGTAGATGCCGTCCCAGCCTGCGGGGACGATCTCCACCTGGACATCCGGATTGGCCTTGTTCCAGGCCGCCACGATGCTCTCGGTGGCCTCGATGGCGGCGGGCTGGTCGGAGAGGGACTGGAACTCGAGGGTGATGGGAGTCCCCTCCCCCGCGGGGCCGCCGTCGGTGGCCTCGTCACTGCCTCCGGCTCCCCCTCCGCAGGCGGAGAGAAAGAGGACGCCGGCCGTGAGGCTTGCTGCGATGGAAGCGCCACGCATTTTCATATCGGTTGCCTTTCAGCAGAGAGGGGGATCAACCTTTGACGGCACCGGACAGGAGCCCGCCGGTGAGTTTCTTCTGCATGATCGAGAAGAAGACGATGCTGGGTATGGCGGCCATGACCGAGCCGGCCGCGAGCGGACCGAGGGCGACCTTGCCCTCGCCTCCGACGAACATCTTCAGAGTGATGGGCAGGGTGTAGTTCTCCGGGGACTGGAGGAGCACCAGCGCGAAGAAGAACTCGTTCCATGACGAGACGAACGAGAACATGGCCGTGGCGACGACGCCGGGCATGAGGAGCGGGAAAACGATCCGAGCGAGCACTGCTACCCGGCCGGCGCCGTCCATCGCCCCGGCCTCCTCGAGCTCGTTGGGGATCGCGGAGATGTATCCCTGGAGCATCCACAGCGCGAAAGGCAAGGTGTAGGTGGTGTGGACGAGGGTCAGGCCCACCAGGGAGTCGGTGAGGTTCATCGTCCGCAGGATGAGGAAGAGCGGCAGGATGATGAGGATCACCGGGAACACCTGGCTCACCAGGATCCATCCCGTCCCGACTGTGCGGAGCAAGCCCTTGAAGCGGGCGAGCGCGTATGCCGCGGGCAGGGCGATGAGGATGACGAGCGCCGTGGAGACGAGGGCCACGACCACGGAGTTGCCGGCCGAGCGCACGAGCCCCTGCCGATCGAGGGCCGTCGAGAAATTGTCCCAGCGCCACTCCTGCGGGACGAGGTTGACCGTGAGGGAGTTCAGCTCGCCCGAGGACTTCACCGACGCCGAGAGGAGCCAGAGCAGCGGGAAGCCCAGGAAAAGGATGTAGAAGAACAGCGCGGCGTACTGCGCCGGCTTGACGACTGCACGCATCAGCGCTCCTTCTCCTCACGGAACTGCGACCACAGGTAGGCCGCGAGCAACAGCACCACCACGACGACGAGCACCACGCCCATGGCGGCGGCATAGCCGATGTTGCGGTTCTTGAACGCTTCCAGGTAGGTGAAGAGCATCGGAAGCATGGTCTTGCCGCCAGGGCCGCCCTCGGTGAGCACGTAGACGAGGCTGAACGAGTTGAAGTTCCAGATGAAGTTCAGCGACGTTATCGAGGTGACGATGGGCCGCAGGCTCGGCAGTGTCACGCTCACGAACCGCCGCGACGCGCCGGCCCCGTCCATGGAGGCCGCCTCGTAGAGCTCGGTAGGGATCTGCTGCAGCCCCGCCAGGAGGGTGACCGTGGTCTGCGGCATCCCGAGCCAGACGCCGACGACGATGACGGCCGGCAGCGCCGTGTCGAAGTTGGCGAGCCAGTTGATGTCGTCGGGGAGTCCCACCGAGCCGAGGAACGCGTTGAGGGGTCCGGCGTTCGGGGAGTAGATCATCCGCCACATGATCGCCACGACGACCGGCGGCATGGCCCACGGGATGAGGGCGAGCACGCGGGTCAGGCCCTGCAGCCGCAGGTCAGAGTTGAGCAGCAGGGCCAGGCCCATGCCGGCGACCAGCTGCAGCAGAGTGACCGACACCGCCCACACCAGACCGATTCGGAACGACTCCCAGAAGAAGCCGTTGTCGACGAGGCGGCTGAAGTTGTCGATGCCGACGAACTCGTACTCGGGGCGACGCACGAGGCGGGCGTCGGTGAAAGCCAGAAGAACACCCACGACGAGCGGCGCGACGGAGAAGATGAGGATCGGTAGCAGCGAAGGCAGTACGAGGGCGATGGCCTCCCGGCGCTTCGCGCGCCCGACCCCACCCACCTTGACGGGGCGCCGAGGGCTCGGCGGGCGCGGCACGGGCGCCGCCTCGCGGCTGCCACTGGCCAGTGACGGCGCTGTCATGCGTTCTCCTCCTGGGCGAGGTCGGCCGATTGGCTGGCCGCTGTGGATTCCCGAGCCATCAGCACTGGCTCGACGAGGACGTTCTGCGGGTGGTGACCGGGGTCCTCGAGCAGGGCGAGCATGATTTCGGCGGCGCGACGACCGCGCTCGCTCGAACGCAGCGAGACGCTGGTCAGGCTGGGCAGAAAGACCCGACCGATCTCCGTGTCGTCCATGCCGGTGACTGCGAGGTCCTCGGGCACGCGCAGACCTTGCTCGCGGGCGGCCCTGATGGCGCCGATGGCGAGCAGGTCGTTGGCGGCAACGATGGCGTCAAGCTGGGCGTCACCGCCGCCATGGCGGCGGAGCAGCGTCGTGGCAGCCGCGAGGCCCGAGGCCACGGTGAAGTCGTCGGCGATCTGGGTGTCGACCGTCTCCCTCGCGAGGCCGAACCGACCGACCGCGGCGTCGAATCCCCGCTGGCGAGCCTCACCAGGAGTGGTGTCCACCGGACCGTTGACAAAGCCGATCCGGTGCCGGCCGAGCGCGAGGAGGTGCTCGACCGCCTGGCCGATGCCGCCGGCGGAGTCGGTCGAGACGGAATCGAGGTGGTCGCCCTCCAACGAACGGCCGATGACGACCACCGGTAGCTGCGAGCTCACAAGTTCTGCCACCAGCGCCTCGTTCACGCGCAGCGGGCTGATGACAAGCCCGTCAACCAGACCCGCGCTGACACTGCGGACGAGCTCGATGGTGGACTCGGGGGTGTCTCCCGTGGTCGCCACCACGAGGCGGTAGCCATGCTCGGCGACGACGGCCTGGATCGCCGTCATCATTTCCACGTACACGGGGTTACCGATGTCGGCGACGGCGAACGCAATCTGAAGCGTCCGTCGAAGCCGGAGCGAGCGACCCATGGCTTGCGGGTGGTAGCCCAGCTCCTCTGCCGCGGCACGGACCTTCTCGACCATCGCCTTGCTCGCACCCGTGCCATTCAGCGCCCGGGAAGCCGAGGCAAGAGAAACGCCGGCACGCTCGGCGACCTGCGGCAGCGTGGCCCGCGGGTGCGTCATGGGTTTCCCTTCCTCGTTGAAGAGTGCGGTTGGAAACGTTTCCAACTGCGTGATGGGAACATTCCCAGAACCGACCGAAACTGTCAACGCCGTTATTGCATCGTTACCCGGCGCCGTGTTGGACAGTGCGTGGAAGGCCGAGCGCATGTCGTAGCGGTGGGTGCCATCGGCGCGCTCATAGGCGTGGATGTTGGTCCTCGACGACCTGTAGGGCTATCGCCCGATGATGAGAGGCGTTGCCGAGCGGGTACGCCCCGAGGGATCGCCGAGCGCTCAGATCACGGACGTACGTCAGCCGGGCCCGGGCTCGTCGGCAGGCCGGCGGCCCGCCACGCCTGCACGCCACCGATCATGTCGGTGGCCCGGTGCAGACCGACCGCGCGCAGGGACGCCGCTGCCAGGCTCGAGCTGTACCCCTGGCGGCAGGCCACCACGACCTGCAGGTCATAGCTGGTCGCTTCGGGGATCCGCCAGCTGCAGGCCGGGTCCAGGCGCCACTCCAGCACCGTCCGGTCGATCACCAGCGCCCCCGGGAGCTCGCCCTGGTCACGTCGCTGGGACTCGGTGCGGGTGTCGACCAGCAGCGCCCCGGCAGCGACCGCCGCCATCACCTCCAGCGGCTCCAGCCGCTGGACGCCCACCCGTGCCGCAGCCAGCACGTCGTCGATGCCCACCCGCACAGCATGGCTGCTTGTACCGGTGGACGAGCGAGGCGCGGCGGCCCCGAAGGGTTCCGCCTGGTCGTGCGTGTCAGCCCCGCCCGTAGTTCAGATGCACGACCCCGTTGTCGTAGACGTCGTGCTCCTTCAGCGCGAGCCGGGTCGGCTCGCCCCCGTCCTCGAACAGCCGCGCCCCCGTACCGCGGGCGACGGGGTAGACGAACAGGTGCAGGTCGTCGACGAGCCCGTCGCGCAGGAGCGCACGGACGAGGGTGCCGCTGCCGGAGACGTAGATCGTGCCGTCGGTGCCCGCCTTCAGCCCGAGGATCGCGTCCGGGGAGTACGGCAGCCGCGTCGACGGCCCCCACTCCACGCTCGGCTCCGTCGAGGCGACGACGTACTTGTGGGTGTCGTTGAAGAACGGCGCGCCGGGGTCGTCCTCGACCGTCCGCCCCGACCACGCCGGCGCGAACATCTCGTAGGTCTTCCGGCCGAGCAGGATCGCGGTCGCCGCGCGCGTGATCGCGCCGAGGGTCTCGCCCATCTTCGGGTCGAAGCCGTACTCGAACGTCCAGCTCGGGTTCTCGTACACGCCGTCGAGCGCGATGAACTCGTGAACCGCGATCGTCCCCATGGAAACCGTCCCTCGGTGTCGGTAGACGGCCCAGCCTCCAAGAACCCGCCCGCGCCGTCAACGGACCGGCACGGCCAGCCGCTCCACCGACCGCACGAGCCCGCCGACGAAGACGCCGACGTCGGGGTGCAGCTCCGGGTCGGACGTCACCGTCACGGCCAGGCGCCCGGCGTAGGACAGCGCCGCCACGCTGATCCCGACGTTGCCCACGACGTTGGTGAGCGGCACCAGCTCCAGCACCCGCGCCCCAGCGAGCCACACCGCCGCGGGCGGCCCGGCGAGGTTGGCCAGGTAGATGTTCGACACTCGCTGCCGGGCGGCGAGGGCCACGGCCCCGCGCAGCACGAGCGGCGAGCTGAGCAGGCCGGAGCGGCCGAGGTCGACCGGGTGGCGCTTGCGCTCCTGGGTGTCGGCGGCGACGGCGGCCAGGCGCCGCTCGGCGTCGTCCTCCCCGACCGGGAGCCGCACGAGCATCCCGGTGCGGGCGTTCTGTGTGCGGCCCGGTGCGGGCACCCCGGCCACCGGGACGGACGCGCGCATGACCATGCCCGGGATGAGCTCGCCGCGGGCGCCGAGCAGGTCGTGGAGGCCGCCGGCGAGGGCGGCGAGGAGGACGTCGTTGACCGTGGCGCCGCGGCCGTGGGCGGCGGCCCGGACGGCGGCGAGGTCGAACCGGGCGACGTTGAGCGCCCGCCGCCGGCCCACCCGGCGGTTGAGGCTGGTGCGCGGGGCGTGCCGGGCGTACCCGCGCAGCGCCTCGCGGCTCTCCCCCGCCCGGGCGGCGACGGCCCGCGGGTGCGCCAGCGCGCCCACCGCCGCCCGCAGCCCCTGGAGGCGGCGGCGCAGGGCGTCGGCGGCGAGCTCGGCCCCGGACGGGCCGGGCCGAGGAGCCGGCACCGCCGTCGCCGGGCGCCCCGCCGGCTCCCCCGGCGCAGGATCGAACATCGACCCGACCGCCGCCAGGGCGCCCGCGCCGTCGGTCAGGGCGTGGTGGACGACGACGAGCAGCCCCACCCGCCCCTCGGCGAGACCGGTGAGCACCCAGGCGTGCCACAGCGGCCGGGCCGGGTCGAGGGGCTGCTCGTACAGCCGGGCGCAGGTGACCAGGAGGGCGGCGTCGCCGCCGGGGGCGGGCACGGGCACGACGGCGACGTGCCGCGCCACGTCGACGTCGCCGTCGTCCGCCCACACCGGTCCCCCGCGCCCGAGACCCGGCTCGCGCAGGACCTGCCGGAAGCGCGGCCAGGCGAGCACCCGGCCGAAGGCGGGCAGGAGCAGCTCGAGATCGATCGTGCCGTCGGCGCCCCGCAGCGGGGCGCCCTCCACGACGGCGAGCGCCCCGATGGTCTGGGGCCAGCCGCGCCGGCCGGGCCAGACCTCGACGAGCTCGTGGGGCGTCAGGCGTTCGATGGTGGCGGTCATGGGAGGCTTCCTCGCCTCCACGGTGCGCCGCCGCACCCGGGGGTCACCAGGGACCAGGGTCCCGATCTGATGCCCCCGGCGTGCGCGCGCCCGCCCGCGTCACCAGGCTGGCCCCATGGCGACCGTCTCGCTCCAGGCCTGGCCCACCGGTGACGCCGCGGCGTGGTTCGACACCGCCCGCCGGGCCGAGGAGCTCGGCTTCGACGCCCTGACCGCGCCCGACCATCCCGGCGCGGTCGCGGCGCCGTTCGTCGCGCTCGCCGCCGCGGCGGCCGTGACCACCAGGCTCGGGCTCGGCTCCTACGTCACCAACGGCGGGGTCCGCGAGCCGGCGCACATCGCCGCGGACGTGGCCACGCTCGACGTCGTCTCGGGCGGCCGGGCACGGCTGGGTCTCGGGGCGGGCCACACGCCGGCCGAGTGGCGCGCCGTGGGCCGTGAGCGCCCGGACGTCGCCGGGCGGGTGGCGCGGTGCATCGCCGTCGTCGAGGGCGTCCGGGCGCTCCTGGCCGGCGAGGAGGTGACCGCGGACGGGCCGGTGCGCCTGCACGGCGCACGGCTGCACGCGCCGCGCCCGGTGCAGCGGATCCCGCTGACGATCGGCACCTCGAACTCGGCGCTGCTGCGGTACGCCGGCGCCCACGCGGACGTGGTCGGGCTGAGCGGCCTCGGCCGCACGCTCCCGGACGGGCACCAGCACGCGGTGCGCTGGACGCCGGCGGAGGTGGACGCGCAGGCCTCGCTCGTCGCCGAGGGCGCCGCCGGGCGCGACCGGCCCCCGGCGCTGGAGGCGCTCGTCCAGCAGGTCACCGTCACGGACGACGCCGGCGCGGTGGCCGCGGAGCTGGCGGAGCGTGCGGGGGCGCGCGCGGAGGACCTCCTCGCCGTGCCCTACGTGCTCCTCGGGACCGAGGACGAGATCGTCGACGCCGTCCGTGAGCACCGCCGCCGGTGGGGCATCACCCGGTACGTCGTCCGCCAGGAGGCCATGGAGGCGGTGGGCGGGCTGCTCCCCCGCCTCGCGGCCATCGCGTGAGGCGTGGATGCGCCCGCCGTCCACACCTACTACCTGCAGCAAGGCGTGACACGTACCGTGGAGTCATGGCCAGGAGGGGCGAGCGGGTCGACGAGGACCGTCGTCGGCTCCGGGAGCAGGGACTACGGCAGGTACAGATCGGAACAAACCCCGACCGGTGGTGCGGTCGGCGCCCTGCACGATGATGGACGGATGAGCACCGTCGACGAGTCCCTCGCGGGGGTCCCCTCGCCGTCGCGCGAGGCCCTCCAGCACGTGATCGACATCGCCCGGCGTCTCGCGCCGGACGCCGAGGACGGCATGAGCTACGGGATGCCGGCCCTGAAGGTGGCGGGCAAGCCCTTGGTCAGCGTCGTCGCCGCGGCGAAGCACCTCTCCCTCTTTCCGTTCTCGCCTGCCGCGATCGACACCGTGCGCGGAGACCTGGCGGGCTACTCGCTGTCCAAGGGCACGGTGCGTTTCTCGGCCGAGCGCCCACTCCCCGACGACGTCGTCGAACGTCTCCTCCGTGCCCGGCTCGCGGAGATCACCGGCCCGTAGCGAAGCCCGCGGGCCGGTGGCCGCTCAGGGGCTGAGCGGCGCGGTCGACGGCGTGTCCGTGGCGATGGAGACGACGTCGGCGGTAAGCCCGTAGAGGCCCCAGGCGACCATGAGGACGAACAAGCCCCGGCCGGCCACCGTGACGGCGTCGCTCCGCCACGCCGCGCGAGCGGTGTGGGACAGGTAGATCCCGAACGCGGCGGCTGTGGGTAGCGCGACGACGACGAGGGCGAGGTTCAGTGCCGCCACGCCGGCACCGATCACCGGCCATGCCGGCCCGCGGCGCGCCCAGCCGCCCGGCGACTCCAGCCGTTCGATGAGCGATGGGGCGAGGAGCCCGAACAGCATCGGGATGGCGACGAACGAGACGACGGAGAGCCACTCCGGGCGCAGTACCGAGTAGTCGAACGACGGATGGTCGTGGACGAGGATCGCGCCGCCGATGCTGCCGGTGAAGAGCGCGAACAGCACCGACCGGGCCCGCCGGGACGGCGGCAGCACACGGCGCACCCAGAGGAAGATCATCCCCGCGATCGCACCGAGGGCCACGGTGGTGACGAAGAGCGAGAACGTGCCGTTCAGGGAGATCTGCCCGACCGGCTGGATGTCGTCGGTCAGCCGGCCCTGCGCCGACGGCGGCGACGTCACGGCCAGGAGCCGCATGAGCAGTCGGCCGAGCACGCCGCCGACGAGCAGACCGACGAGGCCGCCGCCGATCGCGCCCGCGGCGAGGGTGCGCGCGAAGGACAGCGCCGCCTGGTCCGTGCCGCGGCCGGCGGACGGGTCTGCGATCAACGACATGAATGGCTCCGGATCCGAGCAGACGCCCCAGAGCGCCAAGGATGCCCGTGCCGGAGCGCCGTGTCAGCGAGTTGGCCGAGGGCGATGGCCGCATTCCTTCCGGGTCGACCTTCGCCGTGGGGCGTCGCCGCGGGGGCCCACTTCGGGTGTCTTTGCCGGCCCCCGACCGACCTCAGTGGCGGGGTGGGCGGCGCGGGAGACCAGCGCCGTGGTGCCGCGCCGCCCTAGGCTGCGACCATGCCGAACCCCACCGCCGCCATCCTCGTCATCGGGGACGAGATCCTCTCCGGTCGCACCCGCGAGGCGAACGCCTACCACCTCGCCGGCGAGCTGACCCGCGTCGGGATCGACCTGCGCGAGATCCGCGTCGTGCCCGACGACCACGACGTCATCGTCGACGCCCTGGGCGCCCTCCGCTCCGCGCACACCCACGTGTTCACCTCGGGCGGCATCGGGCCCACCCACGACGACATCACCGCCGACGCCGTCGCCGCGGCCTTCGGCGTCGGCATCGACGTGCGCGACGA
>NZ_RXOZ01000015.1 GCF_003991205.1 Georgenia sp. SYP-B2076 | reverse complement strand
GCTCTTCCGATCTGTGGGCGGCGGGCCGGGCGCGCGTGGGCGGCGGGCCGGGCGCGCGTGGGCGGCGGGCCGGGCGCCGCCGTCGGGCCTGCAAGGATGGGGGCATGAGCCTGACGATCGGATATGCGGCGGCGCTGGAGCAGTTCCCGCCGATGGAGGCGGTGCGCCTGGCGGCGCTCGCGGAGGAGCACGGCTTCTCGGGGGTCATGGCCGCTGACCACTTCCAGCCGTGGACGCCCACCCAGGGGCAGGCGTCCTTCGTCTGGAACGTGCTCACCGCGGTCGCCGAGCGCACGACTGGCGACATGGGCCCGGGCGTGACCGCCCCGACGTTCCGCTGGCACCCGGCGATGGTGGCCCAGGCCTCGGCCACGCTGGCCGCCATGTACCCGGGGCGGCACTGGCTGGGCCTTGGCTCTGGCGAGGCGCTGAACGAGCACATCACCGGGCAGTACTGGCCCGAGGCGCCCGAGCGGATCAACCGGATGTTCGAGGCCATCGAGATCATCCGCAAGCTCTTCACGAACTCCCTGGCGGGCCGGGACACCAAGCACGCCGGCACGTTCTACAAGCTCGAGTCGACCCGGCTGTGGACCATGCCGGAGGTCGCCCCGCCCATCCTGGTCGCCACGGGCGGCCCGGTCACCGCCAAGCGGGCGGGCAAGCACGCCGACGGGCTGATCACCGTGGGGGCGCCGCTGGAGAAGATCGGTGGGCTGTTCGAGAAGTTCGCCGCCGGCGCGCGGGAGGCGGGCAAGGACCCCGACGCCATGCCGAAGGTGCTCCAGCTGCACCTGTCCTGGGCGCCCACGGACGAGGAGGCCCTCGCCAACGCGATGGACCAGTGGCCCAACGGGGGCATGAAGTTCCCCAAGGCGGACATCCGCTCCCCGTACGACTTCGCGGCCATGGCCAAGCTCGTCCGCGAGGAGGACTTCGCCGGGCGCATGATCATCTCCGCCGACCCCGACGCCCACCGCGCCGAGATCCAGCGCTACGTCGACCTCGGCTTCGACCGCATCTACCTGCACAACGTCGGCCGCAACCAGGCCGAGTGGCTGCAGGTCTTCGGCCGCGACGTCCTGCCGGGGCTCGCCCGATGAGCGCCCAGGAGCCGACCGCGCCCGAGCCGACGACACCGGCCACCCCGGAGCCGACCGCGCCCGAGCCCACGACGCCGTCGTCGATGGTCCTCGCCCAGGCACCCGACGGCGTCCCCACCGTGACCCGCGGCGACGACCTCGCCGCGCTGCTGACCCCCGTGCTTGCCGCGCTGACCTGGCCGGACGGGTCCACCGGGATCGCCGAGGGCGACGTCGTGGTGGTGGCCTCGAAGATCGTGGCCAAGGCGGAGGGACGGCTCGTGGCCGCCCGCGACGACGCCGAGCGCGATCGGGTCATCGCGGGCGAGACCGTGCGGGTCGTCGCCACCCGGGAACGCCCCGACGGCTCGGTGCTGCGCATCGTGGAGAACCGTCAGGGCCTCGTCATGGCCGCCGCCGGCGTGGACGTCTCCGACGTGCCCGGCGGCACCGCGCTGCTGCTCCCCGAGGACCCCGACGCCTCCGCGCGGAAGCTGCGCCGCGGGCTCAACGCCCGCCTCGGCGTGCGCCCCGGCGTCCTGGTCACCGACACCGCCGGGCGGCCGTGGCGCCGCGGCGTGGTGGACATGGCCATCGGGGCGGCCGGGGTGCGGGTCCAGGCGGACCACCGGGGACGGCACGACGCCTACGGCCGCGAGCTGCAGACCACCATCGTCAACCTGGCCGACGAGATCGCCGCCGCGGCGGACCTCGTCAAGGGCAAGGCGGTGGGCAGGCCCGTCGCGGTCGTGCGCGGCATGGCGCACGCCGTCACTTTCGAGGACGGCGACGGCGCGACCGCCCTGATCCGCCCCCCCGCCGAGGACATGTTCCGCCGCGGCGTGAACGAGCCGTGACCGCGCCGGGCATGCGACCCGCGGGACTCGGGTAGCGGCCCTTCCGTCGTCCGGCCCCGCACCGCTAGCGTGGGCAGCCCCTCGCTCGTGGAGGCCGCCATGGGGTTCGCCCTCGGGGTCGTGCTCTTCGTCATCGTGCTCGGCGTGCTGGACCGGCGCCTGCCGTGGCCGCCTGCCGCCCGCCCGGGGCAGCACCAGTGATCGCCGGTCACTTCGGGCTCGCGGCCGGCGTCAAGGCGGGGGAGACGGCGGCGCCGCTCTGGGCGCTGATGCTGGCCACCGTGTGGCTCGACATCGTCTTCGTCCCGCTGGTCCTCCTCGGGGTGGAGAGCATCGAGAACGCGCCCGGCACGTCCGGCGGGTACGGCAACGTCGTCATCCACGCGGACTACACCCACTCGCTGGTCGGCGCGCTGCTGCTGGCCGGGGTCTTCGCGGCAGTCGCCGCCGTGTGGTGGCGGACCCGCGTGGCTCTCGTCCTCGGCGCGGTGGTGTTCTCCCACTGGCTGCTGGACCTGGTCGTGCACCGCGCGGACATGCCGGTGCTGCCGGGGAACGCGGGCGACCTGCCCCTCCTCGGGCTCGGGCTCTGGCGCGTCCCGGCCGCGTCAGTGGCTGTCGAGCTGCTCCTGGTGCTCACCGGAAGCTGGCTCTACTGGCGTGCGGCGCGCCGGGCGGAGGCCGCGGGCCCGCCGCCCCGCCCCCGGGCCAACAGGCTCGGTGCCCTGGCGCTCGGCGCCGGTGTCCTCACCCTGGTGGTCGACGCCTTCATCGGCTGACCGTCCAGGGTCGGCGGCACATGCCCGCGGTCCGGTCGCGTGCGCTCGCGCACCGGCGCGCCCCCTATGCTGCCGGGGTGCGCACCAGCCCGACCGTGACCCTCCTGTCCGGGGGCGGCGGTGGCGCGAAGCTCGCGCAGGGCCTGGCCCGCGTCGTCGACGACCTGACCGTGGTCGTCAACACCGGGGACGACGCCGTCCTGTACGGCCTCTCGGTCAGCCCGGACCTGGACACGGTGATGTACACGCTCGCCGGCCTGGTGGACCCGCGCGCGGGATGGGGCATCGACGGCGACACCCACGCCACGCTCGAGGCGATGGCCCGGCTGGGCGAGGACACGTGGTTCAGCCTCGGCGACCGGGACCTCGCCACCCACATCCTCCGGACCGCGCGCCTGCACGCCGGCGCGCCCCTGTCGGAGGTGACCGCGCAGCTCTGCGCGGCGCTGGGCGTCCGGGCGCGCCTGCTCCCGATGACCGACGACCGCGTGGCCACCCAGGTCGACGTCGCCGACGGCCGCCTCGGCTTCCAGGAGTACTTCGTGGGACGCCGGCACCGTGACGAGGTCCTGGGTGTCGTCCTCGACGGGATCGAGCTCGCCCGCCCCGCACCCGGAGTGCTGGCCGCGCTGACCGAGGCCGACATGGTCGTCATCGGGCCGTCCAACCCGTTCGTCAGCATCGGTCCCATCCTGGCGGTGCCCGGCGTGCGCGAGGCCCTGGCGGGGACGCAGGCCCACCGGGCCGCGGTCAGCCCCATCGTGGGCGGGCAGGCGCTCAAGGGTCCCGCGGCCGCCATGCTCGCCGCCCTTGGTCACGAGGTCTCCGCGGTGGGCGTCGCCCGGCTCTACGCCGGCCTGCTGGACGTGCTGGTGATCGACGAGCAGGACAGGCTCCTCGCGCCGGCGGTCGAGGCCCTGGGCATGTCCGTCGTGGTGACGCAGACCGTCCTCGGCGGACCGGAGGACCGTGAGCGCCTGGCCCGCGAGCTGCTCGATGCCGCCTCCTGACCGTGCTTGGTGACTCGCGTCCGGGCGGCGCCGGTGAAGGGTCGTGCAGCGCCGATGAGCGGCCGCGCAACGCCTCCCACTCGAATCGCGCCACAACCCGTCCCCACCACGTAACAGCCGATGCCGATGTGGCGGATGAGGCGTCCGCGGGGCCGCTCGGGGCGCCGGTTGTGGCGCGATCCGCGCGACCGACGAGCGTGACCGCCGTGGTGCCGCTGCGCGACGGCCGGTCGGGCAAGACGCGGCTGGCCAGCGTGCTGGGCCCGGAGGAGCGCACCCGCCTCGTCACCCTGCTGGCCCGTCACGTCGTCACGACCCTCCTCGCGGCGCCGGTGACCCGCGTGCTCGTCGTCACCGGGGACCCGCGGTTCGCGGCCGGCGCCCTGCCGCCGGACCCGCGGGTGGAGGTGGTGCGCCAACCCGAGGAGCGGCAAGGGCTGAACGCCGCCGTGGCGCTCGGCCGGGAGCTGGCCCTCGAACGCGCCCCCGGCCGCGTCCTCGTGATGCACGCCGACCTGCCCCTCCTGGCCGCGGATGACGTCCTCGCCCTCCTCGCGCCCGCGGCCCCGCTCGTCCTGGCGCCGGACCGCGCCGGCACGGGCACCAACGCCCTCGTGCTCGACCCGGCCGTCCGCGGGTTCCGGTTCCGGTTCGGGCCGGGCAGCCGCGTCGCGCACACCCGGGAGGCCGCCGCCCTCGGCCTGCGGGTCGCCGTGGTGGAGCGGCCGGGCACCACCACGGACCTCGACACCCCCGGCGACTGGGCCGCGCTGCCGCCCGGGCTCCGCGCCCGGCTGGGCGGCCCGACGGCTCAGCCGGACCAGTGACCGCGGTGGACGACCTCCTCGACCGGCCTGCGCCTCCGGGTGCCCGCTGATCCCCGCCCCTGTTCGGCGGCCGCGGGGTGCCCCACGGTGATGGCGCCCACCGGTGTGTGGTCCGCCGGGATGCCGAACGCGGCGCGCAGGGCGTCGTGGCGCCCGGGCGGGACCCCGAAGAAGCAGGCCCCCAGTCCCTCGTCCATGGCCGTCTGCAGGATCAGCAGCGAGGCCATCCCCGTGTCGACGTGCCAGTAGGGCACCGCCCAGCGGGCCTCGTCGCGGTCGGCCCAGCCCTTGTCCGCCTCGGCGTACCTCGCGAGGTACACGTCCCTCGAGGAGAGCGGCACGACGACGACCGGCGCGGTCCGCATGCCCCGGAGCCAGGCGTCGGGCCGGGCCGCCCTCGCCGGCGGGGTGGTCGCCTCCCAGAAGCGTGCGACGTCGGCCGGCCGGTCGAGCACGAGGAAGGCCCAGCCCTGGCTGAAGCCCGCGCTCGGGGCGTGGACGGCGTTGCGAAGGAGCCGGTCCACCGACGCGGGGTCCACGGCGTCGGGGGAGTAGCGGCGCACCATCCGGCGCCGGCGCACGACCTCCTGGAAGTCCATCGAGCTCACGCGGGGTCGAAGAGGAGGATCTCGCGCCCGTCGACGCGCGCGCGGTGGGCCCGGACGCCGTAGACGTCGCCGACGAGCCCGTCTGTGAGCACCTCGCGCGGGTCCCCGGCGGCGACCACCCGGCCGGCGTCGAGGACGAGCACGTGGTCGCAGTAGCGCAGCGCGTGGTTGAGGTCGTGGAGGGCGGCGAGGACGGTGACGCCGTCGGCGGCGAGCTCCCGGGCCAGGCCCAGGACGGCGAGCTGGGCGCCGACGTCGAGGTGGTTCGTGGGCTCGTCCAGCAGGAGGAGGCGGGGCTCCTGCGCCAGGGCGCGCGCGAGGTGCACCCGCTGGCGCTCCCCGCCCGAGAGGGTGGCGAAGTCGCGCCCGGCCAGCGCGGTCGCGCCGGTGCGGGCCAGGGCGCGGCGCGCGATGTCGAGGTCGGTGGCGGAGTCCGCGCCCCAGCGGGGGCGGTGGGGGGTGCGGCCGAGCAGCACCACGTCGAGGACGTCGTGCGAGACGTCGGCGGCGGCGTCCTGCTCGACCAGGGCCAGGCTGCGGGCGCGCTCGCGCCGGGCGAGCCGCCCGAGGTCACGGCCGGAGAGCAGGACGGTGCCGGTGTCGGGGGCCAGGGCCCCGACCAGGACCCGCAGCAGCGTGGACTTGCCGGACCCGTTGGGCCCGACCACGGCGCTGACGGCGCCGGCGGGCACGGAGGCGTCCACGCCGGTGAGGATCCTGGCCGGCCCGACGGCGAGGGTGAGCGCGGCGACGTCGAGCGCAACGCCGGGCGCCGGGGCGACGGGCACCCCGGTGGCGCCGGCGGGCGGCGCACCGGCGAGCGGGGCAGCGGGCCGTGCGGCGACGGGCCGCGCGGTGGCGCCGGTGGGCGGGGCGCCCGTGGGCGTGCGGGCGCTCATGCCGCGCTCCGGCCCCGGCGCAGCAGCACCGCGAAGACGGGCGCGCCGATCGCGGCCGTGAGGATGCCGACGGGCAGCTCGCGCGGCTCGAAGAGGCTGCGGGCGGCGGTGTCCGCGAGGAGGAGGAAGATCGCGCCGGCGAGCGCGGACACCGGCAGGAGGCGGTGGTGGCGCGAGCCCACGAGCAGCCGCACGGCGTGCGGCATGACCAGGCCGACGAACCCGATCGACCCGGCGACCGAGACCAGCAGTGCGGTGAGCAGCGCGGCGGCGCACAGCAGCACCCACCGGGCCCGCGTCACGGCGATCCCCAGGGACGCCGCGGAGACGTCGCCGAACGTGAAGGCGTCCAGGGTGCGGCCCTGGGCTGCGAGGAACGTGCCGACTACGGCCGTGGCCCCGAGGGCGAGCAGGGCCTCCGGCCACACCGTCCCGCCGAGGGAGCCCATGAGCCAGGACAGGATCTCGCGGTACGAGTCCCCGGTGGAGGACCAGAAGATCACGAAGCTCACGACGGCGGAGCCGACCTGGGCGACGGCGACGCCGGCGAGCACGGTGCGCACGGGGGACAGCCCGCCGTCGCGGCGGGTGGCCAGCGCCAGGGTCGTCACGAGCGCGGCGAGCGCGCCGACGAACGCGGCGACCGGCAGGGCGGCGCTCAGCCCCAGCACGAGCACGAGCACCGCGCCCACGGAGGCGCCGGAGGAGACGCCGAGCAGGTACGGGTCGGCCAGCGCGTTGCGGGTCAGGGCCTGCATGACGGCGCCCACCAGCGCGAGGCCCGCGCCGACGGCGGCCGCGGCCACCACGCGCGGGGCCCGGCCCTGCCAGATGATGGCGTCCTGGATCGTCGTGAGGGGGTTCGCCGGGCAGCCGGCCGTGCCCGAGCCGGCCGCGCACAGGTGGTGCCCGGCGGAGGCCCACACCTGCGGGACCGTGATGTCGGCCTGCCCGAGCGTGAGCGCCCACCCGGCCACCACCACGAGCACGGCCAGGAGCGCGAGGAGGACGGCGGCGAGCGGCGCGCGGCGCCGTCGGGCGCCGTCAGCGCGACCGGCCGGGCCGCCCGCGCCGTCAGCGCGACCGGCCGGGCCGCCCGCGGCCGCCGGACGGGTGGGGAGCGTCCCGCCCGTTCGCACCGTGGTGCTCACATGCCCTCCTCCAGCCGCGCGAGCTGCGCCGCCAGGTCGGTGACGGCCCGGACGTTACGCACGCCCGCCTCGGTGGCCGGGAACGGGACCGTCAGGTAGCGGTGGGCCTGCACGGCGGGCAGGGCGGCGGTGACCGGGTTCGCCTCGAGCAGCTCGATCTTGTGCGCGGCGGTGTTCCACGCGGAGTCCACGAGCACGATGACGTCCGGGTCGCGCTCGGCCACCGCCTCCCAGCCCAGCGACGTCCAGGTGTCCGGGACGTCGGCGGCGACGTTGCGCAGCCCCACGGCGTCCATGATCATCTGCGGCGCCCCGGTGCCCGCCCCCACGTAGGGCGTGTCCTCCCCGGAGGAGTACCACAGCGCGCTGAGCCCGGCGCCGGAGGGATGGACCGCGGCGAGCTCGGCGCGCTGCTCCCGGACGAGCGTCGCGGCCGCGTCGGCCTCGCCGAGCATCGCCCCGGCCTGGGTGATCTCGTCGAAGACGAGGTCGAAGGTGAGCTTCGCGGGCTTGTAGCCGGCCTCCTTGCACGCCGAGGGGGAGACGTAGGTGGCCACGCCCAGACCGGCGTACATGCTGCGCTCGCCCGCGCCGTCGGCGCTGAGGTTGGACTCCCACCCGGCGTAGACGAGGTCGGGCTCGAGGCTCAGGACGGCCTCGGACGAGGGGTTCTTCTCCGCAAGGACCGGCACGTCCTTCGCCGCGGCCGCGTAGGGCGCCGGCACGTCGCCGTCGGCGAAGGCGGTACCGACCAGCCGGTCGCCGGCGCCGAGGGCCAGGACCATCTCGGTGGCCGAGGACTTGATCGTCACGATGCGCTGCGGCGGGGCGTCCAGCGTCGCGTCGACGCCGCAGCTCGACACCGTGAGCGGGAAGCCCGGCGCCGGGGCCGAGCTCGAGGCGGCGCCCGCCGGGGCCTGGGCGGCCGGCGCGTGAGCGGTGCCGCCGCAGGCGGTCAGGAGCAGCGCGGACGCGACGAGGGCGAGGACGGGCAGACGGCGGACGTGGGCGGCCACATGGTCTCCAGGGCAGGCGGTCGGGGCCGGCCGCGCAGCCAGCGGGCTGCGCACCGGGCGGGGAACGGGCCGCGGGCCCACGTCCAGGCCCTCCTCCGAGCCATTACCGGCCCGGGGTCCGAAATAATCCTAGCCCCACCGCGGGGTAGCACACGGCGAACGTGGGGCGCGTCCGCCGGAGGCCGGGCCCCCGCGCCCCAGCGCGCAGCAGGGGCCCTGCCAAAGCCGCGCCGCGGACGGCGCGGATCTGCTACGTTCCGGGCCCAGCGGTGCAGGGAGGCGCCGCGGGAATCCGTCCGCTGCGCCGTCGCCGCGGGCCGTCCGAGCCGGTGGCGACTCCGCGGCGGTCCGACGCGGCGGACGTGTCGCCGGCCAGATGTTTACGCCACGCACAACGGCATGGACGATCGTGGGAACGTCCCGCGCGGAGGGGGCCGGCAACGGCGACGCCCCGCTCGGGAAGGTCACCCGCTCGCGCCGCACCGACCTGGAGGATCCGATGACCGTGAAGATCGCGCTGACCCAGACCCCGTGGACCGGGGACAAGGAGTCGATGATCGCGCGCCACGAGGACTACGCCCGGCAGGCGGCCGCCCAGGGGGCGCAGGCCATCTGCTTCCAGGAGCTCTTCTACGGCCCGTACTTCGGCATCACCCAGGATCCCAAGTACTACGCCTACGTCGAGACGATCCCCGGGCCCACGACGGAGCGGTTCAGGGCCCTGGCCCGGGAGCTGGGCATGGTGGTCGTGCTGCCGATCTACGAGGAGGACCAGCCCGGGGTCTACTACAACACGGCCGTCGTCATCGACGCCGACGGGACCGTGCTGGGCAAGTACCGCAAGCACCACATCCCGCACCTGCCGAAGTTCTGGGAGAAGTTCTACTTCCGTCCCGGGAACGTCGGCTACCCGGTGTTCGACACCGCGATCGGCAGGATCGGCGTGTACATCTGCTACGACCGGCACTTCCCGGAGGGCTGGCGCGAGCTGGGCCTGAACGGCGCCGAGATCGTCTTCAACCCGAACGCCACCGCGCCGGGGATCTCCAACCGCAACTGGGAGCTCGAGCAGCCCGCCGCGGCCCTCGCGAACGGGTACTTCATCGCCGCGTCCAACCGGGTCGGCGCGGAGACCAACGAGTACGGCGACGACGCGGTGACGTTCTACGGCAGCTCGTACGTGGTGGGCCCGGACGGGATGTTCGTGGGGGAGTGGGCCTCGAGCACGGACGCGGAGATGCGGGTCTGGGAGGTCGACCTGGACCAGATCCGCGTGGTCCGCGAGCGGTGGCAGTTCTACCGCGACCGCCGGCCGGACTCCTACGTCGCCATCACCGCGCGCTGAGCGCGCCGACCGGGAAGGAACGGCGATGAAGACCCTCATCACGGGCGGGACCGTCGTCAACGCGACCGGCAGGTCGCGCGCGGACGTCCTCATCGACGGCGAGACGATCGCCGCGGTCCTACTCCCCGGCTCGAGCCTGCTGGGCTTCGACGTCGCCGCCCACGTCGACACCGTCGTCGACGCCACGGGCAAGTACGTCATCCCGGGCGGCATCGACGCCCACACCCACATGGAGATGCCCTTCGGCGGCACGTTCGCGTCGGACACGTTCGAGACCGGGACGACGGCGGCGGCCTGGGGCGGCACGACGACGATCGTGGACTTCGTGGTGCAGTACCCCGGGCAGAACCCGCTCGAGCAGTACGCCCTGTGGCACGAGAAGGCCGCCGGGAACTGCGCGGTGGACTACGGCTTCCACCAGATCCTCTCCGACATCCAGGACTCCTCCCTGGACGCGATGGACGAGCTGGTCGCCGAGGGCGTGTCGAGCTTCAAGGTCTTCACCGCCTACAAGGGCGTGTTCCTCTCCGACGACGGGCAGATCCTCAAGGCGATGCAGAAGGCCGCCGGGAACGGCTCGATGATCATGGGGCACGCGGAGAACGGCTCGGTCATCGACGTGCTGGTGCAGCAGGCCCTCGCCCGCGGCGAGACGACGCCGTACCACCACGGCCTCACCCGGCCCTGGCAGGCGGAGGAGGAGGCCACCCACCGCCTGATCATGCTGGCCAACCTCACCGGGGCGCCGCTGTACATCGTGCACGTCTCCGCCAAGCAGGCCGCCGAGCAGATCGCGCTGGCCAGGGACAAGGGGCAGAACGTCTTCGGCGAGACCTGCCCGCAGTACCTCTACCTCTCCCTCGAGGAGCAGCTCGGCGCGCCGGGCTTCGAGGGCGCGAAGTGGGTGTGCTCGACGCCCCTGCGCTCGCGGGCCGAGCGGCACCAGGACCACATGTGGCAGTCCCTGCGCACCAACGACCTCCAGATCGTCTCCACCGACCACTGCCCGTTCTGCATGAAGGACCAGAAGGAGATGGGGATCGGCGACTTCTCCAAGATCCCCAACGGCATCGGCGGCGTGGAGCACCGCCTGGACCTGCTCTACCAGGGCGTGGTCACCGGCGAGATCACCCTCGAGCGGTGGGTGGAGCTGTGCTGCGTGACCCCCGCGCGGATGTTCGGCATGTACGGGCGCAAGGGCGTCATCGCCCCCGGCGCGGACGGCGACGTCGTCGTGTACGACCCGGGCGGCCACACGAGCATCGGGGTCGGCAAGACGCACCACATGAACATGGACTACTCGGCGTGGGAGGGCTTCGAGATCGACGGGCACGTCGACACGGTCATCTCCCGCGGCTCCGTCGTCGTCGCCGACGGCGAGTTCACCGGGCGGGTGGGCCACGGCCGGTACGTGCCGCGCGGGCTGTCCCAGTACCTGCTCTGAGAGGCGGATCCCATGGACTTCGGCGTCGTCCTCCAGAACGACCCGCCCGCCTCGCGGGTGGTCGAGCTGGCCCGGCAGGCGGAGACGCACGGCTTCGGCTACGTGTGGACCTTCGACTCGCACCTGCTCTGGCAGGAGCCCTACGTCGTCTACAGCCAGATCCTGGCCGCCACCCGCAGGGTCAAGGTCGGGCCCATGGTCACCAACCCCGTCACGCGGGACTGGACGGTGACCGCCTCGGCCTTCGCCACGCTCAACGAGATGTTCGGCAACAGGACGATCTGCGGCATCGGGCGCGGTGACTCCGCGGTGCGCGTGACGGGCGGCCGGCCCGCGACGCTGGAGACGCTGCGGGAGGCGGTCCACGTCATCCGCGAGCTGGCGAACTCGCGCAGCGCCCTGCTGGGCGGGGCGACGCTGCGGCTGCCCTGGTCGGTGGGCTCGCAGCTGGACGTGTGGGTGGCGGGGTACGGCCCCAAGGCGCTGGCGCTGACCGGGGAGGTGGGGGACGGGTTCATCCTCCAGCTCGCCGACCCCGACGTCGCCACCTGGACCATCCAGGCCGTGAAGGCCGCCGCCGAGCGCGCCGGGCGCGACCCGGGGGCGCTGCAGTTCTGCGTCGCCGCCCCGATGTACATCGGCGACGGCGCGGACCCGGCCGCCCGCGCGCACATGCGGGACCAGACCCGGTGGTTCGGCGGGATGGTCGGCAACCACGTGGCCGACCTGGTCGCCCGGTACGGCGAGGGCACGGCCCTGCCGCGGGCCCTGACCGACTACATCGCCGGGCGCCAGGGCTACGACTACAACGAGCACGGCCGCGCGGGGAACACCCACACCGCCTTCGTCCCGGACGAGGTCATCGAGCGGTTCTGCGTGCTGGGCAGCCCGGCCGAGCACATCGAGAAGATCGAGGCGCTGCGGGACCTCGGCGTCACCCAGTTCGCCGGCTACCTCATGCACGACAACAAGGAGGAGACGCTCCGCGTCTACGGCGAGCGGGTGATCCCGGCACTGCGCGCGTCGGTCACCGCGAAGGCCTGAGGCGCCTCCCGGCTCCGGAGAACATCACTCGGGCATGCGCTGAGGGATGTACTCCGGAGCGCAGTGGTCGGTCAGGTGTGCGCGTGCTCCACCCAGCCGGCACGCCAGTCGGGCGGCTTGAAGGGCTCCGTCCAGTACGCGATCTCCCGCGCGATCTTGCCCTCGCGCATCTCGAAGACGAACACGGTCAGATAGACCGGCCCGCCGTAGTCGAGCGAGGCCTCGGCGACCACGAGGTCACCGGATGCGGTGATCCGCATCGGGGTGATCGTGGGGAGCGCGGGGAAGGCGCCGTAGATCGCCCGCCGGTTGTCGCCCCCGACGACCCGCTCGCCGGACTGTGGCCAGTCCATCACCGCGTCCTCGTGGAACAGCTCGTCCATGACCTGGATCTTGCGGTCGTTGATGCACCGGATCAGGCGCTCCACGACCGTGCGGTTCTCGTCCACCGACATCGTTGCCGGCCCTCCGCTCGTCGGTTCCTCGGACCCGCCGGGCGAACCGGTCGCCCTACCGGAAAGAGTAGCCGCCGGGCTCACCGTGGGGAGGGCCGCCGGCGCCCACCCCGGGGCGGCCGCCGGCCGCGCACCCGGGGCGGCCGGCTCAGCGCCAGGCCGGGACGCGCACGTCCGCCCACACCAGGCGGTGCGCGGAGGTGGGGAAGGGACGCTGGCCGGTGAGCTCGGAGCCGGGCTGGTCCGCCATGGGCCAGAAGACCCCGGCGTCCAGGACCCGCAGGTTCCTCGACGGCAGCACGTAGTCCAGCCGCAGGTTCCCCGGGCCCGGGTCGTCGGCGAGGTCGGCGGTGTCCAGGGCCGGGTCGCCGGCCTGGCCCACGTTGGCCACCCGCTGGACGGCGCCCGCCTCCACGGCGCCGCCGGACGCCGGCTCCGGGTCGCGCAGCCGCGGGTGATCGAGGAGCTGGGCGATGGCGCCGGGATGGCCGGGGCCGTCGGCCGGGTCGGCGCCCAGGTCCCCGGCGACCACGAACCGGGCGCCGGGCGTCAGCCCGCCGGGTCGGCCGGCGTCGTCGTAGATGTACTCGCCGGCGCCACCGACGCCGATGTAGTCGGCCCAGAACCGGATCTCGTCGTGGTTGCGCAGCCGGCCCACCTCCTCGCCGGAGGCGGGCGCCGGCTGCGCGGCGAGCACGTGCACGCTCGTGCCGTGGACGTCGACGGGTACGTCCCAGTGGGAGGAGCTCGACAGGGGCAACCGCTCGAGCTCGCCCGCGCCGTACAGGTCCGCCGGTGCCGGGGGGTGGTCGGGCAGCAGCGCCCCGGGCATGTCCTTCCAGAGGAAGGTCCGGAAGGTGCGCACGGACGCGGTGTCGATGGGGTACCGCGAGAGCACCGCCATCCCGGCGCCGGGACCACCGGACGCGCCGCCGCCGAAGCTGCCGCCGTCGCTGCCGTCGAGGGTGCCGGCGTCGCCGTCGCCGTCGTCCGAGCCCCAGGCGCCGGCGTTCACCGGCGCCGTGAAGGCGTAGGGATACGCCACCGGGGTCTCGCCGTGCTGGGCGACCTCGAGGTAGCGCTCGCGGAAGAGGTCCACCGCCTCGCCGGCGGGATCGGTGTCGATGCCGCCCAGCACCACGACGTCCGGGGCGGTGATCTGGATGACCTCGGCGACGGCCCGCGCCTGCCGGTCGCCGGCGGCCAGGTCCGCGACGAGCTCACCGGGCTCGGCGCGGGCGAGGGACACGTCGTAGCTCGCCACCCGCAGCGTCACCGGCGCCGGGCGCGCGTCACCGTCCCGGGCTCGGGCCGCCTGCCCGGCCGCGGCGGCCGGCGCGAGGGCACCGCCCGCCAGTGCCGTGACGGCGAGCGCCCCCAGGACACGCGCGACCCGCTTCATGCCTGCCACGGTAACAAGGCGGGCCGCGCGCCGGTGCCGGTTCGCGTCAGTGCCGGGCCATCTCCCGGTCGCGGTCGATCACGGCCTGCACGCCGCGGACGACGGCGGGGGAGAACCCGACGTCCTCCATGGCCACCAGGCCGGCCACCGTCGTCCCGCCCGGGGAGGAGACCATGTCGACGAGGTCGGCGGGCGTGAGCCCGTCGCCCGCCCGCTCCAGGACGAGCCGCGCGCTCCCGAGCACCGTCTGGGCCGCGATCCGCACGGCCTGGGACTTGGGCAGCCCGTTCTTGACCGCCCCGCGCGCCAGCGCGTCGATGAAGGCGAACACGAACGCGGGCGCGGACCCGGCGATCGCCGTGTAGGCGGAGAAGTCGCGCTCGGGGAGCACGATGGCGCTGCCGACGGTCTCGAACAGCCCGACGACGGCGTCGACCTGCTCGTCGGTCGCGTCGGCGTTGCCGCACACGGCCGCCATGCCCGCCCCGATCTGGGCGTTCACGTTCGGCATCACGCGCACGACGGCCTGGCCCGGGGGCAGCAGCTCGCCCAGCCGCTCGAGCGTGAGCCCGGCGGCGAGGGAGACCACGAGCGAGCCGTGCTCGGCCAGGAGGTCGCCCAGCGGCGCGAGGACGCCGGGGATCATGTGGGGCTTGACCGCGAGGACCACGACGCCGCCGGCGCCCACCTCCTCGACGAGCTCCTCGTTGGTGTCCAGGACGTCGACGCCGGTCTCGCGCGCCAGGGCCTGCGCGGAGTGCCCGTGCGCGCTCGTGACCACGACGTCGTCCGCGGGGATCGAGCCTTCCGCGACGAGGCCGCGGACGATCGCCCCGGCCATGTTCCCGGCGCCGATGAATCCGACCCTCATGGGCTGCTCCCTGTGTGGTGGTGGAGGCGCCCGTCGCGGTGCGGGCTTTGGTCAGTATGGCGCGGCGCGGGCATGATCGTCGTCATGCCCCCCGCAGACACCGCCGTTCCCGGCGCCCCCAGCACTCCCCGCGCCCTCGTCACGGGCGCCTCCACCGGGATCGGCGCCGCGACCGTGCGGCGGCTGCGCGCCGAGGGCTGGGACGTCCTCGCCACCGCTCGGCGCACCGACCGGCTGGCGGCGCTGGCCGCCGAGACCGGCTGTGCCACGCACCCGGCGGACCTGACCTCCCCGGACGACGTCGCCGCGCTCGCGGAGCACGTGCGCGGGACGGGACCCCTGCGCGCGCTGGTCAACAACGCGGGCGGCGCCATCGGCGCGGACCCCGTCGAGGCGGGCCGGGCCGAGGACTGGCAGCGGATGTACGAGATCAACGTGCTCACCACCCTGCGCCTGACGCAGGCCCTCCTGCCGACGCTGCGCGCCGACGGCGGCGGGGACGTGGTGGTCGTGACCTCCACGGCCGCGCACGACACCTATCCCGGCGGGGCGGGCTACGCGGCCGCGAAGCACGCCGAGCGGATGATCCCCGCCACGCTGCGCCTAGAGCTCGTGGGCCAGCCGATCCGGGTCGTCGAGATCGCCCCGGGCATGGTCCGCACCGAGGAGTTCTCCCTCAACCGGCTCCACGGCGACGCGGACGCGGCCGCGAACGTCTACGCCGGGGTGGCCGAGCCCCTGGTCGCCGACGACGTCGCCGACGCCATCGTGTGGACGCTGACCCGCCCCGCGCACGTCAATATCGACTCCCTCGTCATCCGCCCCCGCGCCCAGGCCTCGAACACGCTCGTGGCGCGGGAGGGCTGAGGCCCGAACGTCGCCCCGCACGCCGCCCCGCGTGGGACAATCGGAGGCGCCGCGGGAACGTACCCACGGCACGTCAGGGCTCAGTGACGAGAACCCCCGATGTGAAGCAGGCCCGAGATGCAGACCCTCGTTGACACTCCGCTCGCCCGGGTCACCGCCGAGCTCCTGGGTGCCCTCGGCGCCGACCAGGTCCTCACCGACCGGCAGCAGCTGCGCACGTACGAGTGCGACGGGCTGGCGCAGTACAAGGTGGTCCCGGGCCTCGTGGTGCTGGCCCGCGACGCGCGTGACGTGGTCGTCGCGGTCCGGGCGTGCGCCCACCACCGAGTGCCCTTCGTGGCCCGGGGCTCCGGCACGGGCCTGTCCGGCGGGGCGCTGCCCCGGGCCGAGGGCGTCCTGGTCGTCATGGCGCAGATGCGGGACATTCAGGGCATCGACATCCCGAACCAGCGCGCCGTCGTCGAGCCCGGCGTCATCAACCTCCAGCTGACGCGGGCGGTGAACCCCGACGGCTACTACTTCGCGCCCGACCCGTCGAGCCAGTCGGTGTGCTCCATCGGCGGCAACGTCGCGGAGAACTCCGGCGGCGCCCACTGCCTGAAGTACGGCTTCACCACCAACCACGTCGTCGGCCTGGACCTGGTCACCCCGGGCGGGGAGCTGGTCGAGATCGGCGGCCCGGCGCCGGACCCGCCCGGCTACGACCTCCTCAGCGTGCTCGTCGGCTCCGAGGGCACCCTCGGCATCGTCACAAGGGTCGTGGTGCGCCTGACCCGGCTGCCCGAGACCGTGCAGACCGTCCTCGCGGGGTTCCATTCCACCGACGACGCCGGCGCCGCCACCTCGGCGATCATCGCCGCCGGGATCATCCCCGCCGCGATCGAGATGATGGACGCCCTCGCCATCGAGGCGGCGGAGAAGGCCGTCCACTGCGGGTACCCGGAGGGGGCCGGCGCGGTGCTCATCGTCGAGCTCGACGGCGCGGCGCCGGACGTGGCGGGCGAGCTCGCGCAGGTGCTGCGCCACTGCGAGGCCCACGGCAGCTTCGGCACCCGGGTGGCCGCCGACGACGCCGAGCGGGCGCTGATCTGGCGGGGCAGGAAGTCCGCGTTCGCGGCCGTGGGGCGGATCAGCCCGGACTACATCGTCCAGGACGGCGTCGTCCCGCGGACCGCCCTGCCGAGGGTGCTGCGCGAGATCGCGACGATCTCCGCGGAGCGGGGGGTGCGGGTGGCGAACGTGTTCCACGCCGGGGACGGCAACCTCCACCCTCTCGTCCTCTTCGACGACGCCGAGGAAGGGGCGGCCGAGCGTGCGGAGGAGGTCGCCGGCGCGATCCTCGACCTGTGCGTCCGGAGCGGCGGCTCCATCACGGGGGAGCACGGGGTCGGGGCGGACAAGGCCAAGTTCATGCCCCGGATGTTCGGCGCCGAGGACCTGGCCACCATGCAGGTGCTGCGGTGCGCGTTCGACCCGGACGGCATCTCCAACCCCGGGAAGGTCTTCCCCACGCCCCGCCTCTGCGGCGAGCGGCCCGGGCGCCACCGCGGCGGCGACCAGCCCCCGCCGGGGGCCGCCGGGGGCGAGGTGTTCTGATGGCCGACCTCGCCGTGCTCCGCCGCGGCCTCGGCGCCGCCGTCGAGGTCCGCGAGGCGGGGGAGGCCGACGCCGTCGACGGGGTCCCGGCCCGCGTCGTCGCGCGACCGGGCACCGTCGAGGGCGTCTCCGCCGTCCTGCGCGAGGCCGGCCGCGCGGGGCTGGTCACGGTCGTGCGCGGCGGCGGCACCGCCCTGGACTGGGGCGCCCCGCCCGAGCGCGTCGACGTCCTCCTGGACATGACCGCGCTGGACCGCGTCGTCGAGCACGTCGCCGGCGACCTCGTGGTGGTCGCCGAGGCGGGGATCTCCGTGCGGGCGCTCGCGGGCGCCGTCGCCGACGCCGGCCAGGAGCTGCTCACCGACGTGCCCGCCGACCGGCGCGAGGCCGGGTCGACCGTCGGCGGGGCGCTGGCCACCGGGACCAGCGGGCCGCGCCGGCTCCAGCGCCTCGCGCTGCGCGACATGCTCCTGGGGGCGACGGTGGTCCTCGCGGACGGCACGGTGGCCAGGTCGGGCGGGAAGGTCGTGAAGAACGTCGCCGGGTACGACCTCGCGCGGATGATGACCGGCTCGTACGGCACCCTCGCGGTCGTCGTCCGCGCCGCCCTCCGGCTGCACCCGGTGCGTCCGGCCCACCGGTTCGTCCTCCGCACCGGCCCCGTGGAGGAGGTCGCGGCGCTGGGCCGCGCGGTGGTCGCCTCCCAGCTGGCGCCGTCGGCGGTCGAGATCGACCGGCCCGCGGGCAGCGAGGTGGCCACCGTCGCGGTGCTCCTCGAGGGGACGCCGGACGCCGTCGCCACCCGCGCGGCCCGCGCCGCCGAGCTCATCGGCGGCGCGCCCGGTGAGCAGCCCCCCTGGTGGGGACGGCTGCCCGGCGGGGACGCGCTCGCCAAGGCCACCGCGACGCTGACCGGCGTGCGGATGCTCCTCGAGACGGCGCGGGCGAGCGAGGAGCGCCACGGCGCGGGGGTCGCCCTGCGCGGCAGCGCCATGGGCGCCCTGCACGCCGGGATCACCGTGCCCGGGCCGGAGGAGCTGGGGCGCGTCGTGGCGGACCTGCGGGCCGCGGCCCCCACGCCGCGCGAGGGGACCGTCGTCGTCCTCCGCGCCTCCCGCGAGCTCCGGGCGGGGCTGGACGCCTGGGGCCCGGTGCCCGGCCTGGACCTCATGCGCAGCATCAAGGAGCAGCTCGACCCCGGCCGCGCCCTGGCGCCCGGTAGATTCGTGGGAGGGATCTGATGAGCGTCGACGCGACCCGCGGCGCGATGGGCGACCACGAGCCGGCCCAGGCGGGCACGACGCTGCCCGACGCGCTCGCGCTCGCCGCGTTCGACGACCACCACCCGCCCTCGCGGGACCTCGTCGACGACTGCGTGCACTGCGGCTTCTGCCTGCCCGCCTGCCCCACCTACACCCTGTGGGGCGAGGAGATGGACTCCCCCCGCGGGCGCATCTACCTGATGAAGGAGGGCCTCGAGGGCGAGCCGATGAGCAGCTCGATGGTCACCCACATCGACCGGTGCCTGGGCTGCATGGCGTGCGTCACCGTGTGCCCGTCCGGCGTGCAGTACGACAAGCTCATCGAGGCCACCCGACAGCAGGTCGAGCGGCGCGGCTCCCACCACCGCCCCCGGACCGACCGCCTGCTGCGAGAGGGGATCTTCGCGCTGTTCCCGCACCCCGGCCGCCTGCGGCTCCTCCGCGGGCCGCTGGCGCTGTACCAGCGCAGCGGCCTGAGCGCGCTGGTGCGCCGCTCCGGGGTGCTGGAGAGGATCTCGCCGACCCTCGCGACGATGGCGGCGATCGCGCCGCCGGTCCAGCGCCGGGTGCGCATCCCGGAGGTCGTGCCCGCGCGCGGACCCCGGCGCATGACGGTCGGGCTGCTCCTCGGCTGCGTCCAGCGCGAGTTCTACCCCGGCGTCAACGCCGCCACCGTGCGGGTGCTCAACATGGAGGGCTGCGACGTCGTCACCCCGCCCACGCAGGGCTGCTGCGGCGCGTTGTCCGTGCACTCCGGACGCGAGGAGGAGGGGCTGGCGTACGCGCGGGCGCTGATCGACGCGTTCGCGGGCGCCGGCGTCGAGCGGGTCGTCGTCAACTCTGCCGGGTGCGGCTCCACGATGAAGGACTACGCCCACCTCCTGGCCGACGACCCGGACTACGCCGGGCGCGCCCGCGCGTTCGCCGAGAAGGTGCGCGACATCTCCGAGGTGCTCGTCGAGCTCGGGCCACGTGCGCGCCGGCACCCGCTGCCCGTCACCGTCGCCTACCACGACGCGTGCCACCTGGCCCACGCCCAGCAGGTCCGCTCCCAGCCGCGCGAGCTGCTCCGGGCGATCCCCGGCCTGCGGATCAAGGAGATCGCCGAGGGCGACCTGTGCTGCGGCTCTGCCGGGGTGTACAACCTGCTCCTGCCCGAGCCGGCGCGCGAGCTCGGGGACCGCAAGGCCGCGAACGTGGCCCGGACCGACGCCGAGCTCCTCGTGACCTCCAACCCCGGCTGCCTGCTCCAGATCTCGGACGCCCTCCGGCGCCGGGGCCAGGCCATGGCGACGGCGCACCTGGTCCTGGTGCTCGACGCCTCGCTGCGGGGCCTCGACGCCGGCGCGCTGCTGGGCGGGACGGTGCCGGCGCCTGCGCGGGTGGGGCGCGCGCGGCGCTAGACTGCTCGCACAGGCGTCGACCCGGCCATCACCGGCGAGCCTCCGGAAGAACAGGGCACGGCTCCCCGGGCCCCCAGTAGAACCGGACGGGTAGGCCCGTCACAGCCGCTCGAGCGGTCACGCCCGCCGTGCCTGGCACGGGTGGCGCGGCAAGCGAGGTGGTACCGCGGCACCGCGCCGCGCGGCCCGTCCGCGCAGCAGGGTCGTCCTCGCACGTAGTGCACGCACCGCCGCACCGACCGAGGAGCACCATTGCCTGACCAGCCGCGCTACCCCCTGCACCGACCCGGCGCCGAGGTGGACGCCTCGCCGAGCTTCCCCGCGCTCGAGGGGGAGGTGCTGGCCTACTGGGAGCGTGACAGCACCTTCCAGGCCTCGATCGACAACCGGCCCGCCGGCGAGAACGGCGAGAACGAGTTCGTCTTCTACGACGGCCCCCCGTTCGCCAACGGCCTGCCGCACTACGGCCACCTGCTCACCGGGTACGTCAAGGACGTCGTCGGCCGTTTCCAGACGCAGCTGGGCCACCGCGTGGAGCGCCGCTTCGGGTGGGACACCCACGGACTGCCCGCCGAGCTCGAGGCCGAGCGGATCCTGGGCATCACCGACAAGTCGCAGATCGACGAGATGGGCATCGAGGCCTTCAACAAGGCCTGCCGCGACTCGGTGCTGCGCTACACCCAGGAGTGGCGCGACTACGTCACCCGCCAGGCCCGCTGGGTCGACTTCGACCACGACTACAAGACCCTCGACCCCACCTTCATGGAGTCGGTCATCTGGGCCTTCAAGCAGCTCTACGACAAGGGCCTGGCCTACGAGGGCTACCGGGTGCTGCCGTACTGCTGGAACGACCAGACCCCGCTGTCCAACCACGAGCTGCGCATGGACGACGACGTCTACCAGATGCGCCAGGACCCCTCCGTCACCGTCGGCGTGCGCCTGGAGACGGGCGAGCTCGCGCTGATCTGGACGACGACGCCCTGGACCCTGCCGTCGAACCTGGCCGTCGCCGTCGGCCCCGACATCGAGTACGTCGTGGTCGCGCCCGGCGAGGGTGCCCTGGCAGGGCAGAAGGTCATCCTCGCGGCGGCGCGCCTGCACGCCTACGCCCGCGAGCTCGGCGAGGAGCCCGAGGTCCTCGCGCGCCTGGGCGGGACGGAGCTCGTGGGCCGCCGCTACGCCCCGATCTTCGACTACTTCGTCGGCCGCCCCGACACCGAGGCGCCGGGCCCGAACGCCTGGCAGGTGGTGGCCGCCGACTACGTCACCACCGAGGACGGCACCGGCCTGGTCCATCAGGCGCCGGCCTTCGGTGAGGACGACATGGCCGTGTGCCAGGCCAACGACATCGGCACCGTGGTCCCCGTGGACGCCGGCGGCGCGTTCACCACCGAGGTGCCCGACTACGCCGGGACGCAGGTGTTCGAGGCGAACAAGGCGATCATCGCCGACCTCAAGCACGGCTCGGGCCCGCTGGCCCGCCGCCCCGAGGCCGAGCGTGCAGTGCTGGTGCGCCAGGAGACCTACGACCACTCCTACCCGCACTGCTGGCGCTGCCGCCAGCCGCTGATCTACAAGGCGGTGACGAGCTGGTTCGTGCGTGTCACCGAGTTCCGCGACCGCATGGTCGAGCTCAACCAGGACATCACCTGGGTCCCCGAGCACATCAAGGACGGCCAGTTCGGCCACTGGCTCGCCGGCGCCCGCGACTGGTCCATCTCCCGCAACCGGTACTGGGGCACCCCCATCCCGGTGTGGGTCTCGGACGACCCGGCGCACCCGCGCACCGACGTCTACGGCTCCCTCGCCGAGCTCGAGGCCGACTTCGGCCGCCTGCCGGTCGGGCCCGACGGCGAGCCGAACCTGCACCGCCCCTACATCGACGAGCTGACCCGCCCCAACCCGGACGACCCGACGGGCGCGTCCACCATGCGACGCATCCCGGACATCCTCGACGTGTGGTTCGACTCCGGGTCCATGCCCTACGCGCAGGTGCACTACCCGTTCGAGAACCGTGAGTGGTTCGACCACCACTACCCGGGCGACTTCATCGTGGAGTACATCGGGCAGACCCGCGGCTGGTTCTACCTGCTGCACGTGCTCGCCACCGCCCTGTTCGACCGGCCCGCGTTCCACACCGCCGTCTCCCACGGCATCGTGCTCGGCTCCGACGGGCGCAAGATGAGCAAGTCGCTGCGCAACTACCCTGACGTCAACGAGGTCTTCGACCGCGACGGCGCGGACGCCATGCGCCTGTTCCTCATGGGCTCGCCCGTGGTGCGCGGCGGGAACCTCATCGTGACCGAGGAGGGCATCCGGGAGAACGTCCGCCAGGTCCTCCTGCCGCTGTGGAACACCTGGTACTTCTTCGCGCTGTACTCCGGCACCCTGGACGGCGGCCGGGGCTACCTCGCCCGGCCGGTCGCCATGGACGACGCCGCGGAGGTGGCCGGCCTGCACGTCATGGACCGCTACCTGCTCGCCCGCACCCGCGACCTGGCCGCCACGGTGCGCCACCAGCTCGAGACGTACGACGTGCCCGGCGCCGTCCAGTCCGTCCGCGACCACCTGGACGTGCTGACCAACTGGTACGTGCGCACCTCCCGCGACCGGTTCTGGGCCGAGGACACCGGCGCGTTCAACACCCTCTACACCGCCCTGGAGGTCCTCACCCGCGTCATGGCGCCGCTCGCGCCGCTGGTGAGCGAGGAGATCTGGCGCGGCCTGACGGGCGGGCGCAGCGTCCACCTGACCGACTGGCCCGAGCTGCCGGAGACGGTGGCGGCCGACGCGCTCGTCGCGGCGATGGACCAGGTCCGCGACGTCGTCTCCGCAACCCTGGGCCTGCGCAAGGCGAGCTCCCAGCGGGTGCGCCAGCCGCTGCGCACCCTCACCGTCGTGGTCGACGCCCCGGACGCGCTGCGCCCGTTCGCCGACCTGGTCGCCGCGGAGGTCAACGTCAAGGCCGTCGACGTGCGCGCCCTGGCCGACGGCGCCGCCGAGCAGTTCGGCGTCGTCACCCGGCTCACCGTCAACGCCCGCGCGGCCGGCCCCCGCCTCGGCAAGGACGTCCAGCGCGCGATCAAGGCGGCCCGCGAGGGCTTCTGGGAGCAGCAGGACGGCGGCGACGGCGCCCTGGGCGTCCTCGTCGACGGCATCGAGCTGCGGGAGGGCGAGTTCACCCTCACCACCGAGGTCGAGGACCGGGAGGGCGGGACCAGCGTGGCCGCCGTGCTGCCCGGCGGCGGGTTCGTGGTCCTGGACATCGCCGTCGACGACGAGCTCGCCGCCGAGGGCTACGCCCGTGACGTCGTCCGCGCCGTCCAGGACGAGCGCAAGGCGGCCGGGCTGTACGTGGCCGACCGCATCCGCCTCGACCTCGTGGTCCCGGCGGACAAGGTGGCCGCGGTCCAGACCCACCGCGACCTCATCGCGAGCGAGACCCTCGCGCTCGAGCTGAGCGTCGCGCCCGGCGCGGTGGACGGGCCCCGGGCCACGGTCGCGAAGATGGAGGCGTGATGAGCGAGCACACCGGGGACGGGCACCGCAACCCCGAGGAGGCCGAGCGCGAGGCCCGGGAGCGGATCGAGGCTCTCATGGCCGCCGCCGACGCCCCCGAGGGCGCCGCCGCGGACGCGGCCGACGCCGCCGCCGAGGCGGCCGAGGACGAGCGGGAGGAGGCGGAGACGGGCCTGCGCGCCCTGCTGTCCTCCGCGCTCATCGCCGGTCCCGACCCGCGCGTCGCCGACGAGGTCCGCGGCGAGGACGACGCACCCGGCGAGGAGAGCCACGCCGCCGCCGTCGCGCACGCCAAGGCCGAGGAGGAGGTCCGGCAGATCTACCTCGACATCCTCACCCGCGCGCCCGAGCACGACGTCCAGCCCAGCCTCGAACGGGTCGAGGCCGTGCTCGACCTGCTCGGCGCGCCGCACCGCGCCTACCCCGTCGTCCACCTGACGGGCACGAACGGGAAGACCTCCACGGCCCGCATGATCGAGCGGCTGCTGCGGGAGAAGGGCCTGCACACCGGGCGCTTCACCTCCCCGCACCTGCACACGGTCCGTGAGCGCATCGCCCTGGACGGCGACCCGATCGCCCCCGAGGCGTTCGTCGCCACCTGGCAGGACGTCGCCCCCTACATCGCCATGGTGGACGAGCGCTCGCAGGCGGAGGGCAAGCCCAGGCTGAGCTTCTTCGAGGTCTTCACCGTCATGGCCTACGCCGCGTTCGCCGACGCCCCCGTCGACGTCGCCGTCGTCGAGGTGGGGATGGGCGGCCGCTGGGACGCGACCAACGTCGCCGACGGCACCGTGGAGGTGCTCACCCGGATCGACCGCGACCACGAGCGCTGGCTGGGCTACGAGCTCACGCAGATCGCGAACGAGAAGGTCGGCATCATCACGGACGGCTCCACCGTGGTCTCCGCCGAGCAGGAGGAGGACGTCGCCGGGATCATCATGTCCGCGGCCGCCCAGCACGGCGCGCGGCTGCTGCGCGACGGCGACGACCTCGCGATCCTCGACCGCCAGCTCGGCGTGGGCGGGCAGATGCTCACCCTGCGCACCGCCGCGGGCGTCTACGCCGACGTGTTCCTGCCCCTGCACGGCGTGCACCAGGCCCACAACGCCCTGCTCGCGCTCGCGGCCGTGGAGGCCTTCTTCGGCGGCGGCGCCCTGGACGGCGGCGTCGTCGAGCAGGCGTTCGCCAACGTGGACTCGCCCGGCCGCCTCGAGGTCGTGCGCCGCAGCCCCACGATCCTCGTGGACGCTGCGCACAACCCCGCCGGCATCGACGCGCTGCGGGCGGCGGTGGAGGAGGCGTTCGGCTTCTCCCACCTCGTCGGTGTCGTCGGGATCATGGCGGACAAGGACGTCGAGGGCATCCTCTCCGGCCTGGAGCCGCTGCTGGCCGAGATCGTCGTCACCCGGGCGACGACGGACCGGGCCATGGACGTCGAGGAGCTGGCGGAGGTCGCCGTCGACGTCTTCGGCGAGGACCGCGTGCACGTGGCCGAGCGCCTCGACGACGCCATCGACCGGGCCGTCACGCTCGCGGAGCGCGACCCGGATGAGGTGGTGACCACCACCGGCGTGCTGGTGGCTGGGTCGGTGATCCTGGCCGCGGAGGTGCGGGCGCTGATGGGCCGCTCCTGAGGCGCCCCGCCCCGGCTGCGTTCCGTGACCAGGTCGCCGACCTGCGGCGACGGATTCGGCGCTCTGGTCACGGAACACGTAGCCGCATGTGGGTGGGAGGGGCCAGGATGGGGACCGTGGCCCTGAGCGGGCCGGCCGCGACCACGCAAAGGAGCACGTCGTGAAGAAGCTCATCAACGACCCGCAGAACGTCGTGCGGGAGTCCCTGCGCGGCTTCGGCCTCGCGTACCCCGACCTCGTCCGGGTGAGCGAGGACCCGATGTTCGTCAGCCGCGCCGGCGGCGCGGAGCAGGGCAAGGTCGGCCTGGTCTCCGGCGGCGGCAGCGGGCACGAGCCCCTGCACGCCGGGTACGTGGGCGTCGGCATGCTGGGCGCGGCCGTCCCCGGTGCCGTGTTCACGTCCCCGACGCCCGACCCGATCCTCGAGGCCACGAAGGCCGCCGACGGCGGCGCGGGCGTCCTGCACATCGTGAAGAACTACACCGGGGACGTGCTCAACTTCGAGACGGCCGCCGAGCTCGCCGAGGCGGAGGACATCGAGGTCTCCGCGGTGGTCGTCAACGACGACGTCGCCGTGGAGGACTCCCTGTACACCGCGGGACGGCGCGGGGTGGGCGGCACGGTGCTGGTGGAGAAGATCGCCGGGGCGGCGGCCGAGCGCGGCGACGACCTCGCGGCCGTGACGGCCGTCGCGCAGCAGGTGATCGGCAACGTGCGCTCCATGGGGGTCGCGCTGAGCGCCTGCACGGTCCCGCACGCGGGCAAGCCCTCCTTCGACCTGGCCGAGGACGAGATCGAGATCGGCATCGGCATCCACGGCGAGCCCGGCCGCCACCGCATCCCGATGGCCACGGCCGACGAGATCACCGACCAGCTGCTCGACCCGGTGCTGCACGACCTGGGCGTGGGCAGCGGCGAGCAGGTGCTGCTCTTCGTCAACGGCATGGGCGGCACGCCCCTGTCGGAGCTGTACATCGTCTACAACCACGCCCGGGAGGTCCTCGACGGACGGGGGATCACCGTGGGCCGCTCGCTGGTCGGCAACTACATCACCGCGCTGGAGATGCAGGGCGCCTCCATCACGGTGCTGCGCCTGGACGAGTCCCTCACCGCGCTGTGGGACGCGCCCGTCCACACGCCCGCGCTGCGGTGGGGCGTCTGAGCCGGTCCGCGGACCGGGAAGAACAAGGGAGAACACAACGCATGGGCACCACGCTGGGGACCGACTGGGCGCTGGACTGGATGACGAGGGCGGTCAAGGTGGTCTCCGACCACCGGATCGAGCTGATCGAGCTCGACCGCGCCATCGGGGACGGTGACCACGGCGAGAACCTCGACCGGGGGTTCACCGCAGTGGCGGCCAAGCTGGCGGGCGCGCGCCCGGCCGACGCGGGGGAGGTGCTCAAGACCGTCGCCACCACGCTGATGTCGACGGTCGGCGGCGCGGCGGGACCGTTGTACGGCACGGCGTTCCTGCGGGGGGCGAAGGCCGCCGACGGCGAGCTGGACGCCGCCGGGGTCGCCGCGGTCCTGGAGGCCGGGCTGCAGGGCATCAAGGCCCGGGGCAAGGCCGAGCCCGGTGAGAAGACGATGGTCGACGCGTGGACCCCGGCGGCGGCCGCGGCCCGCGAGGCGGCCGAGGCGGGTCGCAGCGCGGTGGAGGCCCTGCGGGCGGCCGCCGACGCGGCCGTCGCCGGCTCCGAGGCGACCATCCCGATGACGGCGACCAAGGGGCGCGCCAGCTACCTCGGGGAGCGGTCGGCCGGCCACCGCGACCCGGGCGCGGAGTCCTCGGCGCTGCTCCTCGTGGCCGCGGCCGAGGCGGCCGAGGCGGCGGCGTGAGCGCCCCGCCCGGCCCCGCCGGCGCGCCTGGCGCTGCCGACGGGACCGGCGCGGGGGCGGCGCGCGCCGGACTGGTCATCGTCTCCCACTCCGCCCGCCTCGCCGACGGCGTGGTGGAGGTGGCGGCCCAGATGGCGCCGGACGTGCTGCTGCGCGCCGCCGGCGGCACCGACGGCGGCGGTGTGGGCACCAGCTTCGAGAAGGTCGAGGCGGCCGTCACCGCGCTGCTCGGCGAGCCGTCGGTCTCGGGGGTGGTGGTGCTCACCGACCTCGGCTCGGCCACGATGACGGCCGAGTCCGTCCTCGAGATGCTCGACGACGACCGGCGCGACGTCGTCGTCCTCGCCGACGGGCCGCTCGTCGAGGGCGCTGTCGCGGGGGCGGTCGCCGCCCAGGGGGGCGCCGACGTCCGCGCGGTGGCCCGGACCGTCGCGGAGGCCGCGCGGAGCTTCGGCGCCGGCCAGGGCGGCGCCGGCCAGAACGGCGGCGAGCACGGTGGCGCGGGGGCGGCGAGCAGTGCCACGGCCACGGCCACCGCGGGCGGGGCGGGCAACCGCTCCGAGGGCGAGGTCGTCGCCCGCGTCCTCACGCTGCGGAACAAGGTGGGCCTGCACGCCCGGCCCGCGGCGCTGCTGGCCCGGCTCGTCTCCGGCTTCGACGCCGAGGTGACCGTCAACGACGTCGACGCCACCAGCGTGCTCGCCCTCATGGGTCTCGGGCTCGAGATGGGCGACCAGATGCGGGTGCGCGCGGGAGGCGAGCAGGCCGAGGTGGCTTTGGACGCGGTGGCCAGGGCGGTCGACGAGGGCTTCGGCGAGGAGTAGCCCGCGCCGAGCGGTTAGCCTGGCGGGCGTGAGCACCACACCTCCCGCACCAGACGCCGGCGACCGCGCGCCCTCCCGGGGGCCCGGCCACGGCGGGTCCGCACCGCGGACGGACGACGGGGCGGGGGCGCCGCGCCGCCCGGGCTCGGCGCGAGTGATGTTCGCCATGTCCGTCCTGGTCAGCGAGATCCTCATCATCCTCTTCGCCACCCTCGTCGGGCACGGCCTGCGCCTGGCCGACCTCGGCGTGGTGTGGGGCGTCGGCGGGGGCGCGATGGTGCTCTGTGCGCTCGCGGCCGCCCTGCTGCGCCGGGGCCCCGTCGGCTACATCATCGGCTCCGCCGTCCAGGTGCTGCTCATCGCCTCCGGGGCGGTCGTGCCCATGATGTACGCCGTGGGCGCCATCTTCGCGATCCTGTGGATCGCCGCGATGCGGGTGGGCGGGCGCATCGACGTCGAACGCCAGGAGCGCTACCTCGCCGAGGTCGAGCACCACCGCAGCTCGACGGGCTCGCCCTGACCCGCCCCCCGTTGAGGGCGTGACAGGTCAAGTCCTCGCATAGCCTGGTCGTGAGCGGTCATCTCCTCGCGCTGCCGGGCCGTGACCGGTCATCTCCTCGCAGTGCTGGGTCGTGAGCGGTCGTCTCCTGACGGGGCCGCCCCCCGCCGCGCTGCGAGGACTTGACCTGTCGGCGGCATGGGGGGCGGGCGGGGCCGGTAGTCTGCCTCGACGTGACTTCTTCTGCCGCCACCGAGCGCACCCTCGTCCTCGTCAAGCCCGACGCCGTCGCCCGTAACCTCACCGGTGAGGTCCTGCGGCGCATCGAGGCGAAGGGCTACCGGCTCGTCGCCCTCGAGCTGCGTACCGCGGACACCGACCTCCTCGCCCAGCACTACGCCGAGCACGAGGGAAAGCCCTTCTTCCAGCCGCTGGTCGACTTCATGATGTCCGGGCCCGTCGTCGCCGCCGTCCTCGAGGGCCAGCGCGTCATCGAGGGCTTCCGCTCCATGGCCGGCACCACGGAACCCACGGCGGCCGCGCCCGGCACGATCCGCGGCGACCTCGGCCGCGACTGGGGCACCGCCGTTGTGCAGAACCTCGTGCACGGCTCGGACTCGCCCGAGTCCGCGGCCCGCGAGATCGGGCTCTGGTTCCCGGCCGTCTGACCCTCGCCGTCAGGACGTGTCCGCGCCGCCCATGTCCGGCCACAGCGGCCGGGCGCGGGCCGCGGCGTCCAGGATGGCGTCCGCGTCAAGGTCGTGGGCGGAGTGGTTGATCCCGCGTGGGCTCGCCCCCGGTCGGGTAGGCCCGCAGCCGGTCAGCGGCACGACGGCGTCCGCGGACCGCCCGAGACCAGCTCGACCGGCACGACACCTGGCACGGGGGCGATCCCCTGCCAGGCCGACTGCGGGCGCGGCGGTGGCGCGCGCCCGCGGTAGCGCAATGTCGCGCCTGTCTCCCAGCGACGGCGAGCATCACCGATGCAACAACCTGCAACAGTTCGTCGAAACGTCCGCGACGGTGCCTATCCTGCCCAGGCCGTTTTCTGAAGAGCGTTCCCTGTCCGGGGGCGCGGAGCTGAGCGGCACTGACCGCGAGCATCCCACTCGGGGCGACGAAGCCTGAAGGTGAAGAGGAATCAACCGTGACTGCGCAAACTGTTGAACGCAAAACGACCTTGGACAGGGGCCTGGATCCCTATGTGCTGGACCCGGCCAAGATCCAGCAGCCTCCGAGCACCCTGCGCGGCAGCCTGAAGTTCCTCGGCCCGGGCATGATCACCAGTGCCGCGGTCGTGGGGTCCGGCGAGCTGCTGACCGCCACCGCGCTGGGCGCCAAGGTCGGCTTCATGCTGTTCTGGCTCATCCTCGTCTCGACCTTCGTCAAGGTGTGGGTGCAGGTCGAGCTGGCCCGCTGGTCCATCTCCACCGGCAAGCCGGCCATCACCGGCTACAACGACGTGCCGCCGAAGTTCTTGGGCCGCGGTTGGATGGCCTGGCTGGTGCTGCTCATGTTCCTGCAGTTCCTGATCGGCCAGGCGGGCGTCATCAGTGGCGCTGCGCTGGCGTTCTCGATGCTGCTCCCGATCGGGGGTGACCCGTTCTCGGTGCTGTCCATCGGTGTGTGGGTCGCGATCCTCGTGGTGGTCGCGATCGGCATCCACCTCGCGAACCGCTACGAGCTGGTGGAGAACATCTCCACGTTCCTTGTCCTGCTGGTCACCCTGTTCGCGGTCGCCGTGGTCTTCATGGTCCAGTACACCGAGTTCGCCTGGAGCGGCGCCGACATCGCGGACGGGCTGCGCTTCCAGATCGCCGCCGGGGCCATGGGCATCGCCCTGGCGATGTTCGGCATGACCGGCGTCGGCGCCGGTGAGATCACGGCCTACACCTACTGGGTCGTCGAGAAGGGCTACGCGGCGTGGACCGGCCCGAACGACGGCTCGGAGGGCTGGGTGAGCCGGGCCCGCGGCTGGATCAAGGTCATGAAGCTGGACGCCTGGGTGTCGTGGTGCATCTACACCATCTCCACCGCGGCCTTCTACATGCTCGGGGCCTCGGTCCTGAACCCCCAGGGCCTGGAGCCCGAGGGCACCCAGGTCATGGAGGTCATCTCCGGCATCTTCTCGACCACGGTCGGGCAGTGGGGCGGCACCCTGTTCCTCTTCGGAGCCGGTGTGGCGTTGTTCAAGACGATCATCGCCAACGTGCCGAGCCTGGGCCGCCAGGTCGCCAACACGCTGTCGGTCTTCGGCGCGTTCGACTGGATGGACATGGTCGTGCGCGACAAGTGGATGCGCGTCATCATGATCATCCTGCCGATCACGTGGGGCACCCTCGGCGTCCTCGCCAACTCCCCGCTGGCGCTGGTGGTCCTCGCCGGCATTCTCAACGCCCTGTTCCTCATGGGTGTCGCCGTGGCGACGCTGTACCTGTCCCGCACGCAGACCGATCCGCGTGTCAAGGACGGCAACGGCTTCATGGTGCTGCTGGTGATCTCCGCCCTCGCGATCTTCGCGGTCGGCAGCCTGGCGCTGTACGACGTGTTCGTCTGATCCCCACCACAGACCGCGAGGCCCGGCTCGAACCGGGCCTCGCGGTCTGTTCTGTCCGGAGAGGGGGGCGACGGCGGGCTCGACGAGCACGTCCAGTCCCGTCCGCCGACCGGTGCCGGTGCTGGTCGGCTGTGAGTGGCGCCGCCGCGGGGGAGGGAACCGGAAAACGGTCGATGTCCCCCCGTGCCCATATGCTGCGGACCGTGCACCTGAAGACGTTGACGCTGCGAGGGTTCAAGTCCTTCGCGTCCGCGACGACGCTGCACCTCGAGCCGGGGATCACCGCCGTGGTGGGCCCGAACGGCTCCGGGAAGTCCAACGTCGTCGACGCCCTGTCCTGGGTCATGGGGGAGCAGGGCGCCAAGACCCTGCGCGGCGGGTCGATGGCGGACGTGATCTTCGCCGGCACGTCCTCGCGCGCGCCGCTCGGCCGCGCCGAGGTGTCCCTGACCATCGACAACGCCGACGGGCTGCTGCCCATCGAGTACGCCGAGGTGACCATCTCCCGCACCCTGTTCCGCGCGGGCGGGTCGGAGTACGCGATCAACGGCACCCCCTGCCGGCTCCTCGACATCCAGGAGCTGCTCTCCGACACCGGCATGGGCAAGGAGATGCACGTCATCGTGGGCCAGGGGCGGCTCGACTCCGTCCTCCAGGCCACCGCCGAGGAGCGGCGCGGCTTCATCGAGGAGGCCGCCGGCGTGCTCAAGCACCGCCGCCGCAAGGAGAAGGCGCTGCGCAAGCTCGACGCGATGCAGGCGAACCTGGCCCGGGTGACCGACCTGGCGGCCGAGATCCGGCGCCAGCTCGGGCCGCTGGCCCGCCAGGCCGACGTCGCCCGCCGCGCCCAGGTGGTCCAGGCCGACCTGCGTGACGCGCGCGCCCGCCTCCTCGCCGACGACCTGGTCCAGCTCAGCGCGACCCTGGCCCGCGAGGTCGCCGACGAGACGGCGCTGCGCGCCCGCCGCGCGCAGGTCGAGGCCGCCCAGCACGAGGTCCGGGACCGCCTCGCGGCGCTGGAGCAGGCCGCCGTCGCCGCCGCGCCCCGCCTGGGCCGGGCCACCGACGTCTGGTTCCGGCTCTCCGGGCTCGGCGAGCGGCTGCGGGCCCTCGGCGACGTCGCCGCCGAACGGTGCCGGCTGCTCGCCGTCCCCGCGGCGGAGCCTGCGGGCGGGCGCGACCCGGAGGAGCTGGAGGCGAGGGCCGCCGCCGTGCGCGAGCAGGAGGAGGCCCTCCAGGCCGAGCTCGCCGCGGCGCGGGAGTCCCTGGCCGCCGCCGTCGCCGCGCGCACCGCGGCGGAGAACGCCGAGCGGGACGCGGAACGGGCGCTGGCCACCGTGCACCGCGGCGTGGCCGACCGGCGCGAGGGGCTCGCCCGCCTGACCGGTCAGGTCGCGGCGCGCCGCTCCCGCCTGGAGGCCGCTGAGGCCGAGCTCGGCCGGCTGCGCGAGGGCCTCACCGCCGCGCAGGAACGCGCGCGGGTCGCCGAGGCCGAGTTCACGGCCCTGGAGCAGCAGGTCGCCGGTGTCGAGGACGGTGAGGAGGGCCTCGACGACGCGCACGAGGCCGCCACCGCCGACCTGGAGGCGGCCGAGGCGGACGTCACGGCCCTCGTCGAGGCCGAGCGGGCCGCCGAGGCCGAGCGGGCCACCTGGTCCGCCCGCCGCGACACGCTCGCGCTCTCGATGCGCCGCAAGGACGGCACCGGCGCGCTCCTCGAGTCCGGGCTGGGTGGCCTCCTCGGCGCGGTGCCCGAGCAGATCGGTGTCGAGGCCGGGTACGAGAATGCCGTCGCGGCCGCGCTCGGGCCGTTCGCGGACGCCGCCGTCGTCGCGTCGACCGACGTCGCCGCCCGGGTCGTGCGCACGGCCCGCGAGGACGACGCCGGCCAGGTGCGCCTCGTGGTGGCCGGGGCGCCCGCCCCGGCGCAGGCCCCCGGCCCTGCCCCCGCGGGCGCCCGGTGGGCGGCCGACCTCGTCAGGGTCGCCGACCCCGCGGTGCGCGCGGCCATCGACCGGCTCCTGGGCGGCACAGTCGTCGTCGAGGACCTCGCCGCCGCCCGCCGGGTGCTCGACGAGGCGCCGGACCTGACGGCCGTCACCCGCGTGGGCGACCTGCTCTCTGCCGTGGCCGCCCACGGCGGGGCCCCGGGTGCGCCGAGCGTCCTCGAGCTGCACGCGGCCCACGAGGAGGCGGCCGGCGAGGCCGACGCCGCCGCGGCCCGCCGCGAGCAGGCGCGCTTCGCGCTCGGGCCCGCCCGCGAGCGGGCCAGGGAGGCGCAGGAGCGGGTCCGCGCCACCCTGGACGACCTGCACGCCTCCGACGCCCGCATGACCGCGGTCGCCGAGCGGCTCGCCCGGCTGGGCTCGTCCCTGCGGGGCGCGCACGCCGAGGTGGAGCGCACCCGCCCCGCGATCGAGCGGGCCGAGACCGAGACCACCGACCACGCCGCCGAGCTGGCCGCCCTGACCGAGTGGCTGGCGGTCGCCGAGCGGGAGCCGGCGCAGGCCGAGGACGACCTGGCGGGCGCGACGCAGGCGCGGGACCGCGCCACGGAGGTGGCGCGCGCGGCGCGCACCGCGGAGACGGACGCCCGGCTCGCGGTCCGCACCGCGGAGGAGCGGGCCACGGCGCTGTCCGGGCGCGCCGCGTCCCTGGCCGCCGCGGCGCGGGCCGAGCGGGAGGCCCGCCGCCGGGCCGCCGAGAAGGAGGCCCGCCGCGCCGCCCAGGCCCGGGTCGCCGCCGAGGTGCGCGAGGGCGCCGTGCGGGCCGGCGCCGCCATCGAGCGGTCCGTGGCCGAGGCCGCGGCCGAGCGCGCCGCCGCGGAGGCGGAGCGCGCAGAGCGGGAGACGGAGCTGGCCGCGGTGCGGGCCGAGCTCGAGGAGATCGGCGCCGAGCTCGCGGCCCTGACGGACGTCGCGCACCGCGACGAGGTGGCGCGCGCCGAGCAGCGGCTGCGGATCACCCAGCTGGAGGAACGGGCCGTGGCCGAGCTGGGCCTGGACGCCCGGGTCCTGGTCGACGAGTTCGGGCCCGACCGGCCCGTGCCCCAGGCTGCGGACGGCGAGGACGCCGCGGCGGCGCGGCCCTACGTGCGCGCCGAGCAGGAGAAGCGGCTCAAGGCGGCGGAGCGGGACCTCGCCCGCCTCGGCAAGGTCAACCCGCTGGCCCTGGAGGAGCACGCCGCCCTCGCCGAGCGCCACAAGTTCCTCACCGACCAGCTGGCGGACCTGAAGAAGTCCCGGGCCGACCTCATGGAGATCGTCCGGGAGGTCGACGAGCGCGTCGAACGCGCCTTCGCGGAGGCCTTCGCGGACACCGCGGCGCAGTTCGAGGACGTCTTCCCCCGCCTCTTCCCCGGCGGCGAGGGGAAGCTCCTGCTCACCGACCCGGACAACATGCTCACCACCGGCATCGAGATCGAGGCCCGCCCCGCCGGCAAGAAGGTCAAGCGCCTCTCCCTCCTGTCCGGCGGGGAGCGGTCCCTCACGGCCGTCGCCCTGCTCGTCTCGATCTTCAAGGCCAGGCCCAGCCCCTTCTACGTCATGGACGAGGTCGAGGCCGCCCTCGACGACGTCAACCTCGGGCGGCTGCTGGAGATCTTCACCGAGCTGCGCGCCAGCTCGCAGCTCATCGTCATCACCCACCAGAAGCGCACGATGGAGATCGCCGACGCCCTCTACGGCGTCACGATGCGCGGCGACGGCGTCACCACGGTGATCTCCCAGCGGCTCGAGAAGGAGCCCGCGCGCCTCGGGTGAGGCCGCCCCGGGAGGCCGCGCGCCTCGGGTGGCCGGGTGCCTCAGGTGGGACCGCCCCGTCCCTCCCGCGTGCCGGACGGCGGAGCCGCGGTGAGCAACCTCACCGCGGCGCCCGGCCCGCCCGGGTGGACCACGCTGCGCGCCGGGCGCGGATGCCGCGATACTGGGCCCATGACGGGGGCTCTGGTGTTCATGTTTCTCGCCGCGCTGTGCGCGACGGGTGTCCTGCTGCTGCTCGCCGCCGAGCGGCGCCCGGACACCGGGTGGTCGACGTGGTGGCGCGAGAGCGTGGACGCGTGGCGCTCTGACGAGCTCAAGGTGAGCAGGAAGGACCGGCGCGCCGGCGACGTCCGCGACGCGCCGCTCGCGGACCTGTTCAGCCTCGGCGAGCCGGTGGACGAGCCGGCGTACGCCCGCCCCGAGGAGCTCCGCTCGACCATCGAGCAGGCCCGCCGGCAGGCCCGGGCGGTCACGCGCCGCTGACCTGAGCCCGGCGCGCCGGCGCCGGACCCGCCCGGCGCTGTCGACCCGTGCCGCGCCGGTGCACCACACTGGGACCCATGACCGAGCTGACCTGGATCCTCATCGCCGTCGTCGCCCTCGTGGTGGTGGCCGGCATCGTCGGGGCTGTCGCCCTCACCAGCGCGCGGCGGCGCAGCCGCGGGTCCTCGGCCACGCTGCCGCCGGCCGACGTGAGCCCCTTCGAGATCGACCAGCCGCCGGCCGGCGGCGCCAGCGCCGCCGCCACCGACGTCCTCGAGCCCGAGGCGGCACCCGCGCCCGAGGTGGCCCCCGCGCCCGCGGCGCCCACCCTCGAGCGCCCGGAGCCGGTCGCCGGCCGGCTCCAGCGCCTGCGCGCGCGCCTCGCCCGGGCCGGGACGCTCGGGCAGACCCTCCTCGCGATCCTCTCCCGCGGCGACCTCGCCGAGAGCGACTGGGAGGAGATCGAGGAGACCCTCCTGCTCGCCGACGTCGGCATCGGCCCGACCACCGAGCTCATGGACACGCTCCGCACGCAGACCAGGATCCTCGGGACCACCGACGCCGAGACCGTCCGGGACGTGCTGCGCAAGGAGCTCCTCGCGCTCGTCGACCCCACCCTGGACCGCACGCTCCACGTCGAGCCTGCCATCGGCGACGACGGCGAGCCGCACCCGGCCACCGTGCTCGTCGTCGGGGTCAACGGCACCGGCAAGACCACCACGGTGGGCAAGCTCGCCCGCCTGCTCGTCGCCGAGGACCACGACGTCGTCCTCGGCGCCGCCGACACGTTCCGCGCCGCCGCCGCCGACCAGCTCTCGACGTGGGGCGCCCGGGTGGGCGTGCCCGTCGTCCGCTCGGACCGCGACGGCGCCGACCCCGCCGCCGTCGCCTTCGACGCGGTGAAGGAGGGACGCGAGACCGGCGCCGACGTCGTCCTCGTGGACACCGCGGGCCGGCTGCAGAACAAGGCGGGCCTCATGGACGAGCTGGGCAAGATCAAGCGGGTGATGTCCCGCCAGGCCCCCGTCCGGGAGGTGCTGCTCGTCCTCGACGCGACGACCGGGCAGAACGGCCTGCGCCAGGCGCAGGTCTTCGCCGAGGTCGTCGACGTGACGGGCATCGTCCTGACCAAGCTCGACGGCACCGCCAAGGGCGGGATCGTCGTCGCCGTCCAGCGCGAGCTCGGCGTCCCGGTGAAGTTCGTGGGCCTGGGGGAGGGCCCCGACGACCTCGCCCCGTTCGTGCCCGAGGAGTTCGTGGACGCGCTGCTGTCCTGAGGCCCCGCCGGCCCCGACGTCCCACATGGTGAGCGAACTCCCGCGCCGCAACACGATCGTCACGCCCCGGGCAATTTCGTCACACGCCTGAAACGTCCCTGTGCGCGGGGCGAAACGTGCGGGCTGGACCGTGGTACCCGTCCAGCCGCAGGTGCTGGCGAGGGAGGAACCATGGATACCGGTGCGACTGCGTGGATGCTGGCCTCAGCGTCACTCGTGCTCCTCATGACACCCGGGCTGGCGCTCTTCTACGGCGGCATGTCCAGGTCGAAGTCCGTGCTCAACATGATGATGATGTCCTTCGGCGCCATGGGCGTGGTCGGGGTCATCTACGTGCTGTGGGGCTGGTCGATGTCCTTCGGGGGCGCCAGCGTCGGCGGCGTGTTCGGCAACCCGCTCGACAAGTTCGGCCTCTCGGGCGTCATCTACGGGCCCGGCGGCGACTTCGCGCTCAACGCCTTCCACTACCCGGTGGTGATCGACGTCGCGTTCCAGGTGACGTTCGCGATCATCACCGTCGCCCTGATCTCCGGGGCGATCGCCGACCGCACGAAGTTCTCCACGTGGATGGTCTTCGTCGCGATCTGGGCGACCCTGGTGTACTTCCCCATGGCCCACATGGTCTGGAACCTGGGGCTGCTCAGCGCCGACGGCCCGTTCGGGGGCATCGCCGCGCCGATCGACTTCGCGGGCGGCACCGTCGTCCACATCAACGCCGGCATGGCCGGCCTGGTGCTCGCCCTGATCATCGGCAAGCGCAAGGGCTTCGGCGCGGTGCCGATGCGGCCGCACAACCTCACGCTGACGATGCTGGGCGCCGGCCTGCTGTGGTTCGGCTGGTTCGGCTTCAACGCGGGCTCGGCGTTCGGCGCCAACGGCACCGCCGGCCTGGCGTGGGTCAACACCACCACCGCCACCTGCGCGGCGATGCTCGGCTGGCTCCTCACGGAGAAGCTCCGGGACGGCCACGCCACCTCGCTCGGCGCGGCGTCCGGCGTCGTCGCCGGGCTGGTCGCCATCACCCCCGCCGCGGGGGCCCTCAGCCCGGTCGGCGCGATCGCCCTCGGCGTCGTCGCCGGCGCCCTGTGCGCCCTGGCGGTCGGCCTGAAGTACCGGTTCGGCTACGACGACTCCCTCGACGTCGTCGGTGTCCACCTGGTCGGCGGCCTCGTCGGCACCGTCTCCATCGGCTTCCTCGGCACCTCCACCGGGCTGCTCTACGGCGGTGGCGTCAACCAGCTCGTCGTCCAGGTCATCATCGCCCTCGCCGCGGTCGTGTTCTCGGGCGTGATGACCACGATCATCGGCCTGGCGCTCCGGGCCGCCATGGGCTGGCGGGTCTCCGACGAGGCCGAGACGGTCGGCGTCGACCAGTCCGAGCACGGCGAGAGTGCGTACGAGGGCATCACGGCGGGTAGGTTCGCAGCGGAGTCGACCATCGGTGCCGCGCGCACCACGACGGAGGTAAAGGCATGAAGCTCGTGACCGCAATCGTCCAGCCCCACCGGCTCGATGACGTGAAGAAGGCCCTCGAGGCCGCCGGTGTCCACGGCATGACCGTCTCGGAGGCCAACGGCTACGGCCGCCAGCACGGCCACACCGAGGTCTACCGCGGCGCCGAGTACACCATCGAGCTCGTGCCCAAGGTCCGTGTGGAGATCGTCGTCGGCGACGCCGACGTCCCCGCCGTCGTCGACGCCGTGGTGGGCGCCGCCCACTCCGGGCGGATCGGGGACGGCAAGGTCTGGACCGTCCCGGTCGAGGACATCGTGCGGGTGCGCACCGGTGAGCGCGGCCCCGACGCCCTGTGACCGTCCCGGCATGACCACGAGGCACCGATGACGGGCCTGGCGCCGGACCCCACCACGGTGGGGCTCCTGCGCCAGGCCCGTCTCGCGTTCCCGGCACCCGACCTTCGCCAGCCCGGCGCGGGGCCCCGGTACCGTCGCGGCCTCGCGGACCTCGCCGACGCGGCGCTCGTGGCCCTGTGGGAGGACGCCGGCCGGCGCACCGGCCTCGACCTCGACCACGGCGTCGCGCTGACGGCGGTGGGCAGCCTCGGCCGCCGCGACGGCGGCCCGCTGTCCGACCTCGACCTGCTGCTCGTCCACGACGGCTCGCTCACCCCAGCGCAGCAGGGCGCCCTCGCCGACGCGCTCTGGTACCCCATCTGGGACGGCAAGCTCGACCTCGACCACTCCGTGCGTAGCCTCGCCCAGTGCCGCCAGGTCGCCTCGACGGACCTCCCGGCCGCCGTCGGGCTCCTGGACGTGCGCGCCGTGGCGGGCGACCGCGCGGTGGCGGGTGCCGCGTCCCAGGCGGTGCTCGCGGACTGGCGCTCGGCCGCCCGCCGGCGCCTGTCCGAGCTCCTCGACTCCGTCGCCGAGCGGGCCGAGCGCGCCGGGGAGCTGGCGTACCTCATCGAGCCGGACCTGAAGGAGGCGCGCGGCGGCCTGCGCGACGCCGTCATCGTCCGCGCCTTGACCGCGACCTGGCTGACCGACCGCCCGCACGGCGACCTCGACAGGGCGTACACGCACCTCCTCGACGTCCGCGACGCCCTGACCCTGGTCACCGGGCGCCGCACGAACACGCTGCTGCTCGCCGAGCAGGACGACGTCGCGCACCGCCTCGGCCTCTCCCCGACGGGCACGGGCGCCGTGGTCGGCACGAGCCCCTCCGGCCGGCCCGTGACCGACGTCGCCGACGACCTGCTCGCCTCCATCGCCGGCGCCGCCCGCGTGATCTCCGCCGCCCTGGACGCGACCGTGCGCCGCGCCCGGCAGGCCGTGGAGAAGCCCCGGCCCCGGCTGCTGCGCCCCTTCATGGTGCGGGGCCGGGCGATGCCCCCGCGGCTGCCGTCGGCGGGGGAGGGCCTCCTCGAGCACGACGGCGAGCTCGTCCTGGCCGGCGGCGTCGACCCCGCGGCGGACCCGCTCGTGGCGCTGCGCGCCGCGGCGACGGCGGCGCGGACCGCGCTCCCGCTCTCCCCGGTCACGCTGAGCTCGCTGGCCGCCGCCGCGCCCGTGCCCGAGCCCTGGCCGGCCGAGGCCCGCGCGCTGCTCCTCGAGCTGCTCGCCCAGGGGCAGGCGCAGGTGCCGGTCTGGGAGGCGCTGGACCTCGCCGGCGTCGTGACCACGTGGTTCCCCGAGTGGCGGGCGGTGCGCAACCGGCCCCAGCGCACGGCGGTGCACCGCCACACCGTGGACCGGCACATGGTCGAGACGGCCGCGCGGGTCGGCGCCGGCGGGCCGGCCGGCGCCTACTTGTTGTTCGACACCGACGTGGAGCCAACGTCGGTTCGACGTCCGGTTTGGGCGTCGAAGGTGAGGATGTCTGCGTTGTCTACCTCCATCCACACGTCAGAGTCCAGGGGGAACTCG
>NZ_RXOZ01000014.1 GCF_003991205.1 Georgenia sp. SYP-B2076 | reverse complement strand
CGAACCCGGAAGCTAAGCCCCTCAGCGCCGATGGTACTGCACGGGAGACTGTGTGGGAGAGTAGGACACCGCCGAACACCCATCAACAGAAAGGCCCCCACCACCGGTGGGGGCCTTTCTGCATCCCAGCACCCGAATTACCGGCGCCATGACGGCCCGATGATCGGCCGGCTTTTTGGCGCGTGTGGCGAGGCGGCGTGGCGAATGTCCCTCACGTGCTCGGCGCGGAATCCGATCCCGATCAGTCGGGAGAGAAGTCGTCGGAGGAGGCTCACCCGAAGCGCGGCACGCGCCGCGGTGGGCAACTGTGCGGCGTGTCTTGCCTCCAGCGCCGGCGAGATCATGGCGCGTTGCATGATGCGCTGCATGCGCTGGGTCATCCGGGTTGGGAACTCGCGCCGGCGCTGGACTGCCCGGAGGTCGTCCTCAGTCAGCTGCCCCGCCAGCAGCGGCCCGATGAGCGCATTCGCCGCGGCGACCGCGTCCTGGACGGCCATGTTGATCCCCACTCCGCCGACGGGGGACATGGCATGGGCGGCATCGCCGATGCACAGGAAACCGGGGCGGTGCCATCGCCGCAGGCGGTTCATCCGCACCTCGAGGAAGCCGACGTCGTCCCAGTCGGTGATGCTCTCGACCCGGTCGGCCATGAACGGTAGCCACTGGCGGAGGTCCTGGTGGAGGGCGTCGATCCCGCGAGCCTTGAGCTCGGCGAAGCTTCCCTTCGGCATCGTGTATGCGCCCTGCCAATAGGTGCCGCGGTCTAGCATCGGAAGGATCCGGCCGGGTGTGAGCCGTGCGAAGGATCCAGGCGGGTCGGACGCCGTCTTGGGCAGCCGGTACCAGAGCACGTCCATGGGCGCACCGAGCTCGATGACGGGTAGGCCCGCGGCCCGCCGGAGCACGGAGCTCCGGCCGTCGGCCGCCACCGTGAGCAGGGCTCGGAGCTCGTGGGTGCCCCGGGCGTCCCGATACCGGACGCCACGGACGGCGCCGTCCTGCGTGATGAGCCCGTAGGCCTCCGCGTTACGCAGTAGCCGGAACGACGGGTAGCGCGATGCCTCCCCGGTCACGAAGTCGAGGAAGTCCCACTGGGGGACCATCGTGATGTACGGGTACTTCCCTGGAAGGCCGGTGAAGTCGGCCATCGTCGTAGTCCCGTCGTCGGTCATCACCGCAATGGCGGTGGTCCGTTGCTGGGGAACCCGTGCGAAGCGGTCGATCAGGCCGAGCTCATCGAGCACGGTGAGCGTGGAGGCGTGGACGGTGTCGCCGCGGAAGTCGCGGAAGAAGTCCGCGTGCTTTTCGAGCACGACGACGTCGACGCCGGCCCGGGCGAGCATGAGCCCGAGCATCGCGCCTGCCGGTCCACAGCCCACGATGCAGCAGGTGGTGGTGTCGGGAACGACCGAGTCGTCGGTGCTGGTGCCCACACGGGAAGCCTCTCCAATTCCACGGCCGCCCGCATCCGAGAATTCCACGGCCGCCCGCATCCGAGAATGTCCAGCGCGTCGAGTCCGTCAGTGCCGTGCCCGGTGCCGCCTGTGGCCGGGCAGTCCGATGGTGCGTGGGGGAGGCGCACCCCGGGATCGGCCTGCCGAGTGGGCGGCGCTTGCTGCTGCCGCGTCGCACGGGCACGATCGTCGCAGCGGCAGCGGCAGCGGCAGCGGCAGCGGCAGCGGCAAGCCGCCCCGCGAGTAGTGCGCTTCCCATGTGTTACGGACAGTCGTTGGCCGGTTTCACGTGAAACCGGCCCGGCCCTGAAAGGACGTGACATGGCAATCTCCATCGCTCGCATCTACGACGACCGGCAGGGCGATGCCGACGGCGCCCGGGTTCTCGTGGACCGCCTGTGGCCCCGCGGGCTTGCCAAGGCCGACGTTCATCTTGACCTCTGGCTGAAGGAGGTCGCGCCGTCGGACGAGCTGCGCACCTGGTTCGGCCACGCCCCGGCGCGCTTCGCCGAGTTCGCCAGCCGCTACCGCGCCGAGCTCGAGGCGAACCCCGCGGTCGAGACGCTGCGCCGGCTCGAGCGTGAGCGTGGCTCCCTGACGTTGCTGTACGGCGCCAAGGACACCGAGCACAACCAGGCCGTGGTGCTGGCCGAGTACCTTCGGGGCGCCGGCGTGCCGGGATGAGGAACGGGCAGGATCTCGCTGCACCACCACACCCGCTCGCAGCCTTGCCGCACACGTCCCAGGTCAGGCGAGTTCTGCGGCCCCGACCAGGGAACGCGAACTGCCGCACCGACTGGGTTGGGCGTAGACCCGCGCAGGGCCCTGCGACTTCGGACGCCCCTCAGGCAGCCCGGGACATGGGGGCGGCCTCGAGGACCGTGCCGCGGTCGAGGAGGAGCAGCCGCTCGGCACGGGCGGCGACGGCAGGGTCACGGGTGGCGACGACGACTGTCACCCCGTGCTCGGGCTCGCGCCGCACGCCGTCGATGACCGCAAGGATCGCCTCCCGGCCGGCCTCGTCGAGGCCGCCGGTTGGCTCGTCCGCGAGCAGCACCTGGGGACTTCGCACCATCGCCCGCGCGATGGCCACACGCTGCCGCTCGACGCCGGTCAGCCGTGCCGCGAGTTCACGCGCGTGATCGGCCATTCCCACGGCCACCAGCGCCGCGTGCGCCGCGCCGCGGCGGGCAGGCGCGGCGATGCCGAGCCGCACGAGCGTGAGCTCGACATTCTCCTCCGCGGTGAGTGTGGGGAACAGGCGGGGCGACCCACTGACGACCCCGATGTCACCGGCACGCAACAGGTCCAGGCGCTTGTCCGTGGCCTCGGCCAGGTCCTCCTGACCGAGGAGCACGGAGCCCGACGTGGGCCGGTCCGCCGCGCCGAGGATGCGGACCAGCGCGGACTTGCCCGCGCCGGCCCGTCCCTGGATCGTGACCATCTGGCCGTCACCGATCTCAAGGTCGACCGCCCGCAGCGCGTGGACGGTCTCCCCGCTGTTCCGGAAGATTTTGCTGACGCCGGTGAGGGTGTACATGGCTCACTCCGTCGGGTCGAGGGACCAAGCCGGCGGGACCTGGAGGTGTGGCGCCGGCCGGGGGAAGGTCGGGACACATTCTGCGGGACCCCACGCGCCGGCGCATAGGGGCCGACGCCCAAGACCCGGGCCGCGGTGGAGATCGGGTGCCCGACACCGCGGCGCCGGGGTCGCCGGGCCGTGGTTGCCCCACCGGGGCCGGGCCCCTTAAGGAGGCGTAAAATTGAGGCGATGATCGTCTCAGGCTCGTCCTGCGGAAAGAACCGTCATGAGTGCAGCAGCCGTCATCACCGTCGTCGTCATCGTCGCCGTGATCCTCGTACTCGCGGCGCTGTCCGTGCGGATCGTCAAGCAGTACGAGCGAGGGGTGTTGTTCCGGTTCGGCCGGGTGGTAGGCGTCCGAGCCCCCGGCTTCCGGCTCATCATCCCGATCGTTGACGTCCTGCGGCGGGTCTCGCTCCGGATCATCACGCTGCCGATCCAGTCCCAGGGCATCATCACGCGGGACAACGTCAGCGTCGGCGTCTCTGCGGTGGCCTACTTCCGCGTGGTCGACGCCGTGAAGTCGGTCATCGCGATCGAGAACGTGTACTCCGCGATCGACCAGATCGCCCAGACGACCCTTCGCAAGGTCGTCGGTCAGCACACCCTCGACGAGACGCTCTCGGAGACCGACCGCATCAACCAGGTCATCCGCAAGATCCTCGACGTCACCACGGTGGAGTGGGGCGTGGAGGTGACGCTGGTGGAGCTGAAGGACATCCAGCTGCCCGAGAGCATGAAGCGCGCGATGGCGAAGCAGGCGGAGGCGGAGCGGGAGAAGCGCGCGAAGATCATCAACGCCGAGGGTGAGTCCCTGGCTGCCGCGGCGCTCGGTGACGCGTCGGACACGATGATGGCCCACCCGCTCGCGCTGCAGCTGCGGAACCTGCAGAGCCTGATCGAGATCGGCGTGGACAAGAACACCACGGTCGTGTTCCCGGCTCCCCTGATGAGCACCATCGGCGAGCTCGGCTCCTTCATCGCCCGCGAGGCCGACGCCGCCGTCGCCCATGGCGCGGTAGGTGCGGCCCCAAGCGGCGACGGCGGCGGCGCGGCTCCGGTGGCGCAGCCAGCAGCCGGCGAGCCGGCTCACCACGCAGCATCGAACGGGGCTCCGGACCCCGCCGGTCGTCCGGCCCGCGCCCAGACCGCGGCGTGACGGGACCGTTCCTGCGGCACGGTGTGACCGGGACGCTCCCTGCCCGGGCTGCGCGGTGACCGGGAGCAGTACCCGCCCGTGCCGTGGCGCGTCGCGACCCGCGGCGCGCTCACGCCGGGTAGATCGCCACCTCGGCAGCCTTGACCGAGAAGATGGCCGACGCGCCAGGGGCGAGCCCGAGGGAGGCGACGGATGCCGGCGTGATGTCGGCGGCGAGCAGGTGCCCGCTCGGCACGGTGCCGCGGATCCGCACCAGCTCGCCCTGGTGCTCGAGCGTGGCGACCGTGACGGTCACCGTGTTGCGCGGGCTGCCGCCCGGGGGCGTGAGGTGGACCGCGACGGCCCGGGGGCTGAAGGTGGCGGCCACCGCCGTGCCGGGACGGCAGGCCGGGTCCACGAGGCCGTGGAGCACCAGGGCGCCGTCGGGGGCGGTCGTGTCGGAGGGTGCCACGGCACCCGCGGGGGCGGTCGTGTCGGCGGCGTCCGTGGCGTCCGTGGCGTCGGTGGTGCCCGCGCGCGGCCCGCCGACCGCGGGAGCCACCAGCTCCCCGCCGACCGCGGGAGCCACCAGCTCCCCGCCGGGCGTGAGGGTGCCGCCCACGAGGTTCACGCCGGCCAGGCTCGCCGTGAACGACGAGCGGGGGCGCGTGAGCACGTCGAGCGTCGAGCCGCTCTCGACGACGCGGCCGCCGTCCAGGACGACGACCACGTCGGCGACGGCGAGGACGTCGAGCAGGTCGTGGGTGACCAGCACGGCCGTGCGCCCGGCGTCGCGCAGCACGGCGCGCAGCAGCTGGCGCATGGCCGCGGCGGCGTCGACGTCGAGGGCGGAGAGCGGCTCGTCGAGCAGCACGACCTCGGGGTCGGGCGCGAGAGCGCGTGCCAGGGCCACGCGCTGCGCCTGCCCGCCGGAGAGCTCGTGCGGGCGGCGGCCGGCCAGGTCGGCGGCGCCCACCTGGTCCAGGCGCTCGCGCGCCACCCGCTCCGCCGCGGCCCGCGGGACGCCCGCGGCGCGCGGCCCGAACGCCACGTTGGCCAGGGCGTCCAGGTGCGGGAAGAGCAGCGGCTCCTGCGCAAGCAGCGCGACGCGGCGCGCGTGCGGCGGCACCCACGTGCCGGCGTCGGCCACCGTGCGGCCGTGGATCCGGACCGCGCCCGAGGCGGGTCGCACGAGCCCGGCCACCAGACCCAGGAGGGTGGACTTGCCCGCGCCGTTGGCGCCGAGCACCCCGAGGACCTGGCCGGCGACCAGGTCGAGGTCGAGGCGCACGTCCCGGTCGGGCACCGCGGCATGGACCGATAGGCCCGGTGGGGCTACCGGTGAGGATTCGACGCCTGATGACCGTCGAATCCTCACCGATCCGAGCCCGAAACCCGGCGCTGGCGCGGGATGGGGCGCGGGCGCGGGGCCGGGCGCGGGATGGGGCGCGGGCGCGGGACCGGGCGCGCTCATCGGGCCAGCCCCTGCTCGGCGGCGTCGGCCATGGCCGGCCGCGGCCGGCGTGCGCGCCGCCCGACGACCTCGCCCTGGGTGAGCACCACGATCACCGCGGCCACGGCGATGAGGACCACCGACAGCGCGAGGGCCGCGTCGGGGTCGGTCTCGCGCTGGAGGTAGATCTCCAGCGGCAGGGTTCGGGTGACGCCCTGCAGGGACCCGGCGAAGGTGAGCGTGGCGCCGAACTCGCCCAGCGACCGGGCGAAGGCCAGCGCGGTGCCCGAGCCCAGCGCCGGGAGCAGCAGCGGCAGGGTCACCCGGCGCAGCACGGTGGTGGGCCGCGCCCCGAGGGTGGCGGCGACGTCCTCGTACCGGCGCCCCGCCGTGCGGACCGCCCCCTCGAGGGAGATGACCAGGAACGGGAGCGAGACGAAGGTCTGCGCGACCACGACGGCGGCGGTGGAGAAGGCCAGCTGGACGCCGAGCGTCTCGAGGTGCGCGCCAAGCAGCCCCCGCCGGCCGAGCGTGGTCAGCAGCGCGAGCCCGGAGACGACCGGCGGGAGCACGAGGGGGAGCAGGACAAGCGTGCGCAGCGCGCGGCGTCCCGGTAGGCGCGCGCGGGCCAGCACGAGGGCGAGCGGCACGCCGAGCACCACGCACGCCGCCGTGGCGGCCACCGAGGTGCGCAGGCTCAGCGCGAGGGCGGCCACCGACGCCTCGGAGGAGACCAGCTCCGGGAACCGCGACCACGGCACCCGCAGCAGCATGCCGAGCACCGGCACCGCGACGAGCGCCACCGCGGCGGCGGCCGGCACGAAGACCCAGCGGGGGAAGCCGCCGTCGCCCGCGGACCCCCGCGCTGCCACGGAGGAGGCCCGGCCCCCGGCGCCCGCGGCGACGCCCGGCGCCGGTCCACCGCCGCTCGCCGGGTTCCGCGGCCGCTCCCCCGTGCCGGTCACGGAAGCGTGAAGCCCGCGTCCGAGAGGATGTGGCGGGCGAGCTCGCCGGTGAGGGTCTCGATCCACAGGTCGGCGAGCGCGGGGTTCGCGCTGTCGGCGAGCGCGGCAACGGGGTAGCTGTTGACCACCTGGTCGGCGCCGGGCACCTCGACCACCTCGACGGCGCCGCCCGCGCCGACCGCGTCGGTGGTGTAGACGAGGCCGGCGTCGGCCTGGCCGGAGGTGACCTTGCCGAGCACGTCGGTCACGGCGGACTCCTCGCTCACGGGCCTCAGCGTGACGCCGAGCTTCCCGGCCAGCTCCTGGGAGGCCGCGCCGCACGGGACCTGCGGGGCGCACACGACGAGCGCCTTGCCGTCGAGGCTGGCGTCCAGCCCGGTGATCCCCGCGGGGTTGCCCGGCGGGACGACCAGCGTCAGGACGTTCTCGGCGAAGACGGTCGGCCGGCCAGTGAGGGCGCCGCCCGCGATGGCGTCGTCCATGGTGGACTCGTTCGCGGTGGCCAGGACGTCGGCGGGGGCGCCGGCGAGGACCTGCGTGACCAGGTCCGAGGAGCCGGCGAAGGAGAAGGTGACGGACACCCCCGGGTGCTCCCGCTCGACGGACTCGCCGATCTGCTCGAACACCCCGTGCAGCGACGCCGCCGCGAAGACGGTGAGGTCGCCGCTCGGCCCGGCCGCGGCGGGCGCCGTCGCCGCGGCCGAGGAGGTCCCGGCCGGGGAGGTCTCGGCCCGCGTGTCCGCCGAGCCGGCGCAGGCGGCCAGCGCCAGGGCGGGCAGCAGCAGGGCGGGCAGGGCGGCGGCGCGGGCGCGGCGGGTGCGGGCGGCGCGCGCGCGGCGCGTGGCGAGGTTCATCAGGGCCTCTCGCGCGGTGTCTCGATGATGACGGTCGTGGCCTTGACGACGGCGGTCGCCAAGGACCCGGGCACGAGCCCGAGCTCGCGGGCCGCCTCGCTGCTGATCAGCGAGACCACCCGGTAGGGACCGCACTGCAGGTCCACCTGCGCCATGACGCCGTCGGCGACGACCCGGGTGACCAGCCCGGTGAAGCGGTTGCGCGCCGAGCGGCCCACGCCGTCGGCGCCCGGGCCGCTGACGGCGGTGGCGTGCTCGACGGCACGGCGGGCGAGGTCGGCGCCGTCGACGACCTTGCGGCCGGCGTCGTCCACGCCGGCGCTCAGGCGTCCGTCGTCGACCCAGCGGCGCACGGTGTCATCGCTGACGCCGAGCAGCCCCGCGGCCTCACTGATCCGGTACTGCGGCATGGGACGCAGTATAGACACGCATGTGCGTACCAATAAGTGCCTGGAATCCGAAACTGCGGAGCGCGAGGTGGTGTCGCCCGGGCGCCACCAACCGCGGCCGCCGCGCGCCCGGGCGCCGAAAAACCCCGGGTGCCCGTCTTCCGACGGGCACCCGGGGCAGGTCGTGCCAGTGGCCAGCACCTGGCCGGCGTGGCCGGCCGGTCAGGTGCTGGTGCTGGACGGGCGGTCCCGGCGGGTCTTCGGCGCCACCGACGGCTCCCAGCCGCGGCGCGGCTCCCGCGCCCCCGTGCCGTGGCCGGCGTCGCGTGAGCGGTAGACGATGTACGGCCGGGTCGAGTACTGCACCGGCGCGGAGAACGCGTGCACCAGGCGGGTGAACGGCCACACGGCGAACAGGAGGAACGCCGCGGCGATGTGCAGCTTGAAGGCCAGCGGGACGCCGGCCATGAGCTCCGGCTTCGGGCTGAGGTAGAACAGCGAGCGCAGCCACGGCGAGATGGTCTCGCGGTAGTCGTACCCGTGCTCCCCGCCGAGCAGCTGCGTCTGGACGGTCGCCCAGCTCCCCAGCAGGATCGGCACCGCGAGGAGGACGTACATGAGCTTGTCCACCCGGGTGGTGGCCAGGAACACGGGCCCCGTCACCCGCCGGCGGTAGATGAGCAGCGCGAGGCCCACGATGGTCGCCAGGGCCGCGACCGAGCCCATGTACGTGGCGATGGCGTGGTAGAAGGTGGGGCCGATCCCGACGGCCTCGGTCCAGCTCTTGGGGACGAGCAGGCCCATGAAGTGCCCGAGCGCGACGAAGATGATCCCGAAGTGGAACAGCGGGGAGCCCAGCCGCAGCACGTTCTTCTCGTACAGCTCGGAGGAGCGGGTGGTCCACCCGAACTTGTCGTACCGGTACCGCCAGAACGTCCCGACGACGAAGACCGCCATGGCGACGTACGGGAACACGACCCACAGCAGGGTGCTTGCGGCGCTCACTGCCTCACCTCCGAGCTTGCCGCCCCGGCGGGGGCGAAGGGTTCCAACGGTCCGAGCGCGCTCAGCCCGACCATCTCCGTCGGCGGACCGGCGGTGATCAGCTGGAGCAGCCGGTCCTCGACGTCGGGCGTGGGCCGGGGCAGCACCAGGGACACCGCCTCGACGACGCCGGCGTACGGGCTGCGCATCGCCAGCAGCGCGGAGCGCAGCACCTCGATCCCCTCGCGGTGGGCGGCCAGCAGCGCCGTGCCCAGCTCGGCGTCGCCGGTGGCGGTGAACTCCAGCACGATCGGGAGGAAGTCGGGCAGCTCGTCGCGCCCCACCTCCCAGCCCGCGGCCCGGTAGGCCTCGACGAAGCGGACCAGCGCCGTGCCGCGGCGGCGGGTGTCTCCCGTGGAGAAGTACGAGAGGTACATCGAGCACTTGCGCTTCAGGTCGAACGTGTCGACATAGGTCCGGGCCAGGTCCTGTGGGTCGTGCGCGCGGGCGTGGTCGGTGAACGCCACCAGCCGGTCGCGGACGGGCTCGGGCAGGTTCGCGACGCCGTCGCGCACGGTGGCGAGGCGGGCGAGCTGCTCAGGCGTGGGGTAGTCCAGCAGCACGGAGGCGGCCATGCAGGTCAGCGCGCGCTCGCGGGCGGTGACCGGCACGGGCCGCAGGGTGCCCGGCGAGGCGACGCGCACGAAGCCGCTCATCGCGCGCCGCCGTCCGCGACGTCCGGGCCGGGGCCCTCGCCGGGCCCCGGGCGGCCCTCGCCCGTGTAGAGGATCCCCTCGCCGCTGCCCAGGTCCGCGGCGTTGCTCGTCCCGCCGGCCGACGGGCCCGGGTCCCCGCCCGGGTGGGGGTCGTTCCGGTAGGTGCCCGGCGCGGCGTCGGGGCCGGTCGCCTCGAGCGCGGCGGGGTCCGGCGCGGTGCCGGACCCGGGCGGGAAGAGCCCCTCCGTGCTGCCGCGCCCGTCCCAGTTGAGCAGGTTGACGCGGCTGGGCCCCGACGGCGTGTGCGGCGAGTCGGCGGTCTGGCGCTCCTTGAGCGCGTGGAAGGTCTCCACGCTGGCCGGCGCCGGCTGGCCCGAGGAGGAGCCGAAGGGCCCCGCGCCGCCCATGCCGGGGCCGCCCTCGAAGTCCAGGGAGCAGGCCATCTCCTCGAGCCCGCGCGCGGTCTCGGCGTGCGCTGCGGGGATGACGTACCGGTCCTCGTACTTCGCGATGGCCAGGAGCCGGTACATCTCCTGCACGGCGGCACCGGTCATGCCCACGGCCGCGGCGATCTCCTCGCGGGGCTCCTCGCCGAGGTTGAGGTCGCGCATGTACGAGCGCATGGCGGCCAGGCGGCGCAGCGTCTTCTCCACCGGGGCGGTGTCCCCGGCGCTGAACAGCCCGGCCAGGTACTCGAGCGGGATCCGCATGGTCGAGATCGCGGTGTACAGGGTCTTGTGGTCCTCGCCGTCGTTGCCCGAGGCGGTGACGACGTCGACGACGGGGCTCAGCGGCGGGATGTACCAGACCATCGGCAGGGTGCGGTACTCGGGGTGCAGCGGCAGGGCCACCTCGTACTCGGTGATGAGCCGCCAGATGGGGCTGGCCTGGGCGGCGTCGATCCAGTCCGCCGGGATCCCCTCGCGCTCGGCCGCCTCGATGACGTCGGGGTCGAAGGGGTCGAGGAACACCGAGCGCTGCGAGGCGAGGAGGTCCTTCTCGTCCTCCACTGCGGCGGCCTCGCCCACGCGGTCCGCGTCGTAGAGGACGAGCCCGAGGTAGCGCAGGCGCCCCACGCACGTCTCGGAGCACACGGTCGGGAGGCCGACCTCGATGCGCGGGTAGCACATCGTGCACTTCTCGGCCTTGCCGGTCTTGTGGTTGAAGTAGACCTTCTTGTACGGGCACCCGGTCACGCACATGCGCCAGCCGCGGCACTGCTCCTGGTCCACCAGGACGATGCCGTCCTCGGCGCGCTTGTACATCGCCCCGGAGGGGCAGGAGGCCACGCAGGAGGGGTTGAGGCAGTGCTCGCAGATGCGCGGCAGGTAGAACATGAAGGTGTTCTCGAAGTCCATCTTGACGTGCTCGCTCATCTGCTGGAGCACGGGGTCCTTCACGGCGATCTCCTGGGACCCGCCGAGGTCGTCGTCCCAGTTCGCCGACCACTCGATCGTCGTCGGCTCGCCCGTCAGCAGCGACTTCGGCCGGGCCACCGGGGTGTGGCGCGTGTTGGCCGGCGCCGAGAGCAGCATGTCGTACTCGTAGGTCCACGGCTCGTAGTAGTCGTGGATGGTGGGCATCTTGGGGTTGGAGAAGATGGTCGCCAGCTTCTTCGCGCGCCCGCCCGCGCGGAGCTTGAGGCGGCCCCGCTTCGTGCGCACCCAGCCGCCGGCCCACCGGTCCTGGTCCTCGTAGGTGCGCGGGTAACCCAGCCCGGGCCGGGTCTCGACGTTGTTGAACCAGACGTACTCCATACCCGTCCGGTTCGTCCACGCCTGCTTGCACGTGACCGAGCACGTGTGGCACCCGATGCACTTGTCGAGGTTCATCACCATCGACATCTGCGCCATGACCTTCATATGGTCACGCACCCCCTTCGCTCGTGCCTGGCTGCGGAGCTCGCCGTTCCGTCATCAGTACTGCACCTCCTGGCTGCGGCGGCGGATGACCGTGACCTCGTCGCGCTGGTTACCGGTCGGGCCGATGTAGTTGAACCCGTAGGACAGCTGGGCGTACCCGCCGATGAGGTGGCTGGGCTTGAGCAGCACCCGCGTCAGCGAGTTGTGGATGCCGCCGCGCAGGCCCGACGTCTCCGTCCGGGGCACGTCGATGACCCGGTCGGTGGCGTGGTGCATGTACACCGTGCCCTCCGGCATGCGGTGCGAGACAACCGCGCGGGCCACGACCACGCCGTTGCGGTTGTAGGACTCGATCCACTCGTTGTCCTTGACGCCGATCTTCGCCGCGTCCTGCGGGGACATCCACACGTTCGGCCCGCCGCGGGACAGGGAGAGCATGAAGAGGTTGTCCTGGTACTCCGAGTGGATCGACCACTTCGAGTGCGGCGTCAGGTAGCGCACGGCCACCTCCGCGTACCCGGCCGAGCCGGCGGCGCCGGTGGCCGATGTGTCACCGGGCACGGCGTCGCCGAAGAGGCGGTGCATGTCCAGCGGGGGCCGGAACACCGGCAGGGTCTCCCCGATCTCGCTCATCCAGTCGTGGTCGAGGTAGAAGTGCTGGCGCCCGGTGAGGGTGTGCCAGGGCTTGAGCCGCTCGACGTTGATGACGAAGGCGGAGTAGCGGCGGCCGCCGTGCTCGGAGCCCGACCACTCCGGGGACGTGACGACGGCGGCCGGGCGGGCCTGGGTGTCGGCGAAGGTGATGCGCGTGCCGGCGGCGTCGCGCGAGAGGTCCGCCAGCGCCGTGCCTGTGCGCTTCTCCATGTTCTCGAAGCCCTGCGTGGCCAGGCGCCCGTTCGTGGTGCCGGAGAAGGCGAGGATCATCTCGCAGGCCTTGACGTCCTTGTCCAGCAGCGGCCGGCCCGCGGCGACGCCGGAGCCCGCGCGGCCGTTCTTCTCGCCCAGGGCGTGGATCTCCTCGGTGGGGTCGAAGGCCACCCCCTTGGTCGCCATGCCGACCGTGCCCGGCAGCGGCCCCAGCGCGTTGAACTTCGCGAGCAGGTTCGGGTAGTCGCGCTCGACGACGGTGAGACGGGGCATCGTCACGCCCGGCGTGGGCGGGAGGGCGTCCATGGCGGCGACCGCGCCGTGCGGGGTGGCCAGCTCGTCCGGGCTGTCGTGCAGGAGGGGCGTCGCGACGACGTCGCGGCGCACCCCCAGGTGCACGGCGCCCAGTTCGCCGACCTTGCGGGCCAGGGCCTGGAAGATGGCGTAGTCCGAGCGCGTCTGCCAGGGCGGGTTGATGGCCGGGGTGAAGGCGTGCACGAACGGGTGCATGTCCGTGCTGGACAGGTCGAACTTCTCGTACCAGGTGGCTGCCGGCAGGACGATGTCGGAGAACAGCGTCGTGGAGGTCATCCGGAAGTCGATCGACGTGAGCAGGTCGACCTTGCCCTCCGGGGCCTGGTCCCGCCAGACCATGTCCCGGGGCCGCCGCTCCGGCGGGGACTCGGCCGCCCGCACGGAGGCCTCCGTGCCCAGGAGGTGCTTGAGGAAGTACTCGTTGCCCTTGGAGGAGGAGCCCAGGAGGTTCGAGCGCCACACGGTGAGCACCCTGGGGAAGTTCTCCGGGGCGTCCGGGTCCTCGACGGCGTAGCGCAGCCGCCCGGCCCCGAGCTCGTCGACGATGTGGTCGGGCACCTCCTTGCCCGCCGCGGTCGCCTCGTCGGTCAGGTCCAGCGGGTTGCGGTTGAACGTGGGGAAGCTGGGCATCCAGCCGCGCTTGGTGGACTCCACGAGCGTGTCGGCCGTGGTGCGCCCCGCGAACGTGCCCGTGGCCAGGGGCGAGGCGAGGGCGTCGGCGGGCAGCCCGTCGTAGCGCCACTGGTCGGTGGCGAGGTACCAGAAGGCGGTCGCGATCATCTGCCGGGCTGGGCGGTGCCAGTCCAGGCCGAACGCGTACTGCTGGAAGCCGGTGATGGGGCGGACCTTCTCCTGGCCCACGTAGTGCGCCCACCCGCCGCCGTTGACGCCCTGGCAGCCGGTCATCGTCACGAGGGCCAGGAACGTGCGGTAGATGGTGTCGGAGTGGAACCAGTGGTTCGCCCCGGCGCCCATGACGATCATCGACCGGCCCTTCGAGCGCACCGCGTTGTCGGCGAACTCCCGGCCGATGCGGATCGCGGCCGCGGCGGGCACGCCGGTCAGCTCCTCCTGCCAGGCCGGGGTGCCCGGCGTCGTCGGGTCCTCGTAGCCGGCGGGCCACGCGCCCGGCAGGCCGGGGCGGGCGACGCCGTACTGGGCGAGGAGGAGGTCGTAGACCGTCGTGACGAGCCGGCCCGCGACGCGGCGCACCGGCACGCCGCGGCGCACGACGCCGGAGCCGCCGGTGTGCGCGCCGAGGTCGGACCCGTCGGGCGGGGTGACGTCGAAGCGCGGCAGGTCGATCTCGACCGCCTCGGTGGCGCCGTCCGTGACGTCGAGCAGGCTCAGCGCGGGCGTGACGTCGCCGAGGTCGAGGTTCCACTTCCCGGCGCCCTCGGGCCCGAACCGGTCCCCGAGGGTGCCGTTCGGGACCACCGGGGCGCCGTCGGTGCCCAGGAGGACCGTCTTGAAGGCGGCGTTCGCGGTCTCGGCCATGGCGCGGTGGCCGGGTTCCTCGACGAAGTCCGCGGCGGTGAGGAACTTCCCGGGCACGTGCGCGTCGCCGCGCTCCTCCAGGCTCACGAGGAACGGGGAGTCGGTGTAGCGCGCCATGTACTCCAGGAAGCGGGGGGTGCGCTCGCGGACGTGGAACTCGCTGAGGATGACGTGGCCCATGGCCATGGCGAGCGCGCCGTCCGTGCCGGGGTGCACGGCGAGCCACTCGTCCGCGAACTTCGTGTTGTCGGCGTAGTCCGGGGAGATGGCCACGACCTTCTGCCCGTGGTAGCGCGCCTCCGTCATGAAGTGCGCGTCCGGGGTGCGGGTGACCGGGATGTTCGAGCCCCACATGATCAGGTACCCGGCGTTGAACCAGTCGGCCGACTCCGGCACGTCCGTCTGGTCGCCGAAGACCTGCGGCGACGCCACCGGCAGGTCCGCGTACCAGTCGTAGAAGGAGAGCATCTGCCCGCCCATGAGCGAGTAGAACCGCGAGCCGGCGCCGTAGGAGACCATCGACATCGCGGGGATCACCGAGAAGCCCGCCAGCCGGTCGGGCCCGTACGCCTTGGTGGTGTAGACGTGCGCGGCGGCTATGATCTCCTCGACCTCGTCCCACGTGGCGCGCACCAGGCCGCCCTTGCCGCGGGCCGACTTGTACCGGCGGGAGAGCTCCGGGTCCTCGACGATCGACTCCCACGCGAGCACGGGGTCGCCCAGGCGGGCCCTGGCCTCGCGGAACAGGTTCAGCAGGGTCGCGCGCACGTAGGGATAGCGCACCCGGGTGGGGGAGTAGGTGTACCAGGAGAACGCGGCGCCGCGCGGGCAGCCGCGGGGCTCGTACTCGGGGGAGTTCGGCCCCACCGTGGGGTAGTCGGTCTGCTGCGACTCCCAGGTGATGATCCCGTCCTTGACGTAGACCTTCCACGAGCACGAGCCGGTGCAGTTCACGCCGTGCGTCGAGCGCACGACCTTGTCGTGGCTCCACCGGTCCCGGTAGAACGCGTCCCCCTCCCGCCCGCCCGTGAGGAAGAGCTGGCGCAGGTCCTCTGACGCCTCGCCGCGGCGCAGGAACGTGCCGAGCCGGAGCAGCGCCTCCTCCGGGGCGGCCTCGTGGGCCCGGTGTCCGCGTTCGGGCTTCGTCGACGTCATCGGTGTGTGTCCTTCCGGTGCGGGGGGCGGTGCGGGCGGGCAGCGGCGGGACGGCTCGGTGCCGGCCTCGCGGCGGTGGTCGTGGCGGGGCCCATCAGGCGGCCCGGGCCGCGCGGCGCACGGGCCACCACGTGAACGCCGCGGTCCCGAGCGCGGCGATCGCCAGGAGGACCAGACCCAGGCTGTAGTCGCCGGTCCGCCCGTAGACCAGGCCCATCACCAGCGGGGGGAAGAAGCCACCGAGGCCGCCGGCGGCGCCGACGATCCCGGTGACCGACCCGACCTTGTCGGCCGGCGCCACCTTGGAGACGAGCGCGAAGCAGGCGCCCGACGCGGCGCCGAGCGTGGCGGCCAGCACGAGGAACGCCACCGTGCCCGCGGGGAGCAGCTGCAGCTCGGCCGCGGCCAGGGCGGCCGCGGCGCCGGCGACGACGAAGCAGACCGTGAGCACCGGGATGGGGTGCCACCGGTCCGAGAGCCACCCGCCCACCGGGCGGGCCACCACCGCCAGGACCACGAACCCGGCGGTGCGCAGCGCCGCGTCACCGCGGGTGAGGTCGTACGCGTTGATCAGGTAGGTGGGCAGGTAGACGCTGAACGCGACGAACCCGCCGAAGCCCATGGCGTAGATCAGCGAGAGCTGTCCCGTCGCGGGGATCTTCAGGGTGGCCAGGGTGCGGGCCGCCAACGAGCCGGCCGGCGCCTGGCGGCCCGCGGCGTCGCGGAGCGCCGCCCGCGCTAGGGCGGCATAGGCGGCGAGCAGCACCGCGACCAGGACGAAGGGCGCCGGGCGGCCGAAGGCATCGACGATGTGCACCGTGGTGAACGCGGACACCGCGGTGCCGGCGGTCCCCATGCCGAAGATCCCGAGCGCGGTCCCGCGGCGCTGGGGGGCGAACCAGGCGTTGACGAAGGGGACGCCGACGGCGAAGGCCGTCCCGCCCAGCCCGAGGAAGAACCCGCCGAGGAGCAGCATGGGGAAGCTGTTCGCCACGAGGCCGACGAACAGGGTCGGGACGATGGTCGCGACGGACACCGCGGGGAACATCACGCGGGCCCCGAACCTGTCGGTGAGCGCGCCGATCGGGATGCGGCCCAGGGAACCGACGATGACCGGGACCGCCACGGCCACGGAGACCTGGAACGCCGTGAGGCCGAGCGCCTCGCCGTAGAGGTTGCCGAGCGGGCCGATCAGCGACCACGCCCAGAAGTTCAGGAGGAAGCCCAGCGTCGCGAGGGCGAGCATGCGGGTCTGCGGGCCCTGCGGCGCCTGGGTGCCGGTGGCCTCCGGCGCCGGCCGGCCGGAGGTGCCGGCTCCGCCGTCGCCGCCGGGCGACGGGACGGCGCTCATCGGGTCACCGGCCCGGCCGGGCGGACGCGCGCCGTCGAGGGCCGCGGTACGGGCGCCCGGCTCGGCGCGGTCGGACGCATGAGGCCCGTGAGGGCAGTTCCAGCGGGCATCAACCTGGTCCCCTGCTCGCGATTGGCGTTCGGCCGCGGCGGCGGCCTCGTGAGCGATTATGCACGGGGGTGATCGTTGTTTCTAGCCACGCGTGGTTTTTCGTCGTTTCGAATTACGTCACACGAATGTTTTGTTGAACGTTTTTCTATATCTCGGCCTTCCGTTGCGGCAGTGTCCCGCGCCACCAAGCTGCTCGCGGACCTGCGCAATCGAGGGGCCGGGTCCGCCGTCTTCCGCGTGCTCCGGCCTTCCGGTTGCGCCCCGGCGGCCCGTGCGAGACGCTGAGTCGGTAGTCGTCCGGAATTGCCGGCCCCCGCTTCTGGACGAATGGTGCTGCCATTGCGCGCCGCGGGTTCCCGGGCGGGCGGAATGCCGCGCCGGAAGTGTTCCGCAGGCATTTTCACGGAATTCATCCGGCGGTCACGACGGGACGTCCGGGCCGGTGCCGCCCCTGGCCGCTACCGTGGGGCGGTGACCCGCGAAGCCGTCCCCCCGCCGCCCATCGGGGGCCCGGGCCGCACTGCGCCCGTCGATGCCGTCCCGCACGTCGGCGACTCAGCGCCCGGCGATCCCGTCGACCCCGCCCCGCGCCCCGCCGCCGGCGGCGCGTCGGCGGACGCGGCCGGCGTCCGGGGCGCCGTCATCACCGTCTCCGACCGCTGCTCCCGGGGCGAGGCCGAGGACCGCTCCGGCCCGCTGGCCGCCGCCCTCCTCGCCGAGGTCGGGGTGGCCGCGGCCGTCGTCGTCGTCCCGGACGGCGCGGAGAGCGTGCGCGCGGCCGTCCGCGGCGCCCTCGACGACGGCGCCCGCCTGGTGCTGACCACCGGCGGCACCGGCGTCGGGCCGCGCGACGCCACGCCCGAGGGCACCCGGCCGCTGCTTGCGCGCGAGCTCCCCGGCGTGGCCGAGGCCATCCGCGCCCGCGGCGCCGCGGCGGTGCCCTTTGCGGTGCTCTCCCGCGGCCTTGCCGGGATCGCGGCGGGTGCCGCGGGGGAGGCGCTCGTGGTCAACGTCCCCGGGTCCCCCGGTGCCGTGCGCGACGCCGTCGCCGTCCTGGCCCCGCTCGTGCCCCACGTCCTCGACCAGCTCGGCGGCGGCGCGCACTAGGGCCCGGACCCTCCCGGCCGCTCCGGCGCGTCCAGGGCGGCGAGGTCCGCCCAGGTGTCGACGTCCGCCGACTCCAGGCCCGTGGCGGGGACGGCGGCGAGCGTCAGCGGGGTGGTCAACGCCCGCACGGAGGCGCCGCGGACGTCGGCACCGAGCTCGTCCAGCCGCCGGCGCAGCGACGCGGTGCGGTAGGCGCCGACGAGCCACTGCAGGTGCCCGGAGCCGTCGGCGAGGCAGGCGCCGTCCCCGCCGGACGTGCTCGCGGCGGCCAGCAGCCGCGGCACCGCACCGGCGGCGCGGGGGACGTCGCACGAGAGGACCAGGAGCAGCGGCGCCACGGCCCGCCGCGGCCCGCCAAGCGGCGCGGCGGTGGCGCCGCCGTCGCCGGCCGCACCCGCCGGGCCGCGGTCGCCATCCAGGCGTGCCATCGCGGCCAGGGCCGCCAGCCCCGCGGCGATGCCCGCGACCGGGCCGCCGTGCGGCGGGTCCTCCAGCGTGCGCGCGACGCCGGCGGGGACCTCCACCGACGGCGGGGCGACGACGACGACGCGGCCGGCGCCCGTCGTCGCGGCCAGGGCGTGGTCGAGCAGGCGGCGGCCGGCGAGGAGCACGTCGGGCTTGGAGACCCCGCCGAGGCGGCGGGCGGTCCCGCCGGCCAGCACGATGGCGTCGAAGGCGGGCACGGTGGTGGGTGTCCGGGCCGTCGTCATGGGCTGCTCCCGTCTGGGCGGTGCCGGGCTCGCGGGTCAGCCGACGGGGCGGTGCCAGTCGCCGGAGCGCCCGCCCGACTTGGCGACGACCTTCACGGCGGTGATCTCGGCGGAGCGGTCCACGCCCTTGACCATGTCCACCACCGCAAGCGCCGCCACGGACACGGCCGTGAGGGCCTCCATCTCCACGCCCGTGCGGTCCGCGGTGCGCACCGTGGCGGTGATGAGGACCCGGTCCTCGGCGAGCTCGAGGTCCACGCTCGCGCCGTGCACGCCGATCACGTGCGCCAGCGGCAGCAGGTCGGGGGTCTTCTTCGCCGCGGCGATGCCGGCGATGCGGGCGACGGCGAGCACGTCGCCCTTGGGGACGGTGCCCTCGCGCAGGGCGGTCATGACGGTGCGGCTGCAGCGCACCTCCCCGGTGGCCACCGCCTCCCGCACGGAGGGCTGCTTGGCGGTCACGTCGACCATCCGGGCGTGCCCGGCTTCGTCGAGGTGGGTCAGGCGCAGGCCGGCCGGGGCCGCGGTGGTGTCGTTCATGGCACCATCATGACGCGCACGACGTCCCCCTCCGTCACCGCGTCGACGTCGGCGTCGACCACCGCGAGGGCGTCCGCCCGGCCCAGCGAGGCGACGAGGTGGGAGCCCGAGCCGCCGGCCGTCGCGGGCCGCACCCGCACGACGTCCCCCTCCGTCCCGCCGTCGTCGAGGACCACCGGCATGTACTGGCGCCGGCCCGGCGGCGTGCGCCAGCCGGTGGCCGCCACGGCCTCGTGGGTGCGGCGGGGCGCGGCGTCGGCGAGCAGGGCGCGCAGGCGCTGCAGGGCGGGGTGGACGAAGACCTCGAAGCTGACGAAGACGCTGACCGGGTTACCGGGCAGGCAGAAGATGGGCACGCCGGCGTCGGCCGGCCCGTGGGACGGGCCCGGCGCGGCGCCAAGCTCCCGCCCGGCAGAGGCGCCGGGCGCGGCGCCCGGGTCCGGCGCGGCGGCCGGGTCCGGCATGGTGCGGGCGAGCACGCCGAACCCCTGAGGCTTGCCCGGCTGCATCGCCACCTGCTCGAAGGTCACGTCGCCGAGCGGTGCGAGGACCTCCTTGACGACGTCGTACGCCCCGGCGCTGACGCCGCCGGTGGTGACGACGGCATCGACCCGGCCCAGGTTCTGGGCGAGCCGGCGGCGCAGCGTCTCCGGCTCGTCGTCGACGGCCCCCAGCGGCACTGGCACGGCCCCGGACTCGCGGACCAGGCCGGCGACCAGCGTGGAGTTGGAGTCGGGGATCTGCCCGTACGCGGGCTCCTCACCGGGGGCCACGAGCTCCGCACCGGTCGAGAGCACCCCGACCCGGACCGGCGGGTGCACGAGCAGCGCGCCGTGGCCGGTCGACGCCGCGGCCGAGAGGTCCCGGGCCCGCAGGTGCGTGCCGGCCCGCAGTACCCGGTCTCCCGGACGCAGGTCGTCGCCCCGGCGGCGCACGTGCGCGCCTTCCCGGGCCGCCCGGCGGATCTCGACCGTCTCGGGCAGCGCGCTGCCCTCGCCCGGGCCGGCCACCTGGTCGGTGTGCTCCACGGGGACGACGGCGTCCGCGCCGGGCGGGACGGGGGCGCCCGTCATGATGCGCACCGCGGTCCCGGGCAGCACCTGGGGGCGGTCCCCGGAGCCGGCGGGCAGGTCGGCGACCACGCGGAGCCGCACCGGCGACTCGTCGGCGCCGGCGACGTCCGCGGCGCGCACCGCGTAGCCGTCCATCGCCGAGTTGTCGAAGGGCGGGACGGCCAGGACGGCGGTGACGTCCTGGGCCAGGACGCAGCCCTGGGCCTCGGCCAGGGGCAGGCGGCGCGGCGGCAGCGGCGCGACCGCCGCCAGGATCCGAGCCAGGTGGTCCTCGACGGTGATCATGGCACTCCTTTGGCGCGGCCCGGGGGCCGCTCTCACGGGCTCGGTCAGTAGGTCGGCAGGGACGGGTCGACGTCGGCGACCCACGCCAGCACGCCGCCCTCGATGTTGACGGCGCGGGCGCCGGCGTCGGTCAGGGCGCGCGCTGCCTCGGCGGAGCGCTGCCCGCTGCGGCAGTGCACGAGGAGGTCGCGCCCCACCCCGCCGGGGCGCCCGAGGGCCAGGCGGTGCACGGCGGCCTCGGGATCGGCCAGGACCTCTCCGAGCGGGATGCCCACCGCACCGGGGATGGCGACGATGCCCCGCTCGGTGGGCTCGCGAACGTCCAGCAGCACGAAGTCGTCGGCGCCGCGCTCGCGGGCGGCCAGCCGCTCCGCGAGCGTGCGCGCCGTGATCGCCGGCAGCGGTCCGGACCGCTCCCGGGGTGCGGGCGCCGGCAGGGCGCACAGTGGCGCGCCGAGGGAGCCGGCGGGGCTGCCGGCCGGGTCATAGCCGAGCTCGGCCACGCTGGCGGGCGGGCGCCGCGCGGGGCGCGGCCGCACGGGCAGCTCCGCCCAGCGTGCGGCCAGGGCGTCTAGGACCAGGACACGACCGAGCAGCGCCTCGCCAGTCCCCGTGACGACCTTGACCGCCTCGGTCGCCATGACCGAGCCGACCTGCCCGCACATCGCCCCGAGGACCCCGGCCTGCCCGCACGAGGGTGTGGTCCCGGCCGGGGGCGGCGAGGGGAACAGGTCACGCAGGGTGACGCCCGCGACCCCGCCCGGCGGACGGGACCAGAACAGGGAGACCTGGGCGTCGAACCGCAGGATGGAGCCCCACACCAGCGGGACGCCGAGCTCGGCGCAGACGTCGCTCACCAGGTAGCGGGTGGGGAAGTTGTCGGTGCCGTCCAGGACGATGTCGTAGCCGGCGATGACCTCGCGGGCGTTGCTCGCGTCCAGGCGGAGGTGATGACGCGTCACGGCGACGTCGGGGTTGAGCGCGGCGACCTTCTCGGCGGCGGAGTCGACCTTCGGCCGGCCCACGTCGCCCGTCGTGTGGATGACCTGGCGCTGGAGGTTCGACGCGTCGACGACGTCGTCGTCGACGATGCCGAGGTGGCCCACGCCCGCGGCGGCGAGGTAGAGCAGCGCGGGCGCGCCGAGCCCACCGGCGCCGACGACCAGGACGCGGGCGGCGATCAGCCGCCGCTGACCCAGCTCGCCGAGCTGGCCGAGGAGCAGGTGGCGCGAGTAGCGCTCGACCTGCGCCTTTGTCAGCGGCGGGCCGGGCTCGACCAGGGGCGCTAGCGGCATGACCTCACTGTAGGCGCCCCGACGGGGCCGGGACCGCGGCCCTAGGTCACGGCCCGGGACCGGTCACGCTCGCCAGGCACGCCACTGCGGGAGGGCGATCTCACACCGCTCAAGCTTCGTCTCACCGCTCGCGCGCGATTACCGTCATGTGTAGCGGTTCCTCCGATCAGGGACACCTGCGGCCCACCGGCCCCGGTCCCGCCCGGCACCGCATCCCCGGTGTGACGACGCACCGCCCCACCTGACCATCCGGGTGCCGCGCGGACACTCCTCGGCCGCCGGCAGCGCCCCCGGGCCACTGCAAGGAGCACCATGACCGCCACCGCCACCGCCACCGCCACCGCCACCTCGACCGTCACCGCCGCCGCCGCGCGCACTGACGTTGCCGTCCCGGGAGTCGTCGACCTGATCCGGGCCGACGGTCTGGGGTTCGCCGCGCCCACCGCGACGCCGGCCCCTCACGTACCGGACCTCACCATCGCCGACGGCCTCGGCGCCAACGCGGCGACCGCCGTGGCGGCGGCACCGCTCGCCGAGCTCATCAAGGCCGACGGCCTCGGCGGGGCCACCGCTTACGCCGTCGCCCCGGCGCCCGTGCTGGCGGATGCCCTCCGGGCGGACGGGCTCAACTGAGCGCCTGACGCACGGCCCGGGCCGGCGCACGGCGGATGCTGTGCGCCGGCCCGGCTTGTCCGGGCTCGCGAGCGGCGGAGTGGTCGTTGGCGACGGCCGGAATGAGGGCGCGGCGGGTCGAGCGTGGCCACACCGGGCGCCCCGAGCCACCCACTACGGCGAACTGGGCCGCACGTCCCACGTGCGGTGATTTTCCAGGCCCTACGTTTCTGAATATCGACGGGGCGTCAAGATCCCGTCATCGGAGCCGTGGACCTCCCAGGAGTCGCCGATGTGCCGCCACCACCTGCGCGGACCCAGCCGGCTGTCCCGTGCCGCGACAACGACGTCGAACCGGCCAGGGGGCGGGTGAGTGCCCGCGAACTCGTCGCTCCGCACTCGCGCCCGCCGGGGCCGCAACGGCCCCGCTCCCACCGCTTTCCAGGAGAATTATCGTGAGAACCACTCCGGCCACCACGGCCGCCGCCGCGAGCGACGCGGCCGGCGGCGCCACCCGCACCGAGGAGGACCTTCTCGGCGCCCGCGAGGTCCCCGCCCAGGCGTACTACGGGATCCACACCCTGCGAGCCATGGAGAACTTCCGGCTCAGCCGCGCCACGATCAGCGACACCCCGGAGCTCGTCCGGGCGATGGTCATGGTCAAGAAGGCCTCGGCGCTGGCCAACAAGGAGCTGCGCACCATGCCCGCCGACATGGCCGACGCGATCGTCGCCGCCTGCGACGAGGTCCTCGTCGCGGGGCGCTGCCTCGACCAGTTCCCGGTCGACGTCTTCCAGGGCGGCGCCGGCACCTCGGTGAACATGAACACGAACGAGGTGATCGCCAACCTCGCGCTGGAGCACCTCGGCCTGCCCAAGGGCCGTTACGACGTCGTCAACCCCAACGACCACGTCAACAAGTGCCAGTCCACCAACGACGCCTACCCGACCGGCTTCCGCATCGCGGTCTTCGCCGTCGTCGAGGGCCTGAAGGCCGAGCTCGGCCGCCTCGCCGCGGCCTTCGACGCCAAGGCGACCCAGTTCGAGGACGTCCTCACCATGGGCCGCACCCAGCTCCAGGACGCCGTGCCGATGGCCCTCGGGCAGGAGTTCGCCGCCTTCGCGGTCAACGTCCGCGAGGAGATCGGCCACCTCGCCAAGCAGGGTGCGCTCCTGCTGGAGGTCAACCTCGGGGCGACGGCGATCGGCACCGGCCTGAACACCCCGGACGGGTACTCCGCGGTGGCCGTGGCCAAGCTGGCCGAGGTCACCGGGCTCCCCGTGGTCGGCGCGGAGCACCTCATCGAGGCCACGTCCGACGCCGGCGCGTACGTCTCCCTGCACGCCGCGCTCAAGCGCGTCGCGGTCAAGCTCGGCAAGATCTGCAACGACCTGCGCCTGCTCTCCTCGGGCCCGCGCGCCGGGCTGGGCGAGATCAACCTGCCCGAGCTGCAGGCCGGGTCCTCGATCATGCCCGCCAAGGTCAACCCCGTCCTGCCCGAGGTCGTCAACCAGGTCTGCTTCAAGGTCATCGGCAACGACGTCACGGTGACCATGGCCGCAGAGGCCGGGCAGCTCCAGCTCAACGTCATGGAGCCGGTCATCGCCCAGGCGATCTTCGAGTCCGTCAGCCTGCTGCGCAACGCCGCCGAGAGCCTGCGCGTGCGGTGCGTCGACGGCATCACCGCCAACCCCGAGACCTGCAAGGGCTACGTGCTGAACTCCATCGGCATCATCACCTTCCTCAACGAGATCATCGGCCACCAGGGCGGCGACCTCGTCGGCAAGGAGTGCGCGCGCAGCGGCCGCACCGTCCGCGAGGTCGTCCTCGAGATGGGCCTCGTCGACGAGGCCACGCTCGACGTCGTCCTGTCGACCGAGAACCTCCTGCGCCCGCAGTACAACGGCCGCCGCTACGGCGCGACCGAGGCGGGGGTGACCCGATGATCGTCGTCGAGCTCGCCGTCGTCCTCGCCGCGATCTTCCTCGGCGCGCGCCTGGGCGGCATCGCCATCGGCTTCGCCGGCGGCCTCGGCGTCCTGGTCCTGGCCCTGCTCGGGGTGACCCCGGGCGCCATGCCGCTCGACGTCATCTCCATCATCATGAGCGTCATCACCGCCATCGCGGCGATGCAGGTGGCCGGCGGCATGGAGTACCTGGTCGACCTCGCCGATCGCGTGCTGCGCAAGAACCCCCGGTTCCTGACGTTCCTGGCGCCGATGATCACCTACTTGATGACCCTCATGGCCGGCACCGGGCACACCGCCTTCTCCACCATGCCGGTGATCACCGAGGTGGCGAAGGAGAACGACATCCGGCCCTCCCGGCCGCTGTCCATCGCGGTCGTCGCCTCGCAGATGGCCATCACCGCCTCGCCCATCTCGGCCGCGGTCGTCTTCTTCTCCTCCCTCCTCGAGGAAAAGGCGGGCGTGGACTACCTCCAGCTGCTCGCCGTCGCCATCCCCTCGACCTTCCTGGCCTGCATGGGCACCGCCGCCATCATGATGCTCGTGGACAAGGTCCGCGGCACGGGCGCCCTGCACACCCACCCCGAGTACCTCCGGCGCTGGGCCGACGGCAAGGTCAGCACCACCGGGCGCCTCGAGCGGCAGATCCCGCCGCGCGCCAAGCTCTCGGTGGTCATCTTCCTCATCGGCCTGGTCGCGGTCATGGGCTACGCCACCGCGATCAGCGAGCAGGTGGGCCTCATCGCGGAGCCGGTGATGGCGCGCGACCAGGCGATCATCACGTTCATGCTCGCGATCGCCGCGGTCATCGTCCTGGCGTGCAAGGTGCCGACGGCGGAGATCCTCTCGGCGCCGACCTTCAAGTCGGGCATGAGCGCGGCCATCTGCGTCCTCGGCGTGGCCTGGCTCGGCGCGACCTTCGTCGCCGCGCACGAGGAGGAGATCATGACCGCGGCCGAGGGCGTGCTGACCAGCCAGCCCTGGCTGCTCGCCGTCGTGCTGTTCTTCGCGGCGATGCTGCTGTACTCGCAGGCGGCGACGACGAAGGCGCTCATGCCCACCGCGCTCGCCCTCGGCGTCGCCCCGGTGGCGGCGGTGGCCGCCTTCCCCGCGGTCTCCGCCCTGTTCGTGCTGCCGACCTACCCCACGCTGCTCGCGGCGGTGCAGATGGACGACACGGGGACCACCCGGATCGGGAAGTACGTCTTCAACCACTCCTTCCTGGTCCCCGGGATGGTCAACATCGTCCTGGCGGTGGGGTTCGGCTTCCTCTTCGGGTCCGTCGTGATCTGACGTTCGCCCGCCCGGCGGCGGTGGTGGAGGGAGCCCGCCTCGCCCCCTCCACCGCCGCCGCGGTGTCCCGCCGTACAGTGCGTCCCGGGCGGACGGGCCGCGCACGGACGAAGGGCAGCGCCATGGAGATCGAGCCGGACACCAAGGACTGGACCTGGGTGCTGCGGCGCCGCTGCGACGAGTGCGGCGTCGAGGCGGGCGCCGAGGACCCGAGCACCGTGCCCGCCCTGGTGCGGGACGCCGTCGGGCGCTGGGAGGCGGTGCTGCGCCGGCCCGATGTGGCCGTGCGGCCCGACCCCGCCACCTGGTCGCCGCTGGAGTACGCCGCGCACGTGCGCGACGTCTTCCGGATCTTCGACCAGCGCCTGCGGCTCATGCTCGACGAGGACGAGCCGACGTTCCCCAACTGGGACCAGGACGCCGCGGCCGTGGCGCAGGCGTACGGCGAGCAGGACCCGGCCGTGGTGGGGGAGGAGCTCGCGGCGGCTGGCGCCGCGGTGGCCGGTGCCTTCGCCGCCGTGCCCCGGGACCGCTGGCAGCGGCGCGGCCTGCGCGGCAACGGCGCGGAGTTCACCGTCCTGACGCTGGCGCAGTACTTCGTCCACGACGTCCTCCACCACCTCCACGACGTGCGCGGCTGACCTCGCGCCCGGGCGCGCGGGCCGGGACCAAGGTCCCTCGACCGGCGTCGCCCCGGCGCCTATGAGCAAGCGCACACGCGTTCAGATAGATGCATGGTGCATGTAGGCGTACTGTGCGTTGGGTGCCCGAACTACCCGAAACCCGCCGCGACGCCTCGGCGCGCGTCCTCGACCAGATGTCCAGCCTGAGCCGGCGCTCGCGGACCTTCGCGACGATGGTCGCGCACCGCGCCGACCTCCAGCCGGCGCAGGTCCAGGTGCTCTTCAGCCTCTACCGGGCGACCGAGTGCCGCGTGGCGGCCCTGGCGGACCAGCAGCTGGTGGACCCGTCGGTGGCCAGCCGGCAGATCACCGCCCTCGTGAAGGACGGCCTGCTCGCGCGCCGGCCGGACCCCGCGGACGGCCGCGCCGCCCTGGTCTCCCTCACGGACGCCGGCCTGGCCAAGGTGAAGCAGGTGCGGGCCCTGCACGTCCAGGCCGTCGCGGAGTCCCTGCGGGACTGGCCCGTCGAGCGGATGGACCGCCTGGCGGCCGACCTCGAGGAGCTGGTCGGGGCGGCGGAGCAGGCATACGAAAGATTCACCGGCGCCGAGCCGGCTATGGAACTCGTGAAGGAGCTCGTTTGAGCAAGAAGGACCCGGCGACCAAGAAGGTCTATGCCGGGATGAGTGCCGCGCAGGCGGCGGCCGCGCACCACGAGCACCGGAGCATCCTCAAGGTGCTCACCGGCCTGCTCATGGCGATGTTCGTCGGAAACCTCTCCGGCACGATCGTCGGCAACGCGCTGCCGGTGATCGTCGGCGAGGTCGGCGGCACGCAGCAGCAGTACACCTGGATCATCACCTCGATGATCCTGGCCTCCACGGCGGTCACGCCGATCGCCGGCAAGCTCGCGGACCTCTTCGACAAGAAGAAGCTCCTGATCGCCTCGATGGTGGTCTTCATCGCCGGCTCGGTCCTCGCCGGGCTGTCGACCTCGGCGGGGATGCTCATCGCCGTCCGCGTGCTCCAGGGGCTCGGGATGGGGGCCAACATGGTCCTCACCCAGATCATCATCGCGACGATCATCCCGCCGCGTCAGCGCGGCCGGTACAACGGCTACATGGGTGCCGTCATCGCGGTGGCCACCGTCTCCGGCCCCCTCGCCGGCGGCCTGATCGTCGACACGCCGTGGCTGGGCTGGCGCTGGTGCTTCTGGGCGACCGTGCCGTTCATGCTCGCCGCCATCGCCGTGGTGGTCAAGAACCTCCATATCCCGGGCGCGGGGCGGCCCGGCGCCAAGGTCGACTACCTGGGCGCCATCCTCATCTCGGTGTCCGCGGCCGTGCTGCTCGTCTGGGTCTCCTTCGCGAACCACGAGTTCGCGTGGCTCTCCTGGCAGACCGCCGCGATGCTCGCCGTGGTGGTCGTGACCGCCGTCGCGTTCGTGCTCGTCGAACGGCGGGTGAGCGAGCCGGTGGTCCCGCTGAACATCCTCACCGAGCGCACCACGGCGCTGGCGATCGTCGCCAGCCTCGCGGTGGGCACGGTGATGTTCGGCGCGAACGTCTTCCTCGGCCAGTACTTCCAGATCGGCCGCGGCTACTCGCCGACGGTGGCGGGCTGGCTCGGCCTGCCCCTCATGGTCGGCCTCCTGGTCTCCTCCACCGTCGCCGGCCGCTGGGTGACCGCGAGCGGGAAGTGGAAGCCGTACGTCGTCGGCGGCGTCGGGCTGCTGGCGCTCGGCATGGGGATGATGGCCACGGTCGGCGGCGACACCAACCTCGGCCTGATCAGCCTGTACCTGCTGGTGGCCGGCGTGGGCCTCGGCGCCTCGATGCAGAACCTCGTGCTCGCGGTGCAGAACACCGTGTCCGTGGACGACGTCGGGGCGGCGACCTCGTCGGTGACGTTCTTCCGCACGCTGGGCGGCGCGATCGGCATCCAGGTGCTCGGGGCCGTCTACGCCCAGCGGGTCACCGGACTGACGAACGAGGGGCTCGGCGACCTGGGGGCCGGCTCCGCCGGCGTGGACGCGTCGACGTCGTCCCTGGACCTGTCGCAGGTGCCCCCGGCGGTCGCCGAGGTCGTGCGCGGCGCGTACGGGGACGGGATCGGCCTCGTCTTCGGCGTCGCGGCACTGATCGCGGTCCTCGGCTTCGTCGCCGCGTTCTTCATGCGGGGCACCGAGCTGCGCAACACGTGGGCCGTGCCGGCTGAGAGCCGCGACGCCGTCGCGGAGATCACCGGGTCGCTCGCCGCCGTGGACGCGAGCGGGGTCCCGGGTGCGACGGCGATCGTGCCGGACGCCGTGCCCAGGGCCTCGGCGCCCTCCCCGGACGCCGTGGGGACGCCGGCGCGTGACGCGAGCTCCCCGGAGGCCGACGGCGCGGCCACCCGGCCCGTCGGTGCCCGGCAGCGCGGCAGGGTCTGACGTTCCCGCCTGACGCGCCGAGGCCCCGTTCGTCCGCTCACGCGGTCGGGCGGGGCCTCGCTGGTTTCGGGGGTGCGGCTCGGCCGGCCTCGCCGGTTCCCGGGCGCGGCCGCTCTCGTTTCCGCGCGCGGCGTCCGCCGCGGCCGTTCAGCCCGCCCGGACCTCCTCGTCGAGCCGCGACCCGGCCCACTCGATGGCGCCGCGCGTGTAGTACTCCCGCGCGGTGCTCGGCGCGAGCGCGAGGTCGTGGGTGCCGCCGGGCACCTGCATGATCGTCACGTCCGGGCCGATCATGGGCGCCCGCGCGAGCATCTGCTGAACGTCGAGCACCACGTCGGTGGTGGAGAGCTGGGCCGGCCCGGGGTGCTTGCGGTCTCCCGACCGCGTCGAGCAGCACAGCAGCACCGGGACATCGACGTCCAGGCCCCGGCCGATCTCCGCCTGTGCGCGCCGGACCGCCCGGATGAACCCCGCCCGCACCGGGAAGCCGGCGTGGGGCTTGAGGCCGAGGTCGAAGTCCCACTCCCCGCCGGTGGACGCGTGCAGGTGCCGCCCGTACGCCTCCCCGAGGGCCCCGACCTGCACGCTCGGCAGCCACGCGCCCAGCCGGTCGAGGGCCGCGGTCAGCGGTACCCGTTGGAGCCAGCCGGCGTTGAGGTCCAGCCACGGGGAGTTCAGGACGACGGCGTCGACCGTGCGGGGGTGGCCGGCCGCCCACAGGACCGCCTGCAGGCCGCCGGTGGAGTGCCCGAGCAGCACCACCTGGCGCGCGCCCGCGGCGCGCACGAGGTCCAGCGCGGCCGAGATCTCCTCGTCGTGCACGCGCAGGTCCCGGACGTCGTCGGGGCGGGGGTGGCCGTTCGTGGAACGCCCCGCGCGGCGCATGTCGAGGGCGTAGAAGTCGTACCCGGCGTCGATCCACGCCTGCGCGTGGTCTGCCTGGAAGAAGTAGTCGGTGAACCCCGGCAGGTACAGCACGGCCCGGGCGCGGCCGCCGGCGTCGTCGTGGTGCACCAGCGTGGCGACGTCCGGCGCCGACGGCTCCTCGCCGCCGTCGGTGAGGCGGCCGAGCCGGAGCGTGCGGGCCACCCAGGGCGGGCCCAGGAGGTCCTGGACCACGTCGGGGGAGTCGGGGGCCTGGCCGGGATCGGGCGGGGCCGTGGGAGTGGTCGGGGCGGAGCGGTCCACGTCGGCGTCGGACAGACTCATGGACCGATCATGTCAGGGCGCGTGCGTGCTGCCAACGACCTGGGCCCTGGCCTGTGGCTGGTCCAGATGGTGGTCATCCCCGTCCGCGCGCGCCGCGGCGGCGCCGCCCCGGCTAGCGTCGGTGCCAGCACGAGCACCAGTACCAGCACCAGCACCCGCCTCGGCGGGGACCCACCCAGGAGAGCGACCATGACGGAGCAGCCGGTCCGCAGCCGTACCGACTCGCTCTCGCGCGCCTACGCGCTCCCACAGGCGTACGCGCTCTCACGTGCCTATTCGCTCACGTGTGTCTACGCGCTCCCGCCGGCCCACTCGCTCCCGCGCCGCCGTGCGGGGCAGTCCTGCACGTGCATGCCCGGGGGCGCCGCGCCGGCCGGCCGCTGAGCGCGCGCCCGCCCCGCCTCCGTCCAGGAGGGCACACCAGGCACCCGCCGGGCGTCCCCGGCAGCATCGAGGAGCACCACCATGCCCGTTCCCGTCCGCGACCGCCGCGGCAAAGCCGCCGCCCGACCCGACGCCGGTCCCGCCGTCGCCCGACGCGCAGCCGGTCCGACCGCGACAGGACCGTCCGCCACGGCGTCGCTGCTGCGCGCGGGACTCGCCCGGCTCGCCCCGCTGACCAGCGTCGACCTCCTGCCCGGCCACCTCGAGTGCGCCGTCGTGGAGGCGATCGAGCGTCTCTCGCCCGTCGTCGGGCCGCCGGGGGAGAGCGTGGTCGCCCCCCGCGGGGAGCACCGGGACGTCCTGGAGCGCCTCGACCACCACCTGGAACGTCACCGGTACCTCGTCGGCGACCGGCTCACGATCGCCGACCTGCACCTGTGGTCCGTCCTGGTCCGCGTCAGCGAAGTGCCCGGCGGGGTGACGCTCGTCGAGGATTTGCGCCGCCTGAAGGCGTGGTCGCTGCGGTTGTGCCGCGCGCACCCCGACCTGACCGGTGCCGTCGTCGCCGACGTGCTGGCGGCCCGCCCCGGTCAGACGACGCCGTAGAGGCGGTCGCCCGCGTCGCCCAGCCCGGGGACGATGTACTTGTTCTCGTCGAGCCGCTCGTCCACGGCCGCGGTCACGATCGTCACCTCGCCGCGGTCCCCGATGGCCTCGTCCAGCGTCCGCAGCCCCTCGGGCGCGGCGAGCAGGCAGATCGCGGTGACGTCCCGCGCGCCCTTCTCGAGCAGGTAGTTGATGGCGGCGATGAGGGTGTGGCCGGTGGCGAGCATGGGGTCCAGGACGTAGCACTGGCGCCCCGACAGGTCTTCCGGCAGCCGGTTCGCGTACGTGATCGTCTCGAAGGTCCGCTCGTCGCGCTGCATCCCGAGGAAGCCCACCTCGGCCGTGGGCAGCAGCCGCGTCATCCCCTCGAGCATGCCGAGGCCCGCGCGCAGGATCGGCACCACGATGGGGCGCGGCGCGGCGAGGTGCGTGCCGACGGTGGCGGCGACCGGCGTCGTGATCTCCACCGGCTGCACGCGCACGTCCCGGGTGGCCTCGTAGGCCAGGAGGGTCACGAGCTCGTCGACCAGGAGCCGGAAGGTGGGGGACTCGGTGTCCCGGTCACGGAGGACGGTGAGCTTGTGGGCGATGAGCGGGTGGTCCGCGACGTGCAGGCGCATGGGGTGAATCTATCTTCTGCCGCGACCGGCTGGTGCGTGGCCGGTCGGCCGCCGCTGGCGATGCGCGAGCCCGCGAGGATGCCTGACCCCGCCGCTGGGCCATGATGGGGCGCGTGGACGTCGCCCCCATCCCGGCCCGGCCCGGTAACGCGACGGGTGACGCCGTGGCCGACGGCCGGGCCGCTGCCGACCAGGCCGCCCCCGACCGGTCCGCCGTCGACGCGGCGATGGCCCTGGCCCTGGACCTCGCGCGTGACGCGCTGGGCACCGACGACGTCCCCGTGGGCGCCGTCGTCCTGGGCCCGGCGGGGCAGGTGCTCGGGCGGGGCCGCAACCGGCGCGAGGCCGACGCCGATCCCACGGCCCACGCCGAGCTGCTGGCCCTGCGGGAGGCCGCGGCCGCGCTGGGCACGTGGCGCCTGGAGGGCTGCACCCTGGTCGTCACCCTCGAGCCGTGCACGATGTGCGCGGGTGCCGTGGTCCTCTCCCGGCTCGACCGCGTGGTGCTGGGCGCGTGGGACCCCAAGGCCGGCGCGACCGGGTCCGTGCGGGACGTGGTGCGCGACGCCCGGCTCAACCACCGGGTGGAGGTGGTCGGCGGGGTGCGCGAGGCCGAGTGCGCCGCGCTGCTCCGGGACTTCTTCGCGGGGCGCCGGTAGCCGGGTCGGGGCGACGGCGTCGCGGCTCCAGCTGCGGGCGCGCGGCGGGTCCCGCCCGGGCACACTGGGACACGTGATCCGCCGCCGACTCACCATCCACGGGCTCGTCCAGGGCGTGGGGTACCGGTTCTCGTGCCAGAACGAGGCCGAGCGTCTCGGCGTGCACGGCTGGGTCGGGAACCGCTACGACGGCACGGTCGAGGCGGTCCTCGAGGGCGACGAGGCCGCGGTGGACGCGCTCATCGCCTGGACGCGCCGCGGGCCCCGGCACGCCGACGTGACGCGGGTCGACGTGGTCGAGGAGCGGCCGGAGGGACTCGTCGGCTTCGACACGCGCTGACCAACCGCGCCCGGCGCTCGCCAGCCGCGCTGCCGGCCTCTCAGCGGTGAGGACTTGCCGGTCATAGACCAGCGAACCCTCACCGTTCGCAGCCCGACGGCGGAGCGGGCCGGGTGGGACCGCGCGCCGGCGGAGCGGCCGGCCCGCCCAGGGTCAACCGGCGAGGGCGGCCGCGAGGACGGTCAGCGTCTCGGACGTTCCGGCGTCGACCTTGAGCGTCGCCAGCTCATCTCCGCGCGTGGCACCGCGGTTCACGATCACCACCGGCTTGCCCGTCTTGGCCGCGTGGCGCACGAACCGCAGCCCGCTCATGACGGTCAGCGACGAACCCGCGACGAGCAGCGCGTCGCTGTCGTCGACGATCGCGTACGCAGCGGCCACCCGTGGCTTGGGAACGTTCTCGCCGAAGTAGACGATGTTGGGCTTGAGCATCCCGCCGCAGCGCTCGCAGTCGGCCACCCGGAAGGACTGGGTGCTCTCGATGACGGCGTCGGCATCGGGGGCGATCTCGACGTCGGCCACCGCCCCGACGCTCTCGAGGAACCCGGGGTTGAGCGCCGTGAGGCGACCGTGCAGCTCAGCGCGCGAGATGACCGCGCCGCAGCGCAGGCAGACGACCTCGTTGTAGTGGCCGTGCAGGTCGATCACGTTGCGGGAGCCGGCGGCCTGGTGCAGCCGGTCGACGTTCTGCGTGATGACGCCGAGGACGACGCCCCCGGCCTCCAGGGCTGCCAGGGCACGGTGGCCGGCGTTGGGGTCCCTGCGCCGCATGTGCCCCCAGCCGACGTGGTTGCGCGCCCAGTAGTGGCGGCGGAACCGTTCGTCGCCGACGAACTGCTGGTAGGTCATCGGGTTCCGCGGCGGCGAGTCCGGCCCGCGGTAGTCAGGGATCCCCGAGTCGGTGGAGATCCCCGCACCGGTCAGCACGCTCAGCCGCCTGCCGGCGAGCAACCGGTGGGCGTCGTCGACCGTGCTCTGCTGCGTCGCCTCGACCACGCCCACGAGCGTAACCGGCCCCCGGCGCGCCCGGCGCCCGGTGTGCCGCCCGCCGCGCCAGCCGTCGTCCGCCGTCGCCTGCCCGCCGCCTCTGCCAGGATCGGCTCATGCGTTGCGTGGTGGTGGGTGCAGGAGCATGGGGGCTGCCGGCGGCGGCCGAGCTGGCCGGCCGGGGGCACGACGTCGTGCTCGTGGATCGGTACGGGGTGGGCAACCCGCTCGCCTCGTCCTCCGGGCCGACGCGGCTGTGGCGGCTGACGCACCCGGACGCCGTGCGGGTGCGCCTCGCCCGGCGCAGCCTCGAGGCCATGGAACGCCTCGCGAACCGCGCCTCGGCAGAGGTGTTCCTGCGCCGCGGCCTCCTGTGGCGCGACGACGTGACCGTCCCGGCGGTGCTGGATGCCCTGGGCTCCGAGGGGGTCGCCCACGAGGTCGTCGAGCCCGACGACGTGGCGCGGTTCTTCCCCGGCCTGCGCCCCGATGGCCGCCCCGCCGTGTGGCAGGAGGACGCCGGGCCCGTGCTCGCCGCGGCGTCCCTGCGCGCGCAGGCGGCCCTGTTCGAGGCGGCCGGCGGGGAGCTCGTCATCGGTCCGGACGTCCGCGACGTGCGCACGACGAGCCACGGGGTGACCGTGCGCTGCGCGGACGGCGAGGTCTTCGAGGGCGACGTCGTCGTGCTGGCGCCCGGGCCCGGCGCGGGCCCGCTGCTCACCGGCCTCGGCGTCGACCTGCCGCTGCGCCCGCGCCTGGAGCAGGTGGTGCACGTGGGGGACCCGGCGTCCCCCGGCGCGGCCGACGACTTCCCGTGCCTGTTCGACGGCCCGCGGGAGGGCGAACCGGGTCTGTACTCGATGCCGACGCCCGGCGTGGGCTACAAGTTGGGCCTGGACCGGCCCGTGCGTGACCTCGCCCCGGGGGACACCGACCGCAGCCCGGACCGGCCGCTGGTCGACGAGACGGTCGAGCGGGTCCGGCGCGACCTCACCGCGCTCGTGCCGCGGGCCATCGACGCCCAGGTGTGCTCGTGGACGCTGTCCCCGGACGGCCGGTTCGTCGTCGACCGCCTGCCCGGCGGCGTGGTGGTGGCCTGCGGGGACTCGGGCGAGGGCTTCAAGTTCTCCGCCCTGATGGGGCTGGTGCTCGCCGACCTCGCCGAGGGCGGCACGGCCGACGCCGACGTCGCGACCTTCTCCCTTGCGCGGTTCGCGGAAGGGGCCGAGGTCACCGAGCACGTGCTGGGGCGGTGAGCGTGCGCGCCGAGGGGAGCGGTCGCTGAGGGGAGGGGACGCGGCGCGCGCCCGCGACGACGGTGCGGCGCTGCCAGACGACGGTGCGGCGCTACCAGGTGTCGGGCGCGTACGGCCGGGACCAGAGCGCGACCTGCATGATCACCGACTTGCGCCAGGCCTCGTGCATCGCGTCGACCTCTTCGGCGGGCCGGTCGCCGCGGGCGAGGAAGTCCCGGACCGTGGCAGTGATCGGGTAGATCAGGGCGATGAGGTAGCGCAGCGGCACGTACGGCACGGAGGCGACGCCGTCGGCCGTGTTCTTCTTCGCCGGGGTGTGCCGCTCGGCGATCTCCTCCTGGTAGGCGAGCCACGCCTCGTCGTAGGGCCGGGTGCAGGTGTCCCGGATCCACTGGCCGAACCGGGCGCGGACGCGCTCGAGGTACGGGGTGATCGGCTTGCCGTCGGGCGTGGAGAACTCCGCCAGCAGCTGGGGGTTGGCGCCCACGAAGGCGTACCAGACGTCCAGGATCTCCTCGACCTGGTCGGCGAGCACCTCGCCCGCCCGGCGCAACGCGGCCTCGTCCTCGGGCCCGAACAGCACGGACGCCTTGAGGAGACCCAGCTCCTCGACGCTCACCGGCGACGGCGCGGCATTGCCGTAGCCGTATCCCGGGATGGTGGTCTCACCCATGGCGCGCTCCCCGGTCGGGTCTCCTTGGTGCGGCCGAGGCTACCGGCGCGCCGTGCCCGGTGGAAGGGGCGTGAGGCGTGCCACTGGCGTCCGGTTTGGGGCACCGCCTCTTCCGCGGGTAACATCACTCGGCGAGGTAGCGTGTCCGAGCGGCCTAAGGAGCACGCCTCGAAAGCGTGTGAGGTTAACAGCCTCCGTGGGTTCAAATCCCACCGCTACCGCCACACGATGTCGCGAGACATCCCGGACAGCCCGGGCCCTCGGTCGAGGGCCCGGGCTTTTCTGTCTCCTGTGGTGGTGGTCGTCGACGGCGGGGCCGAGGATGGGCTCGCGAAGCGTCAGCCGTGCGTGTCGGAGCGCTACAGAGCGAGGCGTCCTGTGCAAGTCAGCGTCAGCGTCACGGACTACACCTGGCCCGCGGGCCCGGCCGGGATCCCGGCCGGCCTCCGGCAGGTGGTCGAGGCCGCCGACGAGGCCGGTATCAACACGGTCTGGGTGGCCGACCACCTCATCCAGGCCGACCCCACCGTGCCCGCGGACACGGACATGCTGGAGGCGTTTACCACCCTCGGCTATCTCGCGGCGCGTACCACCCGTGTGCGGCTGGGCACTCTGGTCGCCGCAGCGACCTTCCGCCCGCCGGCCCTGCTCGTCAAGGCGGTCACCACGCTGGACGTGCTGTCCGGCGGCCGGGCGTGGCTCGGCGTCGGCGCCGGCTACCAGGAGGACGAGGCGCGGGCCATGGGGCTGCCGTTGCCGCCGGTGGCTGAGCGCTTCGAACACCTCGAGGACCTCCTGCGCATCGCGCACCACCTGTGGGCCGGGGACACGTCGCCGTTCGTCGGCACGCACCATCGGCTGGAGGCGCCGGCCTCCGCCCCGGCGCCCGCGTCCGTGCCGCACCCGCCGATCCTGGTCGGGGGTACCGGCGAGCGCCGCACCCTGGCGCTGGTGGCCCGCTACGCGGATGCGTGCAACCTCTTCGACATCCCCGACGACGGCGCCACCGTCCGGCACAAGCTGGCCGTCCTGGCCCGGCACTGCGACGCGGCAGGTCGCCCCACCGGGCAGGTCGAGACCACCCTGAGCACGCGGGTCATGCCCGGGCAGCCGCCGGGCGCCTTCACCCGCCACTGCGCCGATCTCGCCGGCCTCGGGATCGACCATGTCGTCGTCCTGGCGGCCGGCGCGTGGACCGGCGACGCGGTGCGGGCGCTCGCCCCCACGGTCGCCGAGCTCGCGGCGGTGAGGACCACGCCGTGGGGCGAGCTGTACGGACCCGGGCGCGGGGAGTGAGGCGCGCCGTCGCTTACACCGGTCCGGGCACCCGTCTGGGCACCCGCTGGGACACCTGACCGGGCACCTGCCGGGCCCGGGCGTCGAGGAGCTCCTCGACGAAGGCCGCGACGGCGTCGTCGCCGTGGTGGCCGATCTGCAGGCGCGCGATCGCCTTGACCGGCTCCCGGGCGTTCTCCATGGCGACCGGCCACCCCACGCGCGCGAGCCACGGGAGGTCGTTCTCGCCGTCGCCGACGCCGGCCGCCTCGCCCGGGTCGATGCCGAGGCGGTCCAGGATGGCGCCGAGGGCCTGCCACTTGTCGGCGCCCGCGGGGCCGAGCTCGAAGACGTAGTCCATCGAGCGCACCGCCCGCGGGAAGGCCGCGCGGATCTCGGCGTCCAGCTCGTCGAGGCGGTCCGCGGCGCCGAAGAGCATCGCCTTGGTGATGCCCGCCAGCGGGAGGTCGACCCTCGGGACCACGCGGGTGACGGCGGTGGGGTTCGCGGCCACGAGGTAGGCGTGGGCGACGCTGCCGTCCATGACCACCATCTCCCGGTCGGTGAACACGAGCGGCTCGACCTCGCGGGCGAGCCCGAACTCGACGAGGGCCTCGACGTCGCGAGTGTCCATCGTCGCGGTGTGCAGGGGCGCGGCCGTGCGCGTGTCGACGGCGACCGCGCCGTTGGAGGCGACGGCGTACCCGTCGATCCCGGCGCGCTGGAGGATGTCGACCGCGGCGTCGACGATGCGGCCGGTGACGATGATCGGCTCGATGCCCGCCGGGCGCAGCGCCGCCAGGGCACGCAGGGACCGCGGGCTCACGTGGTGGTCGCTGCCCGCGAGGGTGCCGTCCACGTCGAACGCGATCGCGCGGATGCCGAGCAGATCGGCGGGCAGATCGGCGGGCAGGTCCATGCTGGGGTACTCCTCGGGTGGCGGCCCTCCACGGTAACCGGCGCGCGGCGTACGGTCGCCCCGGCGGCCTGCCCGCCGTTCTGGTGGCGAGATCCCCCGGGACCGAGAGAATCGGAACATGTGGACCGCCTACTGGACGACGTCGCCGGGCCGGGGAGAGCTCCGGCCCGAGCGCGCCCGTGACCCCGGCCCCGGCGAGGCTCTGGTGCGCACGCTGGCCTCCGGCATCAGCCGGGGGACCGAGCTGCTCGTGCACCGCGGCGACGTCCCCGCCGAGGTCGCCGCCGTGATGCGGGCCCCGTTCCAGGCCGGCGAGCTCCCCGGCCCGGTCAAGTACGGCTACCTCTCGGTCGGCGTCGTCGAGGCCGGGCCGCCCGGGCTGGCCGGCCGGCGCGTGTTCTGCCTGTACCCCCACCAGGACCGCTACGTCGTGCCCGCCGCGGTGCTCACCCCCGTCCCCGACGACGTGCCCACCGACCGTGCCGTCCTCGCGGGCACCGTGGAGACCGGCGTCAACGCCCTGTGGGACGCCGCGCCCCGGCTCGGTGACCGGATCGCCGTCGTGGGCGCGGGGATGGTCGGCGGCGTGGTGGCTGCCCTGCTGCGCGCCTTCCCGCTCGACCGCCTCGAGCTCCTCGACGTCAACCCCGCCCGCGCCGAGCTGGCCGCTGCCCTGGGCGTGACGTGGCGCCACCCGGACGACGCCGCCGACGGGTGCGACGTCGTCATCCACTGCTCGGCCTCCGAGGAGGGCCTGGCCCGCGGCCTCCAGCTCCTGGGCGACGAGGGCGAGCTCGTCGAGATGTCCTGGTACGGCACGCGCGCGCCGCGGGTGCCGCTCGGGGCGGGCTTCCACGCCCGGCGGCTGAGCATTCGGGCCAGCCAGGTCGGCGCCGTCGCGGCCGCCCGCCGGGCCCGGCGCACGACGGCGGACCGACTCGACCTGGCGCTGCGCCGGCTCGGCGACCCGGCCTTCGACGCCCTCCTCACCGGGCGGTCCGCATTCGCCGACCTGCCGGCGACCATGACGGCGCTGGCCGCCGACCCGGACGCGCTGTGCCACGTCGTCGAGTACCCGTGACCCGATCTCCCAGGAGGAGCCCCATGTACAGCCTGACCGTGCGCGACCACATGATGATCGCCCACAGCCTGCCGCACCCCGCGTTCGGGCCCGCGCAGCAGCTCCACGGCGCCACCTTCGTCGTCGAGCTGACCATCCGGCGCGCCGAGCTTGGCCCCGAGGCGATCGTCATCGACATCGGCGAGGCCACCACCCTGCTGGGCGACGCCCTGGCCGACCTGACGTACACCAACCTGGACGACCACCCCGAGCTCGGCGGGACGCTGACGACGACGGAGGCGCTCGCCCGCGTCGTCGCCGACCGGGTGGCGGCCCGCCTGGCTCCGGGGACCTACGCCGGGCTCGACGTCACGCTGCGCGAGCACCCCGACGCCTGGGCGACGTACTCGCGCGACCTGGGCTGAGGACGGCGTGGCCGGCGCGCGGCTGGGGTTCGTCACGTGGGCCAGCCACGTCCCCAGCGGCGGCAACACCTACAACCAGGAGCTCGTCACCGCGCTGCGGGCCGCCGGTGCCGCCGTCGACGTGCACGAGTTGCCGGGGGACTGGCCGGACCCCTCGGCGCGGGACGTGGCCCGCCTCGCCGGCGTGCTCCGCGGGCACGAGGTGTCGCTGGTGGACGGCATCGTGGCCAGCGCCGCCCCGGCCGCCGTGCGGGGCGCGGTCGACGCCGGGTGCGCCGTGGCCGTGCTCGGGCACATGCCCATCGGTGACGAGGTCGGGCCGGGCGCCGCCCGGCGTGCGGAGCGCGGGGCCCGCGAGCGGGACGCGCTCCGCGGCGCCTCCGTGGTGATCTGCACGAGCCACGGCGCGGCCGCCGAGGTCGCCCGCCGCTACTCCCTGGAGGACGTGCGGGTGGCGCTGCCCGGTGTGCGCCCCGCTCCGCAGGCGACCGGGACCCGGCCCCCGGACCCGCCCGGGCTGCTGGCGCTCGCGGCCCTGACGCCCACCAAGGATCAGGTCGCCCTCGTGCGGGCGCTCGCGCGTGTGCAAGGCCTCCCGTGGAGCGCGCGGCTCGTCGGCCCCGAGGGCGACCCGGCCTACGCCCGCCGGGTCCGGGCGCAGATCGAGGAGGCGGGCCTCACGGCGCGGGTGCACCTCACCGGCGCGCAGACGGGCGCGGACCTCGAGGCGCAGTGGGCCGCGACGGACCTCCTGGTGCTGACGTCACGGACCGAGACCTATGGGCTGGTGGTCACCGAGGCGCTGTCCCGCGGGATCCCCGCGATCGTCCCCGCCGGCACCGGCGCGGTGGAGGCGCTGCAGGCTGGGTCGGCGGGTGGTCCCGGCGAGCGGGCGCAGGGCCGAGCCGTGGCAGCCCGCGACACCGGCGCGCTCGCCGGCGCCCTGCGGGAGTGGCTGACCGACGCGGGGCTGCGCGAGGCATGGCGCGCCGCGGCCCGCGAGCGGCGCGGCCGGCTGCCGGGGTGGGACGTCACCGCGGAGCAGGTCCTGGCGCACCTCGCCGGCTAGGCCGGCCGGTGGGCGCCGGCCGCCCCGTCAGGCTCGTGCGGAGAGGTCGAACTCCGTGCAGATGTCGGCGCCGAGCACGAAGCGCCGCACGGGCGCGGACAGCGCACCCGCGAGCCGGTCGGAGCCGGTGAAGCGGATCCCGGGGACGCCGTCGCCGATGAGCAGCGGCGCGGTGGTGAGGAACAGGCGGTCCAGGAGCCCCGCGGCGAGGAACGCGGAGACCGTCCGCCCGCCGCCCTCGACCAGCACCCGCGCCAGGCCGCGGCGGTGCAGGGCACCCAGCACGGCGTCGGGCGCGAAGCCGGCCTGGCCGCGCGGCAGGTGCAGCACCTCCACGTGCGGCGGCAGGGACGCGGGCACGACGGCCTCCGGCGCGACGCACCACAACGTGGGGCTCTCGGGCTCGGCCAGCACGCGGCTGCCGGCCGGGATCCGGGCGCTCGGGTCCAGGACGACCCGCACCGGCGAGGTGCCCGGTACGGCCCGCACCGTCAGGCGCGGGTCGTCCGCCACGACCGTCGAGGCCCCCACGACGACGGCGTCGACCAGGGCCCGTAGCCGGTGCAGGTGCTCGCGGTCCTCCCCGCCCGTGACGAACTCGGCGTCACCGGTGCGCGCGGCGATGAACCCGTCGGCGCTCTGCCCGAGCTGGCCGATCGTCACGGGTCCGGTGGCGACGAGGGAGCCGTAGCGGTCGAGGAGCACGGAGTCCAGGCCGGCGGCGGCGCTGCGGGGCACCCGTCCCTCGGTGAGCTCGTGCCACACGTCCGGCACGGCGCCGACGCTGTCGTGGCCCATGCGCACCCGCTTGGTGGTGAGGTAGTAGGCGTTCTCGGGCCGGTCGTTCACCGGCAGGGGCTGGCGGGAGACCACCTCGATGCCGAGCTCCTCGAGCTTGACGGCCTTGTCCGGGTTGGAGGACATCAGGCGGATCCGTCCCAGCCCGAGGTGACAGAGGATCTCGGCCGCGTCGTCGTACTCGCGCGCGTCGGCGGGGTAGCCGAGGCGCAGGTTGGCGTCGACGGTGTCCACGCCGGCGTCCTGCAGCGCGTACGCCTCCAGCTTGGCGAGCAGGCCGATGCCGCGGCCCTCGTGCCCGCGCATGTAGATGAGCACGCCGCGCCCCTCGAGGCTGATCTCGTGCAGGGCGGCCTGCAGCTGCTCGCCGCAGTCGCATCGCCTCGAGCCCAGCGCGTCACCGGTCAGGCACTCCGAGTGCACGCGGACGAGCGGGGCGAGGTCGTCGAGACCCTCGCCGGTGACGTCACCCATCACGAGGGCGACGTGGCCCAGTCCCCCCGCGCCGTCGTAGCCGTGCATCGCGAACGTCCCGTGCTCCGTCGCAAGGGTGGTGGAGACGACGCGCCGTGCGCCGACCCGTGTCGTGTCGGTCATCCGCACACTGTGACATGGCGGGCGCCCGCAGTCATGGCGATCCGGGCATGTCGGGGCATTTTCCACCCCTTAACCTGCGGCCACTGTCCGGTTCCCCGTGCACCGACGCCGCTGGGTCGTGGCCCCGGGCCGGGGCGGCGGTCTGTTCGGTGATGTCGCCCGCCGGTTGGGCCCGGTCGGGAGGACACCTGTGAGGTTGTCCCACGAACGGGGCTGGTGAGACTGCTGAGGCACCGCCGCGGGCCGGATGTGTCACACCGGTCCCAGTCGTGGGGCACTCGGGGCGCCGGTGCGCGTCACGGCGGGAGCTGCCGGCGCGCGTCGCGGCGGGAGCCCCCGGTGCGCACGCACCGGGGGCTCCCACGAAGGCGGGCACAACGCTGTGCCCTCGGCGATCAGGCGGCCCCCGGTTGGCGCTCCGCCAGCGGGCGGTTCGTCCCGCGTCCGGGGGTGCTCATGGCGGAGGATCATGCCCGCCCCGCCGGCGCGAGGTGAGTGCATCCCACGTCCTGAGATGCCGCGGCCGCGCGTGGCGCCCGCGGCAGGTCAGTCGCGGGCGTAGCGCTCGACGAAGGAGCGCAGCAACCGCGTCGGCAGGTGCACCTGGGCCGCGGCGACCTCGCGCTCCACGGCCTCCTGCTCTCCTGGCGGGAAGTAGCCGGCGTCCCGGTAGATCGCGATGCGCTCCAGGATGCCTGCCACGTCGAGCTCGGGGTGGAACTGGGTGCCGTAGAGGTTGGTCTTGATCCGGAACATCTGCACCGGGCAGGTGGACGAGGAGGCCAGCAGCACGGCCTGCTCGGGCAGCCGGCTGATGGCCTCCTTGTGCCCCACGTAGGCCTCGAAGGAGCGCGGCAGCCCCGCCAGGAGCGGGTCCTGGGCGCCGTCCTCGGTCACCGCGATGGTCACGGCGCTGATGGGCTCGGCGTACGTGCCGTCGATGGTCGCGCCCTGGTGGCGCCCCAGCGTCCCGACGCCGTAGCAGGCGCCGAGGAACGGGAAGTCCGCCGCGACGACGACGTCGAGGACCCCCGCGAGCTCGGCCTCCACCCGCCGCTGGGTGTCGCTCTTGTGCTCGGCCGGGATGGACCCGGTGAAGGGGCTCCCGCCCACGAAGATGCCCGAGTAGTCGGCGAGCGCGAGGGGCGGCAGCGGGGTCGACTCGAGCCGGATCCGCACCAGCTCGTCCTCGGTGAGGCCGCCGTAGCGCAGGAACGCGGCGTACTCGGCGTCGGCGGCGGCGTCCTCGGGTCGCGTGGCAAGGAGCAGGAACGGCTTCACGGGCAGAGCGTATCGGCGCCGGGTGCGATCGGGCGCGGGCGCGATCGCTACGCTTGGGCCCCGAGCCATGCCCCCCGACGATGTGGGCGCGGGATCGGACGATCTTCGGGAGGGCGCCATGGGCGCAGCAGGCAAGGGATTTGGTCGGTGGACGGTCCATGGTGACGGGCGGCGCATCGGGCCCGGCGAGGTCGTGGCGCCGGAGGAGCGGCTGAGCTGGCCGATCACCATCGGCATCGGCGCGCAGCACGTGGTCGCCATGTTCGGGGCGACCTTCCTGGTCCCGCTGATCACGGGGTTCCCGCCGGCGACGACGCTGTTCTTCTCCGCCGTCGGCACGGTGCTGTTCCTGGTCATCACCGGCGGGCGCCTCCCCAGCTACCTGGGCTCCAGCTTCGCGCTCATCGCGCCGATCACCGCGGCGACGGCGTCGCACGGCATGTCGTCCGCGCTGGGCGGGATCATGGCCGTCGGCGCGCTCCTCGCGGTCGTCGGCCTCGTGGTCCACTTCGCCGGCTCCCGCTGGATCGACGTCATCATGCCGCCGACCGTGACCGGCGCGATCGTCGCGCTCATCGGGTTCAACCTCGCCCCGTCCGCCTGGACGAACGTCCAGAAGGCGCCGCTGACCGCCATGGTGACGATCGCCGCGATCGTCCTGTGCACCGTGCTCTTCCGCGGGATCCTCGGGCGGCTGTCCATCCTCCTCGGCGTCGTCGCCGGGTACGTCACCGCGACGATCCGCGGGGAGGTCAGCTACGCCAAGGTCGGCGAGGCCGCCTGGCTGGGGCTGCCCGACTTCACGGCGCCGACCTTCGACCCCAGCACGCTCGGGCTGTTCCTGCCGGTGGTGTTCGTGCTGGTCGCGGAGAACGTCGGGCACGTGAAGTCGGTGGCGGCGATGACCGGACGGAACCTCGACGACGTCACCGGCCGTGCCCTGTTCGCCGACGGCCTGTCCACCCTGCTCGCCGGCGCCGGCGGCGGGTCGGGCACCACCACCTACGCCGAGAACATCGGCGTCATGGCGGCCACCCGGGTGTACTCCACCGCCGCCTACCTCGTCGCGGCCGTCGTGGCGTTCCTGCTGAGCATGTCCCCGAAGTTCGGCGAGGCCATCGCCACCGTCCCGCCCGGCGTGCTGGGCGGGGCCGCGACGGTGCTCTACGGCATGATCGGGATGCTGGGCGTGCGGATCTGGGTGCAGAACCGCGTGGACTTCTCCGACCCGGTCAACCTCAACACGGCCGCCATCGCCCTGATCATCGGCGTCGCCAACTTCAGCTGGGTGATCGGCGGCGCGAAGTTTGAGGGCATCGCGCTGGGCTCGGCGGCCGCGATCATCGTCTACCACGTCATGCGCCAGCTCTCCCGGGCCCGCGGCACCGGCCAGGAGGCCGCCAGCCCCGCCTCGGTGCCCGGCGGCGCGGAGCTCGAGCGTGGGACGCTGCGCACGCAGTAGGGACTGCACGGCGACGGCGACGGCCGGCCGCGGCGGCCGCCGGGCCCGCTTTCGCGGCGGCTACGCGGCGGCGCCGTCGCCGGCCGGGGCGTCGACGGGCGTGCAGCCCTCCGGCGAGGCCAGCGGCGCGGCGGGGTCGAGCGCGGCGATCTCGTCCGCGGAGAGCATCGCCTCGTAGGTCGCGCCGAGGACGACGTCGACGGTCTCGTCGGTCCGGCTGGTGTCGAGGCTGACCACCGCCGAGGGGAAGAGGCGGGCGACCGTGTACCCGGACGTCACGCCGAGCGGCCCGACCACGACCTGGACGACGCCGGAGTAGGCGCCCTGCGGCCAGTTCGCCTGCTGGTTGACCACCACGCCCACCTGCGTGAGCGAGTCGGCGGAGCTGGCTGCCAGGCCGTTGCGGTCGGTGCCGTTGTACACGTTCGCCGTGATCTCGGAGAAGGCCACGGGGGTGGCATCGGCCGGCACGCAGGGGATCGCCAGGTTCGCGTCGGACGGCTCGGCGGTGCTGAACTCCCGCGCGAACGGGGCGGGGAGGAGACCGGTCCACATGGCGGTGCTCACGAGCCCGACGACCGCCAGCACGGTGATCAGGCCGCCGAAGACGAGGGTCTGGCGCTGCTGCAGGTGGCGGCGCCGGGCGGCGCGGCGCTGGTCGGCGTCGTTGGGGGTGGCTGTCACACCAAGCACCGTAGTGGAGCCGACCCCGCCGACCGGGTTGCCTCGCGAGGCCGCATGACTTCACAAGCCCGGCTCGCGTGGCGAGCCCGAGGGACCTTCCTCCCCGGCGGGTCAGCCCTGCGGGACCGGCTGCCCCGCGTCGTCGAGCTCGAGGATGCGCGCGTGCAGGATGAGGCGTTGGTGGAGCGCCGCGCGCAGGGCGCGGTGGAGGCCGTCCTCGAGATAGAGGGTGCCGCGCCAGGACACGACGTGGGCGAAGAGGTCGCCGTAGAACGTCGAGTCGGAGGAGAGCAGCGAACGCAGGTCGAGCTGGCTCTTGGTCGTGACGAGCTGGTCGAGCCGCACCTGCCGGGGCGGGATCACGGCCCAGTCCCGCGGGCTGGCGAGGCCGTGCTCGGGGTACGGGCGCTCATCGCCCACGGCCTTGAACATCATCAGACGATCCTAGGCGCACGCCCGTCCCGCATCGCAGGAGGCGCGGCGTACCCGCGCCGGACGGCGGCCCATCCCCGGCCGGGGACGGGCCGCCGTCCGGCGGCAGAGCCGCTCAGGACACCCGGATGAAGACCGGGTTGGCGAGGTAGATCGGGCCCTCCTGCAGCGCCTTGCCCGGGCTGCGGGCGGCGATGTGGTTGCCGCCGCCGGTGTAGATGCCGACGTGGCCGGGGCCCCAGACGAGGTCGCCGGGCCTGGCGTCGGCCGCGGAGACGACGGTGCCGGCGCCGCGCTGCGCGCCGGAGGTGCGGGGCAGGGAGATGCCGACCTGCGCGAAGACGTACTGGGTGAAGCCGGAGCAGTCGAAGCCGCCGGGGCCGCTGCCGCCGCTCACGTACGGGGTCCCGACGAACTGGCGCGCGACGTTCACGATCGCGCTCGCCGAGGGGGACGCGGGCGGGGCCGCTGCGGGCGGCGGCTCGGCGGGCGCGGAGGCGGGGGAGGCCGCGACGTTCGCCCGGGCGACGCTCGCCCGGGCGACGGGGGCGCGCGCGGCGCTGCGGGAGACCGCCGGGGCGGCCCGGTCGGCCGTCGCGCCGGCGGGGGGGCAATCCAGGCATCACACCAACCACCCCGACGAGACAGGGCACCCGGCATGTACCAAAACA
>NZ_RXOZ01000013.1 GCF_003991205.1 Georgenia sp. SYP-B2076 | reverse complement strand
AGTGGTCGTACCTGCCCGAGGCGCACAACGACTTCATCTTCGCCATCCTCGGGGAGGAGCCGCACCCCCGCGGCACCCGAGGCGCCCGCCGGGCTCGCCGCCCCCAGGGGCGGGGCGGCCGCGTCCGTCCCGCCGGGCGCGAGCCGCCGGCGCGCCGCGCCGACCGTGAGCTCCGGGCTCTCCGCCCGCAGGGCCGAGCGCAACGCCGCCGAGCGTCGTCTGCTGAGGCGCCGGGTCGCCCTCGCCGTCGGGGTCGTGGGGCTGCTCACGGCCGCGGCCTGGGTGCTCCTGGTCTCGCCGCTGCTGGCGCTCCAGGAGGACAAGATCGACGTCACCGTCACCGGGACCACCGTCGACCCCGCCGCCGTCCACGACGTGCTCGTGAGCGCCGTCGGCACGCCCCTGCTGCGCGTGGGACCGGCGGGCCTGGTGGACCGGCTCGAGGGCATCACCGAGGTCAAGGAGGCCCAGGTGTCCCGCGCGTGGCCGAACGGCCTCGCCGTGACCGTCGTCGCCCGCGAGCCCGTGGCGGCGGCCGCCACGGCCGACGGCTGGGTGCTCATCGACCCCGCCGGTGTGCAGGTCGGCACGGTCGCGGAGGTCCCGGAGGGGCTGCCCGTGGTCACCGTGCCGCTGGAGACGAGCGAGGCGACGGCCCCCGCGCTGGCGGCCGTCCTGACGGTGCTGGGCACCCTGCCGGAGGACCTGCTCGCGCAGGTCGCCGAGGCGGGCGCCACCACGCCGGGGCAGGTCACGCTGCGGCTCCACGACGGCGCGACCGTGCGCTGGGGGAGCGCGAGCGAGAACGAGCTGAAGGCCGCGGTGCTCGGGGTCCTCCGCCAGCAGCCGGCCCAGGTCTACGACGTCACGGTGCCGCGGACACCGACCACCGCCTGAGCGGGCGGGGAGACACGCGACACGCACGACACACCCGCGATGGTCGTTGCTGAGGGCACCCCGCCCACCTAGCGTCACTGATGGCAGAAATTGACATAAGTCTAACCCTGAAGTAGAGGTTTAGGGTTGGGCCCGGCAGCACAACGAGAGGGACCGACGTGGCGGCACCGCAGAACTACCTGGCGGTCATCAAGGTGGTCGGCATCGGCGGCGGTGGCGTCAACGCCGTCAACCGGATGATCGAGGTCGGGTTGAAGGGCGTGGAGTTCATCGCCGTCAACACCGACGCACAGGCCTTGCTGATGAGCGATGCCGACGTCAAGCTCGACGTCGGCCGTGAGCTGACACGGGGGCTCGGCGCGGGCGCCGACCCCGAGGTCGGCAAGAAGGCGGCCGAGGACCACGCGGAGGAGATCGAGGAGGTGCTCCGCGGCGCCGACATGGTCTTCGTGACCGCCGGCGAGGGCGGCGGCACCGGCACGGGCGGCGCGCCCGTCGTCGCCCGCATCGCCCGCTCCCTCGGTGCGCTGACCATCGGCGTGGTCACCCGCCCCTTCACCTTCGAGGGACGGCGCCGGTCCAACCAGGCCGAGTCCGGCATCGACGCCCTGCGCGCCGAGGTCGACACCCTCATCGTCATCCCCAACGACCGGCTGCTGTCCATCAGCGACCGCAACGTCTCGGTGCTCGACGCCTTCAAGTCTGCCGACCAGGTCCTCCTCTCGGGCGTCCAGGGCATCACCGACCTCATCACCACGCCGGGCCTGATCAACCTCGACTTCGCCGACGTCAAGTCCGTCATGCAGGGCGCGGGCAGCGCCCTCATGGGGATCGGCTCGGCCCGGGGCGAGGACCGTGCGGTCCAGGCCTCGGAGTTCGCCATCTCCTCCCCGCTGCTCGAGGCCAGCATCGACGGCGCCCACGGCGTCCTGCTGTCCATCCAGGGTGGCTCGGACCTCGGTCTCTTCGAGATCCACGAGGCCGCACGCCTGGTCCAGGAGGCCGCCCACCCCGAGGCCAACATCATCTTCGGTGCGGTCATCGACGACGCCCTGGGCGACGAGGTCCGCGTGACCGTCATCGCCGCCGGCTTCGACGAGGGCGCGGGCCCCGTCTCCAACCGTCAGCAGGCCGCACGCCCGGCCACCCAGGCCGCGCCGCCGGCCGCGCCGCCCGCCGCGCCGTCGCCGGAGAGCGCCGAGCAGCCCGCGCACCGCGCCCCCCTGCCCACGCCGGGCACGGAGCAGTACGCGACGTCGGTGCCCGCGCCCGCGGTCAGCAACGGCAACGGCCACGTGCCCGCCTTCATCGGCGAGGACGGCGAGCCGCAGCGGCGCTCCTTCGAGGTGCCCCGCGTCTTCGACGAGGAGCTGCCCCGGTCCCGCCGCGACGAGGACCTGGACATCCCCGACTTCCTCAAGTGACTTCTGCGGGAGGGGCGCCCCTGCTCCTGCCGGCCGATCTCGGCCCCGGCGCGCGTGGTGGGTTCACCACGCGCGCCGGCGGCGTCTCCGGGGGTCCCTACGCCGGCGGGCGGGCCGGTGGGCTCAACCTCGGTCGTCACGTCGGTGACGACCCGTCGGCGGTGCTCGCCAACCGCGGGCGGCTCGCCGCGGCGGTGGGCGCCCCGGTGGCCTGGATGGACCAGGTCCACGGCGCGCGGGTCCGCGTCCTCGACGGGCCGCCGCGGCCGGGGTCCGTCAGCGTCGGGGAGTGCGACGCCCTCGTCGCCGCCGGGCGCGCCGGTGCGGACCGCCCGGCTGCCGAGGGCGACGGTCGGGTCCCGGTGGCCGCCGACGGCGGACCGGTGCCGGTTGCCGCCGACGGGCCGGTCCCGGTCGCCGTGCTCGTCGCCGACTGCGTCCCCGTGCTGATCGCCGACGCCCACGGCCGCGGCGTCGCCGCCGTGCACGTCGGCCGGCAGGGCCTGGTCCGCGGCGTGCTGGCCGCCGCACTCGCGGAGCTGGCCGCCCGCGGCATCGCCGCGGGCGACCTCTACGCCGCCGTCGGGCCGAGCATCTGCGGGCGGTGCTACGAGGTGCCCGCGGCCCTGCGCCGGGAGGTGGACGCCCTCGTCCCCGGGACGGCGGCGACGACGTCGTGGGGCACGCCCGCCCTCGACCTGCCGGCCGGGGCCCTGCGCCAGCTCGGCGAGGCGGGCGTGGCGCGGATCTCGCACCTGGCCGCGTGCACCCTGGAGGACGACCGGTTCTACTCCTACCGGCGGGCGGCCAGGGACACCGGCTCCGCGGCGACCGGTCGCTTCGCGGGCGTCGTGATGGCGCGCCGGCCCGACGTGGCGGTGCCGCGGACGCACGCGGCGGGTGCACCGCGCTGACGTGCCCGGACGCGTCGACGACACGCCGCGCTGACGTGCCAGGACGTGCCAGCCCGCTGGTCTAGCGTCAACCCCAGCGGCACGCGCAAGCATGCGTCGGGCCCGCGGATGAGCGAACGGGGAGCAGCCATGGCTGGAACGATGCGCAAGATGATGGAGTACTTGTCCCTCGCCGAGCCGGAGGACGAGCTCTACGAGGACGCCGAGGCCGAGGGCTACCGCGACGAGGAGGAGCCCGCCCGCGAGGCCCGTCCCGACCGGACCGAGCACCGCGCCGAGGTCACCCCGATCTCCCGCGCCGCCGTCCTGAGGACCGAGGAGCCTGTCGTGACCGAGGACCTTCGTCGTATCGTGACGGTTCACCCGTCCACCTACAACGAGGCCCGCGTCATCGGAGAGGCCTTCCGCGAGGGGACGCCGGTCATCATGAACCTCACCGGCATGAGCGAGTCCGACGCCAAGCGCATGGTCGACTTCTCCGCCGGGCTCGTCTTTGGCCTCCACGGGGCGATCGAGCGGGTCACGAACCGTGTGTTCCTTCTCTCTCCTGCTACCGTCGAGGTCGACAACGACCGCCCGGACGGCGACCGCCGCTCTGGTCGCTTCTTCAACCAGAACTGAGCAATTGGCCCTCTTTCGCGAGATCCTCAGTCTCCTGCTGAGCCTGTACCTGCTGATCCTCATCGGACGGTTGGTCTTCGACTGGATCCAGGTGTTCGCACGCAGCTGGCGCCCCACGGGCATCGTCCTGGTGCTGGCGAACCTGCTCTACGGTCTGACCGATCCGCCGCTCCGCGCGCTGCGACGCCTCATCCCGCCGCTGCGCATCGGACCGGTGGCGATCGACCTCGGCTTCCTGGTGCTCTTCATCGCTGTCTCCATGCTCAGCAGGATCGTTTGACACTTCGCATTTCCCGCCTCGCGTGCGAGGCGGCTAATCTCCACGCAGGCAGGTTCCGCGAACGGTCCGCTACGGTGGCTCCGGTGAGCAGCGGGATCGAACGCTCATGACCGAACGACACATAGACCGAGGTGACGACTGATGGCGCTGCTCACAGCAGACGACGTCCTCAACAAGAAGTTCCAGCCCACCAAGTTCCGTGAGGGCTACGACCAGGACGAGGTCGACGACTTCCTGGACGAGGTGGTCAGCACGCTGCGCGTGGTGACGGGCGAGAACGAGGAGCTCAAGGCCAAGCTGGCGGCCGCCGAGCGGCGGATCGCGGAGCTGAGCCGCGGCGATGGTGCCGAGACCCGGTCTACGGAGGCGGAGAAGCCGGTCGTCGAGCAGCCCAAGCAGGCCCCCGCGGCCAAGCCGGCCCCGGCGCCCGCCTACGCCGCGGCGGCGCCGACCCCGGCGAACGAGCCCGAGTCCGCGACCGGCATGCTGGCCCTGGCCCAGCGTCTGCACGACGAGTACGTGCGCAACGGCAAGGAAGAGGGCGACCGCATCGTCTCCGAGGCCCAGGTCGAGGGGCAGCGGATCATCAAGGAGGCCGAGGACCAGCACAACCGGACCCTCACCCAGCTCGAGCAGGAGCGTTCGCTGCTCGAGCGCAAGATCGACGAGCTGCGCACCTTCGAGCGTGACTACCGCACCCGCCTGAAGAGCTACCTCGAGTCGCTCCTCAACAACGTCGAGGGCGGCGCGCCGGCCAAGGCCGAGGCCACCATCTGACGAGCCCGGCACCTGACGGCGACGACCCACCGGGTCGTCGCCGTCGGTCGTTCACGGGCGACGTGCTGCCCCGGTGCGCCGGCCCCGCGGTGGTCGGCGGGCGCCGACGACGGGCCACGCGTCGGGCGGGTGCCGGCGTCGGGCGGGTGCCGGCGTCGCCGGTCTCGGCCCGCCGCGACGGCGGGTCGCTGCGGCGTGGGACACTGCCTGCGATGGACATCCAGCCTGAGACGCCGCCCACCGTGCGCGGCGAGCGCCCGACCGACGCCCCCGACACCGCCCCGGCGCCGGCGGCCGCCGGCACCCCGGAGGGCGCACCCCCCGGGAGCGGCGAACGCACCGTGTCCCCGGAGCACCGGCGCAGGCTCCTCGCCACGCTGCTGGCCCTGACGGTGGTGATCACCGCCGTCGACCAGGTCACCAAGTACCTCGCCGAGTCGCGGATGACCCCCGGCACGCTGACCCCGGTCCTCGGCGACCTCCTCGGGCTCCAGCTCATCTACAACCCCGGGGCGGCCTTCTCCCTGGCCACCGGCATGACGTGGATCTTCACGCTGATCTCGCTCGTGGTCGTCGTCGTCGTGCTCCGCGTCTCCCGCCGGCTCGGCTCCCTCGGCTGGGCGGCCGCCCTCGGCATGCTGCTCGGCGGCTGCCTGGGCAACCTCATCGACCGGCTGCTGCGCGAGCCCGGCTTCGCCCGCGGCCACGTCGTCGACTTCATCAGCTACGGCGGCTACTTCGTCGGCAATGTCGCCGACATCGCGATCGTCTGCGCCGCGATCCTCATCGGGATCCTGGCCGTGCGGGGCCGTGAGATCGACGGCTCGCGCGCCGTGGAGCGTGCCGGGGCGGGCGGCGCCACCGACGGCGCGGCCGGGCGGGGCACGGCCGGGGACGGCGCGGCCGCCGGCGGTGCGACGTCCGCCGCGGGAGCGCGCGCCGCGGAGGCCAACGATGACTGACGTGCGTTCGCTGCCCGTGCCGGACGGGCTGGCGGGGGAGCGGGTCGACGCCGGCCTCGCCCGCCTGCTGGGCTTCTCCCGCACCCGGGCCGCCGAGCTCGCCACCGCGGGCCACGTGCGGCTCGACGGTCGCACCCTGGGCAAGTCCGACCGCCTCGTGGCCGAGGGCTGGCTCGAGGTCACGCTGCCCGACGTGGCGCCCGCCGAGACGCTCGCCCCGATCCCGGTCGAGGGCATGAGCATCGCCTACGAGGACGACGACGTCGTCGTCGTGGACAAGCCCGTCGGGGTGGCGGCGCACCCGAGCCCGGGCTGGGACGGCCCGACCGTCGTCGGCGCCCTCGCGGCCGCCGGGCACCGTATCTCGACCTCCGGGTCCGCCGAGCGGCAGGGCATCGTCCACCGGCTCGACGTCGGCACCTCCGGCCTGATGGTCGTGGCGAAGTCCGAGCTCGCGTACACGGTGCTCAAGCGCGCCTTCAAGGAGCGCACCGTCGAGAAGGTCTACCACTGCCTCGTCCAGGGGCACCCGGACCCCTCGACGGGCACGATCGACGCCCCGGTCGGCCGGCACCCCGTGCAGGACTACCGGATGGCCGTGGTGTCCGGCGGCAAGGAGTCGGTCACCCACTACGAGACCCTCGAGGCGATGGCCGGGGCCTCCCTCCTCGAGGTCCACCTGGAGACGGGGCGCACCCACCAGATCCGCGTGCACATGGCCGCGGTGCGCCACCCCTGCGTCGGGGACGTGACCTACGGCGCCGACCCCCGCCTGGCCGAGCGGCTCGGGCTGACCCGGCAGTGGCTGCACGCGGTCCGCCTCGGCTTCGACCACCCCAGCACCGGCCAGTGGATCCAGGTGAGCAGCGACTACCCCGAGGACCTGGCCGGGGCGCTGGAGAAGATGCGAGAGGGGATGCGCTGATGGCGGGGACGCTGACCGAGGACGACCGCACCCTGGACGACGGGACGCCGGGCGGCGTCGCCGTCGTGCGCGTGACCGGCCGCGACCAGCTCGAGCAGGCCTGGGCGGTGCGCATGGAGGTCTTCGTCGCCGAGCAGCACGTGCCCGCCGAGGAGGAGGTCGACGAGCTCGATACGGCCCCCACGACGACGCACGTGCTGGCCGTCGAGACCGCCAGCGGCGCCGTCCTCGGCACCGGCCGGCTGCTCACGGACCCGGCCCACCCGGGCGAGGTGCACCTGGGCAGGCTCGCGGTGCGCGCGGCGGCGCGCGGGCGCGGCGTGGGCGCCCGGATGGTGGTGGCCATCGAGGGCATCGCGCTCGCCGAGCACGGCACCGCGGCCGCGGCCGCCGCGCCGGAGCCGCTCTCGGTCACCGTGGTCCTCTCGGCGCAGGAGCAGGCCCTCGACTTCTACCGGCGGCTCGGCTACGAGCTCGTCAGCGGCGAGCGGTACCTCGACGCCGGGATCTGGCACCAGGACATGGCCCACCGCATCACGGCCTGACCGGCGCGGCCGGGTCCCGCTCGCGGTGTGCACGCGGCGCCCGCGCAGTCCGGCGGCGCCCGCGCACGTGCCGCCCGCCACACCTGGTGGCGCGCAGCCGCGCGGCTGCGGGACACGGCCTGGGGACACGCCGCCGGGCGCACGGGAGTGTCACCCGGGCGACCTAGACTGACGCCATGGCAGCTGGGAATGATGACTTCGTCCACCTGCACGTGCACACCGAGTACTCGATGCTCGACGGTGCGGCGAAGCTCGAGCCGCTGTTCGCGGAGGTCGACCGGCTGGGCCAGAAGGCCATCGCCATGACCGACCACGGCTACATGTTCGGCGCCTACGACTTCTGGAACAAGGCGACCAGGGCCGGCGTCAAGCCGATCATCGGGGTCGAGGCGTACCTGACGCCCGGCACCGCGCGCGCCGACAAGACGCGGGTGCGCTGGGGCGACGACTCCCAGAGCGACGACGACGTCTCGGCGCGCGGCTCGTACACGCACATGACCATGCTGGCCCGCACCACCGCGGGCATGCACAACCTCTTCCGGATGGCCTCCCTCGCCTCGCTCGACGGGCAGATGGGCAAGGCCCCGCGCATGGACCGCGAGCTGCTCACCACCTACGGGGACGGGCTGATCGCCACCACGGGGTGCCCCTCGGGGGAGGTGCAGACCCGCATGCGGCTGGGCCAGTACGACGAGGCCGTGCGCGCGGCCGCGGAGTTCCAGGACATCTTCGGCAAGGAGAACTACTACGTCGAGCTGATGCAGCACGGTCTCGACATCGAGCGTCGGGTCATCCCGGACCTGCTGCGCCTGTCCAAGGACATCGGCGCGCCGCTGCTGGCCACCAACGACTCGCACTACGTCAAGGCCGAGGACCACACGACCCACGATGCGCTGCTGTGCATCAACTCCGGGTCGGTGCTGGCGGACCCCAACCGGTTCAGGTTCACCGGCGACACCTACTACGTGCGCTCGGGCGCCGAGATGCGCGAGGTCTGGCGCGACCACCCCGACGCCTGCGACAACACCCTCCTCGTCGCCGAGCAGTGCGACGTCACCTTCCGCACCACCGCGGAGGGCGCCAACTACATGCCCCGCTTCGACGTCCCGGCGGGGGAGGACGAGAACTCCTGGTTCGTCAAGGAGGTCGAGAAGGGGCTGCACTTCCGCTACCCGGCGGGCATCCCGGACCACGTGCGCAAGCAGGCGGAGTACGAGGTCGGGATCATCACCCAGATGGGGTTCCCGGCCTACTTCCTCGTCGTCGCGGACTTCATCAACTGGGCCAAGTCCCAGGGCATCCGGGTGGGCCCCGGCCGTGGCTCCGGCGCGGGCTCGATGGTCGCCTACGCCATGCGCATCACCGAGCTGGACCCGCTCGAGCACGGGCTGATCTTCGAGCGCTTCCTCAACCCGGACCGCGTGTCCATGCCCGACTTCGACGTCGACTTCGACGAGCGCCGGCGCGGTGAGGTCATCGACTACGTCACCCGCAAGTACGGCGACGACCGCGTCGCGCAGGTGGTCACCTACGGCACCATCAAGGCGAAGCAGGCCCTGAAGGACTCCTCCCGGGTGCTGGGCTACCCCTACGCCATGGGCGAGAAGCTGACCAAGGCGATGCCACCGTCGGTCATGGGCAAGGACATCACCCTGTCGGGCATCTTCGACCCCAAGGACAAGCGGTACGCCGAGGCGGAGGAGTTCCGCCAGGTCCACGGCGCCGACCCCGAGGCCCAGAAGATCGTGGCGACCGCGCAGGGCCTCGAGGGCATCAAGCGGCAGTGGGGCGTGCACGCCTGCGCCGTGATCATGTCCTCCCACCCGCTGATCGACATCATCCCGCTGATGCGGCGCCCGCAGGACGGCGCCATCATCACCCAGTTCGACTACCCCACGTCCGAGACGCTCGGTCTGCTGAAGATGGACTTCCTGGGCCTGCGCAACCTCACGGTGCTCGGCGACGCCCTGAACAACATCGTCGCCAACGGCAAGGACCCGGTCGTCCTCGAGGACCTCACGCTGGACGACCCGACGGCGTACGCGCTGCTCGCCCGCGGCGACACCCTCGGCGTGTTCCAGCTCGACGGCGGCGGCATGCGCACCCTGCTCCGCCTCATGCGCCCCGACAACTTCGAGGACATCTCCGCCGTCGGCGCCCTGTACCGGCCGGGCCCGATGGGCGCGAACTCGCACACCAACTACGCCCTGCGCAAGAACGGCCAGCAGCCGATCGAGCCGATCCACCCCGAGCTCGAGGAGCCCCTCAAGGAGATCCTCGGCAAGACCTACGGCCTGATCGTCTATCAGGAGCAGGTCATGGCCATCGCGCAGAAGGTCGCCGGGTTCACCCTCGGCCAGGCCGACCTGCTGCGCCGCGCGATGGGCAAGAAGAAGAAGGCCGAGCTGGACAAGCAGTACGCCGGCTTCGAGGGCGGCATGCTCGAGCGGGGGTTCTCCAAGCCCGCGGTCAAGGCCCTGTGGGACATCCTGCTGCCGTTCTCCGACTACGCCTTCAACAAGGCGCACTCGGCCGCGTACGGCGTCATCTCCTACTGGACGGCCTACCTCAAGGCCAACTACCCGACCGAGTACATGGCGGCCCTGCTCACCTCGACGCAGGACAACAAGGACAAGCTCGGGATGTACCTGGCGGAGTGCCGCCACATGGGCATCACCGTCCTGCCGCCGGACGTGAACACCTCCGCGGCCAACTTCACCCCGGTCGGCACCGACATCCGCTTCGGTCTCGCCGCGATCCGCAACGTCGGCGCCAACGTGGTCGGCGCGATCATCGAGACGCGCGAGGCCAAGGGCTCGTTCGACTCCTTCACGGACTTCCTCGACAAGGTGCCCGCGGTGGTGTGCAACAAGCGCACCATCGAGTCCCTCATCAAGGCCGGCGCCTTCGACTCCCTCGGGCACACCCGCCGCGCGCTCGTCGCCCGCCACGAGGAGGCCATCGACGCCGTCGTCGACGTCAAGCGCAACGAGGCCGTCGGCCAGTTCGACCTCTTCGCCGCCCTCGGCGGGGACGACGGGGGAGCCGCGGGCTTCAGCGTGGAGATCCCAGACCTGCCCGAGTGGGACAAGAAGCAGAAGCTCACCTTCGAGCGGCAGATGCTGGGCCTGTACGTCTCCGACCATCCGCTCGCGGGGCTGGAGCACGTCCTCCAGCGGGCCGCCGACACGCAGATCTCGACGCTGCTCGAGGACGACTCCCGCCCGGACGGCTCGAGCGTGCACGTGGCCGGTCTGATCACCTCCCTCCAGCGGAAGATGACCAAGAACGGCAACCCGTGGGCGATCGCCACGGTCGAGGACATGGCCGGCTCCATCGAGGTGCTCTTCTTCCCGCAGACCTTCGCCACGGTCTCCACGGCGCTCGCGGAGGACACCATCGTCACCGTCCGCGGACGCCTCAACCGCCGCGACGACATCCCGACGATCTACGCGCAGGAGCTGACGCTGCCGGACGTCTCCGAGGCCGAGAACGGGCCTGTGAGCCTGACGATCCAGGAGTCCCGGTGCACCGGCCCGGTGGTCGAGCAGCTGCGGGTGGTGCTGAGCAACCACCCCGGCACGGCCGAGGTCCGGCTGCGGCTCACGACCGCCGGCCGGGCCCAGGTCTTCGCGCTGGCGGACCGCTTCCGGGTAGAGCCGGGGCCCTCCCTGTTCGGTGACCTCAAGGCGCTGCTCGGGCCCAGCTGCCTGGTGCACTAGCACCGGGAAACGCCGGAGGTCCGCGCCCCCACGGGCGCGGGCATCCGTGTCCGGTGGTGCGCCGGGTCAGGCCGTGGTGCGTGCCTTGATCCGCGCGCTGGCGTCCTCGTGCGTGACGCCGAAGTTTGCCCAGATCCCGGCGAGCATGACCGCCGCCACGATGGCGCACGCGCCGAAGAGCAGGAAGTTCGAGTTCACGCCCAGGCCGGCGGCGAGCAGGATGCCGCCCACCTGCGGGGCGGCGACCGCGCCGATGCGCCCCATCCCGAGCCCGAAGCCGAGGGCCGTGCCCCGGAGGTGGTCCGGGAAGTAGGTCGAGATCGCCGCGATGATCAGGCACTGCGTGCCGTGCGTGCCGACACCCGCGACGACGAGGACGACGTAGACCAGGGCCACCGGCGGGGTGGTCAGCAGGGCCAGCAGGGCGACGCCCGCCAGCCCGGCCGCGACCACCGCGGTGGGCACGGTTCCGAACCGGTCGCCTGCCCATGCGGTGAGCACCGATCCGGCGACGGCGCCGAGGTTGAGCGCGAGGGCGAAGAGCAGCGCGGACCCGAGGTTGTAGCCGGCGTCCTGCATGAGGTTCGGCAGCCACGTGCCCAGTCCGTACCAGGCCATCAGCGTCACGATGGTCGTGGTGGCGAACAGGATGGAGACGAACAGGAAGGGCGGCCGCAGGAGGGTCGTGAAGCCCGACGGCTCGCGGTCCGCCGCTCGGTCGGCAGGGCGGTCGTCGGGGAGCACCTTCCAGGCGAGGGGGACGAGGACGACGAGGGCCACGAGCGCGACGGCGAACATGGGCCGCCACCCGAATGCCGGGATCATCGGGATGCCCAGCAGGGCGGCGATCGACCCGCCGATCGGCACGCCGGACATCATGAGCGTGGCGACGCTCGCCCGCCAGCGCCGGGGCACCAGGTCCGCGGCGAGTGCGTTGGCGCTGGGCACGAGGCCGCCCAGGCCGAGCCCGGCGAGGAAGCGGAACGTGCCGAACATGACCGGGCCGGTGGACACGGCGCAGAGCGTGGTGAAAACCGACAGGACGATGGCGGAGGCGATGATGGCTCGGCGCCTGCCCACGCTGTCCGAGAGCCGGCCCGCGGCCAGCGCCCCGACCATCATCCCGAGGAAGGCGAGGGAGCCCACGGTGCCGGCCTGGGCGGCGCCGAGGGACCACTCCTCGCGCAGGAGCTTCTGCACGGTGCCGTAGACGATGAGGTCGTAGCCGTCGAACACGACGAACAGCCACGCCACGACGACCGCCACCATGGAGCTGCGGCGGTCCGGCGCCGGTGATGCGCCCGGGGGTGTGGCGGGGGTGGTCGTCTGAGCTAGCGCCATTGCCATGGGTTCTCCAGATTCATGATGCGAACCGGTCTGAGTGACCGGCATCACAACACGGGGACCTTAGTCCCGACTTCCGTCATGCACAAACCTTGAGAGGACTATTCTGCAGAGCGGAAAGATGACGCGGTGCGGGCGCGTCGCCGACGCCCGCCGACCAGGCGGCGCGCGGATCGCGCCACAACCGCCGCCGCCCTCACCGGTATCCCGCGGAACGGGCACGCCATCGCCCCCAATCGGGCAGCCGTTGTGGCGCGATCCGCGCGCCGGGCGCTCCGGCCGCGCGACGTGCCGGGCATGAAGGGTGCTCGCGCTGCGGTTTCGCGGCGCTCCGGCTCTTCGGCGCTCCGGCGCCAAGGCGCTCGGACCCACCGGGCTCCCTGCGCTCGGCACCCGGCTGCGCGTCCGCACTGCGGGTCCGCGGACCGCGACAGGCCACAGGTCCGGATGGCTCGGTGCCGGCTGGTGTGCTCGGCTGTCGGCGCCCGACCACTCCGCGTGCTGGGCGGGCCCTCAGCCGACCCGGGCGGCGATGGTGCCGGTGGGAAGGGCGACCTCGACGAGCATGCCCGGGGCGAGCTGACGGCCCCGCCGCGTCTCGACCTCGCCGTCCACGCTCACCTCGCCGTCCGTGATGAGCTCGCGGGCGTTCGCGCCGGACTCCGCGAGGTTGGCGAGCTTGAGGAACTGCCCCAGGCGGATGGTGCCGGTGGTCGGGACGGTGGGGATGAAGTCATCAGCGCTCATGCCACGATCCTGCCAGGCGGCGCGGCTGGTCCAGGGCGCAGACCGCGCCCGGCGGCGCGCCACGGCTCGCGCTGACGTGGCTCGTCCCGGGCGCAGACCCACCCGGCCCGCCACGGGCGTGGCCGTCCCGGACCCCAGCGCCCGCCCCGGACGTCCCGCCGGGCGGCCGCCGCCGCGAACTAGGATCGGGGCCATGCTCAAGCGCATCGACCTGCGAGGTCAGACCCTCAGCCCTGCCGAGCTCGCCACCGTCCTGCCGCGCGCGGCACTCGACGTCGAGGGCGCCATGGCGCAGATCCGCCCGGTGCTCGAGGACGTGCGGTCCCGTGGCGCCGCCGCCCTGCGCGACCTCGGCGAGAGGTTCGACGGCGTGCGTCCGGAGCACCTCCGCGTCCCGGCGGCCGCCCTGCGTGACGCCCTCGCGGACCTCGACCCCGCCGTGCGGGAGGCGCTCGAGATCTCCATCGCCCACAACCGCGCCGGGCACACCGCCCAGCTCCCGCGGGAGACGACCACGGAGATCACGGGCGGCGGCGTCGTCCGTCAGCGCTGGGTGCCGGTGCGCCGCGTGGGCCTGTACGTCCCGGGCGGCCTCGCGGTCTACCCCTCCAGCGTGGTGATGAACGCGGTCGCCGCGCAGGTGGCCGGGGTGGAGGAGCTGGTGATCGCCAGCCCGCCCCAGAAGGACTTCGGCGGGCTGCCCCACCCCGTGATCCTCGCCGCGTGCGCGCTGCTGGACGTGGACGAGGTCTACGCCGTCGGCGGCGCCCAGGCCGTGGCCATGCTCGCTTACGGCGCCCAAGTCGAGAACGACGTCGACCGCGCCGACGTGGCCGCCGCAGGCACGGCGGGGGAGACCCTGTGCGAGGCCGTCGACGTCGTGACCGGCCCGGGCAACATCTACGTCGCCGCCGCCAAGCGCGCCGTGATGGGCACGGTGGGCATCGACGCCGAGGCCGGCACCACCGAGATCGCCGTCCTCGCCGACGCCACCGCGGAGCCCGCCTACGTCGCCGTGGACCTCATGTCCCAGGCCGAGCACGACCCGGCGGCGGCCTCCGTCCTCATCACCGACTCGCCGGAGCTGGCGGACGCCGTCGACCGGGAGATCGACCGCCGCGTCCCGGCGACCAAGCACGCCGAGCGCATGCGCAGCGCGCTGTCCGGGCCGCAGTCGGGCACCGTGCTGGTCACCGACCTCGACCAGGCCGTCGCCGTCGCCGACGCCTACGGCGCCGAGCACCTGGAGATCCAGACGGCCGACGCGGCAGACGTCGCGGGACGGATCCGCAATGCGGGGGCGATCTTCGTGGGGCCGTACTCGCCGGTCCCGCTCGGGGACTACCTCGCCGGCTCCAACCACGTGCTCCCCACGGGCGGCACGGCACGGTTCGCCAGCGGCCTGAACGTCATGGCCTTCATCAAGTCGGTGCAGGTCATCGACTACGATGAGACCGCCCTCAAGGAGCTCGCCGGCCCGCTCACCGCGCTGGCCACGTCCGAGGACCTCCCCGCGCACGCCGAGGCCGTCAACGCCAGGTTCTGACCCGCCGCGGGGCGTCGGCCGGGGCAGCGGCGGGCGCACCGCTCAGGGATGGTGCGGCAGCACGACGGGTCGCCGGGGGCGCACGGCCCGGCCGGCGCGCCGGGCCAGGTTGCTGGTGAGCGCCTCGAGCGGGCCCCGGCCCACCCGCGCGCGCCAGACGACGGCGATCGCCAGCACGGCGACCACCTGCGCGACGTAACCCGCGGTGGCCCCCAGGACGTCGAACGGGGAGTTCACGAACAGCACGTGGGCGGTGTACAGCGTGAGGGTCATGCCGCCCGCGGCCGCCAGCGGCACCAGCAGCGCCCCCGCCACCCGGGCGAGCAGCAGCATCCCGCCCAGCAGGGCGACGGCGGACCCCCCGGTCTGCGCGAGGTCCACCGGGGTGGTGGAGTGCGGGGCGTCGCTGGCGAGCCACCACCAGGTCGAGGTCGGCGTCGTCCCGTCCGGGCCCCAGACCAGCAGGTCCGTGACCTGGGCGGTGCTCATGCCATCGGCCTCGGCCGCCGCGTAGATCCGGTCCTGGCCACCGAGCGCGCCGAGCAGGATCCCGGAGACGGCGGCGGCCGCGAGCGCCACCGTGACGCCGGCGGCGAGCAGGCCGGCGGCCACCCGGGTGTCCGTCAGCCGCAGCCGGCCGATCACCACGCCCACGCAGATGTAGGCCATCCACGGCAGCGCCGGGTACAGGCCGGTCAGGGACAGCTCGAGGCCAAGCCGCAGGGGGTGCTCGAGGAGCAGACCCAGGCTGGGGTTGTCCCCGAACGGCTCGGGCAGTCCCGGTCGCACCAGCTGGCTGAGCACCGGCACCACCAGTGCGACGCTCACGCCCGTGACCAGCACCGCACGGGTGCTGAGGAAGACCACCGGGATCGCCAGCAGGAAGAGCACGGCGTAGAACGTGAGGATGACGCTGGCGAGCTCGGGGTCCGTGAAGCCCAGCGCGAGCCCGATCGCGCCGACCACGAGCGCCCGCGTGGCGAGCGACGCGGCGACGTGGCCGCGGTCCGCGGCCGGCACCTGGCGGCGCCCGGTCATGAACGCGATCCCGATGCCGGCGAGCACCGCGAACGTGGCGGCGGAGCGTCCCGCCGCCAGCGCGTACGTCCACGTCACGTTGCCCTGGGCGTCGAACGCCCACAGGCTGTGCACAGCCATCATGCCCAGCAGGGCGACGCCGCGCGTGGCGTCGACCCCGACCACGCGGGGCTTCGCGGGGCGGGTGACCGCCCCCGGAGCCGGCGGTGAGACTTCTGCTCGCGTCATGCTCCTCACGATCGTCCCGTACCGCCCGGGAGGCATCCCCCGGCGGTCGGCTCTCACCCCCGCCGAGCGGCGGGGGTCCGGCCGCGGGCGCGCCCCGTTCCCCCTCTGCGGCGGTCGGCGATGGGGGATCATGAGGTGTCCGCGGGAGGAGGGATGGTCGTGATCCGCGCCATGATCGTCGACGACGAGGCCCTCGTGCGCTCCGGGCTCAGCCTCATCCTGGGCTCCGCCGCGGACATCGAGGTGGTCGCCGCGTGTGACGGCGTCCACGCCGTCGAGGAGGTGCAGCGGCACCGGCCCGATGTCGTCCTCCTCGACCTGCGGATGCCCGAGGTCGATGGGCTCACCGTCCTGCGCGAGCTGGCCCGCCGGCCCGGCCCGCCCGCCGTGGCGATGCTGACCACGTTCGACACCAACGACTACGTCGCGCAGGCGCTGGGCGCGGGCGCCGCGGGGTTCCTGCTCAAGGACACCGAGCCGGAGCAGCTCGTGCACGCGGTGCGCGTGCTGGCCGGCGGCGGCAAGATCCTGTCGCCCGGGGTCACGGAGGCGGTGATCGGCGGCTACCTCGGCTCGGGCGCCCAGCCGGGCCCGCGCGCGCGGATCGCCACGATGACCCCGCGGGAGCGGGACGTGCTGGCCCTGATCGGCGAGGGGCTGTCCAACGCCGACATCGGCCGCCGGCTCTACCTGAGCACGGCGACGGTCAAGGACCACGTGAGCGCGGTGCTGGCGAAGCTGGCCGTGACCAACCGGGTCCAGGCGGCGGTCATCGCCCGGGACGCGGGCATCGTGGCCGCCCCGCCGACCGGGCGATGAGCCCCGCCCCCTGGCGTCCCGTCGCGGTGGACGCCGCCCTGGTGGTCCTGGCGCTGCTCGACGCCCTCTTCAGCGCCGGCCGGGAGGGGGGCGCCCCGCTCGTCCTCTCCGTCGTCGCGGCCCTGGGCCTGGTGGTCCGCCGCCGGTGGCCGTACGCCGCCTTCGCCCTGAGCATGCCGGCGCTGTACGTCGCGTACGTCCTGGTCGCACCCCTGGCCGGCCTGTACGCGGTCGCCGCGAGCACGCGCGCGAAGATCCCGCTCGTGGTGTGCGGCGCGCTCGCGGCCGCGGGGTACTACCTGCCCTGGCCGCCGGGGGAGCTGGGCGGCCGCGTGGGCCCCCACGACCTCCTCGGGCTGATCTACACGGCCGTCTTCGTCGGCGCCCCCCTCGCGCTCGGTCTGCTCACGCAGACCCGCCATGACCTCGCCGACCGCCTCGCCGAGCTCCGCGCCGGGCAGGAACGCGAGCGCGAGCTCGTCTCCGAGCGCGTCCTCGCCGGGGAACGCGCGCGCCTCGCCCGGGAGATGCACGACGTCGTCTCCCACCAGGTCAGCCTCATCGCCGTCCAGGCCGGGGCGCTCCGCATCACCGCCCCGGACGCAGCGGTCCGAGAGACGGCGGCGACCATCCGCGAGCTCAGCGTGCGCACCCTCGACGAGCTTCGGCACATGATCGGCGTGCTGCGCGCGGCGGGCGGCCAGCCGGTGGAGCTGGCGCCCCAGCCGCGGCTGGCGGACCTGCCCCGCCTCGTCGCGGACAGCGGGCAGCGGGCCAGCGTGGACCTGCACGCCGTCGACGGGCGGGAGTGGGCCGAGCCCACCGAGCGGGCCGCCTACCGCACCGTCCAGGAAGGCCTGACGAACGTGGGCAAGCACGCCCCCGGGGCCGAGGTGGCCGTCCGGGCGGCGCCGCGGGGGACGGGCCTGCTGGTCACCGTGTGTAATGGACCCCCGGCCGAGGCGCCGGCGCCCGACCTCCCGGCCGGCGGGCACGGCCTGATCGGGCTGCGCGAGCGCGCCGAGCTGCTCGGCGGGGAGCTGACGGCGGGCCCGACGCCCGACGGCGGGTTCCTGCTCGAGGCCTACCTGCCCAACGCCCACGAGCCGCGCCGGGGCGCCCCCGCGTCATGAGGCGGAGCCCGCCACGGCCGGGGCACCGATCCCGGTGTTGCGCGCGGGCGGGCCGTCTCAGCGCTGGGCGAGGACGAACGGGTAGACGGCCGCCGCGCCCGCCTCCCGCAGGAGCCGCGCCGCGACGGTGAGCGTCCACCCCGAGTCGGTGTAGTCGTCGACCAGCACGACGGTGCGGCCGGGCAGCCCGGCCGCCGCGGCCTCGCTCAGCCCCAGCCGCAGCCGGTGCTGCACGCCCGCGAGCCGTTGCGCGGAGTTGACGTCGTGGCGGCCGGGCGGCCGACCGGGCTCCGGCGCGACGGCGCCGACGACGGGCGCCCGGAGGATCTGCGAGACCCCCTTGGCCAGGTGCGCCACCAGGTGCGGGCGGGTGGCCGAGGACACCACGACGATGCCGTCGACCCCCGGCGAGCCGTCGGCACGCCTCAGCGTGGGCGCCCACTCCTCGAGGACCTGCTGCACGGGACGGCGCAGGGCCGTCGGCAGCAGCCCGTCGGCGCCGCGGGCCGCCTCGGCGCGGGGGCCGGGCGCGGGGGAGCCGGTGCCGGTCTCGGAGGGGTCGTCGGCCGCCCGGGACGGGTCGCCGGGAGCCCAGGCGGGGGCGGCCGGGGCGCCGCCCGGCCCGGGCTCGAGCATCTCGCGCAGGGGCACCGACCAGCCGAGCCCGTCGAGGCGCCCCACGCCGCGCCCGGTCTCGGCGCGCTCCCCGTCGGGGATCTTGCCCCGGAGCTCCAGACCCAGCGCCTCCATCCCCGTGGGCCACTGCCGCCGCGGCGTGACTTCGATGCCCGGCCGGTCGAGCGCGGCCCGGGCCTGCTGCACCGCCCCGGCGTCGACCGTGGCGTCCAGGTCCATGCCGCCGCACAGGTCGCACCGCCCGCACCGCCAGCCCGGCGCCAGGTCCGGGTCGTCGAGCTGGTGGCGGAGGTAGGCCATCCGGCACGCGGCCGGGTCCAGGCGTTCGTAGTCGAGCATGGCCTGCTGCTCCGACCGGCGGGTCGCGGCGACGCGGGCGTACCGGTCCGCGTCGTAGGCCCACGCCCGCCCGGTCGCCTCCCACCCTCCCTTGACCCGGCGGACCGCACCGTCGACGTCCAGGACCTTGAGCATGGTCTCCAGCCGGCTGCGCCTCAGGTCCACGTGGGTCTCGAGCCTGGCGGTGGACATGGTGCCGCCCTCGGTGAGCGCCGCGAGCGACTCGCGCACGGCGCGCTCCGGCGGGAAGGCCAGGGACCCGAAGTAGTCCCAGATCTGCTGGTCCTCGCGGCCGGGCAGCAGGACGACGTCGGCGCGGTCGACGCCGCGGCCCGCACGGCCGACCTGCTGGTAGTAGGCGATCGGCGACGCGGGTGCACCGAGGTGGATGACGAACGCGAGGTCGGGCTTGTCGAAGCCCATGCCCAGGGCCGAGGTCGCCACGAGCGCCTTGACCCGGTTCGCCTTGAGGTCCGCCTCGAGCTGCTCGCGCTCGGTCGTGTCCGTCTGCCCGGTGTAGGCGCGCACCTCGTGCCCGGCGGCGCGCAGCTGCTCGGACACCTCCTGTGCCGCGGCGACCGTGAGGGTGTAGATGATCCCTGAGCCCGTGTGGCGGCCGAGCTGCTGCCCGAGCCACGCGACTCGGCTCGGCTGGTCCGGCAGGCCGAGGACGCCCAGGTGCAGGGACGGCCGGTCGAGGGACCCGCGCAGCACGAGGACGTCGTCGTGCCCCTGGCCCACGCCGAGCTGCTCCGCGACGTCGGCGCTGACCCGCTCGTTCGCCGTCGCCGTTGTCGCCAGGACGGGGATGCCCGCGGGAAGCTCACCGAGCAGCGTGCGGATGCGCCGGTAGTCGGGGCGGAAGTCGTGGCCCCAGTCCGAGATGCAGTGCGCCTCGTCCACGACGACGAGCCCGGCCGTCGCGGCAAGCCGGGGGAGCACCTCGTCCCGGAAGCCGGGGTTGTTCAGGCGCTCGGGCGAGCAGAGGAGCACGTCGACCTCGCCGTCGGCGATGGCCGCGTGGATCTGGTCCCACTCGGTGACGTTGGCGGAGTTGATCGTCACGGCACGGATCCCGGCCCGGGACGCCGCACCGATCTGGTCGCGCATGAGGGCCAGGAGCGGGGAGATGATCACCGTGGGCCCCGCCGGTGCCCGGCCGCCGGCGCCCGCGCGGAGCAGCGCGGTGGCGACGAAGTACACCGCGGACTTGCCCCACCCGGTCCGCTCGACGACCAGGGCGCGCCGCCGGCCGGCGACCAGCGCCTCGATGGCGGTCCACTGGTCCTCCCGCAGCCGCGCGTCGTCGCGGCCGACCAGCGCGCGGAGGGCGGACTCTGCCTGGGCGCGCAGGTCCGCGTCGGCGTCCCGGTGGTTCGTGGTGGCGGTCAGGTGCTCGCTCATCGGTGGTCCTCTCGGTCGGGTGCCACGCTCTCACAGTCCGCCCACACGGCCTCGACGGGCGGCGCCGGCCTGGGGGTACCGCGCCGCCCGGCGGCGCGGGCCGTGGGGACCAGAACCGTCCGCAGCCGCCCCGATGCGCCAGGATGAGCCTGACCGTCCGGGAGAGGGAGCACGAGCATGGGCACCACGGTCTGGGACGCCGGCGTCTACGACACCTTCGCCGAGCAGCGGGCGCGCCCCGTGGCCGACCTCCTGGCGCGGGTCGGCGCGGCGGCGCCGCGGCTGGTCGTGGACCTCGGGTGCGGCGCCGGGGCGTCGACCCGGCCGCTCCTGGCCCGGTGGCCCGGGGCCCACGTCATCGGCGTCGACTCCTCGCCCGAGATGCTCGCCCGTGCCCGCGCGATCGACACGGAAGGCCGCATCGAGTGGGTCGAGGCCGACATCACCAGGTGGTCCGTCCCCGCCCCGGCCGACGTGATCGTCACCAACGCCGTCCTGCAGTGGGTGCCGGGGCACCTCGACCTGCTCGCGGGCTGGGTGGCGGCGCTCGCGCCCGGCGGGTGGTTCGCCATGCAGGTGCCGGGGAACACCGACGCCCCGAACCACACGCTCCTGCGCGACCTCGTCCGCGACCTCCCCGAGGGGCCGGCGCTGGGCCGGCTCCTCCTCGACAAGGGCGGCAGCCACGACCTCGCCGGGTACGCCGAGGCGCTCCACTCCGCCGGCTGTGACGTGGACGCCTGGGAGACGACCTACCTGCACCTGCTCGACCCCGCCGGCGCGCAGGCCAGCCCCGTGCTCGAGTGGATGCGCGGGACCGGCCTGCGCCCCGTGCTGGGCCGCCTCGGGCCGGAGCGGGAGGCGGAGCTGCTGCGCCGTTACGGTGACGCACTCGCCCGCGCCTACCCGCGTGGGCCCGCCGGCGTGCCGATGCCCTTCCGGCGGGTCTTCGCCGTCGGGCACCGGCGCCCGCGGCCCTGAGCCGGGCCGTCCCTCGGCCCGCCGCGGCGCTGAGCCGGGCCGTCCCTCGGCCCGCGGCGGCCCTGAGCCGGTCCGTCCCTCGGCCGGCTCCGCCGGCGCCCGCCGCGCCGCCTAGACTTCTCGGCGTGACAACCACGCCCGCGACCGAGGCCACCGGCGCCGCCGTCCGCCTGCCGCTGCGCGCCGGCCTGGAGGGCCTGACGCCCTACGGCGCCCCGCAGCTCGACGTGCCGGTCCTGCTCAACGTCAACGAGAACCCGTACCCGCCCTCCGACGCCGTCGCCGCGGACATCGCCGACGCGGTCCGCAAGGCCGCCCACGGCCTGAACCGCTACCCGGACCGCGACTTCGGCGAGCTGCGGGCCGAGCTCGCCGAGTACCTGCGCGTGGAGTCCGGCGTCACCCTGGCCCCCGAGCAGATCTGGGCCGCGAACGGCTCCAACGAGGTCATGCTCCACCTCCTCCAGGCGTTCGGGGGGACCGGGCGCACGGTGCTCTCCTTCGCGCCGACGTACTCGATGTACCCGGAGTACGCGCGCGACACCCTCACCGCCTGGGTGGCCGGCAGCCGCGAGGAGGACTTCACCCTCGACCCCGAGCAGGTGCGCGCCCAGCTCGCCGAGCACCGGCCCGCCGTCATCCTCCTGGCCAGCCCCAACAACCCCACGGGGACCGCGCTGCCCCTGGCCACCATCGAGGCGATCTGCGACGCGGCCGCCACCGCCGGGCCGACGGCGCCCGACGGCGGGGCCACCGCGTGTGTCGTCGTGGTGGACGAGGCGTACGGGGAGTTCCGCCGGGAGGGCACGCCGAGCGCGCTCGCGCTCCTGGGCCGCTACCCGCACCTCGCCGTCTCGCGCACCATGTCCAAGGCCTTCGGCATGGCCGGGTTGCGCCTGGGCTACCTCGCGGCCGACCCGGCGCTCGTCGACCTGCTGCGCGTGGTCCGGCTGCCCTACCACCTCTCCGCGCTCACGCAGGCCGCCGCGCTCGCGGCGCTCCGCCACCGCGGCGAGCTGATGGGGCAGGTGGCGTCCCTGCGGGCCGAGCGGGACGCCCTCGTCGGCTGGCTGCGCGAGCGCGGCCACCGGGTGGCGGACTCGGACGCGAACTTCGTGCTGTTCGGCCTCTTCGAGGACCGTCACGCGGTATGGAATGGTCTGCTGGAACGCGGGGTCCTGATCCGCGAGGTCGGACCCCAGGGTTGGCTGCGCGTGTCTGTCGGCACACCGCAGGAGACGGCCGCCTTCAAGGCGGCCCTGAAGGAGGTGCTGGGCCGGTGACGGAGCAGGGCATGAGGCTCATGGAGCAGAGCACGACCGGCCGTACGGCACGGGTGGAGCGCAAGACGTCGGAGTCCGACGTCGTCGTCGAGCTGGACCTCGACGGCACCGGGAGGACGGACATCTCCACCTCGGTGCCCTTCTACGACCACATGCTCACGGCGCTCGGGAAGCACTCCCTGATCGACCTGACCGTGCGCGCAACCGGCGACATCGAGATCGACGTGCACCACACCGTCGAGGACGTCGCGATCTCCCTCGGCGAGGCGCTGCGCCAGGCGCTCGGGGACAAGCGGGGCATCTCCCGCTTCGGGGACTCGCTGGTGCCGCTGGACGAGGCGCTGGCCCAGGCCGTCGTCGACATCTCCGGGCGCCCGTACCTCGTCCACACCGGCGAGCCGGCCGGGCAGGAGTACCACCTCATCGGCGGACACTTCACGGGCTCGATGACCCGCCACGTCTTCGAGGCCCTGGCCTATCACGCCGGGATCTGCCTGCACGTGCGGGTCCTGTCCGGACGCGACCCGCACCACATCGTCGAGGCGCAGTTCAAGGCGCTGGCCCGCGCGCTGCGCGCCGCCGTCGCGCTCGACCCGCGCGTCGAGGGCGTGCCCTCCACGAAGGGGGCGCTGTGAGCACGGCCGACGGCACCCCCGACGAGGCGGCCGGCGGCCGGCCGGCGGACGCGCCACTCACCGAGGCCGACATCCAGCACATGCTCGCGGCACTGGGCGACGTCGCGGAGACGGCCGAGCCGGGGCCCAGCCCCGAGGGCGCCCCCGCGGGTGCCCCTGAGGGCGCGCCCGCGGGGGCGCCCGCGCAGGGCCGCGCCCATGGCACGCCCGCCAAGATCGCGCTCGTGCTGACGCCGGTCGCCTCGGCGCCGGCCCTGGCGGGGCTGTGCGCGATGAGCGGGATCGACGTGGACGTCGTGCCCTCGCCGTCCGGCGCCATCGCGGTCCTCGAGCTCGCCGCGAAGGAGGCCCCCGCGGACGAGTGGGACATGTCCGAGCTGGTCGGCGAGAACGGCGGGGCGAGCCTGCCCCCGGAGGCGGAGGAGCTGGCTCTCGCCCTCTCCCGCCTGGCGCGCGCCGGCGTCGTGCTCCTCAGCGCCGACCTGGCCACGGACGTCGGGATCGAGTCGGGGCTGTCCGGCCAGGTCCACGCCCGGCAGTACACCGGCGGGGAGGCCGGGGACGACGTGCCCGCCGGCCTCGTCCTTGCCGGCGCCGACCAGGTGGTCGAGGACCTCATCCTCGGCCGCGTCCGCCCCGACGCCGTCCGCGGGCACCTGCGCTCCGGCACCCTGCCCCGGTGGAAGGCCACGCGGATGTTCACCCGCGGGCTCAAGCGGAGAAAGCCATGAGCCCGCGCGTCGTCGTCCTGAACTACGGGTCGGGCAACGTGCGCTCGGCCGTCCGCGCGCTCGAGCGCGTGGGCGCCGACGTCGAGCTGACCGCCGACCGGGGTGCCGTGGCCGCGGCCGACGGCCTGGTGGTGCCCGGCGTCGGCGCCTTCGCGGCCGTCATGGACCAGCTCCGCTCCGTGGGCGGGGACCGCATGATCGAGCGGCGTCTCGCCGGCGGTCGGCCCGTGCTGGCCATCTGCGTCGGCCTGCAGGTGATGTTCACCTCCGGGAAGGAGCACGGCGTGACCACCCCGGGCCTGGACCAGTGGCCCGGCGAGGTCGTCCGGCTCGAGGCGGACGTCGTGCCGCACATGGGCTGGTCCCCGGTCGAGGCGCCCGAGGGCACCGTGCTCTTCGACGGCGTCGAGGACGAGCGCTTCTACTTCGTCCACTCCTACGGCGTGCAGACCGACCCGGCCGCGGCGCTGAAGCAGGACACCGCCCTCGCCCCGCCGCTGGTCACGTGGGCGGAGCACGGCTCCCGGTTCGTCGCCGCCGTCGAGAACGGCCCGCTCTCCGCGACCCAGTTCCACCCCGAGAAGTCCGGCGACGCCGGCGCCCACCTGCTGCGCAACTGGGTCACGTCCCTGCGCTGACCGCTGCCGGGACGACCCTGACGAGAAGAGAGAGACACCACACATGAGTACACCGCGCCTGGAGCTGCTGCCCGCCGTCGACGTCGTGAACGGCCAGGCGGTGCGCCTCTTCCAGGGCGAGGCCGGCTCGGAGACCGCCTACGGCGACCCCGCCGAGGCCGCCCGCGCCTGGACGTCCCAGGGCGCCGAGTGGATCCACCTCGTCGACCTCGACGCCGCCTTCGGGCGCGGCAGCAACCACGAGCTGCTCGCCCGCATCGTCGCCGAGCTGGACGTCAAGGTCGAGCTCTCCGGCGGCATCCGCGACGACGAGTCGCTCGAGCGGGCCCTCGGCTCGGGCGCCCGGCGCGTCAACCTCGGCACCGCCGCGCTGGAGGATCCGCAGTGGACCGCCCGCGCCATCGCCAAGCACGGCGACAAGGTCGCCGTCGGCCTCGACGTGCGCGGCACCACGCTCGCCGCCCGCGGCTGGACCCGTGAGGGCGGCGACCTGTGGGAGGTCCTCGAGCGCCTCGACGGTGACGGCTGCGCCCGGTACGTCCTGACGGACGTCACCAAGGACGGCACGCTGCGCGGGCCGAACGTCGAGCTGCTGCAGGAGGTCTGCGCGCGCACCCAGGCGCCCGTCGTCGCCTCCGGCGGGGTGGCGAACCTGCACGACATCGAGGCGCTGCGGGCCCTGACCGACGTCGGCGTCGAGGGCGCCATCGTCGGCAAGGCCCTGTACGCCGGCGCGTTCACGCTCACCGAGGCGCTCGACGTCGCCGGGCGGCCATGAGCGGGCGCGACGAGCCCCCGTCGGGTGAGCACGGCCCGCGGGGGGACGCCGCGCAGGTGCTGCGCGGCCACAACCCGGGGCTCGTCCAGCCCGGCGGCCGCCCCGCTCTGCCGGCGGACTCGGCGGGCCAGCCGTGGGCGGGGCGGGCGCTGAAGTCCAACCCGTTCGCCGGCGACGACGGCACGATCGAGTCGTCCATGGCGGCTGCCCTGGCCCGCACGGACGACGGCGAGCGGGTCCGCGCCGTCGTCGAGGCGATGCGCGCCGGCCGGGTCCTGGTCCCGGTGGTCGCCCACGAGCACCCGGGCACCGACGCCGAGGGCCGGGTCGCGACCCACGACTCGGACAAGTTCCGCACCGGTGACCGCGCCGCCGACGCGATGGCGTCCGCCGCCATGGTCTCGGTCCGCACCCCCGACGGCCGCGCGGCGCTGCCCGTCTTCTCCTCCATCGAGGCGCTGCTGCGCTGGGACGCCACGGCCCGGCCCGTGCCGGTGGAGGCCACCCGCGCGGCGCTGTCGGCGGTGGGGAAGACCGACTCGCTCCTCGTCCTCGACCCGGGCAGCGAGGTCACGGTGCTCGTGCCGCGCCCCGCGGTGTGGGCGCTCGCCCAGCAGCGCCCCTGGACGCCGTCGTGGGCGGACCCGGAGCTGCCCGGGCTGGTGGTGGCGGCGCTGCGGGGCATCCCCGAGCTCGTCGGCGTGCGGCTCGAGCGGGGCGGGCGCGCGGAGCTGCGGATCGTCCTCGCGGTGCACGCCGGCCTGACGCCCGAGCAGCTCAGGGAGCCGGTCGCCCGCGCCGGCCAGGCCCTCGCGGACGCGACCGAGGTGCGCGAGCGGGTGGACTCCATGGAGCTCTACCCGGTGGCCGCCGAGGCCGCCCCGTAGCCGCCGGTCAGCCGCACGGCTCCAGCGGCGCGAACGCGGCGTCGTCGGCGAGCAGGCCGGCGAGGAGGCTCACCGGGACCAGGAGGCTGTGCCCCTGGTCGTCGCCGGCGTAGACGACCCCGACCACCCGGCCATCCGGGTCCAGGGCCGCGCTGCCCGAGCTGCCGCCCGCCACGACCGCGTCGGAGACGATCACCTGGTCCATCCCGGTGGCCAGCGGGTCCGGGGCCGTGCCGAGCACCGTGCCGCGGCTGGTGGTCGGGGCGCCGCCGCGCGGGTACCCCACCACGACGAGGCCGGTGCCGACCGCCGGGTCGACGCCCGCCAGGCCGGGGACCTGAGGGAGCGGCTCGGCGGTGCGGATCAGGGCGAGGTCGGCGACGGCGGCGCGGCTGACCGAGACGACATCGAGGTCCTGCCCGTCGTAGGTGGAGACCTGGAGCTCGGCCGAGTCCTCGACGACGTGCCGGTTCGTGACCACCGTGTGCTCGTCCAGCGCGAAGCCGGAGCCGGTGGACAGCGACCCGCAGCCCACGTTGCGCACCCGCACCGCCATGCGCTGGGCCCCGGCGACCCCGTCCGGGCTGAGCACACCCGCGCCGGCCACCTCGGGCGCGGTGACCGCCGGCACCCAGGACGACGGCGTCGGTCCGGGCATGGGCGGCAGGACGCCGCAGCCCGCCACGAGGACCGGCGCCAGGAGGACGGCGGCCGCGAGGCGCGCGCCGGGCGCCGCGGGCCTCACCGGTCCAGCTCACGCTGGAGACGGTCGTTCGCGGCAGCCGCCTGGTCGCACAGCGTGGCCACCTCCCCCTCGAAGCGGGCGAGTTCGGCGGGGTCGTACAGGTCCGCCTCGTGGAGGTACCCGATGAGCGTGTCCTGGCCCGCGACACAGCTCTGCAGCGAGGACGCGACCGAGGCCGCCGCCTCGGAGACACGCTCCTGGGAGGTGGCGAGCTGGCGCTGGACCTCCCGGTCGTCACCGGTGCGGGCCTTCTCGTCCGCCAGCTCGATGATGCGCGCCTGCGCCGTGTCGAGCTGCGCCGTCGCCGTGCCCAGCTCGGAGGTGCGCTGGTCGAGGTCGGCCTCGGCGCGCGCCAGGCGGGTCCCCAGGTCGGTCGCGGTGGCCTCGAGGGCGCCGGCGCGCACGGACCAGGAACGGGCCAGCACGCCCAGATAGGTGCCGCCGGCCAGCGCGGCGACGAGCACCACGACGAGGGCGACCACGAGCCGGCGCGGGCGCCGCGGCGGCGCACCGGTGACCTCGGGCGCGGTATCCCCGGCGGCCTCGCCCGTGGCGGCGTGCGCGAGAACCCCCTCGGCGTCGTCGGCGGTGTCCGCGGAGCCGGCGCCGCGGGGCGGGCGGCCGGCCTCGACCGTGGGCGACGGCGCCGTGCCAGGCGCGGCCGGTGTGGCCCGCGTCTCGTCGGTCAACGCGCTGCGGACCTGGAGGGTGCGTGCATGCGTGGTAGTCTTTCAGATCGACCGACCCGGATCGTGCTGCGCGAAGTGCGTGGCGCGCCCCGGGCGCGCAAGCGGAGATTCTCCCACCTTGGTCGCGACTGACCGCCGAGAGGCGGCCGACGGCGACCGGGTCCTGGTCGACGAGGGTTCGCCCTCGTCACTGCCCGTGCGGGCGGCGCCTCCGGCGTCCCCACCGCGGCAGACCGTCCGGGCCTCCGCGTGCGACTGCACGACGGGGGCCTTCCTCGTTTCGGCGGCGGTCGTGACAAGAAACGAGAGGAGCACAGCATCAGCGAGCCCCGTATCAACGATCGGATCCGCGTTCCCGAGGTACGTCTGGTCGGCCCCGCCGGCGAGCAGGTCGGCGTGGTCCGGGTCGAGGACGCCCTGCGCCTGGCGCAGGAGGCAGATCTGGATCTGGTCGAGGTCGCCCCCGACGCACACCCGCCGGTCGCCAAGCTCATGGACTACGGCAAGTTCAAGTACGAGTCCGCCATGAAGGCGCGCGACGCCCGCCGCAACCAGGCCAACACGGTTCTCAAGGAGATCCGCTTCCGCCTGAAGATCGACCCGCACGACTACGCGACCAAGAAGGGTCACGTCGTCCGGTTCCTCGAGGGCGGCGACAAGGTCAAGGTCATGATCATGTTCCGTGGCCGCGAGCAGTCGCGCCCGGAGATGGGTATGCGTCTGCTGCAGCGTCTGGCGGAGGACGTCTCCGACCTCGGCTCGGTCGAGTCGTCGCCGCGCCTGGACGGCCGCAACATGACGATGGTCATCGGCCCCCACAAGAAGAAGGCCGAGGCCAAGAGCGAGCAGCGGCGCAAGCGCGAGGAGGAGCGGGTCGCCAAGACCGCTCCCGCCGAGGCCGCTCCCGCCGCGCCCGAGGCCGCTCCCGCCACGAAGCCCGCCGCCGTTCCCGAAGCGACGCCCGCTGCGGCCACCCCGGCCGCCGCTCCCGCGGATCCGGCCACGCCCGTCGCGGCTCCCGCGGTTCCGGCCACGCCCGAGGCCGCTCCCGCGGCTCCGGCCACGCCCGAGCCCGCTCCCGCGGCAACGCCCGCCCCGGCGACGCCCGCCCCGGCGACGCCCGCCCCGGCTCCGGTGGCGACGCCCGTTCCGACGCCCGCGCCGGCCCGGACACCCGCCCCGGCCCCCGCGCCGCGGGCACCCGCCCGGCCGAGGCCCACCCCTGCTGCTGGAGAGCCCACCGCCTCGTAGCGCACCACCTGTAAGACGCCCCTGGTCCCCACCGGGCCAGGGCTGGACAGATCTGCGCCGGAACGTCGGCGCAGTCGACCGAGGGACGAAAATGCCGAAGAACAAGACGCACTCGGGTGCGAAGAAGCGCTTCCGGACGACCGGCAGCGGCAAGCTCATGCGTGAGCAGGCGAACAAGCGTCACCTGCTCGAGCACAAGTCGAGCAAGCGCACGCGCCGCCTGTCGATGGACCAGGTCGTCGCCCCGAGCGACGCCAAGAAGATCAAGAAGCTGCTCGGCATCTAAAGCCGTCCCAACGTAAGGAGATTGACGTGGCACGCGTCAAGCGGGCGGTCAACGCCCAGAAGAAGCGCCGCACGACCCTCGAGCGCGCCAGCGGTTACCGCGGCCAGCGCTCGCGCCTGTACCGGAAGGCGAAGGAGCAGGTCACCCACTCGATGACCTACGCCTACCGCGACCGTCGCGCCCGCAAGGGCGACTTCCGCCGTCTGTGGATCCAGCGCATCAACGCTGCGGTCCGCGCGGAGGGCATGACCTACAACCGCTTCATCCAGGGCCTCAAGGCCGCCGGTGTCGAGGTGGACCGTCGCATGCTCGCCGAGCTCGCCGTGACCGACATCGCCGCGTTCAACGCGCTGGTCGCGACGGCCCGGGCGGCGCTGCCGGCCGACGTCAACGCCCCGGCCGCCGCCTGAGGCGAACGCACGCGCCGCTGACCGCCGCCGTCGCGGCGGGCGCGAGCACTGACATGACCGAGCGCCTGGACATCCCCGACCTGACCAACGCCCGCGCCGACCGCGTGGCCCGGGTCAAGGGGCTGGCCAGGCGCTCGGCGCGTCAGCGGCACCGGCAGTTCCTCGTCGAGGGGCCGCAGGGCGTGCGCGAGGCGGTCCGCCACGCGCCCGGCCAGGTCCGCGACGTCTACGTGACCCCGGAGGCCGCGGGGCGGTACCCGGAGATCGTGGGCGCCGCGCGCGCCGCCGGCCGCCACGTGCACACCGCCACCCCGGACGTGCTGGCCGCCATGAGCGCCGACGCCCAGGGCGTCCTGGCGGTGCTCGGCAGCGACGGGCCCACGACCTCGCCGTCCTTGGCGGACCTTGCCGCCCTCCGCGGCGGCGCGGGCCCCCGGCTGGTGGCCGTGCTCGCCGAGGTCGCCGACCCCGGTAACGCCGGCACCGTCATCCGCGCCGCCGACGCCGCGGGCGCCGACGCCGTCGTCCTCGCCGCGGGCAGCGTCGAGGTGCTCAACCCCAAGGTGGTGCGCTCCACTGCCGGCTCCCTGTTCCACCTGCCCGTGGTCACCGGCGCCTCCCTCGCCCAGACCCTCGCTACCTTGCGCGGCGCCGGGCCCACCCCGCCGGCCGTGCTCGCCGCCGACGGCGCGGGGGAGTGGGACCTCGACGAGCTCCAGGACCGTGCGCACTCCGCCGTGGCCGCGCCGCTGCTGCCCGAGCCGTGGGGGTCGGGCGAGCTCGCCGCCACGGCGCTGGTCGCCCCGGACCTGGCGGCCCCCACCGTGTGGGTCTTCGGCAACGAGGCCCGCGGGCTCGGGGAGGACGAGCGCGCGCTGTGCGACGCGGCCGTGCGCGTGCCCATCCACGGCCTGGCCGAGTCCCTCAACCTCGCCACCGCCGCGACCCTGTGCCTGTACGCGTCGTCGCGCGCCCAGCGGCGCGCGGCGGAGGACCGGTGACGCAGCCGGACCCGGCCGGCCCCGAAGGCCCCGGCGCGGCGCCGTCGGTAGTCCTCAGCGCCACCCCGTCGGACGTCTCGGCGCTGGTCGCCCGCGTCCAGGCCGTGGTCGGCCGCGGCGGTCCCGGCCGGGCGGGGCGGGCGCTCATCGGCATCGTGGGCGCCCCGGGGGCCGGCAAGTCCACCCTCACCGCGGTCCTGGCGCGCGCGCTGGCCGACGCGGGCACGGCCAGCGTCGTCGTGGGCATGGACGGCTTCCACCTCGCCCAGGCCGAGCTCGACCGGCTCGGCCGCGCCGACCGCAAGGGCGCCCCGGACACCTTCGACGCCGAGGGTTACGTGGCGCTCGTGCGCCGCATCCGGGTGCAGCGTCCGGGCGCGCCCGCCGTCTACGCGCCCCGCTTCGACCGCGGCCTCGAGGAGCCCGTCGGCAGCGCCGTGCCCGTCTTCGCCGACACGCCCGTGGTGCTCACCGAGGGCAACTACCTGCTCCTCGGCGCCGAGCCCTGGCACCGGCTGCGGCGCCTGTTGGACGAGACGTGGTTCGTCGAGGTCGACGAGGGCGACCGCCGACGGCGGCTCCTCGACCGGCACCTCTCCTTCGGGCGGCCGCGCGAGTTGGCGGAGGCCTTCGCGCACGGCTCGGACGAGCGCAACGCCCACCTGGTCGCCGCCACCCGGGGCCGCGCCGACCTGGTGGTGCGCTGGGGCTGACTGGCCCCGTCAGGCGGTGGCCGGCCGGCCCTGCTGCACGTACTTGACGAGCTCGTCCCGCTCGCCCTCGAGCTCGTCCAGGCGCTGCTTGACGATGTCGCCGATGCTCACGATCCCCACGAGGCGTCCGTCGACGACCACCGGCAGGTGCCGCACCCGGCGGTCTGTCATCGTGCGCGCGAGGGACTCGAGATCGTCCTCCGGGGCGCAGGTGACCACCTCGGCGGACATGAGGTCGCGGACGTGCGCCCCCAAGGACGCCGAGCCGTCCCGGAGGTGCAGCACGATGTCGCGCTCGCTGACGATGCCGTCGACGCGCGAGCCGTCGTCGGAGACGACCACGGCGCCGATGCGGCGGGTGGCAAGAAGGTCGAGCAGCTCCGCCAGGGTCGCGTCGCTGCGGATCGTGGTCACGGTCGCGCCCTTGCGCCGGAGCACCTCTGAGATTCGCATGCCCGACGGTACTGCGAACCGCCGCTCTGGGCCAGGACATGGCGCTGCGGAGGCCGGCTGGGGCGCCCGGAGGGCTGCCGGTCGACGACCCGCCCTCGCGGGGCAGGGCCTGCGCCACCCGTTGACCGCGCCCCCGGCGAGCGGGATCATCCCGGCATGAGCGTCGTCCCGATCCCGCCGCACACCCGCTGGGTCGGTGACCCGCGCGGCGGCGGGCGCGGCCTCCGGGTCTCGTCCCACGCCGCGGCGGGCGTGCTCGTGCTGAGCGTCTGGCGGGCGGACGAGTGCGTCGCCACCGTGCGGCTGCGGCCCGACGAGGCCGCCGCGCTGGTCAGCGGCGTGGTCGAGGGCCTCGCGGATCTCACGCAGGGGACGACCGCCACGCGTGACGTCTCCTAGCCGCGGCGCCCGTGCCACGATGAGTTGATGAGGCTCTTCGTCGCCCTCGCGCTGCCCGCCGACGTGCAGGCGCACCTCGACCTGGCGGTGGGGGCGATGTGGCCGGATGGCGCGGTGGACGACCCGCGGCGCGGGCCCCAGCCGCTGCGCTGGGTGCCGCTCGACCAGCGCCACGTGACCCTGGCCTTCTACGGGGAGGTGCCCGACGGCGTGCTGCCGGAGGTGGAGGTCTCGCTCGGCGAGGCGGCGGCGCGCTTCGCCCCGCTGCGCCTGGAGCTGCGGGGCGCCGGGGTGTTCTCCCACCGGACCCTGTGGGTGGGCGTGCACCAGCCGGCGGACGGCGGGGCGAGTGGGGACGACGCGACCTCGGACGGCGGCGTGGTCGGGGGCGCGGTCGGGGGCGTGGGCGCGGCCGGTGACGCGGGAGCGGTCGGCGGCCCGGTGAGCGAGGACGGCCTCGTCCGCCTCATGTCCGCCTGCGAGGACGCCGGCGAGCCGTTCGCCCGCGTCGAGCGGCGCGACCGGCACCGGGCCCACGTGACCATCGCCCGGCTCAGCGCACGGCGGCCCGCCTCCGACGAGCTCGCGAGCCGGGCGCACGCCCTGTCCGTGTACGCGGGGCCGCCGTGGACCGCCACGGAGGTCGACCTGGTGGCCTCGCGGCCCGGTGCGGGCAAGAGCGGCGGCCCGCTCTACGAGGTGCTCGCGCGGTTCCCGCTCGGCGGGACGGCCGGCGACGAGGCCCGCACCCCCCGCCCGCCGGCCGGCTGAGTGCGGGCCCCGGCAGGCGCCGCACGCCGACGATGACGTACGCGGGGCCCTGGCGCGCCGCTCCTCGGGCGCCCTAGGCTGGCAGCCCGCCGGCGCACCGTGGCGCCGGCGCCACGGAGGAGGCAGCCATGTCCGGTCGTGTGGTGCACTTCGAGATCCCGTTCGACGACGCCGAGCGCGCGCGCAGGTTCTACAGCGAGGCCTTCGGCTGGCAGATGCAGGGGATGCCCGAGCTCGACTACACGGTGGTCTCCACCGGGCCCTCGGCGCCGGACGGCGGCATGCCCGCGGAACCGGGGTACATCGGCGGCGGGATGATGCAGCGGCAGGAGCCGGTCCGTTCCCCCGTCGTGGTCATCGACGTCGACGACATCGACTCGGCGCTCGAGAAGGTCGCCTCCCTCGGCGGGTCGACCGTGGTGCCCAGGCAGCCCATCGGCGACATGGGTTACTCGGCGTACTTCAAGGACAGCGAGGGCAACCTCGTCGGGCTCTGGCAGAACGCGACCCCGGGCGCCTGAGAGCCGCGGACCCGGGCCGCGCCGCGACGGCGCGACCCGGCTTCGCCGCGACGGCGCGACCCGGCGCCGCCGGCTTCCGTGAGAGCATGGCGGCGTGCGCCGCGTCGTCGTCGTGCCCGGCCGCGCCGGGCGATTTACCGGGCCCGCCCAGGGCCCGGTCTGACGCGTCTGCAAGACCCTTCCGTGCCCGGGCGGGCGCCCGAACTAGACTGACCCGCTGGCGGAGCGCCGACCGATCGCGCGCGCCGCCGCCCCGACCCGCCCGGAAGGTACGCATGACCTCCTCAGACCCTGCCCCGATCTCCCCGCTCGACGAGACGGCCGTCGCCGCCGCCGTCGAGCACGGCCTCGCCGCCGTCGCCGCCGCCGCCACCCTCGAGCAGCTCAAGGAGGCGCGCCTCGCCCACACCGGCGACCGCAGCCCCCTCGCCCTGGCCAACCGGGCCATCGGCGGGCTGGACAACACGGACAAGGCGGCCGCCGGCAAGCTCGTCGGCCAGGCGCGGGGACGGCTGGGCAAGGCCATCGCCGCCCGGCAGGCCGAGCTCGAGATCGAGCGCGACGAGCTGGTCCTGCGCACCGAGACCGTCGACGTCACACTGCCCACCACCCGCGACCCGCGGGGCGCCCGCCACCCCCTCGAGACGCTCATGGAGGACGTCTCCGACTTCTTCGTCGCCATGGGCTGGGAGATCGCCGAGGGCCCCGAGGTCGAGCACGAGTGGTTCAACTTCGACGCCCTGAACTTCGGCGCCGACCACCCGGCGCGCCAGATGCAGGACACCTTCTACGTCGAGGCCCCCGGCGACGGCGCGACCTCCGGCCTGGTGCTGCGCACGCACACCTCCCCGGTGCAGGCCCGCACCTTGCTCGCCCGGGACCTGCCCGTCTACATCGCGTGCCCCGGCAAGGTCTTCCGCACCGACGCGCTCGACGCCACGCACACCCCCGTCTTCCACCAGGTCGAGGGGTTGGCCGTGGACAAGGGGCTGACGATGGCGCACCTCAAGGGCACCCTCGACCACTTCGCCCGCGCCATGTTCGGCCCGGAGGCGCGCACCCGCCTGCGGCCGAGCTTCTTCCCGTTCACCGAGCCGAGCGCCGAGATGGACCTGTGGTTCCCGCAGAAGAAGGGCGGCCCGGGCTGGATCGAGTGGGGCGGCTGCGGGATGGTCAACCCGCAGGTCCTCATCGCCGCCGGGATCGACCCTGACGTCTACTCCGGCTTCGCGTTCGGCATGGGCATCGAGCGGACCCTCATGCTCCGCCACGGTATCGCCGACATGCACGACATGGTCGAGGGTGACGTGCGCTTCTCTCTCCAGTTCGGCACCACCGGAAGGGGCAACTGACATGCCGTACGTCCCGCTGACCTGGCTCGCCGAGCACACCCAGGTGCCCGCCGGCACCACCGCCGCGCAGCTCGCCGCCGCCCTCGTCAAGGTCGGACTCGAGGAGGAGCGCATCGTCGAGCCCTCCGTGACCGGCCCCCTCGTGGTCGGCCGCGTGCTCTCCGTCCTCAAGGAGGAGCAGACGAACGGCAAGACGATCAACTACTGCCGCGTCGACGTCGGGCCGGAGCACAACGACGCCCCCGGCACGGGCAAGGAGCCCGCGGAGGTGCCCAGCCGCGGCATCATCTGCGGCGCGCACAACTTCACCGAGGGCGACCACGTCGTCGTCGCGCTGCCCGGCGCCGTCCTGCCCGGCCCGTTCCCCATCGCCTCGCGCAAGACGTACGGGCACCTCTCCGACGGCATGATCTGCTCCGCCCGCGAGCTCGGGCTCGGGGAGGACCACTCCGGCATCATCGTCCTCGAGGAGCTGCTCGGCGCCGACCACGTGCCCGCCGTCGGCACCGACGCCCTCGCGCTGCTCGGCCTGGCCGCGGAGGTCCTCGAGATCAACGTGACCCCCGACCGCGGGTACTGCTTCGCCATGCGCGGCGTGGCCCGGGAGTACTCGCACTCCACCGGGGCCGCCTTCACGGACCCCGCCCTGCCCGAGAACCTCCCGTGCACGCTGCCGGCCCCGACCGCGGACGGCTTCGCCGTCGAGGTCGACGACGCCGCGCCGCTCAACGGCGCGGCGGGCTGCGACCGGTTCGTCACCCGCGTCGTGCGCGGCGTCGACCCCGCCGCGCCGACCCCGGCGTGGATGAAGGAGCGCCTCACCCAGGCCGGCATGCGCCCGATCTCCCTGGCCGTGGACGTGACCAACTACGTCATGCTCGACCTGGGACAGCCCCTGCACGCGTACGACCTCGGGCTCGTCAGCGCCCCGATCATCGTGCGGCGCGCGCGGGCGGGGGAGAGGCTCACCACCCTCGACGACGTCTCCCGCGCCCTCGACCCCGAGGACCTCCTCATCACGGACTCGCCCGACGGCGCGCGCGGCTCCCGCGTGCTCGGCCTGGCCGGCGTCATGGGCGGGGCCTCCACCGAGGTCGGCCCCGCCACCACCGACGTGCTCGTGGAGTCCGCCCACTTCGACCCCGTCACCGTGGCCCGCACGGCACGGCGCCACCGGCTTCCCAGCGAGGCCGCCAAGCGGTTCGAGCGCGGCGTCGACACGGCGCTGCAGGCCGTCGCCGCCCAGCGCGTGGTGGACCTCCTCGTGGATCACGGGGGCGGCAGCGCGGACCCGGCCGTGAGCGACCTCGACGCCACCACGGCGCCGGCCCCGATCGACTTCGACCCCGCCGAGGCCTCCCGGCTCGTCGGCGTCGACTACCCGCGCGAGCAGGTGCTGGGCATCCTCCGCGAGATCGGTTGCACCGTCACGGCCAACGCCGACGGCGACCGGACGCTGGCCGCCGACGGCGCCGACGACGCCCTGCCCACCGTCACCGTCACCCCGCCGACCTGGCGCCCCGACCTCACCGGCCCGGCCCACCTCGTCGAGGAGGTCGCCCGCCTGGCGGGCTACGACGCGATCCCCTCGGTGCTGCCCGCCGCCCCCGCCGGGCGGGGGCTGACGGCGGACCAGCGCCGGCGCCGGGACGTGGCCCGGGCCCTGGCCGAGCACGGCCTCACGCAGGTGCTCTCCTACCCCTTCATCGGCGACGTCCACGACCGCATGGGCCTGCCCGCCGACGACCGGCGGCGCCGGGCTCTGCGCCTGGTCAACCCGCTCGCCGACGACGCCCCGGCGCTGCGCACCTCGCTCCTGGACACCCTGCTCGACACCGCGCGCCGCAACGTCAGCCGCGGCACGTCCGAGCTCGCCGTCTTCGAGATCGGACTGGTCACCCGGCCGGACGGGACGACCGCCGCCGCGGCGCCCGGCGTGGACCGCCGGCCCACGGACGCCGAGATCGCCGGCCTGCTCGCCGGCGTCCCCGCCCAGCCCCGGCACGTCGCCGGCGTCCTGGCGGGGCAGCGGGTCCCGGACGGGGTCTGGGGCCCCGGCCGCCCGAGCGACTGGGCGGACGCGGTCGAGGCCGCCCGGGTCGCGGCGCGCACCGTGGGCGTGGACCTCGCCGTGCGCGCGGGCGACGTCGCCCCGTGGCACCCCGGCCGGTGCGCCGAGCTCGTCCTCGGCTCCGGCGCGGGGAAGCAGGTGGTCGGCCACGCAGGCGAGCTCCACCCGAACGCCTGCGCCGCGCTCGAGCTCCCGGCCCGCGCCGCGGCCTTCGAGCTCGACCTCGACGCCGTGCTGGCCGCTGCGGCGGGCGAGCCCGAGCAGGTCGCGCCCGTCTCCACGTTCCCCCTCGCCAAGGAGGACGTCGCGCTCGTCGTCGACGCGGACGTGCCCGCCGCCGAGGTGCTCGCCGCGGTGCGCGAGGGCGCCGGCGAGCTCGCCGAGGAGGTCCGCCTCTTCGACGTCTACACCGGCGACCAGCTGGGGGAGGGCAAGAAGTCCCTCGCCTTCGCCCTGCGGCTGCGGGCCGCGGACCGCACGCTGACGGCCGAGGAGACCGCGGCCATCCGCGAGAGCATCGTCCGGACCGCCGGCGCCCGCGTGGGCGCCGTGCTGCGCAGCTGATGTCCGTGCCCGTCCCCGGCGGGCGGCAGGGCCCGCCCGCCGGGCAGGCCCTGCCGCCCGCGCGCACCGCACTCGTCACGGGCGCGTCGCGCGGCATCGGGCGCGCCCTCGCGGTCGGCCTGGCCCGGGCGGGGCTCGACGTCGCCGTCCTGGCCCGCGACGCCGAGCGCCTGACCGAGGTCGCGGAGGAGATCCGCGGCCTCGGGCACCGCGCGGTGGTGGCGCCGGCGGACGTGACGGACGCCGACGCCGTCGCCGCCGCGGCCCGGGCGGCGGAGGCCGGGCTCGGGTCGATCGACCTGCTCGTCAACGGCGCCGGCCGCATCGACGCCGAGGTGCCGCTGTGGGAGGCCGACCCCGACGAGTGGTGGTCGGTGGTGGAGACCAACGTCCGCGGGCCCTTCCTGCTGGCCCGCGCCGTCGTGCCCGGCATGCTGGCCCGGGGCGGGGGACGGGTGGTGGATCTCAGCTCCGGGGCCGGCACCCGGGACAACGCCGACGCCACCGCCTACAACGTCTCCAAGACGGCGCTCTTCCGGATCGGCGGCAGCCTCCACGAGGCGGGCTTCGCCCGCGGCCTGCGCGCCTTCGAGGTGGCGCCCGGCGTGGTGGTGACCGACATGACGCGCTCGATGCGGGCGCACGAGCACCGCACCGAGTGGACCGACGTGGCCGAGGTGGTCGAGCTGGTCGTCGTCATCGCGCGGGGCGGGCTGGACGACCTGTCCGGGCGCTACCTCCGCGCCGGCACCGACACCGCGGCGTCGCTGCGCTTCCTCGCCTCCCTGGGACGGGCGGACGACGACGCCCGCCGGCTGCGGGTGCGTGACTGGTCGCGGTGACCGCGGGGACATTGGTCCCTCGATCTTTGCCGCCCCGCTGGCGAGGCTGGGAAGATGAAGATTCTCGTCGTCGTCGCGTCCAAGCACCAGACCACGGCCGAGATCGGCGACGCGATCGTCGAGGAGCTGCGCGCCGCCGGCCACCAGGCCCGGCGCGTCGCCCCGGCGGACGTGCGCTCGCTCGCCGGCATCGACGCCGTCGTCCTCGGCTCGGCGGTCTACATGACCCAGTGGATGGAACCGATGCGCGCCCTCGTCGCGGACCGCGCCGAGGAGCTCCGCCGGCTGCCGGTGTGGGTCTTCTCCTGCGGCCTCGCCGGGCTGGCGTCCGGCCAGGTGCAGGATCCCGCCCGGGCCTCGGGACTGATCCGCCAGCTCGACCCCGTGGCGGTCACGACCTTCAAGGGGCGCCTGGACGCGGCCACGCTCGGCCTGCGCGAGCGGGCCGTCACGCGGATGGGAGGCGCGGCGGAGGGCGACTACCGCGAGTGGGACACGATTCGCGCGTGGGCACGCGGCATCGCGGCGCACCTCGGCGAGCGGCTGGCCGAGGCCGGCTGAGGCGGTCGCGCCCGGCTGAGGCGGGCCGGGCCGGCTGAGGCGGCCCGGCCCGGCGACCCGGGCGGGACCGCCTGCGACCCGCGCTACGGGACCAGCAGCACCTTGCCGGTGGTCGCGCGGCCCTCGAGCGCCTCGTGCGCGGCCGCCGCGTCCGCGAGGGGGAACTCCGCGCCGACGCGCACGTCCAGCGTGCCCGCCGAGACGGCGTCGAAGAGCTCCCCGGCCCGCCAGAGCAGCTCCTCCCGGTCCGCGACGTAGTGCCCCAGGGTGGGCCGCGTCAGGTAGAGCGAGCCCGCCGCGTTCAGCCGCTGCGGGTTGACGGGTGGGACCTGGCCGCTCGCCCCGCCGAAGAGCACGAGCATGCCGCGGCGGCGGATGGAGGCCAGGGAGGCGTCGAACGTGTCCTTGCCGACGCCGTCGTAGGCCACGTGCACGCCCTCGCCGCCGGTCATCTCGCGCACGAGCGCGGGCAGCTCGGTGGTGAGGTCGCCCAGCTCGGTGTAGCGGATCACCTCGGCGGCGCCGGCGCCGCGGGCGAGGGCCTCCTTCTCCGCGCTGCCCACGAGCCCGATCACGCGGGCGCCGCGCGCGACGGCGAGCTGGGTCAGGAGCAGCCCGACCCCGCCGGCTGCGGCGGTGAGCAGCAGCGTCTGGCCCGCCTGCACCGGGAACGTCGAGGCCACGAGGTAGTGGGCGGTCATGCCCTGCAGCGGCAGGGCCGCGGCCGTCCTCAGGTCCACCCCGGCCGGGACGGGCAGGGCGGCGTCGACCCGGACGACGACGCGCTCGGCATACGACCCGGGCGCCTCGGCCCAGGCCACGGCGTCCCCGACGGCGAACGTGTCGACACCCTCGCCCACCGACAGGACGGTGCCCGCCCCTTCGGAGCCCGGCACGTGCGGGAAGGGCATCGGGTACACGCCCGCCCGCTTGTACGTGTCGATGAAGTTCACCCCGGCCGCGGCGAGCTCCACCACGAGCTCGCCGGGCCCGGCGCTGGGCTCGGGCAGGTCGACGACGGACAGGACCTCGGGGCCACCGGCTTCGGTGGCGTGGATGGCACGCATGACGACCAGCATGGCCCCCGTGACCCGCCGGACAAAAATCCGGGGGGACCTGGTCCGGCGCGGGTCAGCGGGCGCCGGCGGCCAGCTCGAGCGCGACGTCGATGATCATGTCCTTCTAGCCGCCCACGTACCCGCGCTCGCCGACCTCGCGGAGGATGCCGTGGGCCGGCACGCCGTACCGGGCGGCGGCCCGCTCGGCGTGCAGCAGGAAGGAGTTGTAGACGCCGAAGCCACCCTGGACCATCGAGGACCGGTCGGCCACCGGCAGGCCGGGGGACCATCGGGCGGAGCACGTCTTCGGCGGCGGCGTGGCGGCCGGCGCGCCGCCCGCGCCCGTCGAGGCGGGGCCCCCCGCCTGACGCGGCGCGCCGCGCCTTCGCGCCACCACGTGATGCATGTTTGTGTATTGTTATGCAGGTGACTTTCACTGCAGCGGTGGCCGGCGCCTCCGGCTACGCCGGCGGCGAGGTGCTGCGCCTGCTCCTCGCCCACCCGGAGATCGAGATCGGCGCCGTCACGGCGCACGGCAACGCCGGCCAGCGTCTGGGGGAGCTGCACCCGCACCTGCTGCCCCTGGCCGACCGGGTGCTGGTCCCGACCGTCGCCGACGAGCTCGCGGGGCACGACGTCGTCTTCCTCGCCCTGCCCCACGGGAAGTCGGGGGAGCTGACCGCGGCCCTCGAGGCCGCCGGGTCCGGGGCGCTGGTGCTCGACTGCGGGGCGGACCACCGCCTCGCCGACGCCGCCGCGTGGGAGGAGTTCTACGGCAGCGCCCACGCCGGCACCTGGCCGTACGGGCTCCCCGAGCTGCTCCTCGCCGACCCGGCCACGGCGACCGGCGCGGCGGCTCCCGCTGGCGGGGCGGCACCCGCGAGTGCGGCGACCCCCGCCGGTGCGGCGGCACCCGCGCGGCAGCGGGACGTCCTGCGCGGCGCCCGGCACGTGGCCGTGCCCGGCTGCAACGTCACCGCCGTCACCCTCGCGCTGCAGCCCGGCGTGGCTGCTGGCGTGGTCGACCCCGCCGACGTCGTCGCGGTGCTGGCCGTCGGCTACTCCGGGGCCGGCAAGGCCGCCAAGACGCACCTGCTCGCCGCCGAGGCCCTCGGCTCGCTGGCGCCCTACGCGGTGGGCGGGACCCACCGGCACGTCCCCGAGATCGAGCAGAACCTCCGCGCCGCCGGTGCCGGGCGCGTGGGCCTGTCCTTCACCCCCGTGCTCGCGCCAGTCTCGCGGGGCATCCTCGCCACCGTCACCGCGCCCCTGGCCGCCGGCGCGGACCCCGCCGCGGTGCGGGCGGCGTGGGAGGCCGCCTACGCCGACGAGCCGTTCGTCCACCTCCTCCCGGCGGGCAGCTGGCCCACCACCGCGATGGTCACCGGCGCCAACACCGCCGCCGTGCAGGTCACCGTGGACAAGCGCGCCGGCCGGGTGGTGGCCGTGTGCGCCATCGACAACCTCGTCAAGGGCACGGCGGGCGCCGCCGTGCAGTCCATGAACCTCGCCCTCGGCCTGCCCGAGACGACGGGCCTGACCACCGTGGGAGTCGCCCCGTGAGCATCACCGCCCCGCTCGGGTTCCGCGCCGCCGGCGTGACCGCCGGGCTGAAGGCCTCCGGCCGCCCCGACGTCGCGCTCGTCGTCAACGACGGCCCCGAGCACGTGACCGCCGGCGTCTTCACGTCCAACCGCATCGTGGCGGCCCCCGTGCTGTGGTCCCGCACCGCCGTCGGCGACGGCGTGGCCCACGCCGTCGTCCTCAACTCCGGCGGCGCGAACGCCTGCACCGGATCCGAGGGCTTCGCGGACGCCCACCGCACCGCCGAGCACGTCGGCGAGGTGCTCGGGGTCTCGCCCGGCGACGTCGTGGTGTGCTCCACCGGCCTGATCGGCGAGCGCCTCGACATGCCCGCGCTGCTGGGCGGCGTCGACGCGGCGGCCGCGGCCCTGGGCCGGGGCGGCGGGGAGGACGCCGCGCACGCGATCATGACCACCGACACCGTCCCCAAGCAGGTCCTGGTCCGCCGTCCCGGCGCCGCCGGGGCGCCGCCGTGGTCCGTCGGCGGGATGGCCAAGGGCGCCGGCATGCTGGCCCCCGGCCTGGCGACGATGCTGTGCGTGCTCACCACCGACGCCGCCGTCGACCCCGAGAACGCCGACGCCGCCCTGCGCGCGGCGACCGCGGTCACCTTCGACCGGGTCGACTCCGACGGCTGCATGTCCACCAACGACACCGTCGTGCTCCTGGCCTCCGGGGCGTCCGGCGCCCGGGTGGGCGCCGACGCCCTCACGGAGGCGCTGACCGAGGCGTGCGCCTCCCTGGCGCGGGCGCTGGTGGCCGACGCCGAGGGCGCGTCCCACGACATCGCCGTGACCGTGCGGGGCGCGACCACCGAGGCAGCAGCGGTGGCCGTGGCCCGCGCGGTGACCCGGTCGAACCTGTTCAAGGCCGCAGTCTTCGGCAACGACCCGAACTGGGGCCGGGTGCTCTCCGCCGTCGGCACGGTCCCCGCCCAGGTCGCACCGTTCGAGGCCGACGAGGTCGACGTGTCCATCAACGGCGTCATGGTCTGCCGGGGCGGAGGCGTGGGGGAGGACCGCGCCGGGGTGGACCTCGCCGCCGCCCGGGAGGTCCACGTCGACGTCGACCTGCACGCCGGCGACGCCGGGGCGACGGTGTGGACCAACGACCTCACCCACGACTACGTCCACGAGAACAGCGCGTACGCGACATGAGCGAGACCAGGCCGGTGGGACCCAGCCTCCACCTCGACACGCAGACGGACCTCTACCCGTACCAGAAGGCCGAGGTCCTCATCCAGGCGCTGCCGTGGCTGCAGCACTTCTCCGGCGCCCGCGTGGTGATCAAGTACGGCGGCAACGCCATGGTCGACGAGCGGCTCAAGCGCGCCTTCGCGCAGGACGTCTCCTTCCTCCACCAGGTGGGCCTGCGCCCGGTCGTCGTGCACGGCGGCGGGCCGCAGATCTCCCACATGCTCCAGCGCGTGGGCCTGGAGTCCGAGTTCCGCGGCGGGCTGCGCGTGACCACCCCCGAGGTCATGGCCGTGGTCCGCATGGTGCTCACCGGGCACGTGCAGCGTGAGCTCGTCAGCCTCCTCAACGTCGACGTCGCCCACGCGGTGGGCCTCTCGGGCGAGGACGGGCAGCTGCTGCGCGCCGAGCGCCGGCCCGCCATGGTGGACGGCGAACCGGTCGACATCGGGCTCGTCGGCGACGTCGTCGCCGTCGACCCCAAGGCCGTGGAGGACCTCCTCGACGCCGGGCGCATCCCCGTGGTCTCGACGGTGGCCGTGGACGCCGCCGACCCCGGGCAGGTCCTCAACGTCAACGCCGACACCGCGGCCGCGGCGCTCGCGGTCGCGCTCGGCGCCACCAAGCTGGTCGTGCTCACCGACGTCGAGGGCCTCTACGCCAGCTGGCCGGACCGGTCCTCGCTGATCAGCCAGCTCACCGCGAGCGAGCTGGAGCCCATGCTGGGCTCCCTGGAGTCGGGGATGGTGCCGAAGATGGAGGCCTGCCTCCGGGCCGTGCGCGGCGGCGTGGCCCAGGCCCACGTGATCGACGGGCGCAAGGAGCACTCGATGCTCCTGGAGATCTTCACCGACGCCGGCGTGGGCACCCTCGTGGTGCCCGACCCGGCCGGACCGAGCGGGACCGAGGGAGACTCATGAGCGGGAACGTGACGGGCGACGGCGCACGCATGGCGGCGCGCGGCGCGGCGGGCAACGCGGCGTGGACCGAGCGCTACCGCGGCGCGGTGATGAACACCTTCGGCGACCCGCAGCGCGTGCTGGTGCGCGGCGAGGGTCCCTACGTGTGGGACGCGGACGGCCGCCGCTACCTCGACCTGCTCGGCGGCATCGCCGTCAACGCCCTGGGCCACGCCCACCCCGCGCTCGTGGCCGCCGTCGCCGACCAGGTGGCCACGCTCGGGCACGTCTCGAACTTCTTCACCACCCCCGCGCAGGTCACCCTGGCCGAGAAGCTCCTCGAGATCGTGAGCCCGGGCGGCGCGCCGGCCGGCTCCCGGGTGTTCCTCGCCAACTCGGGCACGGAGGCCAACGAGGGCGCGCTGAAGCTGGCCCGCCGCCACGGCGGCCCCGCCCGCCCCCGCGTCCTCGCCCTCGAGGGCGCCTTCCACGGTCGCACCATGGGGGCGCTCGCCCTGACCCACAAGGCCGCCTACCGCGAACCCTTCGAGCCGCTGCCCGGGGGAGTGGAGTTCCTGCCCTTCGGCGACGTCGCCGCGCTCGAGGCCGCGATGGGCGACGACGTCGCCGCGGTGTTCCTCGAGCCGATCCAGGGCGAGGCCGGGGTCCGCGCCCTGCCCGAGGGCTACCTCGCCCGGGCCCGCGCCCTGACCACGGCGCACGGCGCCCTGCTGATCCTCGACGAGGTCCAGTCCGGGATGGGACGCACCGGCACCTGGATGGCCCACCACCTCGGCCACATCGGCGGCGGCGTCGTCCCCGACGTCGTCACCCTGGCCAAGGGGCTGGGCGGCGGCGTGCCGATCGGCGCCGTCGTCGCGCTGGGCACCGACGCCGCGACCCTCCTCGGGCCCGGCCAGCACGGCACGACCTTCGGCGGCAACCCGCTCGCCTCCGCCGCGGCGCTGGCGGTCATCGACGTCATCGAGCGCGAGGACCTGCGTGCGCACGCCGCCGACCTCGGCGCGGACCTGCGCGCCCGGCTGTCCGCCGTCGACGGCGTGACGGCGGTGCGCGGGGAGGGCCTGCTCATCGCGGCCCAGCTCGCCGGCCCGGTGGCCAAGGAGGCCGCGGCGGCGCTCCTCGCGGCCGGGTTCATCGTCAACCCCGTCCGGGAGGACACGCTGCGGCTCGCCCCGCCGCTGATCCTGACCGCCGAGCAGGCGGGCACCTTCGTCGCGGCGCTGCCCGCGGCGCTGGCGTCCGCGGCGACCGCGGCCCGGGACCGGTCATGACGGGGGCGACGGCGGACCGGGCCGTGGGCGGGAGCGACGCCGCCGCGGGCCGCGAGGACGGGCCGGACCGCGACGCCGCCGCGGGCCGCGAGGACGGGCCGGGGGCCGGCGGGACGGTGGCGGCCACCAAGGCGGGCCGGCACGCGCTGATCGCCCAGATCCTCGGCCACTCCGCCGTCCGGTCGCAGACCGAGCTGCGCGCCGCCCTGGCCGACCACGGCGTCCGCACCACCCAGGCCACGCTCTCGCGCGACCTGGACGAGCTGCGCGCCCAGAAGGTCCGGGGCCCGGACGGCGAGCAGATCTACGCGCTGCCCGCGGAGGGGACCGCCACGCCCCCCGGCCCCGCCGCGTGGGGGACCGGCGAGCAGGAGCAGATCGCCGCGCGCCTGCAGCGCTGGTGCGCCGAGGTGCTCGTCACCGCGGACACGACCGCCAACCAGGTCGTGCTGCGCACCCCGCCGGGCGCCGCCCAGCTGCTGGCCTCGGCGATCGACCACTCCGTGCTGCCGGGCGTGCTCGGCTGCATCGCCGGGGACGACACCGTCCTGGTCCTCACGCGCGACATCGCCAGCGCCGAGGCCCTGACCCACCGACTCCTCGACCTCGCGCGCCGAGGCCGAGCCCAGCCCGGCACCGGACCGGGCGAGACCAGCACCTACTCACCCCCTGCCCCCGCCGGCGCCAGCCCCGCGGGACCGAACGACCCAGGAGAGACCACCGATGACTGAGAACACCCCCCCCGCCGGCACGAAGGACCGGGTCGTCCTGGCCTACTCCGGTGGCCTGGACACCTCCGTGGCGATCGGCTGGATCGGTGAGCGCACCGGTGCCGAGGTCATCGCCGTCGCCGTCGACGTCGGCCAGGGCGGGGAGGACCTGGAGGTCGTGCGCCAGCGGGCGCTGGACTGCGGCGCCGTCGAGGCGTACGTGGCCGACGCGCGCGACGAGTTCGCCGAGGAGTACTGCATGCCCGCGCTGCGCGCCAACGCCCTGTACATGGACTCCTACCCGCTGGTCTCGGCGCTCTCGCGCCCCGTGATCGTCAAGCACCTCGTGAAGGCGGCGCGCCAGTTCGGTGCGGGCACCGTCGCCCACGGCTGCACGGGCAAGGGCAACGACCAGGTGCGCTTCGAGGTGGGCATCACCTCCCTCGCGCCGGACCTGAAGTGCATCGCCCCCGTGCGTGACCTCGCCCTGACGCGCGACGTCGCCATCGAGTACGCCAACAAGCACAAGCTGCCGATCGAGACGACCAAGCACAACCCGTTCTCGATCGACCAGAACGTGTGGGGCCGCGCCATCGAGACCGGCTTCCTCGAGGACATCTGGAACGAGCCCACCAAGGACGTCTACAGCTACACCGACGACCCCACGTACCCGCCGCTGCCGGACGAGGTCGTCCTCACGTTCAAGGAGGGCATCCCCGTCGCCATCGACGGTCGCCCCGTGACGCCGCTGCAGGCCATCCAGGAGATGAACCGCCGCGCCGGCGCGCAGGGCATCGGCCGCATCGACATCGTCGAGGACCGCCTGGTCGGCATCAAGTCCCGCGAGGTCTACGAGGCCCCCGGCGCGATGGCCCTGGTCGCCGCCCACAAGGAGCTCGAGAACGTCACCATCGAGCGCGAGCAGGCACGGTTCAAGAAGACCGTCGGCCAGCGCTGGACCGAGCTCGTCTACGACGGCCAGTGGTTCTCCCCGCTGAAGCGCTCCCTGGACGCCTTCGTCGACGACACCCAGCGCTACGTCTCCGGCGAGATCCGCATGGTCCTGCACGGCGGCCGCGCCACCGTCACCGGCCGGCGCAGCGAGCAGAGCCTGTACGACTTCAACCTCGCGACCTACGACACCGGCGACGCCTACGACCAGTCGCAGGCCAAGGGCTTCATCGAGATCTTCGGGCTGACCACCAAGCTCTCGGCCGCCCGCGACGTGAAGTTCGGCAACGGCGTGTCCTTCGGCGAGGGCAGCCTCTCCGCCCGGTAGGGGCCCGGCCCGGCGCCGCGCCGGCAGTGAACAGGGCCCCCGCTCGTCCGAGCGGGGGCCCTGTTCACTGCTGGGGCGCCGGCGCGCCCGTGCTCAGGCCATCGTCGCGACGAGCACGGCCTTGATCGTGTGCATGCGGTTCTCCGCCTGGTCGAAGACGACCGACGCCGCCGACTCGAAGACCTCGTCGGTCACCTCGAGGGCATCCATGCCGGTGCGCTCGTAGATCTCCCGCCCGACCGCCGTGCCCAGGTCGTGGAACGCGGGCAGGCAGTGCATGAACTTCACGTCCGGGTTGCCGGTCGCGGCCATGAGACCGGCGTTGACCTGGTAGTCGCGCAGCAGCGCGATCCGCTCGTCCCAGGCCTCCTTCTTCTCGCCCATGGACACCCACACGTCGGTGGAGACGAAGTCCACGCCCCGCACGCCCGCCGCGACGTCGTCGGTCACGCTCAGCCGGGCCCCGGTGCGCTCCGCGACCCCCTCCGCCAGGGCCACGACGGCCGGCTCGGGCTGCAGGCCGGCGGGCGCGACGAGGCGGACGTCCATGCCGAGGATGGCCCCCGACACGAGGAGGGAGTGGGCGGTGTTGTTGCGGGCGTCGCCGACGTAGGCGAACGCGATCTCCTCGTCACGCTTGCGGCGCCCGCCCGTCACGGGGGCGTGCTCCCGCATCGTCAGCTGGTCCGCCAGCATCTGCGTCGGGTGCCACTCGTCGGTCAGCCCGTTGAAGACCGGCACGCCCGAGAACTCGGCGAGGGTCTCGACGTCGGCCTGACGTGCGCCGCGGTACTCGATGCCGTCGAAGAACCGGCCAAGCACGCGGGCGGTGTCCTTGACCGACTCCTTGTGGCCGATCTGCGAGGCCGTCGGGTCCAGGAAGGTCACGTGCGCGCCCTGGTCGTGGGCGGCGACCTCGAAGGCGGTGCGCGTACGGGTGGAGGTCTTCTCGAAGATCAGTGCGATGTTCTTCCCGGCGAGCCGGCGCTCCTCCGTCCCGGCCCGCTTCGCGGCCTTGAGCTCGGCCGCCAGGTCGAGCAGCGAGCGCCACTCCTCGGTGGTGAAGTCCAGCTCCTTGAGGAAGCTCCGTCCGCGCAGGTCGCTGGTCACGCCCGATACCCCTGTTCTTCTGTCGTCAGATGCCTTCGCGAATGGTAGGACAGCTCATGCAGTGGGGGCCGCCGCGTCCGCGCCCGAGCTCCCCGCCCGGCACGGCGAGCACCTCGACGCCCATCTGGCGCAGGTAGGCGTTGGCGGTGGCGTTGCGGTCGTAGGTCACCACGACGCCGGGGGCGAGGGCGAGCGCGTTGCACCCGTCGTCCCACTGCTCCCGGGCGGCGGTGTGGGCGTCCTGCTCGGGCGTGAGGAAGCGGACGTCGACCCCCATGGCCTCGGCGATCACGGCGTGCATGAGGTCTGGCTCCTCGGCCCGCATCCGCAGCTCGCCGGGCGCGGCGCCGGGCGTGATCGTGTACGACGGCAGCATGCCCAGGCCCGCGTACTTGATGAAAGAGTGGGCGTCGACCATCGTCATGACCGTGTCCAGGTGCATGAACTGACGCGCCTTCGGCATGGTCAGCGCGACGACACGGTCGGCAGTGCCGCCGGCGAACAGCCTGGCGGCGAGGCGCTCGACCGCCTGCGGGGTGGTGCGCTCACCCATCCCGACCAGGACCGCGCCGTCGCCCAGGACCAGGACGTCCCCGCCCTCCACGGCGGGCGCGCCGAGCGCCGGGGCGGCGGACCAGCGCTGGAACGTGGCGCCCGCGAAGCGGGGGTGCCAGCTGTAGATGGCGTCGTAGTGCACCGACTCCCGCACGCGGGCCTGCCTGCGCATCGCGCTCAGGGCGACGCCGTCGTAGACCCACGACGACGTGTCGCGCGTGAAGAGGTGGTTGGGCAGCGGGGAGAGCACCAGGTCGTCGAGCCCGAGGCCGTGCATGACCACGGACCGCGGCTCGGGGATGCGCTCGAGCACCTCCCGCTTGGTGAGCCCGCCGATCAGGGCGGTCGCCAGGTCGGCGTCGTCCATGGCCGCGGCCATCGCGTGCAGCGCCGGGGCGGCACCCCGGCCGTGGCTGCGCTCGTCGAAGGTGCGGTCGAGGATGTGGTGCTTGGCCTCGGGGACCGCGAGGGTCTCGCGCAGCAGGTCCGCGAGCAGCAGCACCTCGACGCCCGCGTCCGCGAGGACCGCGGAGAACTGGTCGTGCTCCTCCTGCGCGCGGCGCACCCACAGCAGGTCGTCGAAGAGCAGGTGGTCCATGTTCTGCGGCGTCAGCCGCTGCAGCTCCGGGCCGGGGCGGTGGAGGATGACCTGGTGGAGCTGACCGACCTCCGACCCCACCCCGAGGGCGCGCGTCTTCTGGATGACCGGGGCGGCCCGGTTCTTCGACGGCATGAGCACCTCGCACTGGCTTGACGACGGCGGCAGCACGCTCACCGTCTCACGCGCCGCCCGCGCGCGAAAGCGAACGGGTCGGACACCGGCCCCGGTGCGCCGGGCCGGACGCTGGACGCATGTGCGTGCGGCGCCCGGTTCGCGGCAAGATCGCTGTCATGGACACCTCCGCCGACTCCGCGCAGCCCGACGCCCCCGCCCCCGAGGGCGCAGGTGAGCACCTCAGCCTGTGGGGTGGGCGCTTCGCCGGTGGCCCCGCCGACGCCCTCGCCGCGCTGAGCAGGTCCACCCACTTCGACTGGCGGCTGGCGCGCTACGACATCGCCGGGTCCCGTGCCCACAGCCGGGTGCTGCACAGCGCCGGTCTCCTCCATGACGAGGAGCTCGCCGGCATGCTCGACGCCCTGGACCGCCTCGACGCCGACGTCGCCGCCGGCGCCTTCGCCCCCGCGCCGGACGACGAGGACGTGCACACCGCCCTGGAGCGCGGCCTCATCGAGCGGGCGGGCGCCCAGCTCGGCGGGAAGCTGCGCGCGGGCCGCTCCCGCAACGACCAGGTCGCCACCCTCGTGCGCATGTACCTGCGCGACTCCGCCCGCCAGCTCGGCGCCGGCGTGCTCGACGTCGTCGACGCCCTGGTGGCGCAGGCGGCGGCGCACCCGGATGCCGTCATGCCCGGCCGCACGCACATGCAGCACGCCCAGCCGGTCCTGCTGGCGCACCACCTGCTCGCCCACGCCTGGCCGCTGCTGCGCGATGTCCAGCGCTGGATCGACTGGGACGCCCGCGCGGCGGTCTCGCCCTACGGGTCGGGCGCGCTGGCGGGCTCCTCCCTGGGCCTCGACCCCGACGCCGTCGCCGCCGACCTCGGCTTCGACGCCTCGGTGGAGAACTCCATCGACGGCACGGCCTCGCGCGATGTCGTCGCGGAGTTTGCCTTCGTCGTCGCGATGACGGGGGTGGACCTCTCGCGCCTCAGCGAGGAGATCGTGGTCTGGGCGACCAAGGAGTTCGGGTTCGTACGGCTCGACGACGCCTTCTCCACCGGGTCGAGCATCATGCCGCAGAAGAAGAACCCCGACGTCGCCGAGCTCGCCCGCGGCAAGGCCGGGCGGCTCATCGGCGACCTCACCGGGCTCCTCGCGACGCTCAAGGGCCTCCCGCTTGCCTACAACCGGGACCTGCAGGAGGACAAGGAGCCGGTGTTCGACGGCGTGGACACCCTCGACGTGCTCCTGCCCGCGGTGGCCGGCATGGTCGCGACGCTCACGTTCGACACCGCGCGGATGGCCGAGCTCGCGCCCCAGGGGTTCTCCCTGGCGACGGACGTGGCCGAGTGGCTCGTGCGGCAGGGCGTGCCCTTCCGCGTCGCCCACGAGGTCGCGGGCGCCTGCGTGCGCGAGTGCGAGGCCCAGGGCAAGGAGCTGTGGGACCTCACCGACGCCGAGCTGGCGGCGATCAGCGAGCACCTCACCCCGGCGGTGCACGAGGTCCTGACCGTCGAGGGGTCGATCTCCTCCCGGGACGGGCACGGCGGCACCGCCCCGGTGCGCGTGGTCGAGCAGCTCGCCCGGGCGGCGGACCTCGCCGCGGACCTGCGCCGGTGGTCGGAGGGCGACGAGGAGGAGGCCGCCGGGGCCGGCGTCGCCGGGGCCGAGGGTGGTGCCGTCCGGGCGTGACCGGTCATGACGACGGCGCCGCCGCCCACCGGACGGTCGACGAGCGCTGGGAGCCGCTGCTGCGGCGCCCGGCCCTCGAGGTGGCGCCCCGCCTCCTCGGCGCCGTCCTGACCGTCCGCGGCGCCCCGGGGGAAGAGGAGCGAGAGGACGCGGTGGCGGTGCGCCTCACGGAGGTGGAGGCGTACGCCGGCGAGGTGGACCCCGGCTCACACGCCTACCGCGGACCGACGGCGCGCACCGCCCCCATGTTCGCGGCCGGCGGCCGGCTGTACGTGTACTTCACCTACGGGATGCACTGGTGCGCCAACATCGTCTGCGGCTCCGAGGGCACCGCCTCCGCCGTCCTGCTGCGCGGCGGCGAGATCGTGGCCGGGCACGACCTGGCGCGGTCACGGCGCACGGCCGCGCGAAGCGACCGGGACCTGGCGCGAGGTCCCGCCCGGCTGGCCCAGGCGCTGGGCCTCACGGGCGCGGACAGCGGTCTGGTGCTCGCCGCCGGCGGGCGGGCGGAGCTGGAGCTGGGCGCGCCCGTCCCCGCGGACCGGCTGCGCTCCGGTCCGCGGGTGGGCGTGGCGGGCGCCGGCGGCGACGCCGCGACGTTCCCGTGGCGGTACTGGCTCGACGGCGAGCCCACGGTCTCGGCGTACCGCCCGGCGACGCGGCGGCGAGGCTGAGCGAGCAGGTGCGCGGGAGTCGCGGCCGGGGAGTCGCGGCCGTGCGGACCGATGCACGGCGTGAGGCCTCGGCGCGGCACACTGGTAGCCGTGCCCGGGGCCTGACCCGGGCACTGAGACGGAAGGCAGAAGAGTGACAGACATCCTCGACGAGCTCCAGTGGCGGGGCCTCCTGGCCCAGTCCACCGACATCGACGCCCTGCGTGCGGTGCTGGCCGAGGGACCGATCACCTTCTATTGCGGGTTCGACCCCACAGCCCGGAGCCTGCACATCGGCAACCTCGTCCAGATCCTCACCGTGCGACGCCTGCAGCTCGCCGGTCACAAGCCCCTCGCGCTGGTCGGCGGCGCCACCGGCCTGATCGGCGACCCCAAGATGACGGGCGAGCGCACGCTGAACGAGCGCGAGGTCGTGGCGGACTGGGTCGAGCGGATCCGCCGTCAGATCGAGCCGCTCCTCGACTTCGAGGGACCGTGGGCCGCGCGCATGGTCAACAACCTCGACTGGACGGCGAAGCTCTCGGCCATCGACTTCCTCCGCGACATCGGGAAGCACTTCCGGCTCGGCACGATGCTCGCCAAGGACACGGTGGCCCGGCGGCTCGCCAGCGACGACGGCATCTCCTTCACCGAGTTCAGCTACCAGATCCTCCAGGGCATGGACTACCTCGAGCTGCACCGCAGGTACGGCTGCGTGCTGGAGACTGGTGGCAACGACCAGTGGGGCAACCTGCTCTCGGGCGTCGAGCTGGTCCGCAAGGTGGAGGGCGTGACCGTCCACGCCATCACCACGCCGCTGATCACCAAGGCGGACGGCACCAAGTTCGGCAAGACGGAGTCGGGCACCGTCTGGCTCGACCCCGAGCTGACCAGCCCGTACGCCTTCTACCAGTTCTGGCTCAACACGGCGGACGCGGACGTCCTGCACTACCTCAAGGTCTTCACCTTCCGCAGCCGGGAGGAGCTGGCAACGCTGGAGGAGTCGGTCGCCGAGCGCCCGCAGTCCCGGGAGGCTCAGCACGCCCTCGCCGAGGACGTCACCACCCTGGTCCACGGAGCCGAGGCCACCGAGCGGGTGCAGCAGGCCTCCCAGGCGCTCTTCGGCCGCGACGACCTGCGCGCTCTCGACGCCGGCACCCTCCGTGACGCGGTCGCGGAGCTTCCCCGGGGTCAGGTGAGCGCGGGGGAGTCCACCATGGTCGACCTCCTCCTCGCCACAGGCCTGGAGAAGGGTCGTTCCGCCGCGCGCCGCACGATCGCGAGCGGCGGCGCCTACCTGAACAACGAGAAGATCGACGACGAGGACCGGGTGTTGGCGCCCGGCGACCTCCTAGCCGGGGGATACGTGCTGCTGCGGAAGGGCCGCCGGAACCTCGCCCTCGGACGGACGGACGGCGTCGTCGCCGACTGACCGGATGACGAAGTCGGTGCAGGCGCGGCCCCAGAACCATGGTTCTGGGGCCGCGCCTGCGGCCGTTGCGGGCCACGCTCCGGGCCGCCGGCGCTCCGCCCGAAAGGCGTGGCCGCTCCCGTAGCACGGGGGCACCCGACTGCCCCATGCAACTGCCGAGATGCGTCCGCAAGTCGACTCGCCCGCGCCCACCTGTGGGTCAGGTCTCGAAAGTTGCCGCACCCGCCAGGCGGGCCGCCGCGAGGGGCCTCGGGCAGCAAAGCCGCAGGTCAGAGTGGGTGCGCCGGCCACGAAACCTGCCCGAAACACGAAGTTGACTGTCCCCCGGGGCAGTCGTAGTGTTCTTCCTGCCGCACCGAACGGGGGGCACGGACGACAGGGACCATGAGGTCCCTAAGGCCGGACCCCGCGGAGCGGAACCTTGGATACTCGGCCGGTGGGAGATCACCGGGGAACGAGCGCCCGAGGGGCCAGGCAATTCGGCTTCGTCGAAAATCCACGGAAACCTCGGGGATTTGACGGAACGGGGTTGTGTGGTTAGGCTTGAGAGGTTGCCCCGGGACGGGTTCGGGTGTGGGTTGCCTGGGTTTCGTGCGGTGTGTGTCTGTTCTTTGAGAACTCAACAGTGTGCCAAGTTTTTGATGCCATATGGCTCTTGGCTGTT
>NZ_RXOZ01000012.1 GCF_003991205.1 Georgenia sp. SYP-B2076 | reverse complement strand
GGTCCGCGCCGCGCCGGCCCCGCGGGCGGGCGGCCCGCGGGCGTGTCGCCCGCCCGCGGCGAGGGACCCGCGGGCGGGCGGGCGGCTCAGCCCTGCGGCCGCAGGGCCACCATCATCGCCTCGACGGCGAGCAGGGGCGCGACGTTGCCGGACAGGCGCTCGCGCGCCACCCCGACGGCGTCCATTCGGCGCACCGTCTGCTCCGGCGTCGAGGAGCCGGCGAGCTGACGCACCTGCTCCGCGACGTCGGTGTTGACGAGCTCGACGTCGGCGCCGATCTGGACGACGAGCACGTCCCGGTACATCGACAGCAGGTCCACCATCGCCCGGTCGAGGACGTCACGCTGGGCGCGGGTGGCGCGGCGCTTCTGGTCCTCCTCGAGCTGCTTGACCTGGGAGCGCAGCGCCGGCGGCAGGCGTGTCCCGGCCTCGGCGCCGAGGGTGCGCAGCAGCGACGTCTTCTCGGCGGCGTCCCGCTCCTCGGTGGCCGTCTTGGCGTCCGTGGCGGAGAGCTCGATGAGGTCAGCGGCGGCGAGCACGGCGTCGCCGACGCCGCGGATGGTGGTGGGCACGGCCAGCAGCCGCCGCCGGCGCTCGCGCACCGCGGGGTCGCGCGCCAGGCGCCGGGCCAGGCCCACGTGCGACTGCGCCGCGCGGGCGGAGGACAGCGCCACCGCGGGGTCGATGCCGTCGCGGCGCACGAGGAGCTCGGCCACCGCGGCCGGGTCGGGCACGCGCAGGTGGACCGCCCGGCAGCGCGAGCGGATCGTGGTCAGGACGTCCTCCGGGCTCGGGGCGCACAGCAGCCACACGGTGCGCGGCGGCGGCTCCTCGATGGCCTTGAGCAGCACGTTGGAGGTGCGCTCGACCATGCGGTCGGCGTCCTCCATGAGCATCACGCGCCACCGGCCCTGCGAGGGCGCTCGCTGCGCCTGGGAGACGAGCGGGCGGATCTCGTCGATGCTGAAGATGACCTTCTCCGTGCCGACGAGCGTGACGTCGGCGTGCGTGCCGGCCAGCGACGTCGTGCAGCCGTGGCAGTGGCCGCACCCGGGCTCGCCCGGGTCCGTGCACTGCAGCGCCGCGGCGAAGGCCCGTGCGGCGACGGACCGGCCCGACCCCGGCGGTCCGGTGATGAGCCAGGCGTGCGTCATGGCCCGCGCCGACGCGTCCTCGGAGCCGGCCTGCCGGGAGGCGAGGACGGCGGCGCGCAGCGTCTCGACCACCTGCTCCTGGCCAACGACGTCGTCCCACACGCTCATCGGGACACCTCGACGTCCGGGAGGTCGGCCGGGTCGGCCACGGGCACGGCGGTGACCAGGGGCAGGAGCGGGGCCAGGCGCGCACGCACGGCGGCGTGCAGCTCCTGGGGCGGCCGCGAAGCGTCCAGGACGAGGTAGCGGTCGGGCTCGGCGCCGGCCTGGGCGAGGAAGTGCTCGCGTACCCGCCGGTGGAACTGCGCGGACTCGCGCTCGATCCGGTCGGGGGCGCCGGTGCGGCGGGCGGCCCCGACGGCGGGGTCGAGGTCGAGGAGCACGGTCAGGTCCGGCAGCAGCCCCTCGGTGGCCCAGAGGGACAGCGCGCGGATCTCGTCGGCGCCGAGGTCCCGGGCGGCGCCCTGGTAGGCGACCGAGGAGTCCAGGTAGCGGTCGGTGACGACCACCGCCCCGCGCTCGAGGGCGGGGAGCACGAGCTGGTGGACGTGGTGGGCGCGGTCGGTGGCGTAGAGCAGCGCCTCGGTCCGCGGGTCGACGTGGCCGCCGTGGAGGACGGCGTCGCGCAGGACCTGGCCGAGCTCGGTGCCGCCGGGTTCCCGGGTCAGGACGACCTCGTGGCCGAGGCTGTGCAGCCAGCCGCCGAGCAGCTCGCGCTGCGTCGTCTTGCCGGCGCCGTCACCGCCCTCGAGGGCGACGAAGCAGCCCGGCAGCGGGTGCGCCGTCGGGACGGGCGCGGGGGCGGCGGGGGGCTGGGCGTTCACCTGGCCAGCGTAACCAGCCGCGCCGACATCGCCGCCGACGGTCCGTGCCGTCGCCGTCACTCCCCGGGCGTCACCGCCTCACTCCCCCGGGTAGACGACGCCGAGCTGCCGGCGCACCTCGTCCATCGTCGCCATCACCTCGAGCGTGGCCTGCCACGGCATGGTCGCCGACTCCTGGCGCCCCTCGGACACCGCCCGGGCGACCTCCGCCGCCTGGTACTCGAAGCCGCCCGGGTCGACGGCCTGACCTTCGGCGGTCGGCGGCCACTGCCAGGGCTCCCCGTGGATGGGGCTCAGCACGAAGGTCGTGGGCTGGAAGAACGGCCCAGCGACGTCGATCCGGGCGTCGGTGCCCACGACCGACGCGGTGGTGGCGCTGCGCGCCCACATGTTCGACGTGCTCACCGCGATCGCGCGGCTGCTCTCGTACGTCAGGGTCACCGCCTCGTGGGAGTCGACGCCGACGTCGGTGAGCGACCCGGCGGCGTGGACGGTGGCGGGGGCGCCGAGCAGGCTGTGCGCGAAGGAGAGCGGGTACACGCCCAGGTCCAGCAGGGCGCCGCCGGCCAGGTCGGGCGCGAGGAGGCGCTCCACGGTGTCCAGGCGCTGCCCGTGGTCGGCGCCCACGGCGAGGATCTCCCCCAGCGCGCCGGACTCGACGACGGCGCGCAGCGCCACCATGTGCGGCAGGAAACGCGTCCACATGGCCTCCATGGCGAACAGCCCGCGCTCCCGGGCGGTGTCGAAGACCTCCCGGGCCTCGGCGACGTTGCGCGTGAACGCCTTCTCCACCAGTACGTGCTTGCCGGCCGCGAGCGCGAGGAGGGCGTGCCGGTGGTGGAAGCTGTGCGGGGTCGCCACGTAGATGACGTCGAGGTACGGATCGCCGACGAGGGACTCGTAGCTGCCGTAGGCGCGCCCGATGCCGTGTGTCGCGGCGAAGGCGTCCGCGCGCTGCTGGTCCCGGGAGGCGACGGCGACGATCTGCTGGCGCGAGCGGCTCGGGACCTCGCGCGCGAACCGCCCGGCGATGCCCCCGGCGCCGAGGATGCCCCAGCGCAGGGGCGGCGCCTCCAGCGGGTCGGCCGGCGCGGGCAGGGAGGGTGGCGTCGCCGCCAGATGGCTCATGTGCCCAGGGTAGACACCCCGCAGGGGTCGACGCCGCCGCCTGGCGCCGGGCCGGCCACCCGCTACTTCGCGGCGGCCTTCTTCGCGGCCGGCTTCTTCGCGGCCGGCTTCCTCGCCGCGGGCTTGCGCGCGGGCTTCTTGGCCGGCCCCTTGGCGCGCTTCTCCGCGAGCAGGTCGAACCCGCGCTCGGGCGTGATGTCCTCGACGGCGTCGTCCTTGCGGAGCGTCGCGTTGGTCACGCCGTCGGTGACGTAGGGGCCGAAGCGCCCGTCCTTGACCACCACGGGCTTGCCGGTGACCGGGTCGTCGCCGAGCTCGCGCAGCGGCGGCTTGGCGGTGGCGCCGCGCCCGCGCTTGGGCTGGGCGTAGACCGCCAGCGCCTCCTCGAGCGTGATGTCGAAGAGCTGGTCCTCCGAGGCGAGCGTCCGCGAGTCGGTGCCCCGCTTCAGGTAGGGCCCGTACCGCCCGTTCTGCGCGGTGATCTCCACGCCCTCGGGGTCGGTGCCGACCACGCGGGGCAGGGACAGCAGGCGCAGGGCGTCCTCCAGCGTGACGCTGTCGAGCTGCATGGACGCGAACAGCGACGCCGTGCGGGGCTTGGCCTTGACGACCTTCTTCTTGACCGGCTTCTTCTTCGCGCCCGGGGCAGCGGGGGCCTCGGGACCGGCCGGCTCGGCGCCGGCGGCGGACCCGGCGTCGTCCTCGTCGTCGGGCAGGACCTCGGTGACGTACGGCCCGTAGCGGCCGTTACGGCCGATGATGGTGTGCCCGGTCGCCGGGTCGGTGCCCAGCTCACGGCCGTCGTCGGCGCCGGCGGCGAGCAGCTCGTGGGCCTTGGCCACGGTCAGCTCGTCGGGGGCGACGCCGTCGGGCACGCTGGCGCGCTGGCCCTCGGCGCCGTCGGTGCCGGCGGTCTCGAGGTAGGGCCCGTAGCGGCCCACGCGCAGGCTGATGCCGTCACCGATGTCGATGGTGTTCACCGCGCGGGCGTCGATGTCGCCCAGGCCGTCGACGAGCTCCTTGAGCCCGGGCGCCTCCTCCGTGTTCTCGCCGCGGTAGAAGCGGGTGAGCCAGCCCACCCGGTCCTCGGTGCCGTCGGCGATCCGGTCGAGGTCGGACTCCATCTCGGCGGTGAAGTCGTAGTCCACCAGCCGCGGGAGGTTGTCCTCGAGGAGGCGCACCACGGAGAAGGCCAGCCAGGTGGGCACCAGGGCCTGGCCGCGGCGGTCCACGTACCCGCGGTCGACGATGACGGAGATGGTGGCCGCGTAGGTGGACGGGCGGCCGATGCCGCGCTCCTCCATGGCCTTGACCAGGCTCGCCTCGGTGTAGCGCGGCGGCGGGGTCGTCTCGTGCCCCTCGGCGGTGACCTGGTCGGTGGCCACGGCGTCGCCCTCGGCGAGCACCGGGAGACGGGTCTCCTTCTCGGAGCTCTCGTAGCGGTCGGCGTCGCGGCCCTCCTCGTAGGCGGCCAGGAAGCCGCGGAAGGTGATGACCGTGCCCGACGCCGTCAGCTCGGCCTGGGCCGTGCGGGCGCCGCCGTCGAGCACGGGCTCGGCGGCCAGGCGCACGGTGGCGGTGGAGCCGCTGGCGTCGGCCATCTGCGAGGCGACGGTGCGCTTCCAGATGAGCTCGTAGAGCTTGAACTGCGCGCCGGTGAGCTGGCCCGCCACCTGCGCCGGGGTGCGGAAGGAGTCCCCCGCGGGCCGGATGGCCTCGTGGGCCTCCTGCGCGCCCTTGGCCTTGCTCGCGTAGACGCGCGGCTTGCCGGGGACGTACTCGGGTCCGTAGAGCTCCGCGGCCTGGCGGCGGGCGGCGGAGATGGCCTGCCCGGACAGCGCCGAGGAGTCGGTTCGCATGTACGTGATGTAGCCGTTCTCGTACAGCCCCTGCGCGGTGCGCATGGCCTCGCGCGCACTCATCCGCAGCTTGCGGCTGGCCTCCTGCTGGAGCGTGGAGGTGGTGAACGGCGCGGCCGGGCGGCGCGTGTACGGCTTGGTCTCCATCGACGCGACCCGGGCGTCGGCGCGCTCGAGGGCGCCGGCGAGCTCGGTGGCCCGAACCTCGTCCAGGTGCACGGTGCCGACGGTCGCGGCGGCCTTCTTCAGCCGGCCGTCGTCACCGAAGTCGCGGCCGGTGGCCACGCGCTTGCCGTCGAGGGTGACCAGCCGGGCGACGAACTGGCCCCGGTCGTCCGCGGGGCCGCCCGTGAAGGTGCCCTTGACGTCCCAGTAGGAGGCCGAGCGGAACGCCATGCGCTCACGCTCACGCTCGACGACCATCCGGGTCGCGACCGACTGCACGCGCCCGGCGGACAGGCCCGGCTTGATCTTGCGCCACAGCAGCGGGGAGACCTCGTAGCCGACGAGGCGGTCGAGGATGCGGCGGGTCTCCTGCGCGTCGACGAGCCGCGTGTCCAGCTCGCGGGTGTTCTCCAGGGCGCGGGTGATGGCCTCCTTGGTGATCTCGTGGAAGACCATCCGCTTGACGGGGACCTTGGGCTTGAGGACATCGAGGAGGTGCCAGGCGATGGCCTCGCCCTCGCGGTCCTCGTCCGTTGCGAGGTAGAGCTCGTCGGCGTCCTTCAGGGCCCGCTTGAGCTCGGCGACCTTCTTCTTCTTGTCCGCGTCGACCACGTAGTACGGGTCGAAGTCGCCCTCGACGTCGACGGCGAACTTGCCGTAGGGGCCCTTCTTCATGTCCGCCGGCAGCTCCGAGGGCTGCGGGAGGTCGCGGATGTGACCGACGCTGGCCTCGACCTCGAAGTCGGGGCCGAGGTAGCCGCCGATGGTGCGCGCCTTGGCAGGCGACTCGACGATCACGAGCTTGCGAGAGCTGGGCACGCGGACTACCTCACATCAGTTTCTGGCCGTCTGGTTGACCGGCCACGGGTTCCGGGGTGACCGTACATCGTCGGTGCGACAGGTGGTGAGTCCGGCCCGCCCGCCCTGTGGGGACGGGGCGCGGTCAGCGCCGCGCCTTCCGGGTCCCCACGAGCAGCATCGCGGCGGTGGCCAGGCACACCACCGCGAGCACACCCATGCTGGCGCCACCGTAGGCGAGCAGGCGCTCCACACGCGACGGGTCGGCGTCGGCCCACCGCGTGACGACGAGCGCGAGGCCCGCCACGACGGCGGCCCCCGCGCCGACGAGCCCCAGCAGGTTCATGACGGCGCGCGTGCGCCCGTCGGCGTCGCCCGGCCCGGCCAGCGCCTGGGCGAGCAGCGCCCAGGCGGCGACGACCAGGACGCCGGCGACGACGTCGGAGGCCCGGTGCCACCCGTTGATCATCGTGGCCAGCCCGGTCAGGCCCGTGTAGCCGGCACCCACCAGGGCGGCGAGCCACCGCCAGCGCGGCGGCACGACGAGCAGGACGGCGACCGCGACCGAGCCCGCGACGGTCGTGTGCCCGCTGGGCAGGGTGTTGGCGTCGAAGGTGCCCGGGTCGTCCAGGTCCGGTCGGGTGAAGACCCGGTACTTCAGGACCTGCGTCGTGAGGTTCATCGCGCCGACCATCGCCCCGACGCCGAGGACGAGGAGCCACTGCCGCCGCAGGGCCGCCACGACCGTGGTGACGGCGATAACGAGGACGAGGAGCGGGACGGAGACGACGTCGAGCACCGCCTGCGCGTAGTCCGAGAGCCGGCCACGCCCGATGCGCGAGCCCACGTAGGCGACGTCGTCCAGGGACCGGCCGGTGTGCGTGGTGACGAAGAACCACCACACCGCCACGACGGCGGCGGCCGCGAGCGCCGCGAGGACGAGCCCGCCGGCGCGGCGCGCGAGGTCCGAGCGGGGTGCGTGCACGAGGAGGGTCTCGGTCATCCGACCACCGTAACCGGCGCGGGTCACCGCGTTTCGGGTACGGGGCTCCGGTGGCGCTCCCCGGGCGGGCAAGGGTCCCGGGCGGACGCCGGGCGCCGGGCGGGAGGGTCTCAGCCCGCGACCCGGAAGCGCGGCGGGTCCGTGGCGGCCTCGAGACAGCGGCGCACGGACACGACGAGGCCGGCGGCCACCAGGTGCGGGCCGGCGTCGCGCTCGGCGGCGACCACCTCCCGCGCCAGCGCGTCCAGCGCCTCCCTGGCGCGCCTGACCTCCTCCGTCTCCTCCTCCCTGCCCTCCACCTGCGCGAGGACGTCGCCGAGCAGGCGCAGGGCGCGGGCCGCCGCGGGCCGCAGGCGCGGGCCGAGCGCGGGGCGCTCCAGTCCCGCCAGGTCCTCCTCGACGACGACGTCGCTGAGGTCCTCCACGAGCAGCGCCGCGCGCTGGAGCGCACTCGCCTGGCGGTCCTGCCGCTCGATGGCGACGTCGTAGCGGCGGGTCCGCCGGTTCCACCGGCGCGCCTCGGCGGCGTCGTGGAGGGCCTCACGCATCGCCCACATCGCGGGATCGAGGGAACGGCGATGGCTGTCCCACTCCCCCGAGGCCGGCGCTTCCCCGCGGTCGAGCCCGTCGGCGAGGTGATGGAGCTGCTCGGTGAGCACGCGGCGCACGCGGGTCAGGGCCAGCTGGGCGGGGGCGAGCGGCAGCGGCGGGAAGGCGACGTTCACCGCGATGCCGATGGCCGCGCCCAGCAGGGTGAGCCCGGTGTAGGCGCCGATGTAACCCACCGGGTCGTCCCGGCCGATGATGAGGATGAACAGGGCGGACGTCGTCACCCACGACCCCATGTCACCGAGCAGGCGCCACCCGCCGACCAGCACCCCCAGGGCCACGACCACGAAGACCGCGAGCATCCCCGCCTGCGCCTCGACGGCCCCCACCCCGAATGCGATGAACGCCCCCAGGCCGATGCTGGCGACGGCCTGCAACGACTCCCGCACCGAGCCGGCCAGGCTGAAGGTGGTGGCGATGACGGCGCCGAGTGGCGCGTAGTACGGGTACTGCGCCGTCGGGCCCGGGATCGCCTGCCCGACCGCCCACGCCAGCGCGGCGGCCAGGGCTGCCCGAATCGCCAGGGCGGCCCGGGGGTGCCGCGCCCAGGTGCGGCGCAGCCAGCCCCGGCGGGGCGGGTGAGCGAGGCGTGATGTCGGGTGCGGCGCGCGCAGAGGCCGGGGAGGAAGCACGCGATCATCATCCGTCGTCCGGCGCTCCCGTCCGCATCGGACTACCCGTCGAGGACGACCGCGCGCGCCCCGACCGACGCCAGGCAGCGGCGCGAGGCCTGGTCGGCCCCCACGCACAGCAGGCACCCGCCGCGCCGCTCGAGACCGTCGGCGGCGTCCTCGATCGCCGCCGCGGCCGCCGTGCTGAGCAGGCGGGCCGCGCCGAGGTCCACCACGACGAGCGACGCCGACGCGGCCAGTGCCTCCAGCAGGTCCCGCAGCCGCGGGGCGTCCTCGCGGGCGAGGACCCCAGCGGGCCGGATGGTGGCCGTCAGCCAGGATGCCGCCGGGGCATCACCTCGTGCGGGCGCCGTCGTGACGCGCATCACGCTCCTCCTTCCGGGTCGGCGCGGCGCCGGCCACGTGCCTACCGTGCGACGACGTCCTGGGTGGAGCCTGGGAAGCGGCAGGCACCCGGTGAGGCGGCCCGCCGTGCAGGCCACAGACATTTCACAGGTTCGTGCCAGGACCCGCACAGGCGGGGCTCGCACCATGGGCGCCATGACCGCCACCGACGCCCTCGAACCGCTCACGCACGCCGACGGCTCCCCCGTGCGCGCCCTCGTGGTCGACGACGAGCCCATGCTGGCGGAGCTGCTGGCGTCCGCCCTGCGCTACGAGGGCTGGACGGTCAGCACCGCCCTCGACGGGCTCAGCGCCATCAAGGCCGCGCGGAGCCTGGAGCCCGACGTGGTGGTGCTCGACATCATGCTCCCGGACATGTCCGGGCTCGACGTCCTGCGCCGGTTCCGCGTCACCAACCCGCTCCTGCCCGTGCTGTTCCTCACCGCGAAGGACGCCGTCGAGGACCGGGTCGCCGGCCTGACGGCGGGCGGGGACGACTACGTGACCAAGCCGTTCAGCCTCGAGGAGGTCGTCGCCCGGCTGCGGGCGCTGCTGCGCCGCACCGGCCAGATGGCGGCGGCCCGGGAGCCCTCCGTGCTCGCCGTCGGCGACCTGACCATGGACGAGGACGGCCACGAGGTGGCCCGGGCCGGCGAGCCGATCCGCCTCACGGCCACCGAGTTCGAGCTGCTCCGCTACTTCATGCGCAACCCGCGCCGGGTGCTGTCCAAGGCGCAGATCCTCGACCGCGTGTGGAGCTACGACTTCGGCGGCCACGCCAACATCGTCGAGCTCTACATCTCCTACCTGCGGCGCAAGATCGACGTCGGGCGCGCCCCGATGATCCACACGCTGCGGGGCGTGGGCTACGTGCTCAAGCCCGCCGACGGCGCCAGCGTGCGACCTCGTGACCTCGTGACCTCGTGACCGTGACGGCCTCCCCGCGGCCACCCCACCGGCCGGGACGGCGCAGCTGGACGCTCCGCCGGCGCCTGGTCGTGGTCGTTCTCGCGCTGGTCGCCGGGGTGGCGGCGATGATGGGGGTCTTCTCGACGCTGCGGCTGCGCGACTCCCTGCTCCACCAGCTCGACACCGAGCTGGTGGCCGCCAGCGGCCGGGCCACCGAGCACGCACGCAGGCACGAGTCCGGCGAGGAGCGCGAGCCCAACGAGGCCGGCAACCCGTCACCCGGGCCGCCCGGCGGTCTCCGCGCCCTCGGGCAGCGCGTCGGCACGCTGAGCGTCTCGGTCCGCGACGGCGTGGTCCGCTCCGGCCTCATCGACAGGTCTGGCGAGCTCCGCACGCTCTCCACCGGGCAGCAGGCGGCGCTGACCGCCGTGCCCGTCGGCGTGGGGCCCCGCACCGTCGACGTGCCGGGTCTGGGTTCCTACCGGGTCCTCGCCGCCTCCCGGCCGGACGGGGACACGGTCCTCACCGGCCTGTCCACCGCGGACCTCACCACGACCGTGCGCAGCTACGTCGGGACGGAGGCGGTGGTCGCCGCCGTGGGCCTGGCGCTCGCGGCCGCCGTCGGCGCCGCCGTGGTGCGCCGGGAGATGCGCCCGCTCGAGCGCGTGGCCGCCACCGCCACCCGGGTCTCCGAGCTGCCCCTCAACCACGGCGAGGTCGCGCTCGCCGAGCGGGTCGCCCCGGCGGACACCGACCCGAGGACGGAGGTGGGGCAGGTGGGCACGGCGCTGAACCAGCTGCTGGGCCACGTCGAGGGGGCGCTCGCCGCCCGCCATCGCAGCGAGACCCAGGTGCGCCAGTTCGTCGCCGACGCCAGCCACGAGCTGCGCACCCCGCTCGCCTCGATCCGCGGCTACGCCGAGCTGGTTCGGCGCCGCCCCGGGGAGCTGCCCGAGGAGGTGGTGCGCGCGGTGGGCCGCGTGGAGTCCGAGGCGCGCCGCATGACCGAGCTGGTCGAGGACCTGCTGCTGCTCGCCCGGCTCGACGCCGGCCGGTCCCTCGACCAGACGGAGGTCGACCTCACCGCCCTCGCGGTCGACGCCGTCTCCGACGCGCACGCCGCCGGGCCGGACCACCGCTGGCACCTGGACCTGCCCCTCACCGACGGCGACGGCGCCCCCGGCGACGCCGGCGACGAGACCGGCTGGGACGGCGCGCAGGCGGCAGCCACGGGAGGCGACGACGGGCGCACGGTCGTCGTCGGCGACGAGCACCGGTTGCAGCAGGTCCTCGTCAACCTGCTCGCGAACGCCCGCGTGCACACCCCGCCCGGGACGACGGTCGTCACCGGCGTCCGGACGGTGGGCGGTGACGTCGTCGTCGAGGTCCGCGACGACGGGCCGGGCGTCCCCGCCGCGGTGCGCGGGACCCTCTTCGAGCGCTTCGCCCGCGCCGACGCCGGCCGGTCGCGGGCCACCGGGCCCACGGGGTCCACGGGGCTGGGGCTGGCGATCGTGCAGGCGGTCGTGGCCGCGCACGGCGGCCGTGTCGGGGTGGACAGCGAGCCGGGCCGGACCGTCTTCACCGTCACCCTGCCCGCGGCGTGAGGCGCGCGCGTCCCGGTCACACCGGCCGGGGGACGCCGATGCGCACCGACACGCCGGGGCTGAAGTGCGCCAAGGGGCCACCCGCCGGGGGCGGCAGGCCCGCCGCCGCGAAGAGCTGGCCGACGTCGGCGCGCGCCGTCGCGGTGTGCAGCGGCCAGGGGTCGTGCTCGACGGGCACCCGCCACAGGCGCCCCGCCCGCCGGGTGAAGGCCGACCACCGGCCGGTGAGGAAGTTCTCGAGCGGGCCGGGTGAGACCGCTGACCCCGTGATCACGGCGGCCTGCATCCGGATGCCGCCCTGCCGGCGGCGGCTGCGGTAGGCGATGCGTCCGACGTCGGGCTCGACCTCGATCTCGGCCCACCGGTAGGGCAGGCCGAGGGTGCGCAGCGCGGCGACCACCGGCAGCCGGGCGCAGTCCAGGGAGAAGAACCAGATGCCCGTGGCGCCGTCGGCCGCCCGGACGTAGGTGCGCAGGTTCACCTCGGGGAAGCGCGAGAGGTGCGGCACCGCCGGCGTCCCGGGGGTCCGGACGTCGTCCATGACGAAGGGCGTGACCCCGAGCCAGGCGGCGTCGTCGAACGTGTCCACCTCCAGGCCGGGCGGGAGCAGGGCCGCGATCACGGCCGGGTCCGCGCGCCAGTGCAGGAAGGTCAGGTCCCGCCAGCGCTGCAGGGTGAGCGCGAGCGTCACGGGCTGGTCAGGGAGCCGGCCGGTCACGGCGCCTCTCCCGCCCCCGGCGCCCCCGCCCGTCAGAACACGGCCTTGCCACCGGTCACGCCGAGGACGGTGCCCGAGACGTAGCTCGCCTCGTCGCTCGCGAGGAAGACGAACGCGGCGGCCACCTCGATGGGCTGCCCCGCCCGGCCCAGCGGCGTGTTCTCCCCGAAGCCCTCGACCTTCGAGTCGGGGAACGTCGAGGGGATCAGCGGGGTCCAGATCGGTCCCGGGGCCACCGCGTTGACGCGGATGCCCTTCGGGCCCAGCTGGGCGGCGAGGTTGACGGTGAGGTTGTTCAGCGCCGCCTTCGTGGCGGCGTAGTCGAGCAGCGGCTCGGAGGGGTCGAAGGCCTGGATGGAGGTGGTGTTCAGGACGGCGGACCCCGGCTGCATCTCGGGGGCCACCGCCTTCGTGAGCCAGAAGGTCGAGAAGACGTTGGTCGCGAAGGTGCGTTCGATCTGGTCGCCGGGGAAGTCCTCCAACGACTCCTGAGCCATCTGGAACCCGGCGTTGTTGACGAGGACGTCGATCCCGCCGAGGGCGCGCACCGCCCCTGCGGCGAGGTCGATGTTCGCCTGCTCGGTGCGCTGGTCGGTGGGCAGCTGCACGCAGGTGCGCCCCGCCGCCTCGACCTGCCGCTTCGTCTCGTCCGCGTCGGCCTGCTCCTCGGGCAGGAACGCGATCGCGACGTCGGCGCCCTCCTTGGCGAACGCGATCGCGGTGGCCCGGCCGATCCCGGAGTCACCCCCGGTGATCAGGGCCCTCTTGCCGACGAGACGCTCGCGGCCGGTGTAGCCGCTCTCGCCGTGGTCGGGCGCCGGCCGCAGCTGTTCCGCGCTGCCGGGCCACTCCTGCTGCTGCGCGGGGATCTTCGGTGTCTCGGGAGCCATGACGCCATCGTGCTGGGCCGGGCCGGAGGACGCATCCGGGGACGGGCGCACAGGGGCACGCGGGCGGCACGCCGGGGCCCTGCCGGTCACGGGCGGATGGCGTCCCGGTCAGGGCGCCGGGTGGAGGAAGCCGTCAAGGAGCAGGTCGCGGGCGGCGGGGAGGACCTCGGCGGCGACGTCGTCCGCGGGCACCTCGAGCAGCGCGGCCAGGCCCCCGATGATCTGCCCGAGGGTCAGGTCCCCGTCGCACGCCCCGACGGCCCCGGCCACGAGCGTGCCCGGGCGCACGACCCGGCCCAGGCCCCCGCCCTGGCGCAGCTGCAGCACCTGCGGGTCCTGCTCGCCGGGCGCCAGGTACCGCTCCTCGGTGACGTCCCCGGACACGACCAGGCGCTGCGCCGTGAGCGCGCCGAGCCCGGCCGGGCCGCTGCGGCCGGGAGCGCCGGCCGGGCCGCTGAGAACCGCGCCGCCGGCCGAATCGCCGCGGCCGGGGCCGCCGGACCGGCCCCCCGGCTCGCCGCCGATCCCGAGGCCGGCGAGCCAGGCGCGCGTGGCCAGGACGTCGGCGACGTGCCCGCCGAGGGGCTGGCGGACCGGCCCGGTGACCTCCTCGACCCGTTTCCAGGGGGACCGCGGGGACCCGGCGGGACCGGCGTCGTCGGGCCGGTGCAGCACCACGTACCCGAAGCCCACGCCCTCGACGCCGCGGGCCTCGAAGTCCCCCAGCCAGGCGGCGTAGGCCGCCTCGTAGGCGCCGCGGTCGAGGTCGGCGCGCAGCCCGCCGTCGCGCAGCCACAGCTCGGCGTACTCGGCGGGATCCTGGACCTCGCGCTGGACCACCCAGCCGTCCAGGCCGGAGGCCTCGAGCCAGCCCAGGACGCGCTCGCGCCAGTCCTGGCCCTCGTGGTGCTCCCAGTTGCCGAGGAGCTGGGCCACCCCGCCCGGGGCGAGATGGGCGCCGACGCCGGCGACGAGGTCGCGCACCAGGTCGTCGCCGCCGCGCCCGCCGTCGCGGTACTCCATGAGCGGCAGGCCGGCGTCGTAGGCGGCGGCCGGGGTGATGACGAATGGCGGGTTGGACACGACCAGGTCGAAGGTCTCGCCGTCGACCGGCTCGAGCATCGACCCGGCGCGCAGGTCCAGGCACTCCCCCGCCAGGGCCGCGTTGAAGCCGGCGAAGGCCAGCGCGCGCGCCGAGATGTCGGTGGCCACGACGGCGGCGCTGTGGCGGGTGGCGTGCAGGGCCTGGATCCCGCAGCCGGTGCCGAGGTCGAGGGTGCGCCGGCGTGGGTCCCGCACGGTGAGCTGGGCCAGCGTGATCGACGCGCCGCCGATGCCGAGCACGTGGTCGGCGTGCAGGGGCGCGGCGGTGGCGAGCTCGCCGAGGTCGGAGGCCACCCACCAGTGGGCCGTGCCCGCGGCGTCGGTGGCGCCGTAGGGGCGCAGGTCCACGAGGGCGCGCACGGGGTCGTCGTCACCGTGGCCGGCGGCGGTCACCAGCCCGAGCGCCGCCGCGCCGTCGGCTGTCGTGGCGGGTAGCGCGGCGGCCAGCTCGCCTCGGGTGACGTCGTCGCCGAGCATGAACAACCGCAGCAGGGTGGCGACGGGTCCCTCCGCGGCGCGAGCCGTGCGCACGGCGGGCACCCGCTGCTCCCGGCGCAGCGCGGCGCCCGCGACGTCACCGAGGAGCTCCGCGACGCCGTCAACGGTGAACGGGGCGAGGTCCCCTCGCAGCGCGCCGAGCTGCGCGGCGGTGCCGGCGGGCGGGGCGGCGCTCCCGGCGGGCGGGGCGGCGCTCCCGGCGGGCGGGCCGGCGCTGCCGGCGGCGCGGGTGTGGCCGGTAGCACCGGACGGCGGGCCTGCGGGGGCGTTGCTCGGGCGGGGATCCATGGGGACGAGCCTAAGGAGCGCCGTCGCGCGTTCGTGGCCGCCGGCCTCAGGTGAGGAGCATGGCGGCCAGAGCTATGGCGGGTGGGATGCTCTCACCGAGGGCGCTGAGCGAGAGCCGGTGCTCGGAGCCACGCCGAAGCACAGGTTGTAGGCGCCGACGTTGACCGCCCACCGCCCGCACGTCCTGCGGGCGGATCAGGAAGATGCTGTGGAGCCGCTGATCACCGTGGCACGCGATCTCCAGCACGCCGACCACGAGCAGCATGACGGCCGTCAGACCCGCGAACACCTGGGCCACCACGTTCATGACGGGCTCTGCGCGGCCGCCGTGCCGTGCCGCCACATCGCGACGCTCGCGCCGAGCAGGTACAGGAAGGTGAGGACGGTCGCCGGCAGCAGCACCCGCCCCGCGGCCATGGAGAAACCGGTGTGTGCCGTCACGACTCCTCCGACGAGGAGGGCGAGGCCGGCGACGGCGCCGAGCACGCCAAGCCCCCGGCTGTAGCTGCGGCCGAGCGTCATGGAGAGTCCGAGGGCCAGCAGCGTCGTGCCGTTGAGGAGATGGAAGAAGCCGCTGAGCGCCTTCTCGAGCGCGCGGACGCCCTCGGCCACGAGGAACGCCGCCGCCCTGTCGGCCGCCGGCGCGGCGAGCCACGCGTGGATCGCGGCCTTGAGGGCGACGCCGTCGACGGCCATCTGCACGGCGAAAACCCCGGCGACCAGCACCGCCGTGACCCGGGCGACCATCGCGAGCGCGCCGGCCGTCCCTGGCTGGCGGGCCAGGGACCCGGCCAGGGCGACGAGGGCCAGGACGATGAGCAGCGCGGCGAGGAACTGTCCGATGTGGACCGCCGTCCACACGCCGGAGCGGGCGTACTCCGCGAAGGCCGCGGCGGAGTCGTTGGGATTTTCTCGGGACGGGTGCAGCGCCTCCATGACGACCTGCAGCACGATCCCGGCCACGATCGCCACGGCGCCCAGGCGCAGCATCGCCCGGTCGGCGGACCGCAGGGCCGGGACGCCGACATCGTCCACGGGCCGGTGAGCGCGGACCGGCTCCGGGGAACCTGCCCTGGCCATCGCGGACCACCTCCCCGCGGGTGCGGCATGCGGCCGAGCCCGGCGGCACAGTCAGCCCGGGCGGGCGCAGCTCGTGCCGTCCACGCCCCGCCGCGGGTGCGCGGCTGACCGTACGGTGGGGCCGTTACTGGCGCGTTACCCCGGCCGGCGCGGGCGGATCAGGCGCTCAGCTCGTGGAGCAGCCGCGGGAGCTCGTCGAGCAGCTCGCGGGCGAGGAACCCCACCTTCCCGACGCTGGCGGTCAGCGAGTCCCCGGCGCTGGCGTGCAGGTGGGTCCCCCACACCGCGGCCTGGGCGGCCCCGGCGCCCCGGGCGATCAGGCCGGCCATGGCGCCAGCCAGCACGTCGCCGCTGCCCGAGGTGCCCAGCCCCGAGTGACCGGTGGTCGCCTCCCACATCCAGTCCCCGTCGCTGACCAGGCCGCGGCAGGAAACCACGGCGCCGTAGCGCTCCGCCAGCTCGGCGACGGCGTCCTGCACGTCGTCGTCGTCGATCTCCTCGACCTCCAGCAGCCGGGCGGCCTCCGCGAGGTTGGGGGTCAGCACGAGCCGACCGTGCAGGGCCTCGCGCACCTCGCCCAACCCGGGCAGCACGCCCAGGGCGAAGGCGTCCAGCAGCACAGGGGTGGTCTCGGGCATGCGGGCGGCGAGGCCGGTCAGCAGCGCGCGGGCCCCCTCGGGCTCGCCCAGGCCGGGGCCGACCAGCACGGCGTCGGCGCGCTCGAGGTCGCTCGCGATCACGCCGAGCCCGGTGCCGCGCACGTCGCCGCCGTCGTCCTCCGGCAGGCCGCGCACGCCCGCCTCGGGCACCGCGACCGCGAGGGTGCCCGCGACGGAGGACGCGACCGCCAGGGAGAGCCGGCCGGCGCCCACCCGCAGGGCCGCCAGCCCCGCCAGCAGCACCGCGCCGGGCGTGGCCCGCGCGCCGCCCACGACGAGCACCTGCCCGCGCCCGTACTTCGACCCGCTCGGCGACGGCAGCGCCCAGCCGCGCAGGAGCGTGGGGGTGATCGGCTCGGTGCTCATGCGTCCCGCTCCGACACGCTCGGCTCCGCGGTGACCCTCGCAGCGCTCTCGGCGAGGTGGGTGTCGAGGTTGTAGTCAGCCACCTGCCACTCGCCGTCGGTGCGGACGAGCCGGGTCACCGCGGCGTTGCGCACGCCCTGGGTGCGGGCGATCTCGAGGACGCCCGCCTCGTCCAACCCCTCGCAGACGTAGCGGAAGACGAGGATGACGACGTCGTGGCAGGTCACCATGAGCCGCTCGTGGCTCTCCTGCCGCTCGAGGTCGGCCAGGACGGCCCGGACGCGCAGCGCGACGTCCGCCCAGGACTCCCCGCCGGGCGGGCGGTGGTAGAACTTCCCGAGCCACTCGCGCCGGCGCGCCTCCTCGGGGTAGCGGGCCTGGACGCCCGCCCAGGTCAGGGTGTCGGTGATGCCCAGGTCGCGGTCGCGCAGCCGCTCGTCCAGGTGCACGGGCAGGTCGAGCCCGGCCTCGCCCAGGGCGGTGCGGGCCGTGTCGCTGGCCCGGCGGTACGGCGAGGACCACACCGCCTGCGGGGTGCGGCCCGCGGGCAGGTCACGCAGCCAGGCCCCCAGCGCCCGCGCCTGCTCGGTCCCGTTCTCGGACAGCTCGACGTCGGCGTCGCGGGCTGGGACCTCGATGGTCTCGGCGCCCGACGACGTGGCGCGGTTCGCGGCGACGTTGCCGGCGCTCTCCCCGTGACGGACCAGCAGCAGCTCAGTGGCACCCATGGCCAGAACCTATGACGCCGCGGGGCCGGACGCGCGGCGTGCCCTCACCGGGGCGCGTGCTCCTCACCCCGCGGCGTCGCGGTCACGGGCCGGCTCGCCGGCGCCGGCGTCGCCTCCGTCGCTGCCGTCACGGACCGGCGCTCGGTCGACGCGGGGACGGCCGCGGTGCTGCTCTCCTCCTCGGCGTGGTGGACCGGCGCGGGCGCCGCGTGCGCGTCGCTCCGGTGCTCGTGGTCGGTGCGGCCCGCCCGCCGCCGGGAGGCGAGGACGGCACCGAACGCGATCGCCGCGGCGACCAGGGCGATCCCGATGCGGACCCCGTGGTTGGCGCCGGCCGGCACGGAGAGCTGGACGACGGCGGGCGCGATGAGCAGCGCGACGAGGTTCATCACCTTGATCAGCGGGTTGATCGCCGGGCCCGCGGTGTCCTTGAAGGGGTCGCCGACCGTGTCGCCGATGACGACCGCCGCGTGCGCGGGCGAGCCCTTGCCGCCGAAGTGGCCGTCCTCGACGATCTTCTTGGCGTTGTCCCAGGACCCGCCGGAGTTGGCGAGGAAGACGGCCATGAGGACGCCGGCGCCGATCGCGCCGGCGAGGAAGCCGGCCAGGGGGCCGACGCCGAGGCCGAAGCCCACGGCGATGGGCGCGAAGGCCGCGAGCAGCCCGGGCGTGGCCAGCTCCTTGAGCGAGTCGCGGGTGCAGATGTCCACGACCCTGGCGTACTCGGGCCGCGTCTGGCCGGTCATGATCCCCGGGTTGTCCCGGAACTGGCGGCGCACCTCGAAGACGATCGCCCCCGCGGCCCGGGTGACGGCGTCGATCGCGAGGCCCGAGAAGAGGAACACGGTGGCCCCGCCGAGGATCACGCCCACGAGCGTGACCGGGGAGATGATCTCGTAGCTGAGCATCGCGCCGATGAGGCCGTCGGCGGCCTGCGTGCCCGCGTCGCGGATCTCGGCGAGCGCCTGCGCGACGGCGTCGGCGTAGGAGCCGAACAGGGCGGTGGCCGCGAGCACCGCCGTCGCGATGGCGATGCCCTTGGTCACGGCCTTCGTGGTGTTGCCGACGGCGTCGAGGTCGGTGAGGACCTGCGCGCCGGCTTCGTCGACCTCGCCGGACATCTCGGCGATGCCCTGCGCGTTGTCGCTGACCGGGCCGAAGGTGTCCATCGCCACGATGACGCCGACGGTGGTGAGCAGGCCGCAGCCGGCCAGGGCGACGAGGAACAGGGCGAGCCAGGTGGACCCACCGGAGAGGAGGAACACGCCGCAGATGGCGGCGGCGATGATGCCCGCCGTGTACACCGCGGACTGGAAGCCCACCCCGATGCCGGCGAGGACCACGGTGGCCGCGCCGGTGCGGGAGGTCGCCGCCACCCGGCGCGTGGGCGTGGCGGTGGTGCCGGTGAAGTACCCGGTGAGCCACAGGATGATCCCGGCGAGGACGACGCCGATCAGGACGGCGAGGGAGACGGTCAGCCGCGGGTCGCCGGTGTGGGTGCTCAGCTCCTCGCTCACGCCGGGGATCGCCGCGAACGTCGCGGGCAGGTAGGCGTAGGCGCCGACGGCGGCGAGGACCACGCCGACGAGCGCGGAGATGTAGAACCCGCGGTTGATGGCGCGCAGCCCGGACTCGTTGCCGCGCACCCGCGTGATCACGACGCCGAGGACGGCGACGACGGCCCCCATCGCGGTGACGATCAGCGGCAGGATCAGGCCCTGCTCGCCCATCGCCGCCTTGCCCAGGATGAGGGAGGCCACGAGCATGACGGCGTACGACTCGAAGAGGTCCGCGGCCATGCCGGCGCAGTCGCCGACGTTGTCGCCCACGTTGTCAGCGATGGTGGCGGCGTTGCGGGGGTCGTCCTCGGGGATGCCCTGCTCGACCTTGCCCACGAGGTCCGCGCCGACGTCGGCGGCCTTGGTGAAGATGCCGCCGCCGACCCGCATGAACATCGCCAGCAGGGCCGCGCCGAAGCCGAAGCCCTCGAGCACGGCCGGGGCGTCGCCCCGGTAGATGAGCACGACGCCGGAGGCGCCCAGCAGGCCCAGGCCCACCACGCACATGCCGACCACGCCGCCCGTGCGGAACGCGATCCGCGCCCCCTCGGCGCGGCCGTTCGGTTGGGTCGCCGCCGCGGCGACCCGCACGTTCGCGCGCACGGCGAGCGACATGCCGAGGTAGCCGATCGCGGCGGAGAAACCGGCGCCGAAGAGGAAGGCGATCGCCCGGCCGAGCTTGATCCCGCCGTCGGCCGGCAGGAGGAAGAGCAGCCCGAAGACGACGACGGCGAAGATGGCGAGGGTGCGGAACTGCCGCCGCAGGTAGGCGCGGGCACCCTCCTGGATGGCGCCCGCGATCTCTTGCATCCGTGGTGTGCCCTCGCCGGCCGTGAGCACCTGGCGGCGCAGCACGACGGCGATGACGAGCGCGACGACCGCAATCCCCGCGATGGTTCCGACGATGACCAGGCTCGTGGCCCCCAGCTCGAGCATCCGCCCTCCAAGGCAGTGCAGAAGGCGCCCGGTGCGTCAGTGGTGGCCGGGCGGCAGGTGTCACGGGAGCCTACCCGCGTCTGGGGGGCGTGGCCCAGGAAACGGGCTTGCCGGATTTGCCGGGCAACGGTTGCTACGAGGTCCCGGGGCCGGGCACGGCGACTGCGATGAGCGCGTCCGCGAGGGTGCGGTGCAGGGGCAGGCCGTCTGCCATGCCGGTCATGCCGAAGACGCTGCGCACCTGGTCGCAGGTGGCGACCACGTGCAGGCTCGTCTCGAGCGAGGCCATCGCGGCGCGCTTGCGCATGACGGCGTGCACGCCGGTGGAGTCGATGAACGTCACGTCGCCGAGGTTGACCACGATCGCGGCGGGCATGGTGTCCAGGGCGAGCTCGAGCTCGTCGCTGAGCCGCTCGGCCGTGCCGCCGTCGAGCTCGCCGCGGGCGCTGACGACGAGGACACCGTCGATCATGTGACGACAGACGGACAGGTCCACAGGTACCGCCTCCACATCACCGAACACCTTGGGTGTCATGGTGGCACGATCACTTCCGCGCGCCTGCCCCCCGTCCGGGTGATAGGCGCGACGGGGGGCGTGCCGTGACGCGGTGCGCGACACGTCCGGGCGGCGCGGGTCCCGCGGACCGCGGCGGGCCCGCGGGGCGCGGCGGACCCCCGGGGCGCGGCGGACCCCGGGGCGCGGCGGACCCCCGGGGCGCGGCGGACCCCCGGGGCGTGCTCAGCCGGCCCGGTAGGTGAACCGCTCGAAGCCGAGGTGCTCCATCTCGGCGGCCATCGCGGCGCACTCGGCGTCCCAGGCTGCGGCGTCCCAGCCGGCGGCCGCGGCCACGAAGCCCTCCCGGGTGCCCTGCGGGCGGGCCTGCTGCAACGCGAACGCGCGCGCCCCCCGCGCGCGCACGCGCCGGGCGATCTCCAGGGCGCCGCCGGCGGCCGCCGAGCCGGGGTAGACGGTCGTGCGGATCTCGTGGTCGACGCCGCGTGCCAGGACGAGGTCGAGGCTCTCCCACGCCCTCGGCCCCGAGGCGCCCCGCCGGACCACCTCCGGGTAGTCCTCGGGCAGCGCCTTGATGTCCAGGCCGACCCAGTCCACCAGCGGCAGCACGCGCGCCAGCCGGGCCGGGTAGGGCCCGGCGCTGTGCAGCCCCACCGCGAAGCCCAGCTCACGCACGTCCGCGATGGCGGGGGCGAGGGCCGCCTGCCGGGTGGCCTCACCGCCGGAGAAGACCACCCCGTCGAGCAGCCCGCGCCGCCGCCGCAGGAACGCCAGGACATCCGCCCAGCCGATCTCGCCCGGCGTGCGGGCCGGGATGAGGGAGGGGTTGTGGCAGTACGAGCAGTCCCACGGGCAGCCCTGCAGGAACAGGGTCGCCGCCAGCCGCCCGGGCCAGTCGACGGTGGACAGGCGGCTCATGCCGGCGACCTGGAGGTCCCTCGCCCGGGGCGCCGGCCGGCCCCCAGGCCGGGGCGCCGGCCGGGCCCCAGGCCGGGGCGCCGGCCGCGGTGGTGTCGGCGCCTTGGCCAATTGCCCCACGAACGGGACCGGTGTGACGCCGTGGCCCTCCATGGCCGCCTCATGGGTCACATCGGCACCATTCGTGGGACATCCGGGGACGGCAGGGGCCGCCGGCAGGCCCGCCGCGCGAGCGCCCGCCACGCCGGCGCCCGCCGCGCGAGTGAGCGCCGGGCTCGTCACGCGACCGGCGCCGGGACCCGCGGCGCCTGCGCGTGGTCGGAGCGACCCGCCGCGTCCTCGGTGAACATCTCCCGCTCCGCGTACTCGCCCTTCTTGCCGATGTTGAACGAGCTCACCGGCCGGAAGTAGCCCATGACCCGCGTCCAGACCTCGCACGCGACCGGCTCGGCGCCCGGGTGCTGGGCGGCGCACCGTTCGCAGGTGACGTGCTCGCCGGCGAGGTAGCCGTGGTTCGGGCAGATTGAGAAGGTCGGGGTGATGGTGATGTACGGCAGCCGGAAGCTCGTCAGCGATCGGCGCACGAGCTCCTTGCAGGCCGCGGCGGAGGAAATCTTCTCGCTCATGTACAGGTGGAGCACGGTGCCGCCGGTGTACTTAGCCTGGAGCTCCTCCTGGCGCTCGAGGGCCTCGAAGGGGTCGTCGGTGAAGCCGACCGGGAGCTGGGAGGAGTTCGTGTAGTACGGGTTGGCCTCCGTGCCGGCCTGCAGGATGCCGGGGAAACGCTTCCGGTCCTCCTTCGCGAAGCGGTACGTGGTGCCCTCGGCCGGGGTGGCCTCGAGGTTGTACAGGTGGCCCGTGGCCTCCTGGAACTCGACCATGCGCTCGCGGACGTGGTCGAGGACCCGCACGCACAGGGCGTGCCCGCGCGGGTCGGTGAGGTCGTACTCGTCCCGGGAGAAGTTGCGGACCATCTCGTTCATGCCGTTGACGCCGATGGTGGAGAAGTGGTTGTCGAGGGTGCCCAGGTACCGCTTGGTGTAGGGGAAGAGGCCGCCGTCGATGTGCTCCTGGATGACCACGCGCTTGAGCTCGAGGGTGTCGCGCGCGAGGTCCATCAGCTCGTCGAGACGGGCGAGGAGACCGGCCTCGTCGGAGGCGAGGAGGTAGCCCAGGCGGCCCGTGTTGATCGTGACCACGCCGACGGAGCCCGTCTGCTCCGCCGAGCCGAACAGGCCGTTGCCGCGCTTGAGGAGCTCGCGCAGGTCCAGCTGGAGGCGGCAGCACATCGAGCGGATCATGCCGGGGTCGAGCTCGGAGTTGATGAAGTTCTGGAAGTACGGCAGCCCGTACTTCGCGGTCATCGCGAAGAGCCGCTCCGCGTTGGCGCTGTCCCAGTCGAAGTCCTTGGTGATGTTGTACGTGGGGATGGGGAAGGTGAACACGCGCCCGTCGGCGTCGCCGGCGGTCATCACCTCCATGTAGGCCTGGTTGATCATGTCCATCTCGGCCTGCAGCTCGCCGTAGGAGAACTCGCAGGGCTCGCCGCCGATCAGGGGCACCTGCTCGGCGAGGTCGTCGGGGCAGGTCCAGTCGAAGGTGAGGTTGGTGAACGGCGTCTGCGTGCCCCAGCGCGAGGGCACGTTCAGGTTGTAGATGAGCTCCTGGACGCCCTGGAGGACCTGGTCGTAGGTCATCGCGTCCAGGCGCACGAAGGGCGCCATGTAGGTGTCGAAGGAGCTGAACGCCTGCGCGCCGGCCCACTCGTTCTGCAGGGTCCCGAGGAAGTTGACGATCTGCCCGACGGCGGCGGAGAAGTGCTTGGCCGGCGCCGAGGCGATCGCGCCGGGCACGCCGTTGAACCCCTCCTCGAGGAGGCGCCGGAGCGACCACCCGGCGCAGTACCCGGCGAACATGTCCAGGTCGTGGATGTGCAGGTCCCCCTCGCGGTGCGCCGTGCCGGCCGCCGCCGGGTAGACCTTGCTGAGCCAGTAGTTGGCCACCACCTTCCCGGAGGTGTTGAGCATCATCCCGCCGAGGGAGTAGCCCTGGTTCGCGTTGGCGTTCACGCGCCAGTCGGAGCGGTCCAGGTACTCCTCGATCGTGGAGATGGCATCCACGTCGACACGCGGGGCGGGGTGGATCTGGGACATGTGGAGGTCTCCTTGTGGGGCGGACGGCCGGCGGTCCGGCGAGCGCGATCAACGTAAGACGCCGCCCGGCGATGACCACTGCATGTTGTGGCGTGTCGGGGCCGTGACCACAAGATGTTGTGCTCACTTTGTCCGAGATCGGATTTTCTCAGGGGACCAAGGTCCCAGCCACGACGTGTCGCCGACCGCGCCCCGAAGGCGGGAGGCGTGAGTGCTGCGCGGGCTGCTCCCCACCGACCCGCGCCGCAACGCTCCACGCGCGGGCTGCCTCCCGTCACCGACCGCGCCTGGACACGCGGCGTGCGGCAGCCGGCAAGGGGGCGCGCTCAAGGTGTCGTGCCGCACTCGGCGGGAGGCGCCGGCGGGGGCGCCCGCCGGTCCGCCGCCCACCCGGCCCTGCCGCGCCGCGGGGCCACCCGCGGCGGGCGCGGGGCATGTGGGCGCGGTGGCGCACACTGGTGCGGTGTCCAGTCCTGACCTCGTGGAGCTGCTGCGCACCACCGGGACGCGCGACGGCCGGCTGGTGCACCTCGAGCAGATCCCCGCCCGCCCGGGGCGCACCGCCGCCTGGCCGGAGTGGGCCGACGCCGACGTCGTCGCCGGCTACCGGCGCTCCGGCGTCGAGCAGCCGTGGACGCACCAGGTCCAGGCCGCCGACGCCGCGTGGCACGGCCGGCACACCGTGATCGCCACCGGCACGGGCTCGGGGAAGTCCCTCGCCGCCTGGCTGCCGGTGCTGTCCGCGGTGCGCGCGGGCGCCGCGCAGGCCGCGAGCCCCGACGGCGGCAGCATCGGGTCCTACACCCGCCGGCCCAGCACCCTGTACCTCTCCCCCACCAAGGCGCTGGCCGCCGACCAGCTCGCCGGGCTGCACCGGCTCCTCGCGGCCGCGCGCCTGCGCAGCGTCCGGGTGACCACGTGCGACGGCGACACGCCGCTGACCGAGCGGGACTGGGCGCGCGACCACGCCGACGTCGTGCTCTCCAACCCCGACTTCCTGCACTTCTCGATGCTGCCCGGCCACCGCCGCTGGCAGCGCCTGCTGCGCGGCCTGCGCTACGTCGTCGTGGACGAGTGCCACGCGTACCGGGGCGTCCTCGGCGCCCACGTCGCGCTGGTGCTGCGCCGGCTGCTGCGCCTGGCCGAGCACTACGGCGCCACCCCGACCGTCATCTGCGCCTCCGCCACCACGGCGGAGCCGGCGCTGACCGCGTCCCGGCTCGTCGGCGTGCCGGAGGAGGATGTCGTCGCCGTCACCGACGACGCGGCCCCGGCCGGCCGGCGCAGCATCGCCCTGTGGCAGCCGGCGCTGGCCACCGGGTGGGCCCGGTCCTGGCCCGGCGAGGGCGTGGACCTGACGGCCACCGGCCCCGACTCCGAGGCGCTCGAGGACGGCCCGCGGCGCAGCGCCACGTCCGAGGCGGCGGCCCTGCTCGCCGACCTCGTGTCCGCCGGGGCGCGCACGCTGGTGTTCGTCCGCTCCCGCTACGGCGCCGAGGTCATCGCCGAGCAGACCCGGCGGCACCTGCGGGAGGTCGACGGCGAGCTGGCCGCCCGCGTGGCCGCCTACCGCGGCGGGTACCTGCCCGAGGAGCGCCGCGAGCTCGAGCGGGCGCTGCGCAGCGGCGACCTGCTGGCGCTGGCCACCACCAACGCCCTGGAGCTGGGGGTGGACGTGGCCGGCCTCGACGCCGTCATCATCGCCGGCTGGCCGGGGACGCGGGTGTCGATGTGGCAGCAGGCCGGGCGCGCCGGGCGGGCGGGCGCCGACGGCGTCGCCGTGCTCGTGGCCAGCGAGGACCCCCTCGACGGGTTCCTCGTCCACCATCCCGAGGCGATCTTCGGCTCCGGGGTCGAGGCGACCACCTTCGACCCGGCCAACCCGTACGTGCTCGCGCCCCACCTGTGCGCGGCCGCCGGCGAGCTCCCGCTGACCGCCCCCGACCTCGCGCGGTTCGGCCTGCCCGACGAGGCCCTGCTGGCCGAGCTCGCCCGGCGCGGGCTGCTGCGCCGCCGCCCGAACGGGTGGTTCTGGAACTTCGCCCGGCCCGAGCGGCCGCAAGATCTCACCGACCTCCGCGGCGGGGAGGCCCGGCCGGTGCAGGTGGTCGAGATCGGCACCGGCTCCGTCCTGGGCACGGTCGACGGCGCCCGCGCCGACGCGACCGTGTTCCCCGGCGCGGTCTACGTCCACCAGGGCCGCACCTTCGTCGTCGACGCGCTGGAGGACGAGGTCGCCCTCGTCCACGAGGACACCGAGCTCGCGCACCGCACCAAGGCGCGCTCGACGTCGTCCGTGCGCATCATGTCCACGCGCTCCCAGGAGGAGTGGCGGGCGGGCGCGGCGACGGTGACGTGGTCGTTCGGGGACGTGGAGGTCACCAGCCACGTCACCGGTTACGACAAGCGGCGCCTGCCCGGCATGGACATCATCGGGTCCTACCCGCTCGAGATGCCGGAGCGGGTGCTGCGCACGACGGCGGTGTGGTGGACGCTGTCCGCCGAGGCGTGCGAGGCGGCCGGGGTCGGCAAGGACGCGCTGCCCGGCGCGCTGCACGCGGCCGAGCACGCCTCGATCGGGTTGCTGCCGCTGCTGGCCACGTGCGACCGGTGGGACATCGGCGGGCTGTCGACGGCGGTGCACCCGCAGACGGGCCAGCCCACCGTCTTCGTCCACGACGGCTACCCCGGCGGGGCGGGCTTCGCCGAGCGCGGCTACCGGGCGGCGGCGCAGTGGTTGCAGGCCACCCTCGACGCCATCACCGCCTGCGCGTGCGCGGACGGGTGCCCCAGCTGCGTCCAGTCACCCAAGTGCGGCAACGGCAACTCCCCGCTCGACAAGCAGGGCGCCGTGAAGCTGCTGCGGCTGCTGCTGGCCTCGGCGGGCTGACGCGGGGCCGTGGGCGGCGCCGGCGCGCTGACCCGGTCGGCGCCGGCGCGCTGACGCGGTCGGCGACGGCGCGCTCACGCCGGGGCTGCGGCCGGCGTCAAAGGTCGCCCCGGCGTGCCTGCCGGGAACCGGCCCGGGCCGGTGCGGCGCGCCCTAGGATCGCGCACACGGCCGGCGGACTTCTCGGCGGTGGCGTCAGCATGATGGGTGGTCTGATGCGTAGTCGTTTCACAGCCCTCGTTCTCGGGGCCGCGTTGCTCGCCGGGTGCACGGCGGACCCGGCCGTCACCCCGGCGGCCCCCGGCCCGGACGCGCCCGCAACCGGCGCCGCACGCCAGGAGGCCCTGGACGCCCCCGCCGACGAGGGTGGCACCACCGACAACGTGGAGGTGGCGGTCACGTCGTCCGCCCTGGTCCAGAACCAGGTCGCCACGATGGCCCACACCCGCCTCGAGAACCCCTCGAAGCAGGGTGTCACCGTCGCCCTGACCCTGACCGTCCGCGACGCCGCCGGCGCGACCGTCACCGTGCAGCACGACCGGGCCGTCCTCCGGCCCGCCGGCACCACCGGTGTCGTCACGCTGCTCAGCGTGGCCGAGAAGGCGCGGGTGTCCTCGGTCGAGGCCCAGGTCAACGTCGAGCACGTGCAGCCCACCACCGGCCCCGCGCCGACCGTCAACGCGTGGGACGTCGGCGCCCAGGACATCGCCGTCACCTACCAGGCGACCAGGCGCTACGTGACCGGGTTCGACAACCACGTCTCGGGCACGCTGGTCGCCACCGTCCCGGCACGGTTCGCCTACGTGCGCGTCGACGCGATCTGCACCGACGACGCCGGCGCCGTCGTCGCGGCCGGCTCGGGGGTGGCCCCGCAGCCCGTCACCGACGAGGCCCCCGCCCCGTTCGAGGTGACGCTGATCGGGGGCCCGAGCACCGGCTGCGAGATCACCGCGACCGCCCGGGTCTAGGTCGGCCGCCGCGCGTACGCGGCACCGCTGCCCCCGCCCGGCGGCGCGCGGTTCATCCCGCCGGCCCGGCGCGCGGGCCTACCGCCGGTCCGGCGCGCGCGGTCGCCCGTGCCACCAGCACGCCGTCCACCCGCCCCAGGATCCGCACGCGCGCCCCGACCTCGACGACGGCGCCGGTCACCGTGCAGCCGGCCGGCTCGGCGTCGTTGGCCGTGACGACCTGCCCGGCGAGCGTGCAGGGATCTGACGCCGGACCGCCGACCCGGTGCAGGGCCGTGGCGGCCGCGAGCGCCGCCAGGTCGGCCGCCGTCTGCGCCGTGGCACGGGCATGCACGGCCTGGGCGAGCCCGGCGACGGCGATCGTCAGGGTGATGAGGACCGCGACGAGCCCGAGGACGAGGACCGTCCCCGCGCCGCGATCGGACCGGACGCCCTCCCGTTCGCGGTCGCTGCCCGGCCGCCCTCTCATCCCGGCACACCGGGCTCGGGCACGGCGCGGGCGCTCGCCGTGGCCCTCAGGTCGGCCAGCCCGAGCGGGCCGGGCAGGTCCTGCGTGACCTCGACGACGAGGTAGCTCCCGTCACCGCGCACCCGGACGACGGCGTCGGCGCCCGCGAGCCGTGCCGTCAGGTCGGCGACCGCCGCGTACGGCTCCCCCAGCGCGGCGGCGCGGGCCCCGGCCCGGGCGGCGTCGGCCACCCGTACCTGGGTCAGGGCCGCGCTCGCCGCGGTCAGCAGGGCCACGAGGAGCAGCACCACGCCCGGCAGCGCGAGCGCGAGCTCCGCGGTGACGCTCCCCCGCTCAGCTCCGCCCGCCGACGGGCGGGGCCGTCCGGCCCCGCCCGTCGGCGGCTGGTGAGGCGTCATCCCAGGCCGAGGGCCGAGCGGATCAGGTCCGAGATCAGCTCCCGCACCCAGTCGCTCTTGAGGATGGCGAGCAGCACCCCCGCCAGCGAGGCCGCAGCGACCGTCCCCACCGCGTACTCGGCCGTCGCCATCCCCGCCTCGCCAGAGGCGTGCACCTGCCTGAGCCTGCGCCCCATGGCCGCACGGACGCGTCCCCCATGTCGTCGTACCGTCCTCATCGTTGGCTCCTTCCGTCGGGCCCCGAGGGGCCTCGTCCCGGACGAGCCGGCCGGCTGCCGGCCCGTCACCGACGAGACTGCTCGGGCGCGCGGACCACGTGCCGGCGCCGCCGCCGCGGCTGTGGACGCCGGGGCAGGACGCGCCGCTGTGGAGCCGGTGGCACGAACGGGGCGGCTCGAGGCGCGCGCGGTGATGTCCCGACGCCGGGGGCGCGGGCTCGGGTCGAGGGTGCGGGACGAAATCCCTGGTCGAGGGCGCAGGCACGGGTGTGGGCGGCCGACCCCCGGGAGAGGCGCGCGACGTGGCGGCGGTGCTCAGCGTCCGAGGAGGGGGCCGCCGGCGGCGATCACCACGGGGAAGACCCCGAGAAGGATGAACGCCGGCAGGAAGCACAGCCCCAGCGGCAGGACCAGGCGCACGCCCAGCCGGGCCGCGGCCTCCTGCGCCTGCCGGTGCCGGCCGGCGCGTACCGACTCGGCGGCACGCCGCAGGAGCGGGCCCGGGGCGACGCCGTCGGCCCAGGCCGGCTCGAGGGCGTCGGCGAGCGGGGTCAGCATGCCCGGCGCCGACTCCCACGCCTCGGCCCACGGCGCCCCGAGCAGCAGCGCGGTGCCCGCCTGCTCGAGCGCCGGCCCGACGGCCACCCGGCGCCGCCGTCCCCACGGGGCCGCCCTGGCCGGGCGAAGCCGGGCGCGAGAACCACTCGGACCTCCACCGGCCGTTCGCCGGCGCGGGCCATCGGGCACCTGACCGGCCCGAGCCGGCCGGGGGCCAATCCCCGGGCCCCTTGGCGGACCGATGCCCGGACCCATCCCCGCAGCGGCGCCCGGCCCCGGACGACGACCTTCGGTCGGAGCGGTCACGGCCCGGCCGAGCGCCTGGAGCGTCCCCGGCACCGAGGCGCCCGCACCGAGGGCGGCGTCGGCGAGGTCGAGGAGCACGGCGACGTCGATGAGGCCCCCCGGCGGGCTGCCTGGGGTCTGCCGGGGCGGGCCACCGGGCACGCGTCGGGCGGCGCGGCCGTTCATGGCCCAGGGCAGCGAGGCGAGCACGACGGAGAGCACGAGGGCGACGGTCACGGCGGCCGCCCGTCGGCGGAGGTGCGCGCCGCCCGCTCGAGCGCCGCCACCCAGCGCCGCCCCAGGACGAGGAGGACGCCTCCGAGGAGGAGGCAGGCGGTACCGAGGCCGCCGTCGAGCAGCACGTGGAAGGGGTCCGCGCCCACCGCCACGCCCAGCCCCAGCCCGAGCACCGGCAGCCACCCCAGCAGCCGGGCGCTGGAGCGCGGGCCCGCGAGCGCGATGGCGCGCGCGGCCTGGGCGTGGCCGGCCTCCGTGATCCCCTGCGCGCAGCGCTCCAGCACCTCCGCCAGCGGCGCCCCGATCTCGTGGGTGAGCCGGCACGCGGCCAGCGCACCCGGCAGCGCGCCGGCGGTGGTGGCGCCGACGGCGGCGGGCCAGGGCGGCCCGCGCCTCGTGTGCCCGCGGGCGAACCGTCGCAGCGGGCGCGGGAGCCGCTCGTGTGCCTCCTGCCGCGCGGCCAGCTCGAGCAGCGGCGCCGGCACGCCGTCGTCGCCCATCCACGCCTCCGTGCCGGCGGAGTTGCCCGGCGCGAGACCCGCCCGCGCGAACGTCTGCGCCCACGCCGCCTCGACGCCGGACCCGGTGCGCAGCCGTGTGGCCACCTCGGTCACGATCACCCCGAGGTCGACCTCCGCCCCGCGACCGCGACGCCATCGCGCCGCACGCCGCGGGCCGCCGGCGCGACGCGCGGCACCGTGCGGTGCGGCCAGCGACCGCCCGCGGAGCGACAACGGCCGGCCGCGCTCGGAGCGCCGCGGGGGCCGCGCCAGCAGCACGGCCGCCGCGGTGAGCGCCCCCGCCAGGACCGCGGCCGTCATGGCGCCCCCGCCGCGTGCCGGCCGCTGGGCGCAGCACCCAGCCGCGTCGGCGCACCCCGCCGCGGCGGGGTGCCCCCCTCCGGCGTCGGCCGGGTCTCCGCCTCCGGGGACATGCCCAGGCGGGCGGCCAGCCGCGCCCAGCCGGGACCGCGGCGCACCGTGCCGTCGGGCGCCACGGCCAGGGCGATCGTGCAGACGAGCTCGCTGCCCGACCTCGTGAACACCCCCACCTCCACCAGGCGGCGCAGGCCGCCGTCGCGCCGCAGGTGCACCACCGCGTCCAGGGCGCTGACCGCCTGCGCGGCCACCGTGCTCTCCGCCATCCCCGCGAGCGCGCCCAGGGCCACCAGCCGGGCGGGCACGTCCGCCGAGGCGTTGGCGTGGACGGTCGCCCAGCCGCCGTCGTGCCCGGTGTTCAGGGCGGTGAGCACGTCGCGCACCTCGGGCCCGCGGCACTCGCCCAGGACGAGCCGGTCGGGGCGCATGCGCATCGCGGCGCGCACCAGGTCGCTGAGCGGCACCTCACCGACCTGCTGGACGTTGGCGCGGCGGACCTGCAGGTGCACCACGTGCGGGTGGTCGGGGCGCAGCTCGGCCGCCTCCTCGATGCACACGATCCGCTCCCCCGGCCCGACGAGCGACAGCATCGTGGCCAGCAGCGTCGTCTTGCCCGATCCGGTGGCGCCCGAGACGAGCACGTTCGCGCGCCGGTCCACCAGGGCGCGCAGCACCGGCTCGGCGGCCGGGGCCACCGTGCCGCAGCCGACGAGCTCGCCCAGGGTGAAGACCCGGGACCGCTGGGTGCGCAGCGAGATGAGGGTCCCGCCGGCGGAGAGCGGGGGCAGGACGGCGTGCAGGCGTGTGCCGTCGGGCAGGGAGCCGTCGACCACCGGGCTGGCGTCGTCGAGGCGCTGCCCGCAGGCGGCCGCGAGACGGGTCGCCAGGGCCCGCACGGCCAGGGCGTCGGCGAAGGTCTCGTCCGTCGTCTCGACCCGCTCGAGCCCGTCACCGCGGTCGATCCACACGCCGTCCGCGCCGTTGACCAGCACGTCCGTGACGCGCGGGTCCTCCAGCAGCGGCTGGATGACGGGGCCCGCGCCGCGCAGCTGGGCGCGGACCGCGGTGTCGAGCTCGAGCAGGCCGCGCGCGCCGAGGGCGGCCACCGGGCCGTCGGCGAGCGCGCCGGGCAGCGTCTCCCCCCGCGCCAGCGCGGTGCGGACCTGCACCACCGCCTGGGCGGACGCGACGGCGGTCACGCGCCCAGCCCCAGCCGCTCGAGCAGCACCCGGGCGGTCGCCACGAGATGGCCGCGGCGCTGGTCCCCCGGCGCCACGCCGTGCTCGATGCCCGCGGGGAGCGCCCGCTCGTCGCGCATCCGTGCCACCAGCGTCATCCCCGCGGCCTCGGCCAGCTCGCCGGCGTCGTCGCCGCGGACCACGAGGTGGGCGCGGGTGCGCGCGAGCGCCGGGGCGGCCGCGACGAGGGCCGCCTTGCCACGCACGCCGTCGCGGCCGACGACGACCACGTCCGGGCACCACGTCAGCCACAGCTCCTGCGCCGGGCCCGGCGCCAGGACCTGGCGCGGCAGGTCGAGGACGACGACGTCGTGGCCCTGGCCCAGGGCCCGCACGGTGGAGCGGGCGAGGAGCCCGACCGGCCCCGTCCCCCCGCGCCGGTCCCCGGAGAGCACCCGCACGAGGTGCCAGTCGGGCAGGGCGAGCGCCAGACGCTCGGGCAGGAACGCCCCCTGCTCCTCCCGCAGGTCGGCCCAGCGCTTGCCGGGGTCGTGCTCGATCCCGAGGAGGACGTCGAGGCCCCCGCCGGCGGGGTCGAGGTCCACGAGCGCCGTCGCCGCCCCGCCCGCGACGCTGACCCGCGCCAGCGCCGCGGCCAGGACGGAGGCCCCCGCCCCGCCGTGGGCGCCGACGACGCCGACCGTGCGGGCGCGGTGCCGGACCGCGGTCGCGACGAGCAGGTCCAGGAGCACGCCGGAGTCGCCGGGCAGGTCGACGGCGCCCGGCACCGCCGCGCCGTCGGGCATCTCGGCGAGCCGGCCCGCGTCCACCCGCACCTCCAGGCGCTCCGCGGGCGCGCCGTACGTCCCGGCTACGTGGCGCAGGGCGACGACGCAATGCGGCATGGGCTGGTCCGGCGCCACAACCGTCAGGCCCACTCCCGCCAGGTCCGTCAGCCGCCGGACATGGCCGACGACGGCGGGGTCCTCGCCGCGCAGCGCGACCTGCACCGTCTCCTCCGCGTCGCCGCCCCAGCTCACCCTCATGCTCCCGCGCCCTTCGTGCGTCGTGGTCCGAGCGTGCCCGTCCCGCCCCGGCCGGGCGGGGCGCGTGTGGACATCCGGCGCCGTCGCGGCATGTGGACCGGGCCGCCGTGGGCGGTGCCGGGAACGGCTCCCGGCCCGGGTCGACGCCGCGGCGAGGGCGCGGCCGGGCACCGGGTCCGCGGCCGCCCCCGGAGCGCGGGACAGCGCACGGCGTGACCTGCCAGAGTGTGGCCATGCACCTGACGCACTTCGGCCACTCCTGCGTGCTCGTCGAGACGTCCGCCGCTCGGCTGCTCCTCGACCCGGGCACCCTCTCCGAGGGCTTCGAGCACCTCCGGGACCTCGACGCCGTCCTGATCACCCACCAGCACCCCGACCACGCCGACCTCGCCCGCCTGCCCGCCCTGCTCGCGGCGAACCCGCACGCCGTCGTCCTCACCGACGAGGGGACCGCCCCGGCCGTCGAGGGCCTGGCCGTCGACGGCCTCGGCGCGCGGGTGCGCACGGTGCGTCCGGGCGAGGAGCTGACCGTCGGCGGCGCGACCGTCGACGTCCTCGGCGGCGCCCACGCCACCATCTACGACGACGTCCCGGGAATCGCGAACGTCGCCTACCAGGTCGACGGCGGCGCGTTCTTCCACCCGGGCGACTCGCTTGTCGTGCCTGACGCGGCCGTGGACGTGCTGGCCCTGCCCACGAGCGGGCCCTGGCTGAAGCTGGCGGAGAGCATCGACTACGTCCGCGCGGTCGTGCCGCGGGTGGCCGTCCCCATCCACGAGCGCGCGATGGCGAACACGCGGATGGCGTACACGAACCTCGAGCGGTTCTGCCCGGCGGGCACCACGTTCACCCCGCTGCAGGCGGGCGAACGCACGGCCCTGTAGGGCGCGGCCCACGCCCGGAGGTGCCCGTGAGCGGCGAGCCCGAGAGCCCCGACCGGCCCCGCCCGGCCGCGTTCTTCGACCTGGACAAGACGGTCCTGGCCGCGTACACCCCGATGCTGCTGGCGCGCCCGTTCCTCGCGGCCGGGCTACTGACCCGTGCCGGCATCGCCCGCTCGGCCTGGGCGCAGCTCGGCTACGTGTTCCTGGCGGCGGACCATCGCCGCAGCGAACGGGTCCGGGGCCAGCTGAGCCGGATGGTCGCCGGCTGGGAGGTCACGCGCCTGCAGGAGGTCGTCGAGCTCGCGCTGGACACCGCCGTCTCGCCGTACGTCTACCTCGAGGCCGTCGAGCTCATCTCCCAGCATCACCGGGCCGGCCACGACGTCGTCATCGTCTCCGCGTCGGCCGAGGACGTGGTGCGGCCCGTCGCGCGGATGCTCTTGGCCGATGACGTCGTCGCCTCCCGCATGCACGTCGCCGACGGCCGCTACACCGGCGCCATCGACTACTACGCCTACGGCGCGACCAAGGCGGCGGCGGTGCGTGACCTCGCCCGGCACCGCGGTTACGACCTCGCCCGGTCGTTCGCCTACTCCGACTCGATCACCGATCTGCCCATGCTCGAGGCCGTCGGTCACCCGGTGGCGGTCAACCCCCACCGGGACCTGCGCCGGATCGCCGTGTCGCGCGGCTGGGAGGTGCGCGACTTCGCCCGGCCCGTGCCGCTGCGGGCCTGGTTCCCCCGGCCCGTGGACGCGCGGGTCACGGTGGTGGCGGTCCTGGCGGCGACGGCGGTGACGGCCGCGGCGGTCCTCACCGCGCTGGCCACCGGCAGGCGGTTCCTGCGCCGGTCGCGGCGCTGAGTCCCCGCGCCTCCGCCCGGGCGCGTGCCGCCGCCTCGGCCACCCCGTCCTGCCGCTCGAGGGCGTGCAGGGCGGCGACGACGTCCGTGGCCATGCTCACACGGTACGTGGCCCCTTCGTCCCGCGGTCGCCGGCGCCTGCGCCGCGACGATCAGAGGGTGCTGTCCCTCCCCCAGACCCTCGAGCTGCACGGCGACCTCGCCGTGCACAAGGTCGAGCTCGCCCGGACGCCCGCGCGTCACCTGCTCTCGGCCGCGCTGGCGGGCGCCTACGTCGGCGTCGGGGTGCTGCTCATGCTCGCGGCGGCGGGGCCGTTGCGGGCGGCCGGCAGCCCGTGGGCGCCCACGGTCCAGGGCGCCGTCTTCGGCATCGCCCTGGTCCTCGTCGTCTTCGCCGGGGGCGAGCTCGCGACGAGCGCGATGATGATCCTCGCCCAGGGGACGATGCTGCGCCGCGTCGCGCCCGGCGCGGCGGCCCGCGCCCTGGGCCTGACCGTGGGCGGCAACCTGCTCGGCGGCGCGGCGCTGGGCCTGCTCGTCCACCTCTCCGGGGTCCTGGCGCCGTCGACGGCGGGCGGGCAGATGCTCGCCTGGTACGTCGAGCACAAGGCGGCGGCGAGCACGGGCGAGCTCTTCGTCCGGGGCGTCCTGTGCAACATGCTGGTCTGCCTGGCCATCTGGTGCGCGAACCGGATGAGCAGCGAGGGCGCCAGGATCGCCGTGATCGCGTGGTGCCTGTTCGCGTTCGTCTCCCTCGGCTTCGAGCACGTCGTCGCGAACATGACGACGTTCACCCTCGCGCTGCTCGCCGGGGCGGACGCCGCCACGTGGGGCGAGGCCGCCCGCAACCTGGTGGTCGTCGGGCTCGGGAACCTCGTGGGCGGCGCCGTCCTCGTCGGCGGCGCGTACGTCGCCGTCGGCCGCGACGATAGGGTTCCCGCACGACCATGGAGGACCGTTGAGCACTCAGGACAGCCATCCCACGAGCGGGTCTGAGGGCTCCCCGACGCCGCCGGGAGGCGCACCCGCCTCACCCCCGGAGGGCTCCGCGCCGCACGCGCCGGTACCCCCGCGCTCACGCATGCGCGCCCACCTCCTCGCCGTCGTCGTGGGCCTGGTCCTGACGCCCGTCGGCCTGCTGGCCCTGCTGCACGGAGCCGCCCAGACGGTGGCGGCCCTCGGTGACGGCGCGGGCCCGGAGCCGCTGCTGGGGCTGGCATGGGCGTTGCTGGGCGCCGCCCTGCTGGGCGCGGTCGCCGCCGTCGCCGCGGTCGGGTCGAGCCTGGCCCTGGTGGTCGGCGGCGTCGTGTGGGGCGTGCTCCCCGGCCTGCTCGGCGGGTCCGTGGCGCGCCTCCTGTTGGAGCGGGCGGTCGCCGGGTCCGGCGTCGGCGTGGCCGACGCCGTCGCCTTCCCGGCGCTGGGCGGCACGCTGCTGGCGGCGGGCGTGGTGCTCACGGGCGCCGGGCTCGCCGCGCACCTGGCGCGCCGGGCGGGACGCGGCCAGGAACGCGCGGAGGCGGAGCTCGCCGCCGCCGACCGCGACGACGACTCCAGGGCCGGCACCGCCGCCCCGGTCCCGCCGCGCTCCCGGGTGAGGGCGCACGTCCTGGGCACCGTCGTCGCGGTGGTCCTCACGCCGTTGGCCCTCATACTCCTGGGCAGCGCCGCCAACCGCCTCATGCTCGGGTTCATGGTTCTGCGCGACGACAGCGAGCCGTGGCAGCAGGCGCCGCTCCTCGGTGCCTGCGTCCTCCTGCTCGTCGTCATGGTGCTCGGCCGATGGTCCTCGCTCGGGCCGCAGCTCGCCGGCTGGCTCCTGTGCCTGCTGCCCGGGGTCGCGGTCGCGCTCAGCGGCGCGGTCCCCTCGCTGCGCGGGCCGCTCGAGACCGTGCTGGGCAGCCCGGCGGGGAGCGCGCTGATCCTCGGCGGCGCGCTCGTGGTGCTCGGCGTCGTGATGGTGGTCGGCGGCGCCGCGGCGCACTTCGCGCGGCGGGCCGGCCGTCGCTTCGAGCGCGTCGACCTCGCCCTCGCGAGCCGCTGACCAGCGGCGTCCCGGCGCGGCGGGCCCGGGGTCGTGGTGCGCCGTCGGTACGGTGACGAGGATCCCAGGAGGCCCGTTGACCACGCCCGACCCGCAGCACCACGACCCGCGCATCGCCGCCCGACCCCGGGGCGTCGACCCGGCGCCCCCTGGGGCGGGCGACGCGCGCACGGCCGTCGCCGGCGCCTCCGGCGTCACCGCACCGAGGTTCGACGTCACCGGGCTCGACACGCCGGGCCTGGGCACGCCGGCGCCTGACCTGCCGGGCCCGGGCACGCCGGGTCCGGCCGCGCCCCAGCTGGAGCCGGACCCCGCCGACCCGCCGGGGCCGGGCCCGGACGACACACGCGCACGGCACGGCGCGGGCCGCGGCGCCGATGCCGCGGTCGTCGACGACCCGGAGTCCACCGCCGTGCGGCGCCAACGCCTCCTGCGCCTGCCCGAGGACGAGCCGCAGCGTGGCGGCGAGGCGGGCCCGGTCGGCTCGCCCGGTGCCGACGCGGGTACGAGCGCGGGCGCCGCAGGCGGCCATGCCGCGACGACCGGCGTGGCCGTCCCCACGGGCGCCCGGCCGGTTGCCAGGGACGCTTCGCCCGCCGCGGCGGGGGACGTCGCGCCGGACGCCGTCACGCCCGTCACGGCCGCGGTCCCCAGCCCGGGCACTGCGCCCGTCGCCGGTGCCGCCCCGGACGCCAGCACCGGGCGCGCCGAGGCGCCCGCGTTGCGTGCCCGCTGGCGCGACGCCCCGGTCCCCGAGGCCGACGTCGTGCTGGCCGGCGCCACCCACACGCGGGCGCGCTCGCGCGCCGCTGCCCACTGGTGGGGACTGGCCGTGGCGGCGGTACTCACCCCGGTCGCCTGGTACCTCGTGGCCGACGGCGGAGCCCGCCTCACGCTCGGCGACACCACGCCGTGGTCGACGGGTGCCGTGGCACCGGCCGCGCTCGTCGAGCTCGCGGGCGGCCTTGTGGTGGTCGCGCTGGTCATGCTCGCCGCCCGGTGGTCCTCGGTGGGCGCGATCGTCAGCGGCGCGCTGGTTCTCGCCGCCGGCGCGGCCTTCCTCGCCTTTCCCGGCGAGACGCGGGAGCTGCTCACGCCCGTGCTCGACCGGCTCCGCGGGTTCAACGACCTCGGCGGCAACGTCGCCCACCACCTCGTCTCCGACGGCTCGAGCGGGCGACTCGCCCTCTACGGCGTCGCGCTGGCCCTCCTCGGCGTGGTCTCCCACGGCGCCCGACGGCAGGGCCGCCGCGAGGAACGCGCACGCGCGACGCACGAGAGCCGGGAGCAGCCGGTCACGCGCAAGGGCGTCGCCCGCCACGGCTCCGCGCGCTGAGGCCGCGTCCGCCTGGGCGTGCCGCGGGCCCGGCGCCCAGCGCCGGCCCGCGAACGTTCGGCGGGGGGCGCCCGATTCGCTATGTTGGCATCGCACTGTGTGCCACGGCACACCGCCGCCGCCTACGGCTCCGACGACCGCACCAGGGAGGACACAGATGTCCCACAACGAAGCTCCAGCCGTGCCGAACGAGGGTGGGCTGGAGAACCTCCTGCACGAGCACCGCTCGTTCCCGCCGAGCCCCGAGTTCGTCGCCCAGGCCAACACCGGCCCGGAGATCTACGAGCGCGCCGCCGCGGACCGTGAGGGCTTCTGGGCCGAGCAGGCGCGCGAGCTGTTGACCTGGTCGAAGGACTTCACCGAGGTCCTCGACTTCTCGGGCGCCCCGGTGGCGCGGTGGTTCGGCGACGGGCAGCTCAACGCCGCCTACAACGCCGTCGACCGGCACGTCGAGGCCGGGCACGGCGACCGGGTCGCGATCCACTTCGAGGGCGAGCCGGGCGACAGCCGCGCCGTGACCTACGCCGAGCTGCTCGACCAGGTCAGCCGGGCCGCGAACGCCCTGACGGCGCTCGGCGTGCGCACGGGCGACCGGGTCGCGATCTACCTGCCGATGATCCCCGAGGCCGTCATCGCCATGCTGGCCTGCGCCCGCATCGGCGCCCCGCACTCCGTCGTCTTCGGTGGGTTCTCCGCCGAGGCCCTGCACAGCCGCATCGACGATGCCGAGGCCCGCGTGGTCATCACGGCGGACGGCGGCTACCGCAAGGGCAAGGCCACCGCCCTGAAGCCGGCCGTGGACGACGCGCTGAGCAAGGGCAGCCCAGTCGAGCACGTGCTCGTCGTGCGCCGCACCGGCCAGGACGTCGCCTGGACCGAGGGCCGCGACGCGTGGTGGCACGACGCCCTCGAGGCGGCCAGCCCCGAGCACACGCCCGTGCCGCTCGACGCCGAGCACCCCCTGTTCATCCTCTACACGTCCGGGACCACCGGGAAGCCCAAGGGCATCATGCACACCACCGGCGGGTACCTCACCCAGTCGGCCTTCACCCACAAGTACGTCTTCGACCTCAAGCCCGAGACGGACGTCTACTGGTGCACCGCCGATATCGGCTGGGTCACCGGCCACACCTACGTCACGTACGGTCCGCTGGTCAACGGCGCGACCCAGGTCATCTACGAGGGCACCCCGGACACCCCCGACAAGGACCGCTGGTGGGCGGTGGCGGAGAAGTACAAGGTCTCCATCCTGTACACCGCCCCCACGGCGATCCGCACCGCCATGAAGTGGGGCGAGGAGTACCCCGCGCGCCACGACCTGTCCTCCCTGCGGGTCCTCGGCAGCGTCGGGGAGTCCATCAACCCCGAGGCGTGGATGTGGTACCGGCGCGTCGTCGGTGGTGACCGGACCCCCGTCGTGGACACGTGGTGGCAGACCGAGACCGGCGCGGCGATGATCTCCCCGCTCCCCGGCGTCACCGCCACCAAGCCGGGCTCCGCGCAGACGCCGCTGCCCGGCATCAGCGCCGAGGTGCTCGACGAGGCCGGCCACCCGGTGCCCAACGGCGGCGGCGGGTATCTCGTGCTCACCGAACCGTGGCCGGCGATGCTGCGCGGCATCTGGGGCGACCCGCAGCGCTTCCAGGACACCTACTGGTCCCGCTTCGAGGGGATGTACTTCGCCGGTGACGGCGCGAAGAAGGACGAGGACGGCGACATCTGGCTCCTCGGCCGCGTCGACGACGTCATGAACGTCTCCGGCCACCGGCTCTCGACGACGGAGATCGAGTCCGCCCTCGTCTCGCACCCCATCGTCGCCGAGGCCGCCGTCGTGGGCGCGAAGGACGACACCACCGGCCAGGCGGTCGTGGCGTTCGTCATTCTGCGCTCGGACGCGACAGCGCGGATCGACGAGATCGGCGAGAACGTCGTCGCCGAGCTGCGCGCCCATGTGGCCAAGGAGATCGGCCCGATCGCCAAGCCGCGCTCGATCCTCGTGGTCGCGGAGCTGCCCAAGACGCGGTCCGGCAAGATCATGCGCCGCCTCCTCCGCGACATCGCCGAGGGCCGCGAGGCCGGGGACGTGACCACCCTCGCCGACTCCGAGGTGATGAGCAGGATCAGCGCGGGGATGCAGCGGTAGGGCGCCGGGCGGGTGTTCCTCGCCCGGCGCTCCCGGGGCGTGAACCACCGCGCCAGACGGCCTAGCCTGGGTCCATGCCTGCCGTCTCCCACACCCCCGGTGCGGGAGACGCCCGGACGGACGGCGTGGACCGCCGCCACGAGATCGGCCGGGCCGCCCGGGACACCGTCGGCGTCGGCATGGGCTACCTGCCGCTCGGCGCGGCGTTCGGCGTGCTGCTGGCCACCAGCGGCCTGGACTGGTGGTGGGCCCCGGTCTTCTCGGTCCTCATCTATGCCGGTTCCATGGAGTTCCTGGCCATCGGCCTGGTCACCGGCGGTGTGGGTTTGGCGCAGGTGGCGGCGACCGCGTTCTTCGTTAACTTCCGGCACGTGTTCTACGGGCTCAGCTTCCCGCTGCTGAAGATTCGCTCCGGGCTCGGCCGGCTCTACGGCGTCCACGCGCTCACCGACGAGGCCTACGCCCTCCTCGCCACGAAGCCCCACCACGACCTCACCGGCACCCGTGTGCTGGCCACCGAGGTGCTGTGCCACCTCTACTGGCTCACCGGGTCGGTCACCGGTGCGCTGCTCGGCGCCTCGCTGGGCCTCGACGCCGGGGGCCTCGGCTTCGCGCTGACGGCCGTGTTCGTGGTGCTGACCATCGACGCCTTCCGCGCCGCGCCCGACGTGCCCACGCTCGTGATCGCCGTCGCCTGCGCGGTCCTGGCGCTCGCCGTCCGGCCGGGCAGCATGCTGGTGGTGGCGCTCCTCACGTTCGTCGCGGTGCTGATCGGCCGGTTCCTCCTCGCGGCCCGGCGGGCGCGGCATGCCTAGCGCGGCCCAGACGCTGCTCACGCTCCTGGTGATCTTCGCGGTCACCTACGCGCTCCGGCTCGCGCCCTTCCTCGCGCTGCGCCGCGTCCGGGAGTCCCCGGTGGTCGCCTACCTCGGCCGCACCATGCCGCTGGGCGTCATGGCCGTCCTGGTGATCTACACCCTCTCCGCCGTCGACCTCACGGCCGCCCCGCACGGGCTGCCCGAGGCCGCCGGCATCCTGGTGACCGCGGGGCTGCACCTGTGGCGGCGCAACGCGATGCTGAGCATCGTGGCCGGCACGGCCGCGTACATGGCGGCCCTCGCGCTGCTCTGAGCGCCCGCGGCTCTCTAACGGGGGCGCGCACCCGGTAACGTGCCCGTGTGGTTGCCGACTCGAGCTGTGTCCTGGTCCCCGGGCCGTGGGAACACCACAACATCCCCGCCAACGGCGCCCAGTTCCATGTGGTCCTCGCCGGACCCCAGGACCCGGCGCGCCCGCTGGTGGTCCTCCTGCACGCCTTCCCGCAGTTCTGGTGGGCGTGGCGCCACCAGATCCCCGCGCTGGCCGAGGCCGGCTACCGGGTCGCGGCCATGGACCTGCGCGGCTTCGCGGGCTCGGACAAGCCCCCGCAGCGCCACGAGACCGCCGTGTTCGCGCGCGACGTCGCCGGCGTGATCCGCTCGCTCGGCGCCCCGGGCGCGGTGATCGTGGGCCACGGCTTCGGCGGCACGGTGGCGTGGTCCATGCCCTCCTTCGCGGCGGGGCTGACCCGCGCCGTCGCCGTGCTGGCCAACCCCCACCCGTTGCCGCTGCACTCGTTCGGCAACCACGTGCCCCTGCGCGCCCTGCGCGCCCTGGCCCGCTTCCAGGTGCCGTGGTTCCCCGAGCACAGCCTCAGGCACGGCGACCTCGTCGCGCGGCTGCTGCGGGCGTGGTCGGCGCCGGGCAACGACGGCGCCACGTCGCAGTCCGAGCTGTACACGCAGGCCATGGGGCTGCCGTTCGCTGCGCACAGCACCATGGAGCACTTCCGGTGGCTGGTGCGCGCCACGCCCCGGACCGACGGGCGCCGCTACCTCGCCGCGGTGCGCCAGCCCGTCGCGGTCCCCGTGCTGAGCGTCCGCGGGGACGCGGACCCGCTGATGCCGGCCGGCGCGTTCGCCCGGGACGCCGACCACGTCGCCGGGCCGTGGCGCCAGGAGGTAATCCCCGGCGCGGGCCACTTCCTCCCGGAGGAGGCGCCCGGCCGGGTCACCGAGCTGCTGCTCGAGTTCCTCGGCGCGCACGCGCCCGTCCTTGCCTGACCCGACCAGTACCGACGCCAGCACGCCAGGCCCGCCGGCACACCGGTCCGACGCCGGGCGTCGTCAGACGGTCACCAGCGCCCGGGCGGCCGCAGGGTCGGTCTCGCCCTCGCCGTAGGACGGGCACAGCTCGGCCAGGACGCAGGCCCCGCACGCCGGCTTCCGGGAGTGGCACACCCGCCGGCCGTGGAAGATCAGCCGGTGGCACGCCATGGTCCACTCCTCCGGCGGGAGCAGCTCGGCGATGCGCCGCTCGACCTTGACCGGGTCCTTCAGCGTGGTCCAGCCCAGCCGGCGGGCGAGTCGCCCGACGTGCGTGTCCACGGTGATCCCCGGGACACCGAAGGCGTTGCCCAGCACCACGTTCGCCGTCTTGCGCCCGACGCCGGGCAGCCGGACCAGCTCCTCCAGCGTGCCGGGCACCTCGCCGCCGTGCTCGGCGACCAGGGCGGCCCCGAGGCCCTGCAGCGCCTTGGCCTTGGCGCGGAAGAACCCGAGCGGTCGAAGGATCTCCTCGAGGTCCTCCAGGCGCGCACCGGCGTAGGCGGCGGCGTCGGGATAGCGGCCGAACAGCGAGGGCGTGACGGCGTTGACCCGTTTGTCCGTCGTCTGGGCCGAGAGCACGGTGGCGACGAGGAGCTCGAGCGGGGTGGTGAAGTCGAGCTCGCAGCGCGCGTCGGGCCACGCCCGGGCGAGGAGCTCGTCGACCGCCTCCGCCTGCTCTCGCGCGGCCTTCGCCGACCGTGGTCTCGCCCGTGCAGCGCTCATACCGCCCAGGGTAGAGGGCACGCCAGGGCTCTGACCTGTGCCAGCGATCACTCGGGGTGGCAGGATGGGGCCCAGTATGTGGGCTGCGCCCCGTACGTCAGCATTCAGACGCCCGATGGCAGATGGGACCCCTTGTGGAAACGAACGTGATCGGCTCCGTGCCACTTTTCGAGGCACTCGGCGAGCAGGACCAGGCCGAGCTGCGCGCCGCGATGACTGAGACGACGCTGCGCCGCGGCGAGACGCTCTTCAACGAGGGGGACCCCGGCGACCGCCTGTACATCCTCACGGACGGCAAGGTGAAGCTCGGCCACACGTCCCCCGACGGTCGCGAGAACCTCATCGCCGTCCTCGGCCCCGGAGAGCTCCTCGGTGAGCTCACCCTGTTCGACCCGGGCCCCCGCTCGACCACGGCTACCGCGGTGGCCACGACGCGCATGCTCGAGCTCGAGCACAAGGACCTCATGCAGTTCCTGGACACGCGTCCCGAGCTCGCCAAGCACATGCTCAAGGCCCTCGCCCAGCGCCTGCGCCGCACCAACGAGTCGCTCGCCGACCTGGTGTTCTCGGACGTGCCCGGACGCGTCGCCAAGGCCCTCCTCGACCTCGCCGACCGCTTCGGCGAGCGCACCGACGAGGGCGTCCACGTGCCCCACGACCTCACGCAGGAGGAGCTCGCGCAGCTCGTCGGCGCCTCCCGCGAGACCGTCAACAAGTCCCTCGCCGAGTTCGTCTCCCGCGGGTGGATCCGCCTGGAGGGCCGGGCGGTCCTCCTCCTGGACACCGAGCGGCTGCGGCGCCGGGCCCGCTGAGCCCACCGGGGACGTCCCCGCGCGACGACGGCGCCGCCACCCGACCGGGTGGCGGCGCCGTCGTCGTCGGTGCGTGCGGGGGTTCAGCGCACCGCGACCACGATCTCGACCTCGACCGGCGCGTCCATCGGCAGCGCGGCCACGCCGACGGCGGAGCGGGCGTGGACGCCGGCGTCACCGAAGATCTCCCCGAGCAGCTCCGAGGCGCCGTTGATGACGCCCGGCTGCCCCGTGAACGAGGGCTCGGAGGCGACGAAGCCAGTCACCTTGACCACGCGCACCACCTCGTCGAGGCTGCCCACCTGGGCGGCGACGGCGGCCAGCGCGTTGAGGGCGCACGTGCGGGCGGCGTCCTTCGCGCTCTCGGGGCTGACGGACCCGGCCGACTCCCCCACCTTGCCGGTTACGGGCAGCGCCCCGCCCACCAGCGGCAGCTGGCCCGACGTGTACACGAGGTCCCCGTGGCGCAGCGCGGGCACGTACGCCGCCACGGGGGCGGCGACGGGTGGAAGGGTGAGGCCGAGCTCCGCGAGACGGTCCGCGACGCTCACTTCTCGCCCTTGGCGCGCTTGAGGTAGGCGACGAGGTTGACGGAACCGCTCGGCCCGGGCACCACCTGGACGAGCTCCCACCCGTCCTCGCCCCACTGGTCGAGGATGGCCTTGGTGTTGTGCGTCAGCAGCGGAATCGTGGCGTACTCCCATGTGGTCATGGCGTCATCCTAGGCAGCGCCGCCCACATCCCTCACCCGGGCCACAAGGCCGTGCGCGACCCTCGCCCGGGCGCCCCGGCGAGGGCGGCGTCGCGCCCGGTCACACGAGCTGGGCGCGCGTGCGCGCGATGATCCGGGGCGGCCGCTGGGCGCGGATCTCGGCGATGAGCTCGTCGTCCTCGGTGGCGAGCCAGCTGGCCCAGTCCACCACCTCGGGGAAGCGGCGCAGCAGGGCCCGCCGCTCACGCTCGGTCAGGCCGCCCCACACCCCGAAGCTCGTCTGCGAGCTCAGCGCGTCGGCAAGGCACTCCATCCGGACGGGGCAGCTGAAGCACAGCTCGCGTGCGGTCCGCTGGGCCGCACCCCGCACGAACAACGCGTCGGGCTCCGTCGCCGCGCATGCGGCACGGGATGCCCAGGTCTGGTCCTCGCTCATGGGTCCTCCTACGGTCAACGACAGCAAGTCCGCCAGGCGGCCGGCGGGCGGATCTCGACGTCAGCTCCCCAGCCAAATCGACTGACGATTTTCGTCTACGGGTGACGCTATCGCGTGTGACGGGTCTCACGGAAGCCCATTCTCGAAATTCGGAGCGTCGCACCGAAACGACGGCGCGGCGCGTGGTACGTCTCCGACGTGGGGCGGGACTCTGCGTCCCACGTCGCGGACCAGGAGGGGACGGCGACCAGCGCGTCCGAGGACGGGCAGGGACGCCGCCGAGTGCGGCCACGTACCCTTAGACCATGTCGCCAGCCCCGTCGTCGTCCGGACGCGCTGTGAAGCCGAGGCAGCTGCTCACGATGCTGCTCGCGTTCGTTCTCGTCGCGGCCCTGGGAGGCGTCCTCACCGCCGGCCTCCTCATGCCCGCCGTCGGCGCAGCGGGCACGGTCAGCAACGCCTCGACCAAGCTCTTCGAAGACCTGCCGAGCGAGCTGGCGATCCCGGAGCCCTCCCAGCAGAGCGTCATCCTCGCCGCCGACGGCTCGACGATCGCCTCCTTCTACATGGAGAACCGGATCGTGGTCGGCCTCGACCAGGTCTCGCAGCACATGCGCGACGCCGTCATCGCCGTGGAGGACAAGCGGTTCTACGAGCACAAGGGCATCGACCCCGAGGGCATGCTCCGCGCAGCCGTCAACAACATCGCCGGCGGCCAGCTCGCCGGCGGGTCGACCCTGACGCAGCAGTACGTGAAGAACGTGCTGATCGACGCCGGCCGGGTCTCCGGCGACGAGAAGGCGATCCGCGAGGCGACCGAGTCCTCCATGGGCCGCAAGCTCCGCGAGGCGCGGCTCGCCATCGGGCTCGAGCAGCAGGTCAGCAAGGACAAGATCCTCGAGGGGTACCTCAACATCGCCCAGTTCGGCCCGTCGCAGTACGGCGTCGAGGCGGCCGCCCGGCACTACTTCAACAAGTCGGCCGCCGACCTGAACATCGCCGAGTCCGCCGTGCTGGCCGGCATCACCCAGTCACCCGCGCGGTGGGACCCCGTCCGCAACCCGGAGAACTCGCAGCAGCGGCGCAACGTGGTGCTGGGCACCATGCTCGACCAGGGCTTCATCACCAAGGCCGAGTACGACGAGGCCGTGGCCATCCCGATCGCGGACATGCTGAACGTGCAGACCGCGCCCAACGGGTGCGGCGCCGCCGGCACCGCGGCCTACTTCTGCGAGTACGTCGTGGACGACCTGCTCCAGAACGAGGGCTGGGGCAAGGACCTCAACGACCGCAAGAACATGCTCTACCGCGGCGGCCTCGCCATCCACACCACGCTCGACCCGGTCAAGCAGCAGGCCGCGTACGACAACGTCACGACCTCCGTGCCGGTCAACGACCCGTCCGGGATCAAGATGGCCCTGACCTCGGTGGAGCCCGGGACGGGCAAGATCCTCGCGATGGCGCAGAACACCAACTGGGGCACGTCGAGCGACTCCGACTCCAGCGCCACCCAGGTCAACCTCAGCGTCGGCCTGTCCCACGGCGGCGGCCTGGGCTTCCAGTCCGGATCGACCTTCAAGGTCTTCACCCTGATCGAGTGGCTCGAGACCGGGCACTCCCTCAACGACAAGGTCACCTCCACGAAGCGGAACTTCCCCCGCGCGTCGTGGAACATCTCCTGCGCCCCGAACATGCGCGACGACTACAACAACGCGACGAACGTCGAGGGCGTCCCCAGCTCGCCGATGATGACGGTGCTGGAGGCCACCCGCCTCTCGGTCAACCTGTCGTACATCGAGATGGCCAACCAGATGGACATGTGCGGCATCATCGACAACGCGATGAGCATGGGACTGATGCGCGGCGACGGCTCGGCGCTGACGCCCAACCCGGCCGCCGTGCTCGGCACCAACCCGGTCACGCCGCTCGGCATGGCGAACGCCTTCGCGACGCTCGCCGCGGGCGGCAAGTACTGCACGCCGGCCGCGATCACCAAGGTCACCGACAGCAGCGGCAACGACATCCCGGTGCCGAAGTCGACCTGCACGCAGGTGCTCGAGCCGGACGTCGTCAACGGGGTCAACTACGCGCTCCAGCAGGTCGTCTCCGACCAGCCCTTCTCGACCGGGCGCAGCGCCGTGCTGCCCGGCCGGCCCGCTGCCGGCAAGACGGGAACGGCGAACGACGACGCGCACGCCTGGTTCGTGGGGTTCACCCCCCAGCTGGCCGCCGCGGTGTGGATGGGCCACTCGCAGGGCGACGTCTCGATGATGGGGTCGACCATCAACGGGACGAGACAGAAGTGGGTGTACGGCGGGTCCTTCCCCGCCAAGACCTGGAAGGCCTACATGACCAAGGCGCTCGACGGTGCCCCGGTCGTCCCGTTCCCGGCGGCCCCCTCCCGGCAGATCTTCGGCGAGCGCGTGCCCGTCCCCAACGTCACGGGCCGTTCCGTCGAGGACGCGCGCGCGGCACTGTCCGGTGGCGGCTTCCGCGTCAGCGTCGGCGACGCCATCGCGTCCGACCGGCCGGCCGGCATCGTCGCCGCCACCGCGCCCCGCGCGGGCGCGCCGGTGGCCAACGGGTCGACGGTGACGCTGCTGCCCAGCGCCGGGCCGGCGCCCGCCCCGGCCCCCGAGGCTCCCGGGCCACCCGCCCCCGCGGCGGGCGACGCGCAGCCCAGCGCGCAGGGCGTGCTGACACCGCGGCGGGCCTGGAGCGGCTGGGACGAGTACTTCGGGGCCCGGAACTGAGCGCCTGGGGCGCCCGGCTGGCCGGCGCGACAGCACTCGCCGGCCTTGGGTCGCTGGCGTGGGCGCTCGCGGAGACGTCGATGTTCGCCCTGCGCACGCATGAGGTGCCCGTGCTGCCCGCGGGCGCCCGACCGCTGCGCGTGCTGCACCTGTCCGACCTGCACCTCGTCCCGAGCCAGCGGCACAAGGTCGCGTGGGTGCGCGACCTGGGCCGGCTCGAGCCGGACCTGGTGATCACCACGGGCGACAACATGGCGCACCCGGACGCGATGCCCTCCGTCCTCGAGGCGTACGCGCCGCTGCTCGAGCGGCCCGGCGCGTTCGTCCTCGGCTCCAACGACTACTTCGCGCCCTACCCGAAGAACCCGGCACGCTACCTCCTGCCGGACGCCCGCACGGACCCCGGTGACGAACGGGTCCACCTGCCCGCCGAGGAGCTCGCGGACGCCTTCCGCCGCGCCGGCTGGCAGGACCTGACCAATCGCCGCGACGCCGTGACCGTCGCGGGGACGGACCTTTCGTTCGTGGGGGTCGACGACCCGCACCTGGAGTACGACAGGTTCCCAGCCCCGGACGGCGCCGCCGGCACCCGTGGAGCGCACCCGGGCACCGCCGGACGCCCGCGCCTCCGCCTGGGGGTCACGCACGCCCCGTACCGGCGGGTGCTGGACGCGATGCACGCCGACGGGTGCGACCTCGTCCTCGCCGGGCACACGCACGGCGGGCAGCTGTGCGTGCCCGGCTTCGGCGCTCTCGTGACCAACTCCGACCTGGACCGCTCGCGGGCCAGCGGTCTGCACGGCTGGCCCGGCCCTCGCCCGGGCGCCCGCGGGGGCGAGGACTCGACGTGGCTGCACGTCAGCGCGGGCCTCGGCACGAGCCCATACGCCCCGGTGCGTTTCGCGTGCCGGCCGGAGGCGTGCCTCCTCACCCTCGTCCCCCGTCCCGCGTAGCGGCGTCGGTCCCGCCCGGCGTCAGGCGGCGGCGGGCCCCATGGCCCCCGGCGCCGTCCCGCGACGTCGGGCGCCGTCCGGCGACACACGGCCTCCGGCGTCGTCCCGCGGCGCCCGACGGCGGCCGCCGAGTCGGCCCCGGGACGTGGCGTCCGTCTCATCCGGGGGATCCGGTTTCACGGACACCCCCTGCCTCCGCTATTCTGATGCGGTTCCACCGGGGTGTGGCGCAGCTTGGTAGCGCGCTTCGTTCGGGACGAAGAGGCCGCAGGTTCAAATCCTGTCACCCCGACCCGGAAGGGCCGCCTCCCGCAGGTGCGGGAGGCGGCCCTTGCTCGTTGTCCCGCCCTGCCGTTGCGCCCGGCCGCGCCGGACGCGATGCCCTGGCGCGCAAAGGCCGGCACCCGCAACGGGTGCCGGCCTGTCGTAGCGGTGCGTGTCAGCTCGACGCGATGGTACTCTCCGGCGTCGAGCTGCCGTTGCCGGACGGCGCCTTGCCGGTGAAGGCCGAGAACAGGCCGGCCAGGTCGAGGCCGGTCAGGGACTTGATCACCTGTTGCCCCTCCCCCAGCGCCTGACCGGCGACCTTGGTCACCGCTCCGGCGCCGTCGGTGGAGATGACCGTGAGGTGGTCGATGTTGGAGACCGGCTCGGCGGCGGCGCGCATGATGTCCGGCAGCAGCGAGACGACCTGCTGCATGATGACCGCCTGCCCCTGCTCGGCCAGCGCCTTGGCCTGCGCCTCGGTGGAGGCCGCCACCGCCAGGCCCTCGGCCTTGGCTGCCGCTGCCCGGGCGTTGCCCAGGGCCTCGATCGCCTCTGCCTCGTTGCGCTGGGCGGCGAGGTTCGCCTGGGCGATGGTCGTGCGCTGGAACGCCTCGGCCTCCGTCTCCGCCTTCTTCGCGTCACGCTCACCCTCGGCCTCCTTGGCCGCGGCGTACGCGGCGGCGTCGGCGGGCTTACGGACGTCGATGTCGAGCTGCTGCTCGGTCACCCGGGCCTGCTCCAGCAGCGCCTCACGCTGCTGCGCGGCGACGACCCGGTCCTGCTCGGCGCGGGCCAGCTGACCGGCGGCGTCCGCCTCGGCGTTGGCCTTGTCGGTCTCCGCCTTGATGGTCGCCTGCTTGAGCGAGAGGTCGCGCTGACGCTCCGCGATCCGCTCCTGGGCCTCCAGCTGGGCCGTCTCGGACGTCAGCCGAGCCTGGGCCTCCTTGACCTCCGCGACCTGGCGGGCCTCGGCGGCCTGGGCGCGGCCCAGGTTGCCGAGGTAGTCCGACCCGGGCGTGGAGATGTCGGAGAGGTTCACCAGGTCGAGCTGGAAGCCCTGCTCCTGCAGGTCCGGCGTGATCGACTGGACGACCTTGTCCTGCAGCGCCTGCCGGTCGGAGATGATCTCCTCGACCGTCATGGAGCCGAGGACGGGACGCAGCGCCCCCTCCAGCGCCTGACGCAGCGGCTCCTCGAGGGTGGCCTGCTGCGACATGAACCGCTGGCCCGCGCGGCGGACGCCCTCCTCGTCACCGCGGACCTTGAACAGCACGGAGGCCTTGACGGACACCGCGATGAACTTGCTGTCGACGCCCTCCACGGTCAGCGAGAGCTGGCGCTGCTCGAGCGAGACCGGGAACGCCTCCTGGAGGACGGGCCAGACGAACACGCGGCCGCCGATGACGACCTTCTGGCTGTCGGTGGCGGACTTGTCCCCCTTCCCGGCGCCGCGGCCGACGATGATGAGGGCCTGGTTGGGCGGGACGCGGCGGATGCGCTTCGTGATGAGGGCGACCACGGCAAACACGACGACCAGCAGCACGACGACGGACAGCGCCGTGGCGTTCTCCGAGAACAGGGACATGGGGTTCCTTCGTTCGAGATGGCGCGCCCGGCGGTCGCGGGCGCGTGGGGAGTGAGAGGGCCGTGGGGAGTCAGACCGCGGTGACCTTGACCCGTGCCCCGGCCCGGGAGACGACGCGGACCCGTGTGCCCGGGGCCAGCTCGGTGTCGGACCACGCCAGGCGGGACTCCACCTCCCGCGGGTCGTCGAGGCGCACCTGGCCGCTCGCCGGGCCGGTGGTCGCCGTGAGCGAGCCCTCCAGGCCGACGACGTCGTAGGAGGTGTCGCCGTCGCCGGAGCGCACCAGGGCCGTGATGGCCTTCTGGACGATGAACGCAGCCACGGCGCCGGCGGCGACGGCGACGAGCGCGGCCACGAGGGCGCTCGCCCCCAGCGACGTCGCGAGCACGCCGACGGTGCCCAGCGTCGTCAGCGCGGCGCCGAGGGCGCTCGAGGAGAGACCGACCTCGAGTGAGTCGAAGGCGTCGAAGATCTCCCCCACCGTCAGTGACACGACGAGGACGAGCAGGCCGATGCCACCGATGATCAGGAACGCGGTCATCGGACGGCCTCGCCGGTTCGCGTACGGATGCGGCTGGATGTGAGCACGGGGGCCTCCTGGTGATCGGTGCGACGGTGGTGAAGGTGCGACGGCGCCTCGCCGCGAGGTGCGGGGAACCGCATGACTGCTTCCACCGCCCACCTTGCCGCACACAGCCTTTCCCATGGCGTACTTGCGCGGTTTCTTCGTCCGTAATTGGGTGGTCACCCGGCGGCGGGGAACTCCCACACCCAGCGCTCGTGGCCGTCACGGACGAACGCGCCGACGACCCGCGCGCCCAGCCACCGGTTGATGGCCACCGCTCGGCTGTCCGTCGCGGTGACGCCGATCGGGACCCGGCCGGCGCCGGTCAGGTGCCCGGCGAGCGCGGCGACGAGCCCCCGGCCCAGGCCGCGGCCGCGCCAGGCGGGGTCCACCACGAGCGCGCCGAGCTCGGGCCGGTCGGGGAAGGCGTGGTGCGCCCACGACGCGCCGGGGGCGGTGTTCGGCTCCTCAGCCAGGCAGAAGCCGACGAGGCGCCCCTCGGCCTGCGCCCGGGCGTGCGCGGACGCGTGGGCGGCCCGCGCGGCCAGGCGGGGGTCCTCGCCCCGCAGGCGCGCCACGTCGTCGACCACGTCGGCGGGCACGGGGCCGGCGTGCACGCTCAGGGTCCAGGAGGCCAGCAGGCCGCCGGCGGGCGGCGCAGTCACAGTCACAGCGGCACAACCTAGGAGGCCCCGTTGAACGCGACGTGAATGGCTCCCGGCACCGCGGTAAGCGCCGGGACACCGGCGGGCCACCCGCCCGACGTGCGGCGTTCACCCGGCCGTCCACTTTCCGGACATGTGTGTTCCGTACGGTCGGCGCGGATCCCACCTCAAGGAGCGAACGATGACCGAGACCACCCCACGCCGCCGCCTCCTCCCGCTGCTGAGCGCCCACCCCGGCGGCCGCTCGGCCATGACGTGCCGGTACCGTTGCGGCGACGCGTGCTTCCACGACATCCCCAACACGTCCGGCAACGACTACTTCGGCGATGTCGTCGCGAGCGCCGTCTCCCGGCGCAGCCTCCTCAAGGCCGGCGCCGTGATCGCCGTCACGGGCGCCGCGACCACCGCCCTCGGCCAGGAGCCCGCCATGGCGGCCCCGGGGAAGGGCGGCCCGGGCAACGGCGCGCCTGCCGGCGCCCCCGGCCTCCGGTTCGACGCCGTCGCGCCCAACACGGCGGACGTCCTCACGCCGCCGCCCGGGTACCTCCAGGACATCGTGCTCCGCTGGGGCGACCCGCTCTTCACCGACGCCCCCGCCTTCGACCCGGCGAACCAGAGCGCCGAGGCGCAGCAGCGCCAGTTCGGCTACAACTGCGACTACCTCGGGCTCCTCCCCCTCAAGGGGCGGCAGGACTTCCTGCTCGTGGCCAACCACGAGTACACCACCGAGGGCATGATGTTCCCCGGCTACGACCCGGACAACCCCACCGCCGAGCAGGTCGCGACCGCCTGGGCCGCCCACGGCCTGAGCATCGTCGCCGTCACCTCGGGCCGGCGCGGCAAGCGCTCCGGTGCGCTCGACCCGGTCGTCGGCCACCGCCTCAACCGCCGGTTCCATACCGGCACGGCGTTCGAGCTCAGCGGCCCGGTCGCCGGCTCCCCCGTCGTCCGGACGGGCGCGGACCCCGAGGGCCGCACCGTCCTGGGCACGCTCAACAACTGCTCCGGCGGCCTCACGCAGTGGGGCACGTGGCTGACGGCGGAGGAGAACTTCAACCAGTACTTCGCCCACGCCGCCTCCGTCGCCGACCCGGTGGTCAAGGAGCGCCTGCGCCGCTACGGCATGTCCGGCGGCGCCAGCGAACGCAAGTGGGAGCGCTTCGACGACCGGTTCGACCTCACCAAGGAGCCCAACGAGGCCAACCGCTTCGGGTGGATCGTCGAGATCGACCCCTACGACCCCACCTCCACGCCGCGCAAGCGCACCGCGCTGGGCCGGTTCAAGCACGAGGCGGCCACGACCCGGCTCACCCGGGACGGCCGGGTCGCGGTCTACATGGGCGACGACGAGCGCTTCGACTACTTCTACAAGTTCGTCTCCACCGGGCGCTACCGCAGGGGCGACGACCGGCGCAACGCCGACCTGCTGGACAACGGCACCCTCTACGTCGCCCGGTTCACCGGGAGCTCGCCCGCCGCGGAGATCACGGGCGACGGCGCGCTGCCCTCCGACGGCGCCTTCGACGGCGGCGGCGAGTGGATCCCGCTGGTGACCTCCACCGGCTCCGAGGCCGTCTCGCACGTGCCCGGCATGTCCGGCGTCGAGGTCCTCACCTTCACCCGCCAGGCGGGCGACGCCGTGGGTGCGACGAAGATGGACCGCCCCGAGGACGTCGAGCCGAGCCCCAGGTCGGGCGTGGTCTACCTCGCCCTGACGAACAACTCCAACCGCGGCGTCGTGGGCCAGGCCGGCGCGGACGAGGCCAACCCCCGCACCAAGAACCGCCACGGCCACGTGGTCGAGGTCGCCGAGCGACGCAACGACGCCGGTGAGCTGGCGTTCGGCTGGCGGATCTTCCTGCTGTGCGGGGACCCGAACGACCCGGGCACCTACTTCGCCGGGTTCGACAAGTCCCAGGTCTCGCCGATCTCCTGCCCGGACAACGTCACCTTCGACAAGTACGGGAACCTCTGGATCAGCACCGACGGCAACGCGCTGGGCAGCAACGACGGCCTGTTCGGCGTCGCGGTCGAGGGCGAGTTCCGCGGTCAGGTCAAGCAGTTCCTCACCGTGCCGCGCGGCGCGGAGGCCTGCGGGCCGTGGGTCGAGGACGACCGCGTCCTCGTTTGCGTCCAGCACCCCGGCGAGACGGACGGGGCCGCGTTCGAGACGCCCACCTCGCACTGGCCCGACGGCGGCACCGCCATCCCGCGCCCCTCGATCGCCGTCGCGTGGCGTGCCGACGGCAAGAAGATCGGGCACGCCTGACCGCTCCGCCCGCGCGACGCGGGGCCGCCCGAGGGGCCGTCGAGGGGGCACTGCCCCTCGGCGGCCCTCGCCGTCTACGCCGCCACACGCCGAGACGCCCGTCACTTAGGGATACCTCCCCTTCGTTGCGGCGCCGGCGGCGGCGATGATTCCCTACGCGATATGACCGGATCCATGATCGCGCGCCGCCAGAAGGAGCAGCCCCACATCACCGCCGTCCACGAGCCCCGACCCGCCGCACGCCCGCACACCGACCACGCCTCCACGCCGTCAGCCGGGCCGAGCGCCACCGCCGCGCACCCGCGCCCCACCACGCAGCGGCACGCCGCCCCCGACGACCACGACCGGCCCGAGCCGCACCCGCGTGGCAACCTCGCGCAGCGGCTCAACTCACTGCGCGCCGGCGTGCTGGGGGCGAACGACGGGATCGTCTCCACGGCCGCCGTCGTCGTCGGTGTGGCGGGGGCGACGGCGTCGACCGGACCGATCCTGACCGCCGGCCTGGCAGCGGCGGTCGGCGGAGCCGTGTCCATGGCGCTCGGCGAGTACGTCTCAGTCTCCAGCCAGCGCGACAGCGAACGCAGCCACATCGAGCGCGAGCGCCGCGCCCTCGCGACGGACCCGGCCGGGGAGCTCGCCCAGCTCGCCGCGGTCTACGAGGGCCGCGGCATCTCGCCCGCGACCGCGCGCCGGGTCGCCGAGGAGCTCACCGCGCGCGACGCCCTGGACGCCCACCTGCGCGCCAAGCTCAACATCGACCAGGACGACGTGGCCAGCCCGTGGCACGCCGCGCTGGCCTCGGCCGTGGCCTTCACCGTCGGCGCGGTCCTGCCGCTCCTCGCGATCCTGCTCCCGCCCGCGGGTGTGCGCGTCCCGGTGGCCTTCCTCGTCACGCTTGCCGCCCTGGCGCTGACGGGCGCCGTCGCCGCGTGGATCGGCGGCGGGTCGAAGCTCCGGGCGGCGACGCGCGTGGTCGTCGGCGGGGCCGTGGCGCTCGCCGCGACGTTCCTCGTCGGCAGCGCGCTGGGCTCCGCGGGCATCATCTAGCCGCCGCACTAGGCTCGGCGGCATGCCCGTCCCGGACTTCATCACCGTCCTGCGCTCCCGCATCGGCACCGACCTGCTCTGGCTGCCGGGCGTCACCGGCGTCGTCCTGGACGACGCCGGCCGGGTGCTGCTGGGCCAGCGCTCCGACAGCGGGCGGTGGGCCCTGCCGTCGGGCATCCTCGAGCCCGGCGAGCAGCCGGCGGTCGGGCTGGTCCGCGAGATCGGCGAGGAGACCGGGGTGCGCGCCCGGGTCCTGGCCCTGACGTCGGTGACCTCCGGCTCGGTGGTCCAGTACCCGAACGGCGACCGCTCCCAGTACCTCGACCTCACCTTCTGGTGCGAGGCAACCGGCGGGGAGGCGCACGTGGCCGATGACGAGTCGCTCGCCGTCGGCTGGTTCGCCCTCGATGCCGTCCCGGCCGACCTGACCGCGAGCTCTCGCGAGCGGCTCACGCACGCGCTGGCGTTCCGGGACAACCCGTCGGCGGGGCCTTACTTCAGGCGCTGACCACCTGCCCGCCGGGCGCCTCCACCCGGAACCGACGCCGGTACTGCTGCGGGTTCAGCCCACGCACGTGGCGGAGGTGCTGACGCAGCGCCGCGGCGTTGCCGAAGCCGACCTCGGCGGCGACCCGCTCCACCGGGTGGTCCGTCTCCTCCAGGAGCTGTTCCGCGCGCCGGACCCGCTGCTGGGTGATCCACGCGTGCGGCGTCGTGCCCGTCTCCGCGCGGAACCGCCGCGCGAAGGTCCGCGCAGACATCGACGACCGCGCGGCGAGGGACCCCACGTCCAACGGCTCGTCGAGGTGCTCGGTGATCCACGTCAGGAGCGGGCCGAGCGTCTCCGCGTCGCAGCCCGGGATCGCGTTGTGGATGAACTGCGCCTGGCCGCCGTCACGCTGCGGGGGGACCACCATGCGCCGGGCCACCATGTTCGCCATCGCGGAGCCGAACTCCTTGCGCCACAGGTACAGGCTCGCGTCGAGCCCGGCCGCGGTGCCGGCGCTCGTGAGGACCGGGTCGGCGTCGACGTAGAGCACCTCCGGGATCACGTGGGCCGTCGGGAACCGCGCCGCGAGCTCGTCGGTGTACATCCAGTGGGTTGTGCAGTCCCGGCCGTCGAGCAGCCCGGCAGCGCCGAGCGCGAAGACGCCGGAGCACACGGACATGATGCGGGCGCCGCGCTCGTACGCCAGGCGCAGCGCCGTGACCACCTCGGCCGGGACGTCCGCGGAACGGGGGACAGCGGGCACGACGACGAGATCGGCCTCGGCCACGCGTCCGAGGTCGTGGCGGATCTGGAGGTCGTACCCGACGCTGGTCGGCACGACGCCCCTTCGTGGCGCGCAGACCGCGAAGTCGAACACCGGCAGCCCCATGTCCGAGCGGTCCGTGCCCCACGCCTCGCAGACCACGCCGAGCTCGAAGGGGGCGACGCCGTCGTACACGATCGCGGCCACGTTGCTGATCATGTTCGCCATCGTGGCACAGACATGGCAGAAAACCGATGGAACGAGGCAGGCCTGCCACTGTTGGCGGTATTTCAACGGAGTGATGATTTCTGCCATGACTTTCCTCATGGCTCTCCTGATCGTCCTCGCCGTCCTCCTCGCCGCCGCTTATACGGCCTACCTGCTGCGCGTCATCGGAGATGACGACCGCGGGCACGCGTTCACCCACCGCGCGGCGCCCGGGAGCCACGCGACGCACGACAGCCCGGCCGACCACTGACGGCCGGCGAGACGCGACGGTGAGCCCCGCCGGAGGAATGGCCTGTCACCACCGAAGGGAGATGGACATGGGCCCGTACGCCGGGGACCCGCACGACATGATTGCCCGGATCCGCCACGACGAGCTGCTCGCCGAGGCCGAGCACCACCGGCGGCTTCGCGACCTGCGAAGCCGGGCGGTCCCGCCCACGCCGCTCCTGCAGCGGCTGCGCCGCCTCGCCTGGAGCACGGCGGGACCACGCCGCCGGGAGCTGGCCGGCTGCCCGGAGGGCTGAGCAGGGCCCGCGCGTGACCGCTCCGCGGGTGGGGCGCGCGGCGTGACCGCTCCCCAGGTCGGGGCGCAAGCGCGTGACCGCGCGGCGGCCGGGTGCGCGAGGTCATGCCCCTCACCGGGGCCGCCGACGGGCGGGCGTGTGGGTCCCTCGCCCTAGGCTGCGACCATGACGACGACGAACGCGGGCCAGTGGCCGCGGCCCACCTGGGAGCTGCGGCTGCGGGCCCACCAGGTCGGCCTCCCCGACTGGGCGTTCTACCGCCCCGACCGCGCCTGCGTCATCGCCACCTCCCGCGGGGTGCTCCAGGTGCACTCCTGGGACGCGCGCACGGGCCGCCTGACCCTGGCGACCGACCGGCGGGAGGGGACGACGACCGCGACGATCGACCCCCACGGCGAGTGGCTCTGGTGGTTCGACGACACCGACGGCGACGAGTTCGGCCGGTGGCGCCGCCAGCCCTTCGGCTCGCCGCCCGGCCAGGGGGTGCAGGACCCGGTCGCGCTGCCCGACGCCTACCCCGCGGGGCTGCTGCTCACCCGGGACGGCACGGCCGTCGTCGGGCGCAGCGACGCCCACGGCACCACCATCCACCACGTGCCCGTGGGGGCGATCGCCCACGGGACGGACGCCCCGGCGCTGCTGTACGCGCATGCCAACGACGCCGAGGCGGCGGCGCTGTCCCACGACGGCAACCTGGTCGCCGTCGAGCACTCCGAGCGCGGGGACAACCGGCACATGGCCCTCCGGGTCCTCCGCGCCGACACCGGGCAGGTGGTGGCCGATCTCGACGACGGCCCCGGCAGGGGGCTCAGCGCCATCGACTTCGCCCCGCTCGACGGCGACCTGCGCCTGCTCGTGGGGCACGAGCGCCGCGGCCGCGCGGAGCTGGCGGTGTGGGACCTCGGCACGGGGCTGCTCCGCGACGTCGTGCTGCGCGACGGCGACGGCGAGCCGCTGCCCGGTGAGGTGACGGACGCGTGGTGGTACCCGTCCGGGCGCGAGCTCCTCGTCGCCGTCGACCACCTGGCCCGGACCCGCCTGTACCGCAGCGACGCGGCTACGGGGACGACGTCGCCGGTGGGCCCGGCGGACGGGAGCGTTGCCGAGGCGACCCCCCGGCCCGACGGCGACGTGTGGCTGCGGTGGTCCTCCGCCGCGGCGCCGCGCACGGTGCTCTCCGCCACGACCGGCCGGGAGGTGCTCGGCGCCGGTGGGCTGCGCGCGGCGCCGTCGGTGCCCGTCCACGATGTGTGGGCCGACGGTCCGGGCGGGCCGGTGCACGCGCTGCTGCGCCTGCCGGCCGGTGACGGCCCGTGGCCGGTGTTTGTGGACGTCCACGGCGGACCGGCGTGGCACCGCTCCGACTCCTTCTCGCCCTACCTGGCCGCCTGGGTGGACCACGGCTTCGCCGTCGTGAGCGTGAACTACCGCGGCTCGACGGGGTACGGCTCGGCGTGGCGCGACGCCCTGGAGGGGCGGGTCGGGGCCACCGAGCTCGAGGACATCGCGGCGGTGCACGAGAAGCTCGTGGCCGACGGCGTGGTCGACCCGGCCCGCTCGGTGTTGGCGGGGGCGTCGTGGGGCGGGTTCCTCACCCTCCTCGGCCTCGGCACCCAGCCGGACCGGTGGGCGCTCGGCCTGGCCGAGGTCCCGGTGGCGGACTACCTGGCCGCGTACGCGGAGGAGATGCCGGACCTGCAGGCCTTCGACCGTTCGCTGTTCGGCGGCTCGCCGGCCGAGGTGCCCGAGGCGTACCGCGCCGCCAGCCCGCTGACGTACGTGCCCGCGGTCCGCGCGCCGGTGCTGATCATGGCCGGGGAGAACGACCCCCGCTGCCCGATCGGGCAGATCCACAGCTACGTCCGCGCGCTGCGGGCCCGCGAGGACTACGCCGGCCCGGTGGAGCTGTACACGTTCGGGGCCGGCCACGGGTCGGTGGTCGACGATGAGGAGGTCGCCCAGCTGCGGCGCCAGCTGGAGTTCGTGCGCCTGCACCTGCCCGCGGGGACGGTGAGGGAGCCCGCACCGAGCTAGGGGTCCGAGAGGTCGGCCGCGCGCGTCGTCGCGGTTGGGCGCGTCGTCGCGGTCGGGCGCGCGGTCGCGGTCGAGCGCGCCGTCGCGGTCAGGGGCGCCGTCACCAGGCGGGTCAGCTGCTGGCGGCCACCCACCACCTGGGCCTCGTCCACCTCCACGCTCGCGCGTAACCCTTCGATGACGATCGTCATCACGCCGTTGGTGAACCAGGGGCCGTGGTCGAGCTGCCAGGTGACCGGCACGTCGGCCACGCCTGCGCGGCGCGCCAGCCGCTGCCACGTGCGCCGGACGGGCGGCCGCTCCAGAGCCTGGTGCGCCCACCGCACCACGACGTGCATCGGGTTGCGGAACGGCGACATCGTCAGCTGGTGCACCGCCGTGCCGGGATGGTCGACGCCGGCCAGGTATGCCCGCGCGGTGTAGGAAGAGTGGATGTCGCCGGAGAGTACGAGGACCGACGCGGGCGGCTCCGGGGCCTCCACCAGGGCCCGCACCAGGTCGAGGAACTGGTGGAAGGACTGCTGGAAGGCGGCCCAGTGCTCGAGGTCCACGGCGCGGCGCACGCGCTCGCCGAACCAGGCGGCCACCGGCCCCCACGCGCGCCGGGAGCTGACCGCCTCGCTCCAGCCTTCCAGGTGGTGCACGCCGTGGGGCAGGAAGACCGGCAGGGTGGTGCCCACCAGGAGGTGGCCGATGCGCTCGCCCTCGCGCGGGGTCAGGGCGTGGTCCACGACCCACCGCCACTCGGCGTCGTCGACCATCGCCCGGTCGTGCGGGTCGAGGCGCCGTGAGCAGCGCGAGTCGATGACGACGAGGCGGATGCTGAGCCGAGCGTCACCGAAGTCGCGGAAGTAGCTCCAGCGGGCGGTGCCCGGCTCGGCGTCGGCGCGCCACGCGAACTCGTCGAGGATGCGGGACCGCTCCTCGTCGTCGTCGGTGGTCCGCACCGCGGCGAACATCGCGTCCTCGGCCAGCTCGCGCGGCGAGAGGTTGCCCAGGTGCTGGTACACCCAGTACGAGGCGAAGGCGCCGGTGACCCGGTCGTGCCACCAGGGCCGCGTGGCCATGTGCTCGCGCCAGCTGCGGGAGGTGTTCCAGTCGTCCCGCAGGTCGTGGTCGTCCAGGATCATGCAGGTCGGCACGGTGGAGAGCAGCCACCGCACCGCCGGGGTGGTCCACGTCTCGTGATAGAGCCAGGTGTACTCCTCGAAGTTGCGGACCTCGTCCCTGACCGCGTGGCGGCCCGGGCCCCCGGTGTGCGCCGCCTTCAGGCGTGCCGTGATGTCCGGCGACGGGTCGTCGGCGTAGATCTGGTCACCGGCGAGGAAGAGCGCGTCCGGCCAGCTCGCAGGGGGCGCGGCAGCCATCGTCGCGGCCAGCGCCGCGAGGGCGTCGGCCCCGAGGGTCGCGAGGCTCTTGTCGTCGTCGCCGGCGCTGCGCCGGCAGGAGCCGAAGGAGAGCCGGAGCCGCTGGTCGTGGCGGATGGTGCGGATGACGCTCGGCGGGAAGTCGCTGTCGGGCTCGGGCCAGACGTGCACGCCGTCCAGGCGCACCTCGTAGGGCGTCTCGGAGGCCGCCGCGAGGCCAGCGAGGACGACCAACGCGTAGTGGTGGCCGTGGATCGTCCAGGTGGGGTCCTCGGCGGCCCGCCCGCCGGCGCGCACCGCCACGACGCACGGGCGGTCCGTCTCGACCCACACGGTGGCGCTGTCGGCGTTGACGTAGCGCAGCAGCGGCCCGACGAGCAGGCGAGGCGGCGGGTGCCCCTCGGATGGCCGCGCGTTCGGGACCATGCGGCGAGGGTAGCGCCAAGCTCCCGCGCCCGCCCTGGCGTGCTGACGCTCCCGGCCGCGGCGGCGGCCGCCGGCACCGGGCCGGGGGCACCGCGCCGGGAGCGTCGGCCAGGAGGCGTCAGACCGGGAGCGTCAGACGGCGAGGAGCTCCTTCGCGAGCAGCTCGGCGATCTGCACGGTGTTCAGCGCCGCGCCCTTGCGCAGGTTGTCGCTCGTGACGAACAGGGCCAGACCCCGCCCGCCGGGCACCGACTGGTCGGTGCGCAGGCGCCCGACGAAGCTCGGGTCCGCCCCCGCGGCCTGCAGCGGCGTCGGGACGTCGGAGAGCTCCACGCCGGGGGCCTGCGCGAGCAGCTCGGTCGCGCGCTCGGGGCTGAGCGGGCGCGCGAACTCGGCGTTGATGGACAGCGCGTGGCCGGTGAAGACGGGCACGCGCACGCACGTGCCGGCCACCGCCAGGTCGGGCAGCTCGAGGATCTTGCGCGACTCGTGGCGCAGCTTCTGCTCCTCGTCCGTCTCCAGCGAGCCGTCCTCGACGATCGAGCCGGCCAGGGGGACGACGTCGAACGCGATCGGCGCGGCGTACTTGACGGGCGCTGGCAGGGTCACGGCCGAGCCGTCCAGCGCGAGCCGGGTGAAGTCCTGCTCGACGGCGGCGCGCACCTGGGTCTCGAGCTCCTTGACGCCCGCGAGCCCGGAGCCGGACACGGCCTGGTAGGTGGAGACGATGAGGCGCTCGAGGCCGGCCTCGGCGTCCAGCACCTTCAGCACGGGCATCGCGGCCATCGTGGTGCAGTTGGGGTTCGCGATGATGCCCTTGGGCCGGTCCGCCATGGCGTGCGGGTTGACCTCGGAGACCACGAGCGGGACCGCGGGGTCCTTGCGCCAGGCGGAGGAGTTGTCGACGACGACCGCGCCCGCGGCGGCGAACTTCGGCGCGAACTCGCGCGAGGCCGTCGCGCCGGCGGAGAAGATCGCGATGTCGATGCCGCCGAGGTCCGCCGTCGCGACGTCCTCCACGACGACGTCCTGGCCGCGGAAGGGCAGGACGGTGCCCGCGGAGCGCGCGGAGGAGAAGAACCGCACCGAGGCGGCGGGGAAGTTCCGCTCCGCCAGGAGCGTGCGCATGACGGCGCCGACCTGGCCGGTGGCGCCGACGACGGCGACCGTGACGCCGGCGCGGGCGCCCGCCTGCTGGGCGGAAGCTGCGGTGGTGGTGCTCATCGTCCTGTCCCTCCGTAGACCACGGCCTCGGACTCTTCTGCGTCGAGGTCGAACGCGGTGTGGACCGCCCGAACGGCGGGGTCGAGGTCCTGTGCCCTCGTGACCACGGAGATGCGGATCTCCGAGGTCGAGATCATCTCGATGTTGACGCCGGCCGCCGAGAGCGCGCCGAAGAGCTTGGCGGAGACGCCCGGGTGCGAGCGCATGCCCGCGCCGACGAGCGAAAGCTTGCCGATCTGGTCGTCGTAGCGCAGCTCGGTGAACCGGAGCTGCCCCCGGGCGGCCTCGATCGCCGCGAGCGTGGCCGGGCCGTCCGCCTCGGGGAGCGTGAAGGAGATGTCCGTGAGCCCCGTCGCCCCGGAGGAGACGTTCTGGACGATCATGTCGATGTTCGCGTCCGCGGCGGCGACCACCTCGAACAGGTGCGCGGCGGTGCCGGGGACGTCGGGCACGCCCACGACGGTGATCTTGCCCTGGCTGCGGTCGTGCGCGACGCCGGAGATGATCGGGGCTTCCATGGCTTCCTCCTCGGCCGGGGCGTCGACGGGAGCGTCGGTCACCCAGGTGCCTTCCTTGTACGAGAACGACGAGCGGACGTGGAGCGGGACCTTGTAGCGCCGCGCGTACTCCACCGCGCGCAGGTGCAGGATCTTCGCGCCCTGGGCGGCCATCTCGAGGGTCTCCTCGTAGGTGATGCGCTCGATGCGCCGGGCGCTGGGGACGATACGCGGGTCGGCCGTGAACAGGCCGTCGACGTCGGTGTAGATCTCGCAGACGTCGGCCTGCAGGGCCGCGGCGAGGGCGACGGCGGTGGTGTCCGACCCGCCGCGCCCGAGGGTGGTGACGTCGTTGAGCTCGTTGACGCCCTGGAACCCGGCGACGATCGCGACCTGGCCGTCCTTGATGGCCCGCGACACGCGCTCGGGGACGACGCCGACGATGGAGGCCTTGCCGTACCGGGTGTCGGTGCGCAGGCCCGCCTGCTGGCCGGTGTAGGACCGCGCCTTGACGCCCAGCTTGTCGATCGCCATCGCGAGGACGGCCATGGAGATGCGCTCGCCGGCGGTCAGGAGGATGTCCATCTCGCGGGCCGGGGCGTCGTCGGTGATCTGGGCGGCGAGGTCGAGCAGGTCGTCGGTGGTGTCGCCCATGGCCGAGACCACGACGACGACGTCGTTGCCGGCCTCCTTGGTGGCCACGACGCGCCTGGCGACGCGCTGGATGCTGGCGGCGTCGGCGACGGACGAGCCACCGAACTTCTGCACGACGAGGGCCACGTGGGTGCTCCGGGACGAAGGGGCGCGACGGCGCCACCTGGTGGCGCCACCGACGGTGCTGACGGCGTCCAGTGTAGGGACGTCTCACGCTCCGGTCGGCGTCAGATCCGCATGGTGGACCTCGCGGCTGGCGGGGGCCGCGCGCCCCGCGCGGCGGCCCCCGCCCGGACGGTGGACGTCGGCCCAGGTGCGGGGCTCACGACCAGTACTGGCCCGCCGTCTGCCACCCGAGGCGGACGACGAGCGCGCTGACGACCACGACGAAGATCACGCGGACGAAGGCGCTGCCCCGGGCCACCGCCATCCGGGCCCCGATGTACGCGCCGACCAGGTTGGCGCCGCCCACGATGAGGCCGAGGGACCAGATCACGGCGCCGTTGGGGACGAAGAACACCAGCGCGCCGAGGTTCGTGGCGAAGTTGACGATCTTGGCGATGGCGCTGGCCGGCAGGAACGCGTAGCCGAGGACACCGACGAGCGCGATGACGAGGAAGCTGCCCGTCCCGGGCCCCAGCACGCCGTCGTAGGCGCCGATGACGAGCCCGACCACGAGCGCGGCGCCGACGTGCCGGTGCCCCTCCCACCGCAGGTCGGTCTTGCGGCCGATCTTCGGCCGGGCCAGGGTCCAGACCGCCACCGCGATGCAGACCACGAGGATGACCGGCGTGAACAGGGCCGCCGGGATCCGGCTGGCCACGGCGGCCCCGCCGACGGCCGCGGCGAACGCCGCCAGCGCCATCGGGGCCGCGGTGCGCAGGTCGGGGCCCACGCGCCGGTAGTAGGTGATCGCGCTGGTGGAGGTCCCCATGATGGAGCCCACCTTGTTGGTCGCGAGGGCCTGCACGGGGCTGATGCCGGGCACCAGGAGCAGCGCCGGCAGCTGGATCAGCCCTCCGCCGCCGACGACGGCGTCGACCCAGCCGGCCGTCAGCCCGGCGAGGACGAGCAGGACGACGGCGAGGGCATCGATCTCAGGCACGCCGGACATCACACCACGCCGGGGCGGTGGCGCGACGCCAGGGCCGCGGGTCGGGCGGCGGCCCGCCGCGCACCCGACGGGCCGCGGTCACTCGATGCGGCGGCGGCCCTCGAAGGCCCGGCCGAGCGTGACCTCGTCGGCGTACTCCAGGTCCCCGCCCACGGGCAGCCCCGAGGCGAGCCGAGAGACGGCGATGCCCATCCCGCGCAGCATCCGCGCCAGATAGGTGGCCGTGGCCTCGCCCTCGATGTTGGGGTCGGTCGCGAGGATGACCTCCTCGATCTCCCCGTCGGCCAGGCGGGTCATGAGCTCACGGATGCGCAGGTCGTCCGGGCCGACGCCGTCGATCGGGTTGATGGCGCCGCCGAGCACGTGGTAGCGCCCGCGGAACTCGCGCGTGCGCTCGATCGCGACGACGTCCTTGGCCTCCTCCACCACGCACAGCACGGTGGGGTTGCGCCGCGGGTCCTCGCAGATCCGGCAGCGCGGGTTCTCGGAGACGTTGCCGCAGATCTCGCAGAAGCGGACCTTGTCCTTGACCTCCGTGAGCGCGTGCGCGAGCCGCGCCACGTCCTCCGCCTCGGAGGACAGGACGAAGAAGGCGATGCGCTGCGCGCTCTTCGGCCCCACCCCGGGGAGCCGGCCGAGCTCGTCGATGAGGTCCTGGACGGCCCCCTCGTACACGCCGGCCACTACATCGCCCCCGACCCGTGCGGCGGCACCGCGATCTCCTCGATCACGGTCCCACCGAGGATCTTGGCGACCAGCGGCGCACCCACGAGGCCGGAGCCCTCGGCGTCGGGGTCGTCACGCGAGGCGACGTCGTCGGCGGGGGCGACGGCCGGGCGGCGCGAGGGCTCCGCCGCGGGCCGCGGGGCGGTCGCACGCGGCGCCGCCGTGCTCACGGGCGCCTCGGCCGCTGTGCGGTGGGAGCCGGCGGGACCGTCCTCGTACGGCTCCGGGCCGGGGTCGTCGTCCACGGGCTCGGGCGGGAGCGGGTAGTCGTCGGCCGGTTCGCCGCCCGACGCGGAGCCCGACCGGTCCGGGTGCGCGGCGGTCGTGCGGGACGGCGTGGCGGGGGCGCCGGGGCCCTGCGGGCTGGTGGCGGAGGGCGCCTGGGCGTGCGCGGCACCCGCGGGCGCGCCGGCGGCCGGCGCCCCGGCCGGGACAGCCGG